>NZ_SUMF01000001.1 GCF_005048205.1 Chitiniphilus eburneus
CTGATCACGGCCAAGGGGCATGCGAACCTGCATGCGCAATCGGGCGATGTCGAAATCGTCGGCGACAAGAACGTGCGCCTCTACGCCAACAAGCAGAAGCTCACGCTCGCCGCCGGGCAGGAGCTGCTGCTGACCTGTGCCGGTGCCTATGTGCGGCTCAAGGGTGGCGATATCGAGATCCATGCGCCGGGTTCGGTGAGCTTCAAGGGGAGTGGGTTCGATTTTAGTGGGCCGGCCAGTATGGCCTTCGAAAACGAAATGCCTCAGGGCAAGGTCTGCGCGGCACAAAACCAGGTTGCCGTGGCACAAGGCGGTGCGACCGTCCCGGTCGGGGACTGACTTCATGTCATCCCGAGCCCCTCAAACCTTGCTGGCCCAGCATCACTACGCCATCGTGGATCGCGCCGCGGTCAATCCAGCCCCCTGGCATCAGGGCCTGCCACTGCATCCACTGGTGCCCAGCCCGCTGCAATCGGATGCGGACAAGATGCCTGCATTGTTGCCGCTGGGAGCCTTGACCGCGCCACAGCGGGAACTGGTCTGCGATAACCTGCTGGCTGCACAGCAGGGCGAAGACGATGTGTTGCTGGCCTGCCTGCTGGAGGCCCCCACCGCGGACTTCGGTCAGCTCATGCAACATCTGACCACCCGCCTTTTACTGCGCGCGCCGCAAGGCAGGGCACTGCTGCGCTACTACGATCCCCGGGTATTTGCCCACCTTTCCTGGATTTTGAACCGGGAACAGCTTGCTGAACTCTTCGGCCCCATCACACGGTGGACCTGTTACCTGAAAGGAAGCTGGACCCACTTGCCCTGCGCCCAGACACCGGTACCTGGCCGGTACTGGGGGGTGGATCGCCAGCAACGCCTGCAACTGGATCGGGTGGGCTTGATCAATACCGCATTGAGCTGCGAGCTGGCGTCAGACCACCCGGGCTGGGCCGACCTTGCGGCGCTTGCCATCGCGGCAAGGCAGGCAGATGCCGCGCTGAGCACCGCGCAACAACGCTATGGCTTGCAGGATGAAGCCGACCTGATCGAGTTTGCCTCGCACGCGCTACGTCACGGCGCGGTATTTCATCTGGATGACCGCATCCAGCAGTTGCTGGCGCGCGTTCGCGCCGGCCAAACCACCTATGCCGATGCCTGCGCCTTGATCGAAGCGCCGGAATGGGCCGGCATTGCCGGCCACCTCGCGCACTGAGCCGCTTTTTTCGAGAATTCATAGCCATGAGCGAATGCAAAACCAAGTGCAAGATGTGCGACAAGCGTGGCTTGCCCATCCTGCTGACCCGCTATGCCATCGCCCCACATGACTCGGGGGCCCCGGAGGTTCAGGGCGGCTTCATCGTCACCGACCAGGGTGGTGCCAAGATCGAGCTGAAGGATGCTGCGATGTATACCCAACGCCTGCTGCGCAGCGGGTACCTTTATGTCTTCGACGAGAAACGCAATCGCTGGTACGGCTATTTCATCACCCCCGACGGCTACTACATGCCGTTCGACATCCCCAAGACCGGCCCCACCCCGCCGGCGATTACGGGCAACCCCAAGAAGATCGTACCCTGCAACCCCGAGAAGAACGGGGTCATTGCGGGCTGCATTACCCTTTCCACACCAACCGAGGCCGGCAAGGTGTGGTTCGGTTTCTCCGACGTGGAATGGACCAAGACGGTGTGGCAGCGCCATCAAGAGGCCAGCTATCGAAAATTGCATATGCGGGAGTTCGACGTGGCGAAGTGGCTGGGCTCAGGCACCCATCGCCATGCCGGCGGCATCCACCTGCATGCGAGCTACATCGCGGAATACACCCCGGGCTTGAACAAAAAGACCTTCGCTTTCAGCCCCGCGCAGTTCAACCAGCGTACCGGCCAGTCGAAAGCATTGATCCACGACTTCGAAAACCTGAATCGCGGCAAGGGCGTATTCGTGGCGTTGAACGATCCTGCGGGGCTGGCCATGGATCTGGCCACGCTGATGACCAGCACGCTCAATGCCTTCATGACGCGGACCGATCATCACCGCAAACTGACCGTCAGCACCGCAATCCAGAGCATTCAGGCCGGCATCTACCGCCATGCCGAAGAAGAAGCGATGGCTGACGCAGACATGGCGCAAGGCCAGATGCTGGCGCAAAGCAATGGCATGCTGCTGATGACCGAAAGCGGCCGGCGCAGCTACGATGCCATGGGCAAGGTATCGGCCGACACCCTGGAAGACTACAAGACCAAAGCCTGGAAGAAGTATCAGACCAGCTACCACGAGCCGGAACGGGCCAAGTTCCAGAAAGAGTTCGACAAAAAACTCGGCGAACTGGATGCCAGCTACATCGGCCCACTGGCCGTAGCCCACGCCGCCTGGATGAAAAGCCAGCGCATGGCCAATGTCTTCGAATGCAACTTCGATGAACACAACACCGACAGCGGCCAAGTCTATACCAGCGTGCTTTCGCTGTGCGTCGGCGCCACCCAGGACAAACAGGCCTGCTTCGATCTCTACAGCGAATGGATGCACGGCCGCCTGGACGACAAGAAAAACCTGCTACTGCGTGGCCTGATCCTGAATCAAGGCGAATACGCCAAGGTGATCGCCAAAGGCGCCACAGTCAGCGTCGATCCACGCGGCCTGCCGTGGGATGGCATGATCGGCGGCGTGGGTGCCTCCATCGACCGCACCCTGGAAAACAAGCCCGACCTGATCGGGCGGCTTATCGTGCAAATGACCGGCCCGATCATGCGCAGCATGAAGACCGTGGCCGAGAGCGGAGCCTTGCCGGAAGCGCTGGTGGCCGTCGGCGTAGTCAGCAAGGCGCCGATCCTGCGCATCGAATTCAAGGGCAACCTGCGCGACTTCCAGGCGTATGTGGTCGAAGAACTGATCAAGGCCCGCGGCGAAACGCTGCCGCCGCATGGCCTCAAGGCTGCGGTCAACCGTGAACTGCGGCTGATGCAGATCAAGGGCATCAAGCTGGAAGGAACACGGCAGAAGAAATTCCTGGTCATCGCTGGCCTGGACGACCTCGAAAAGGTAGCCGCCGGCGGCAAGCAGACCGAACGCGCCAAGGCACTCGCCAAGGCGCTGGCCAATGTGGACGAGCTGCGCAAGATGGAACTATCGCGCTGGCGGCAAAGCGTGAACAAAGGCGTGATCCGCCTGAAAGGCTCGCTCCCCCTGGCCTTCGGCGCCGTGGCGGCGTTGTTGCAATGGGTGGCGCTGGGCAAACTGACCGAGGATCTTGAAAAAGCCAACAAGACCGGGAAAGACAAAGACGATGCCACATGGCGCTATCGCGCCGGCTGGGCGGCCTTTGGCGGTACGGTGGCGGAATCGCTGGGGACGGCGGTTTCCAAGATCCCACTTGCTGCGTTGAGGTTGGGACCGGCAGCGTCCCAGATGCTTGCCCAAGGAATGCGCGTTATAGGTAAAGGCCTCGGAGTAGTTGGTGCTGGTATTGTCGCTTTCTGGGACTTCAAAAAGGGACTAGCTGAACAAAGCAAAGGGAATCAAGGCCTTGCCCTGGGCTATTTCTCCTCAGCCTTGCTAGGGATGGCGGGCACATTGATCATCATGTTTGGAACCTTTGCCGCAGCCACCGGCGTCGGCCTCATTCTGATCCTGCTAGCCTTGTGCATCTCTGTACTCATTGAATACTTCAAACCCAATCCGGTCCAGGAATGGCTAAAGCAAAGCTTTTTTGGCAACAAGAGTTTTCGCTCACTTGATGAAGAAATGTTGGAACTCCAAAGGATTTACGAGTAATGGATTACGCTGGGCTCACCGCCAAGTACAAGGTCAATCGCCCATTGAGCGATGCTGAAAAGCAGCACCATCTACCGCAGGCCAAAGCTAGCTCTGCCAAGCCCTTATACCAGCTCTCGGTTATCCGTATGAACTCGACCTATCTGGAGTGCTGTGACAAGTTTTACGCCTGGAAGGGTTTAATGGCAGCATGTACGGGCTCTGCAATTTTGCTGATTGGTTATGCCCTCATCAGTATTGTCATGATCAGCGTAGCTCAATGGCCTGGAATCAGTGCAGATCAACGACAACAATCCATACTCACCTTCTTGGCTATGTGTGCCATGTCGGCCCCGGTGGTACTGCTGGCACTTTGGTTTCTAAAAAAAGAAGCCTTCCGATACACCCATTACCCACTGCGCTTCAATCGCAAGACCGGCATGGTGCACGTATTTCGCCTGGATGGCACCACATTGAGCGTGCCCTGGCGCGAGATTCATTTCGCGCTCAACCCGGCCCAGATGCGTGATTTCTGGGAGGTGCGTGGGCACGTGCTCAGCGAGGATCGCTCCACGGTGCTCGAAACATTTGTCTTGCCAAATTATTCTCTCCAGGAGAGTCCATACCTGTTGGCGCAATGGGAGTTCGTGCGGCACTACATGGAAAAAGGGCCCGCACAATTACTGGATCAAGTGCAGCACACGCTGGATATCGCCGACCAACGCGAGACCTTCTGGTTCGGGTTCCATGTCCTGATGGCGGGATTGAGTAGCGTGCCATTGCTGGCTTGGCTGGTATCTCCGCTATTGCTGTGTCTCGCGATAGTGCGCTGGGTAACGATGCGTACCTGCAAAATCCCGCAATGGCCGGCAGACGTGGTCGCGCAAAGCCAGATTGATCCCAAGGATCGCTATCAGCGTGATGCTCAGCATCCCTACGTCCCGCCACCACAGAAGTGAAACTGCCACGCTGGCCCCTTTCGCTCCTGCGTACGCCGAACTCAATCCGTGAAGAAAAAATGCTCAAATTCAAAAGGATCGACGAGTAGTGGACTACGCCGGCCTGACCGCCAAATACCAGGTCAACCGCCCACTAAGTGATGCTGAAAAGCAGCACCACTTGCCGCAGAACAAAGCCAGCAATGCAGAGCCATTGGCTCAAATCTCGGTAATTAAAATTAATTCTACTTATCTCGAGTGCAGCGATAAATTTTACCCATGGAAAGGCCTGATGGCTGCATTTACAAGCTTTGTGAGCTTGCTTTGCAGTTATACAGCCTTGAGCATTCTGAATATTGCCATTAGCAAATACCCCACAGAAAGTGCAGCGCAGCAGTCAGAGTCGCTGCTATTCGTCCCTATCATTCTGGTTTCTGTCGCAATCCCATCCTTGCTTGCGCTATGGTTTCTCAAAAAGGAAGCTTTCTGTTATACCCATTACCCACTGCGCTTCAATCGCAAGACCGGCATGGTGCACGTATTTCGCCTGGATGGCACCACATTGAGCGTGCCTTGGCGCGAGATTCATTTCGCGCTCAACCCCGCCCAGATGCGCAATTTTTGGGAGGTGCGGGGGCACGTGCTCAGCGAGGATCGCTCCACGGTGCTCGAAACTTTTGTGCTACCGACCTACGCCAGTTGGGATAGTCCCTACCTGCTGGCGCAATGGGAATTCGTACGCCACTACATGGAAAAAGGCCCCGCTCAATTGCTGGACAAGGTGCAATACACGCTGGATATCACCGACCGACATGAAACTTTCTGGTTCGGTTTTCAGCGTCTAATGGCTGAGTTCAGCGTCGCGCCACTGCTGGCTTGGCTGATGTCGCCGTTGCTGTTCCCACTCGCCATCGTTCGCTGGGTAACGATGCGTACCTGCAAAATCCCGCAATGGCCAGAGGACGTGGTCGCGCAAAGCCAGATCGATCCCGAGGACCGCTATCAGCGCGATGCACAGCACTCCTACGTGCCACCGCAACAGCAGAATTGATTCCTGGGCGCTGCTTTCGCTTCGCCAAGCGCCCTCTTCGATTCTCATCGGGCTTCATCACGGTATGGACCTCATGACACTCACCGCTGAACGCGGGGGCTGATGCCTCCGTCCCGTCGATCTCGATTCTCTTCTGCAATGACCAGGTAAACATGACCTTCGCCAGCAGACGTGCCCACGCACCAAGTCGAAGATGGCGTACTCGAAAGGAACGCGCGAATGCGTTCGCCAGGTGTCTAACAAGAAGCCCCCAACTTTGGGGGCTTTTTCATTGGGTGCGCCCCACTGTCACACGTCACCATGGAAATGAAGCTTTGTCAGCCTTCTCCAATCTTCTTTCTACTTGCTTACTCATTCCAAACACAAAATAAATGAGAATAATTCTCAGATGTATTGTTACAATTACGAGAAATTCGCATTTGCATGACGCCGTCAGAGCGTCGGCTACAAGCACGACTTACCACTCAGGGAGTATCACTTCATGGCCTACATCCGTAGCCGCAAGCACGGTGCGCACTGCGCGCCCGCGTTGAAATCCACCACCGCAGCCACCCTGCTGGCCCTCGCGGTTCCCGCTGCCTCGGTGGCGGCGGAAGCCACGTTGCCGACGGTGACCGTCACCGCGCCCACCGAGCAACCCGAATACAAGGTCGATCGCGTTTCGTCGCCCAAATTCACCGAGCCGCTGCTGAATACCACGCAGACGATTTCGGTGATCAGCGAGCAACTGGTCAAGGAACAGGGTGCAACCACGCTGACCGAAGCGTTGCGTAACAGCCCGGGGGTGAGCACTTTCTTCCTGGGCGAGAATGGCAACACCACCACCGGCGACGCCATCTACATGCGTGGCTTCGATACCTCCAACAGTATCTATGTGGATGGTGTGCGTGACCTGGGGTCGGTATCGCGCGATACCTTCAATGTGGGCCAGATCGAAGTGACCAAGGGTCCGGCAGGCACCGACTATGGCCGCAGCGCCCCCACCGGCGCGATCAATCTGGTGACCAAGCGCGCTTCGCTGGAAAACGCCAGCGCGGCATCGCTGACCGCCGGCAATGACTACCTGCGCGCCACCGCGGACCTCAACCGCGCCATCACCGCCATCGAAGGGGCTGCGATCCGGCTGAATGTGATGGGCCAGCAAGGCGGCGTCGAAGGTCGCGATGAAGTCGAGAACGATCGCTGGGGCGTTGCCGCGTCGCTGGCCTATGGCCTCGGCTCGCCGACCCGTGCGTTCCTCGATCTCATGCATGTCCAGCAAAACAACATGCCGGATGGTGGCGTACCCACCATTGGCCTGCCCGGCTACAGCAGCCCCGATCCCAAGCGCCCGTTCCTCACCGATGCGGGCCGCGTGAACCCCGAGAATTTCTATGGCACCACGTCCGACTATGACGATGTGCGTACCGACATGGTGACGTTCACGGTGGAGCACGATCTGTCTCCGACCGCCACGCTGCGCAATACCACTCGCTGGGGCAAGACCCGCCAGGATTACCTGCTGACCTCGTTCATGGGCTCCACCGCCAATCTGCTGACACCCAACCCGGCCGATCCGTCCACCTGGACCCTGGCGCGCAGCAGCCCGACGTTCAAGAATCAGACCAACGAAATCCTCACCAACCAGACCAATGTGAACGCCACCCTGGTCACCGGCGGTATCACGCATGACCTGAGCGCCGGCATCGAGTTCATCCAGGAAAAGCAGACCAATCTGTCGACGGTGCGCACCGGCAACTGGCCCGCCGCCAACCTGTACGATCCCGACCCGAACGTTTCGGGGATGACATGGGCGCTGAACGGCGGTCATGCCGACGGTGAAACACGCACCGCCGCCGCCTACCTGTTCGATACCCTCAAGCTGAACGAGCAATGGCAGATCAATGGTGGCATGCGCGTGGAGCGGTACAAGACCGAGTACCAGAACATCGCTGCGTGCGGCGGCACCGGTAACAGCGCCATCCCATGCAACGGCGCGGCCACCGGTACGCTGGTGACCGCCGCCGATCTCGACGATTCGGATACGCTGTTCAACTGGAAGCTGGGCGTGCTCTACAAGCCGGCACCCAACGGCAGCATCTACGCCAACTACGCCACCTCGCAGCAACCTCCGGGCGGCTCCAACTTCACGCTGAGCACCAACGCCAACAACGCCGGAAACCCGGACTACAAGCCGCAGGAAGCCCGCACCGCAGAAATCGGCACCAAGTGGGATCTGCTGGACCAGCAGTTGTCGTTGTCGGCCGCAATCTACCGTACCGAAGTACGCAACGAGGTCGAGCAGGACCCGGTCGATCTCCAGTACTACCAGACCGGCAAGAAGCGGGTGCAGGGCATCGAATTGGGCGCGGTCGGCCAGATCACCAAGGCCTGGGGCATCAGCGCAGGCTTCACGATCATGGATACCGAGGTGCTGAGCGGCGCCAATGTCGGCAATGACGACAGCAAGGACCTGAACTACACGCCGAAGAATGCCTTCACCGCGTGGACCTCGTACAACCTGGGCCACGGCATCACGGTGGCCGGTGGCGGACGTTATGTCGGCCAGTTGCAGCGCGGCAAGGACGGCGCGGTCGGCACGCCGAAGTATGTCGAATCGTACTGGGTGTTCGATGGCATGGCCGCCTACGCGGTCAACAAGAACATCAACCTGCAACTGAACGTGTACAACCTGTTCGACGAAGACTACGTGGCCGCCATCAACAAGAGCGGTTACCGTTATACGCCGGGCACGCCGCGTTCGGCACGCCTCACCGCCAACTTCACTTTCTGAGCGCCTGCCGCCAGTGGGAAACCGCTGGCGCTCGGGGGCGGCTGAATAATTCCATGTTCATCCGCCGCTGCGCCGCCTCGTTCGCGCGAGGCGGCGTTGTCATTGGTCATCCGCAAAGGACGCGTCATGCTGCTGCACCTTCCCCAAGTACTGAACCCGGACCAGTTGCGCACCTTGCGTGCCGACCTTGACAGCGCCGACTGGGTGGACGGCCGCCGCACGGTGGGGCCGCAGGGCGCGGCGGTAAAGCAGAACCGGCAACTCGCCGAGGGCTCGCCACTGGCCCGGCACTGGGGGCCGGTGATCCTGCAGGCCCTGGCGCTGCATCCGCTCTATTTCTCCGCCGCGCTACCGCTGCGCACGGTGCCGCCGCTGTTCAATCGCTACGAAGGTGGTGAGCACTATGGATTTCATGTGGACGGCTCGATGCGCGCCCTGCCCGACGGCGGCATGTTGCGCACCGATCTTTCGTGCACGCTGTTCCTGGCGGAACCGGACGAATACGAGGGCGGGGAGTTGATGATCAACGATACCTATGGTCAGCACGAGGTGAAGCTGCCGGCGGGCGATCTGGTGTTGTATCCGTCATCCAGTCTGCACTGCGTGGCACCCGTGACGCGTGGCGCGCGCGTGGCGTCGTTCTTCTGGTTGCAAAGCATGGTGCGCGACGACGGCAGGCGCGGCATGCTGTTCGAGCTGGACCAGACCATCCAGCGTCTGCGCGCGCAACTGGGCGACAACGCCGACGTGGTTGCACTCACCAGTCACTACCACAATCTGCTACGGCAATGGGCTGAAGCCTGATTTCGCGGGTTCACATGCCAGCCGGCGCTCTTGCGGGGGCGGCCGACCCCAGGCGCTCCCGTCAGGGCCCCCTTCAAATGCACTCGATTCGCTGCTGGCTCACGCGCTGCCGCATTGCCGGATGAGTTGCTGCATCTGGCACGCCAGCCGATGCAGGTCATTGCTCACCTCGCTGGTGCCCAGGGCCGTGGCGCTGGTCTGCTCCGTCATCCGCGCCACCTTGTCGATCTCCTGCACCATTGCGCCACTGACGCTGCCATGAGCCTGGAGCGCAGAAGAAATCCAGCCCATTCTCCGCTCCACCACTTCGGCATTCAGGTTGAGTTGCCGAACAACCTCATCATCAAGGCCGGCCTTTTCGCCAGTGGCCAGGCGGTCGATCACTTCGACCGCCTGGCTGGCTTCACGCCGGATCAGACCGATGGAACCCACGATCTCGTCGGAAGAGGATGCCGAGCGCCTGGCCAGCCTGCGCACCTGTTCGGCGGAGATCGCAAAGCCCCGGCCCAGCTCCCCTGCCTGGGCCGCCGCAACGGCGGCGTTGCGCGACAATACATGTGCCTGATCGGCAATTTGCCGAATGACTTCGGCGTGGTGGCAGTCCCGGTCCGGCACATTGACGATATCGGCGGGTGGCTCGGCCCTGGCTTTCCCCTCCTCGGGTTCCGCAGCATCGACAAAGGCGTAGGAATCCACGGTGCCCCCATCCTGGACACGGGCATTCGGCGAAGGCAGGGCAGCAGGGGCTTCCTTTGACGGATTGCGCCCAGCGTCATCATCCGGAGCCCGCAGCCATCCCACGTGGTCCCCAGGGGCGGCGCCAAGGAACGGCAACTCGCGCAGATGATTTTGTATCGAATCCAGCAAGGAATTGAACGCCCGGGTGGTCTCCGCGACCTCGTCATGACCACGCGGCGTCAGTCGCTGGGAAAGCTCCAGGTGTTGCACCATGCCCACGACAAAATCACGCAGCCGGTAGAGTGGCTCGATCACCGAGCGCGTCACCAACTCGCTGGTCAACAGCATCAGCAGCCCCGCCGCCAGGCAAAGCCCGCTCAACACTGAAAGCAGCGTGGCAAAGCCATTGCTGATGGACTTGTTGGCCTGGCTGGTCAGCCGCCCATAGTAATGGGACATCGTCAGCAATTGATCGAATACCTTGGTCGCCTGGGGCGCGGTCATCCGATTGATCATATCCATCGATTGGGCCTTGTGCTGCTGGTGTGCGGCCAGGATCACCTGCCGGGCCAATACGTTGTAGGTGGCCAGTTCTTTTCGGGCCTGCATGGCATAGCGACGATCCTGCTCGTCGAATAGCAGCGTGTCGTAGTCACTCATCAGCGCCTGGATTCGTTCCTGCCCCGCATTGAATTGCCGTTCGAGTTCGCGCATCCGGGATTCGTCCTGCTCCATCACCATCAGCAGCAGGTTTCTCCGGGAATCGGAGAATTCGGTGCTGAGCCGATTCAGGATCGCCAGGGTCGGCACGATGTTCCCGGTGAGATCCAGTACGGGAGCGCGGGTTTTTTCGATGTAGTGCCAGCCTGTGAGCGTGGTCAGAATCAGCGCAATCAGGCTGATCAAGCCAAGCAATCGCATCCGAATGCCGATTTTCATTGTTTAATCCTGGGGGAAACGGAATTCTGGACCCGGCGCGCCCGGCCGGGCGCGCACGACATCAAACCAATTGATCCTAAAAGAGAACCAGGCACCTGCAACGATCAGCGTGGCATATCAATCCTTTTGGAGGGGCATCTGCCCCGAATCCCCCCATGAATGAATCCCCTCCCCTGTTTTGTGTCTTCGCCGGCCTGCCCGGCGTCGGCAAATCCACGCTGGCGCGGCAACTCGCCCGTCGGCTTCCCGCCTGTTACCTGCGCATCGATACCGTCGAACAGGCGCTGCGCGACCTGTGCGGGCTGGCTGTACAAGGGGAAGGGTATGCGCTGGGGCAACGCATCGCCGCCGACAACCTGATGCTGGGTACCAGCGTGATCGCCGATTGCTGCAACCCGTGGATGCTGACGAGACGGCACTGGCAACAGGTATCGCTCGACACCGGCGCCCGGCACGTCGACATCGAAATAGTCTGTTCGGATGTCGCCGAACACCGGCGGCGAGTGGAAACCCGGGTAACCGATATCCCGGACCTGAGGCTGCCCGACTGGGATGCCGTGCAGACGCGCGACAATCAACCGTGGGAGAGTGGGCACATCGTCATCGACACCGCCCATCGTTCTCCGGCCGACTGCCTTGATCAACTGCTCGTTGCGGTACGCGCGATCTAGTCCGCCGCATGGGGGCCAGCGGTCGCCAGCCCGACGAAGCGGCCGCGTGCCGGCTCGTCACGCCCCGGGTGCCCGACCTGCCAGTCGCACAGCGCGCCCGGTAGCGGCAGGAGCCGCACCTCGGGTGGGGCAACGCATGTGGCGCTACGCGGCATGATGGCCACACCGGTACCAGCCGCCCGCAGCGGGAGCACGTCTGGATATCGCTGATCTGCCGCCCCGCCACGGGTGGCAGGCCCTGCCCGGCGAGCCACTGCGCGACCTGCCCCACCAGCCTTACGACCAGCCGCCGACCACCGCCGCCAGTGGTTCCGGCTCATCCTTCTCCGTTCATCGTTCGCTCACGCGATCGCGAGAACGAAGAAAGGAAACAAAAAAGGGCGGCACCAAGAGTGTCGCCCAGAGCAGGGTATTGCAATTCAATCGAAAGAATCGAAAGCAGCCGGGCCCCAAGGCCCGGCCAGGATCAGCCGGCCTTGACCGTCAGCGCGCTCTTCACGTCCTTCACGCCTTCCACGCCGGCGGCGATCTCGATGGCGCGTACGCCGGCATCGGGGGTATCCACCGTGCCGGACAGCATGACCACGCCGTTGTCGGTCGTGACCTTCACGTCCAGTGCGGATACTTGCTTGTCCTTCATCAGCGCGGCCTTCACCTTGGTGGTAATGGTGGCGTCATCGACATAGGCCCCCACCGTGCTGTCGGTTGCGGCATCGGCGGCGTACAAGGGCGCCACGGCGGCGGTGGACAGGGCGACGGCGGCGAAGCCGCGGGCAAGCAGGGTACGGAAAGTCATGGTGTATCTCCTTGGGTAGCGCGCCAGTGGAACGAGATGGCGCGCGGTTCTTGCGGTGCAAAGGCGGTAGCCTCGTATCGACCCCTACAGCAAGTGCCGTGCCAAATCGAAAAAACACCATCGAATCAGAAGATTGGGAAGATTCTATCCCCGTGGCGCAATGCGGGGCACCGTCAGGCTGTCGCTGTTTGACGACAGATGAGCGTGTAAAGCCTACAAGCGCATGTTTTTTATGAAGTTATTCTTGTCGCCCTTCGGCAACAGGCCCTTCGTCCGCACGGAACAGCTCCGGTGTGAGGCCATGCTTTTGCAACAGGCGATAGAACTCCGTGCGATTGCGATCGGCCAGCCGTGCGGCATCCGCCACATTGCCACCAGTCAGCTTGAGCAGCTTGACCAGGTAATCGCGCTCAAAGCGCTGGCGGGCCTCGGCCAGGCTGAGCACCTCGATGCCGGGTGCGCGCAGCGCGCGTTGCACCAGCGCCAGCGGCACCAGTGGCGCGGTGGACAGCGCGCATACCTGCTCCACCACGTTGTACAACTGCCGCACATTGCCAGGCCAGGGCGCGGTGGACAGCGCCTCCAGCGCGTCGGGTGCAAAACCGTTGACGCGGCGGCCGTACTTCTCGGACACCGTGGCCAGGAAATGATTGGCCAGCAGCGGGATATCCTCGCGCCGCTCGGTCAGCGTCGGCAGCGCCAGCGTCACCACGTTCAAGCGGTAGTAGAGATCCTCGCGGAACTGATGGTCGGCCATTGCCGCATCCAGATCGCGGTGAGTGGCAGACAGGATGCGTACGTCGATGGCAACGGCCTCGGCCGCGCCCACCGGGCGCACCGCGCGCTCCTGCAATACGCGCAGCAGCTTCACCTGCAAGGCGAGCGGCATGTCGCCGATCTCGTCCAGGAACAGCGTGCCGCCGTTGGCGGCCTGGAACAGCCCGCGATGATTGGCGACGGCGCCGGTGAACGCGCCCTTCACGTGGCCGAACAGTTCGCTTTCCAGCAGTTGTTCCGGAATGGCACCGCAGTTCACCGCAATGAATGGCGCCTTGGCGCGCGGGCTGGCGCGGTGGATGGCACGGGCCAGCACCTCCTTGCCGCTGCCGCTCTCGCCACGGATCAGGATGCTGGCATCGGTCACCGCCACCAGTTTGGCTTCGGCCAGCAGTTCGGCCATGCGCTGGCTGCGGCTGATCAGGCTTTCGCGCCATTCCTCGCCGCGCGGTGCCTCGATGGGGGTGGGCGCGGTCAGCGCCAGCGCCTGGGCGATCTTGTCCAGCAGCATGCGGCCGTCGAACGGCTTGGTCAGATAGGCGAAGGCGCCGCGCGACGTGGCTTCCACCGCATCGGGAATGGTGCCGTGCGCGGTCAGCAGGATCACCGGCAACGCCGGATGGCGCGCGCGAATCTCGTCGAACAGCGCCAGCCCGTCGCGGTCCGGCAGGCGCACATCGCTCAGCACCAACACTGGCCGTTCGATGTCCAGCCGGTTGAGCGCCGCCTGCCCGCTGTCGGCGGTGGTGACGCGGTAACCGGCGGCGGTGAGGCGAATGGTGAGCAGCCGCAGGATATCGGCGTCGTCGTCGATCAGCAGCAGGTGCGGGGCGGTGTCGGACATGGCGCTCATTTGCTGGCCGGTGCGCTGGGCCGCGCGGGCAGCGTGCTTTCGATCTTCTTCAGGGCCTCGACCTTGGCATTGGCCTCGTCGGCGCGGCGCTGCTCGTCCTTCACCTGCTGTCCCAAGCGCTCCACCTGGTCCTCCAGTTTGCGGCGTTCGTTGAACTGTGCCAGCAGCACGGCGGCCAGTGGCTTGAATGGCGTGGTGGCTTCGTCGGTGGATTTGCCCAGCGCATCCAGCAGGCCGATGGCACGCGCCAGCTCGCCGTTGCCGTGCATGCGCGACAGCACCAGCGCGCGCTTGAGCGTGGTATCCGGCCCAGTGGGGTCGCCGGCCAGCGCGGCCAGCTCGCGGGCCAGTTCGCCCACCGGCAAGGCGCGGATACGGGCGCCGTAAACCAGCACGGCGTCGACTTCGCTGGGCAGGTGCTCGACGTAGACCAGCGGCTCGGGCGTCGGCGTGGGTTCCACCACCGGCACGGGCGGCGGAGGCGGCGGCGTCACGCAACCGGCCAGCCACAGCGGGGCGAGGATCAGGGTCAGGGCGGCGAAACGTTTCATAAGGGCAATTCGATCCTGAAATGCGCGCCGCGTTCACTGGGCCGCAGCGCGATGGTGCCGCCCAGGACGGCGATGTATTCGTGGACGATGGACAGGCCGATGCCGCTGCCGTGCCGCGCTCCGGGCGGCTGACGCCGGCCCTGGTAGAACGGCTCGAAGATGCGCGCGGCGTCGTCCGGCGCCACACCAGGGCCTTCGTCGCGGCAATCGATCCACACCACCTGCAATTGCGTCGCCAGTTCGAAGCGGATGCGCCCGCCCTCGGGGCTGAAGCGGATGGCATTGGACAACAGGTTGCCGAACACCACGCCGAGCTGGTCGGCATCCGCCAGCAGCGTGGCGTCGTCGCCTGCCACCTCGACATTGAGCGCGTGCGCCTGCCATTGCAGCCGCTGGGCTTCGACGGCCTGCGCGATCAGGGGTTGCAGCGCCACGCGCCGATGCGCGGCGCGGCCGGCGTCGAACACGGCAGCGTTGTAGCGCAACAGGCCTTCGATCTGCGCCTGCAATGCGGCGACATTCTGCATCAGAATGCCGACCACTTCATGCTGCGCCGGTCCCAGCGGGCCGGGTACTTCGTCGTCCAGCAACGCCACGCCTTCGCGCAGCGAAGCCAGCGGCGTCTTGAGTTCGTGCGAGACGTGCCGCAGAAAACGCGCCTTGTCGGCTTCCAGCGCGGCCAGGCGACGACGCAGCCAATCCAGTTGCTCGGCAACGCGGCGCAGGTCATCCGGCCCGCGCACGACGATTTCCTGGTCGAACCGGCCGTCGCCCAATCGACCGATGGCACGTTCCAGCCGCGCCAGCGGCCGGGTCAGCCACAGGCCGAAACCAATGGCGAGCAGTACCGCGAGTACCGCCGCAGCCGCTACCTGCGCGCCGAGCAGGCCACGCTGATGCTCCAGTTCGGCGATCAGTGCGTCGTTGCCGCGCTCGACCCGGCGCTTGGCGGTCAGCGCCAGCCGTTCGTTCACGTCGCGCAATTGCGCGAAGTGCGCGAACAGCGCGGCTTCGTTGCCGCCGCGCCGGGGCTTGCCGCCTTCCAGCAACTCACGTGCGCCTTCGCCATGGTGCTGCCAGGTGTCGAAATCGCTGGCCGACGCCTCGGGCAGTACGCCGGCCAGGGTGTCGAGCGCGACGCGAGCTTCCTGCCAGGCATCGAGAAAGCGCTGGCGGAACACCGGATCGTCCAGCACCAGGAACTGCCGCGCACTGCGTTCCATGGTGAGCGTGCGCTCGCCCAGGCGTTCGGCGGCCTCGGTCAGCCGTACCGCTTCGCGTGCCGATTCGCGACTGTGCGCGGCCAGCCGTTCCAGGGTGACCAGCACATAGAGCGAACTGGCGGACAACACCGCCCCCACCAGCAAAAAAGCCACCAGCAACAACTGGCGGAACGACAACCGATAGCGCAGCGGCGTACGGCGCGGCGGTTCACGCGTGGGGTCGCGACTCATGCGGCGGCCCCCAGGCCGCCCAGGCAGTCGGCGACGGCATCGGCCAGTTCGTCGGCGCGCTCGACCGGCAGCGCAGCGCAACTGATGCGCAGCGCCGATAAACGCCGCGTGACACGGAAGGCGTCGCCGGCCCGCACCAGGTAGCCGCGTGCGGCCAGCGCCTGCGCCACCACGGCATCGTCGGCCAGTGGCAACCAGACATTCAGCCCGCCGCCCGGCTGTGCGGCCAGGCCGTGCCGCCGCAACGCCGTCGTCAGCGCGACATGGCGCTCGGCATAGCATTGCGCCGCCCGGCGCCGCAGCGCTTCCACTTCCGGCGCCTGCAACAGGGCCAGCGCCAGCCGTTGCAGCAGGAAGCTGGGCCAACGCGGGCCGACGTACTGGCGGCGCTGCACCCGGGTCAGCGTGGTGTCGTCGCCGGTGAGGAAGGCCAGCCGGATATCCGGCCCCAGCCATTTGGCCAACGAGCGCACCGCCGCCCAACGCGCGCGGCCGGGCGATACCAGCGATGGCGTGGGCGCATCGCTGAAGGCGGCGAAATGATCGTCCTCGATCAACAGCAACTCAGGATGGGTATCGATGATGGCGCGCAACGCGGCGGCACGCGCCTGCGTCGTGTTCACGCCGGTGGGATTGTGCGAATACGGTGTCCAGAGCAGTGCCTTGGGCTTGCGCGCCAGCGCGGCTTCCAGCGCATCGGGAAGCATGCCTTCGCCATCGAGCGGCAGCCCGATCAGCGTCACGCCCATTTGCCGCAACAGCGCCAGCGATCCTGGGAAGCAGGGTTCCTCCACCAGCACGGTGTCGCCCGGCGCCAGCCAGGCCGCGAGCACACGCTCGATACCATCCAGCGCGCCTTGCGCCAGCAGCGGTTCGGCCACCGTGGCACCGATGCCGCCCTGGCGCAGCCACCAGTCCCTGCCCCAGGCCTGGAGTTCCGGCAGGTAGCAGGGCTGGCCATAGAGCGCGGGCGGCATCGGCGGCAACGCCGCCAGGTAGGGGGCGTAATCGGGCAGCAATGCCGGGTCGGGGTTGCCCGACGCGAGTTCCAGCAGCCCGGGCGCCGCGGTGAATGCGTGGACGCCGAGCGGCATGCCCAGCCGGGTGCGCGGGGCCACGCGTGTGCCGGCGCGGCCGGCTGCTTCCGCCAGCCCGGCGGCGACCAGCCGGCGATAGGCGGCCGCCACGGTATTGCGGTTGACTTCCAGCGCCTGTGCCAGTGCGCGGATCGGTGGCAAGGATTCACCCTGGCCGAGGCTGCCGTCTTCGATCAGGTCGCGTACACGCTGAAAAATATCTTCGGCGCCACGCCCCTTGCAGGCGAGAACTTTTGTTTGTACCATCAATCAACAATATTTCGTCATAGGACAAATAAACATGAAGCCAGCATTCGCCAGACAAAACGCGTGGCTGCTCGGACTATGCCAGTTCTGCTACATGGCGGCCACGGCCACCGGTATCTCGTTCAGCGGGTTGGTCGGGGCGCGGCTGGCGCCATGGCCGGCGCTGGCCACCGTACCTTATCTGCTGATCACCGCCAGCACTGCGCTGGCCACGCTGGTGGTGCCACGGCTGATCGCGCGCCTGGGTTATCGCAAGGTGTTCGCGCTGGGCGCGGTGATCGGCTTGCTGGGCGGGATGACCTGCGTGGCGGCGCTGTTCGCGCAGTCGTTCGCGCTGTTCTGCCTGGCGGCGCCGTTGCAGGGGTTTTACCAGGCCACTTCGTTGTACTACCGCTATGCGGCGGCGGAAAGCGCGCCCGATGCGCACAAGGGATCGGCCATGGCGTGGGTGCTGAGCGGTGGCATTCTGGCCGCCTTCGCCGGACCGCTGCTGGGAGGCTATGCAGTGGACCGGATTCCCGGTGTGCTGTACGCCGGCAGCTTCATCGGCATGGCGCTGATGGCCTTGCTGGCACTGCTGCCGCTGGCGCTGACACGCCTGCCCGCGCCTCCACCGGTGGTGGCCGCTGCCGAGCGTCCGCGCTGGCGCGACGTGCTGGCCGCTCCCCCCGCTATGGGCGGCATCCTGGCCTGCGCCGGGGGCTACGCGCTGATGATGTTCATGATGGTGGCCAGCCCGCTGGCCATCGCCGGCTGCGGCTTTACGCCGGTACACGCCGCCAGCGTGATCCAGTGGCACATGCTGGGTATGTTCGCGCCTTCGCTGATCACCGGCCGCCTGATCGCCCGCTTCGGTGCGCCGCGTATCGCGGTGGCAGGCGGCTTGCTGAATCTGGTGGCCTGCGTGATGGCGTTGGCCGGCCTGACACTGAACCATTTCCACCTGTCGCTGTTGCTGGTGGGGCTGGGCTGGAACCTGATGTACATGGGCGGCAGCACGCTGATCGCCCAAAGCCCGCCAGCCGCCCGTGCGCGGCTGCAATCGGCCAACGAACTCTTCACCTTCTGCCTGGTGGCACTGGCCGCGGGGCTGGCGGGCTGGGTATATCAAGCGCTGGGCTGGTATGCGGTGGCCCGTATCGCGCTGGGGCTGACGTTGGGACTGGGCGTGGCGGCGCTATGGCTGACGCGCCGCCCCTGGGCGGGCATCGCCCGGCGGGAAGCCGCCTGAGGCGGCAGGAGCGCGCCGCCGGCGCGCTACTCCTGCCGCATCCGCTGCGGCGCGGGATTGCGGTAGGAAAGATGGAAGTCCAGCGATTCGCGGCCATCGGCCTTGAACTCGACGAACTGGACGCCAGTGCGGAACAGGCCGAATTCGTTGGAGAGCACGGTGTAGATCACCCGGCTCTTCACCTCGACCACCTTGGGGCGCTGGCCCGCACTCACGGCCGGGATGGAGATCAGCACCGTCACCTTGTCGGACATCGGCAGGCTGAAATCGGAATGCAGGCTGAAGCCGCCATGGGAGATATCGAAAGCCCTGCCACGAAAAGACAGCCGTTGCTCGCGCTCTTCGTAAACGATGGCCACCCGCCAGTTCACCAGGAAGCGTGCCTCGTGGCGCTGCTCCGCCCAATCGGGATCGGCGGCGTCCAGGCCGGGCAGGAAGAGATTGGGCATTCCTTTTTCCATGGGTAAATCCATCGGGCAAGTAGCCATGCATTATAGGACTGACCGCCATGCGCCCGGTGCATGGCAATCGTTCGGCCCACGCGCTATAACCGCATGGGCCCGCCTGCGGTGGGCCGTCCGGCTCACAAAATCCATACATCGTACGGCCGGAATCCAACAAACAGAGCAACGCGGTCACCGCCACGCCAAGCCGAATCGAGCCATGAAACCCCGTTCGGGCGCAATTGCCACCGTGCCGAGCCGCCGCTCACGCGACAAAGAGGGAATCCCCATGCGCGCATTACCTGCCCTGGTGCTGCTGGCCACGCTCGCTCCGCTGGCCCACGCCGAACCCAAACTGTTTTTCGATGATTTTCAATACACGGATCGCCAGGCGATGGCCGCCAAAGGCTGGATCGTGCGTACCGGGAGTGGCTGGCCCGGCGTGGAAGGCGCGCAATTCTGGGCCGATGGCGTGCGCGTGATCGCCGATCCGGCTGACAAGAACAACCGTCTGCTGCAATTGCGCGCCGCCACCGACGGCACCGCCAAGGGTACGCGGCAGGCGCAGTTGTGCCATGCCCGCAAGTACCTGGAAGGCACCTACGCGGCGCGGGTACGGTTTCACGATGCACCCGTGAGCGGGCCGGATGGCGACCCCATCGTCGAGACCTTCTATCTGATCAGTCCGCTGAAGGCACCCAAGGACCCCGACTACAGCGAGGCCGATTTCGAGTATCTGCCCAACGGCGGCTGGGGCAGCAACGGTGCGTATTTCTACGCCACCACCTGGGAGACCTTCATCCCCGCGCCCAATTTCTGGAAGGACAATCAGTACGACCGCGTGGCCGGCAGCCAGGAGGGCTGGCACACGCTGGTGCTGACCATCGCCGGCCAGCAGGTGAACTATTTCCTCGACGGCAAGCCCTTTGCCCGGCACGGGGGCGATTACTACCCGGAGGTGCCGATGTCGATCAACTTCAACCTGTGGTTCACCGGCCTGGCTTCGCTCGGTGCCGCACGCCGCGAGTACCAGCAGGAGGTGGACTGGGTCCTGCACGTGAAGGATGAGATGCTCACACCGGCGCAGGTCAACGAGCAGGTGAAGACGCTGCGCGGCGCGAAGGTGCCGTTCCGCGATACCGTGCCCACGCGCGGCCTGCCGTCACCCTGCAACTTGTAGCGTTCTGCGGGTCTACCCCGAAAAACAGGACAAACTATCCTGTTGCCGCCGGTTTATCCCATAAATCGGCGGCGGCATACTCCAGGCAAAAGTCGCTTCGCGACCCCATCACTGGAGCTTTGCCATGACCCGCCTGCCCACCTTTTTCGTCTCTCACGGTTCGCCGATGCTGGCGCTGGATGCCGGCAACGCCGGCAAGGCATGGGCGCAAATCGGCCAGGACCTGCCGCGTCCGCGCGCCGTGCTGATGGTATCCGCCCACTGGCATGCCACCGGCAGCGCCGTCAGCGCCGTGGCGGAACCGGAAACCATCCATGATTTCGGCGGCTTTCCGCCCGCGTTGTACGCGCTGCAATACCCCGCCCCCGGCGATCCCGCCCTGGCCCGCGAAGTGTTCCAGGCTCTGACCGATCATGGCTTCACGCCGCGTACGGACCCCGCCCGGGGGCTGGATCATGGTGCCTGGGTGCCGCTGCGCGTGATGTATCCCAAGGCCGATGTCCCGGTGGTGCAACTGGCGCTGGACATGCGCCAGGGCCCCGCCTGGCATTACCACCTGGGCCAGGCCCTGCGCAGCCTGCGCGACAGCGGGGTGCTGATCGTCGGCAGCGGCAGCATGACGCACAACCTGCACGATGTTTTTGGGCCCGAACCGGTGTCGCCCGACTATGTGGCGCCATTCCAGGACTGGATGCACGGACAACTGGATGCCGGCAACCTGGGTGCGCTGCTCGACTATCGCCGCCACGCGCCGCATGCCGAACGCGCACATCCCAGTGAGGAACATCTGCTGCCCCTGTTCGTGGCGTTGGGCGCCGCCGAAGGCGAGCGCGTAACCCGGCTGCACGATGAGGTAACGGACCGGGTGCTGGCGATGGACGTGTACCGGTTCGGGTAACGGCGGCAACCGCAAAGCAAAAAGGCTGGACGGAATCGTCCAGCCTTTTTTTGCGGCCATCGCCCCTCAGGACGAAAAGAACGCCTTCACCTTGTCCATGAAGGACTTGGCGCGCGGGTTGTGTTTTTCCGCATCGCCCTGGCTGATCTCTTCGAACTCCTTCAGCAGCTCCTTCTGGCGACTGGTCAGGTTGACCGGCGTTTCCAGCACCACGTGGCACATCAGGTCGCCGGTGATGGCGGTACGTACACCACGGATGCCCTTGCCGCGCAGGCGGAACACCTGACCAGTCTGAGTACCAGCCGGGATGCTGATACGCGCCTTGCCTTCCAGCGTGGGAATCTCGATCTCACCCCCCAGCGCGGCGGTTCCGATGCCGATCGGCATTTCGCAGTGCAGGTCGTTGCCTTCGCGCTCGAATACGCCGTGCGGCTTGAGGTGAACCACCACGAACAGGTCGCCCGGAGGGCCGCCGTTCACGCCGGGCTCGCCCTCGCCGGACAGGCGGATGCGATCACCCTCGTCCACACCGGCGGGGATTTTCACCGCCAGGGTCTTGGCGGTCTGCACCCGGCCGGTGCCGTGGCAGGTGCGGCAAGGATCGGGGATGTACTTGCCGCTGCCGTGGCAGGTGGGGCAAGTCTGCTGGATGCTGAAGAAGCCCTGCGATACGCGCACCTGGCCGTGGCCGTTGCAGGTATGGCAGGTCTTGGCTTCGGTGCCGGGCTTGGCGCCGCTGCCGTGGCAGGTATCGCACTCTTCGTGCGAGGGAATCTTGATCTGCTTTTCGACGCCGCGCGCGGCTTCTTCCAGCGTGATCTCCATGTTGTAGCGCAGGTCCGCCCCGCGATAGACGTTGGAACGCTGTCCGCCACCGCCCCGGCCGCCGCCGCCGAAGATATCGCCGAAGATATCGGAGAACGCATCGGCAAAGCCACCGCCGCCAAAGCCGCCGCCGCCCATCCCCGCCTGCGGGTCCACTCCCGCATGGCCGTACTGGTCGTACGCGGCGCGCTTTTGCGCGTCGGAAAGAATCTCGTAGGCCTCCTTGGCCTCCTTGAATTTTTCCTCGGCTTCCTTGCTATCCGGATTGCGGTCCGGGTGGTACTTCATTGCCAGTTTGCGATAGGACTTCTTGATGTCTTCGTCGCTGGCATCACGATTGACACCGAGGATGTCGTAAAAATCTTTTTTGGACATTGAGTGTGAGGTGTGAGGCGTGAGGTGTGAGGTGTACCGTTATTCGCGCTTGAGCGAGCGAATCAGGCCACTCAACAAACCAAACACTTCATTCAGACCTTCCTCCAGAGAGTGAGACGGTTGCGCCAGTTCCAGCCGACACGCAAACAAATACTGGGTTTCCAGCTCGCTGAGCGAGCCACGCGCGATGCCAAGAAAATGCCCGAATTCCCTTTTGGGTCATCCGGGCGGCACCTTCTGCGATGTTGCTCGGCACGGAAACGGCCGCGCGTCGCATCTGGCTGGTCAAGTTGAAAGCTTCATCACGCGAGAGCGTGGAGGTGAAGGCGCAGACTGCCTCGACCAGCCGCATGGCCGACTGCCAGGCCAGCAGGTCGTGGTGTTTACGCCTCACCCCTCACTCCTCACGTCTCACTTGTTGTCCTTCACCTCGGTGAACTCGGCATCGACCACGTTGCCGTCCTCGCCCTTGCCGGCTTCGCCACCCGCCGCGCCGGCCGCGCCCGCTTCGGCGCCGCCTTGCTGGGCGTACATCTGTTCGGCGAGCTTGTGGCTGGCCTGCATCAGCGCGTTGGTCTTGGCTTCGATCACTTCCTTGTCGTCGCCCTTCACCACGTCTTCCAGTTCCTTGATCGCGGTTTCGATCGCGGTCTTTTCGTCGGCGGCGATCTTGTCACCGAATTCGGTCAGCGACTTTTTCACCGAGTGGATCATCGCATCGCCCTGGTTGCGCGCGCCCACCAGTTCGGACAACTTCTTGTCTTCTTCGGCGTTCAGTTCGGCGTCGCGCACCATGCGCTGGATTTCCTCTTCGGACAGGCCGGAGGATGCCTGGATCTTGATCTTGTTTTCCTTGCCGGTGGCCTTGTCCTTGGCACTCACGTGCAGGATGCCGTTGGCGTCGATGTCGAAGGTCACTTCGATCTGCGGCACGCCGCGCGGTGCGGGCGGGATGTCCGACAGGTTGAACTGGCCCAGGCTCTTGTTGGCCGACGCCTTTTCGCGCTCGCCCTGCAACACGTGGATCGTCACCGCGTTCTGGTTGTCGTCGGCGGTGGAGAACACTTGCGATGCCTTGGTCGGGATCGTGGTGTTCTTGTTGATCAGCTTGGTCAGCACGCCACCCAGCGTTTCGATACCCAGCGACAGCGGGGTCACGTCCAGCAGCAGCACGTCCTTGCGATCGCCCCCCAGCACGGCGCCCTGGATCGCGGCACCGACGGCCACGGCTTCGTCCGGGTTCACGTCGCGGCGGGCTTCCTTGCCGAAGAACTCCTTTACCTTGTCCTGCACCATCGGCATGCGGCTCTGGCCACCGACCAGGATCACGTCATCGATGTCGGAAGCCTTCAGGCCGGCATCCTTCAGCGCGATGCGGCACGGCTCGATGGAGCGGGCGATCAGGTCTTCCACCAGCGATTCGAACTTGGCGCGGGTGATCTTCAGCACCAGGTGCTTCGGACCAGTGGCATCCATCGTGATGTACGGCAGGTTGATTTCGGTCTGGCTGGACGACGACAACTCGATCTTGGCCTTTTCCGCAGCTTCCTTCAGGCGTTGCAGCGCCATCACGTCCTGCTTCAGGTTGATGCCCTGTTCCTTCTGGAACTCGCCGATGATGTAGTCGATGATGCGCTGGTCGAAGTCTTCGCCACCCAGGAAGGTATCGCCGTTGGTGGCCAGCACTTCGAATTGCTTGTCGCCATCGACATCCGCGATTTCGATGATCGAGATGTCGAACGTGCCGCCGCCCAGGTCATACACGGCGATCTTGGAATCGCCCTTTTCCTTCTTGTCCAGGCCAAAGGCCAGCGCAGCCGCGGTCGGCTCGTTGATGATGCGCTTCACTTCCAGGCCGGCGATGCGGCCGGCGTCCTTGGTGGCCTGGCGCTGGCTGTCGTTGAAGTAGGCCGGTACCGTGATCACGGCCTCGGTCACTTCCTCGCCCAGGTAGTCCTCGGCGGTCTTCTTCATCTTGCGCAGCACTTCGGCGCTGATCTGCGGCGGAGCCTTGCGGTCGCCACGCACTTCCACCCAGGCGTCGCCGTTGTCGGCCTTGGAAATGGTGTAGGGCATCAAGTCGATGTCCTTCTGCACCTCTTTCTCGTCGAATTTGCGACCGATCAGGCGCTTCACCGCGTACAGGGTGTTCTTCGGGTTGGTCACCGCCTGGCGCTTGGCCGGGGCGCCGACCAGGATTTCGCCGTCTTCCTGGTAAGCGATGATCGACGGGGTGGTCCGCGCGCCTTCCGAGTTTTCGATGACCTTGGGTTGGCCGTTTTCCAGCACGGCCACACAGCTATTGGTGGTGCCCAGGTCGATACCGATGATCTTTGCCATGTCGTTCTGTCCTCTTGTTCCGAGCCGCTGGCGGAGCCGCGGCGTTGAATTCAAATAACCTTGATGCGCAAGTGGGGATGCCGCCCGGGTTTTCAAGCACCGCCGTTCATGCGGCGGTAATCCGGCGGCAACATGCTTACTGCGGCGCGGCCACGATCACCATGGCCGGGCGCAGCACGCGGCCTGAGAGCAGGTAGCCCTTTTGCAGCACGCGCACCACGGTGTTCGGCTCCTGCGCCGACGGCTCCACCGAGATCGCCTGGTGCAGGTTGGGATCGAGTTTGTCGCCGGCCTGGGGCGCGATGTCGGTCAGCTCGAATTTCTCGAACGCGCTCACCAGCGCTTTGTGGGTGAGATCGACGCCCATCTTCAGCGCTTCGAAGTTGCCGGATTGGTCCAGCAGCGCCATTTCCATCGCGTCCTTCACCGCCATCAGTTCGCGGGCGAATTTCTCGACGGCGAAGCGGCGGGCCTTGTCCACTTCCTCGGCGGCGCGGCGGCGGATGTTCTCGCCTTCGGCCTTGGCGTACAACACGTCCTGGCGTGCCTTGTCCAACTCGGCGGCCACCACGGCCATGCGTTCGTCCTGCGCGGCCTCCGCGTCCTCGAATTGCTGAAGGTCTTGCTGCTGGTTTTCTTGTTGTTCGTTCAGATCGTTCTGTTCGCTCATAACCTTGCCACTCCGTTCCAGATTCATTGCTGTGCCCAAGATGGGCGCGGGGCGGCACATTTCAAGGGCCTGGCCCGGGTGGCAGGCCATGATGGTGCGCAAGTCGAAGCAGGCTCCCGGCAAGGCCGGGCGCTACATGGCCAATGGTACGCACGCAGCGGCCCTTCCCTGTTTGAATCCACTTCCTACCCTCGCCGCCGCGAGGCCCTGGCCCGGGTGGCAGGCCACGATGGTGCGCAAGTCGAAGCAGGCTCCCGGCAAGGCCGGGCGCTACATGGTCAATGGTACGCACGCAGCAGCCCTTCCCTGTTGGAATCCACTCCCTACCCTCGCCGCCGCGAGGCCCTGGCCCGGGTGGCAGGCTACGATGGTGCGCAAGTCGAAGCAGGCCCCCGGCAAAGCCGGGCGCTACAGGTCAATGGTATGCACGTAGCGGCCCTTCCCTGTTTGAATCCACTCCCTACCCTCGCCGCCGCGAGGGGCTGCGCTGTGCCGTTCGGCAATCAAACATCGCGCTAGGTGCATTCCCCAACTTGTAGTCATCTTCGCGCAACTACATTGTTATGGTGCGACGCCGCATTGTGTTGCGGTGCACGGAGGCCAGCTTGCCTCGATCGAACAACCCGGCCTCAAGGCCAGCTTTTTTGCGGGAGAAAGCCATGACCACGCGGGAACAACGCATTGCACAAATCGAACAGGACTGGCGCGAGAATCCGCGCTGGAAAGGTATAGAGCGCGCTTATACGGCAGCGGATGTTGAAAGGCTGCGGGGAACACTACACATCGAGCACACCCTGGCACGTCGTGGCGCCGAGAAGCTGTGGACCCTGATGCACGAGCAGCCGTATGTCCACGCGCTGGGCGCGCTGACCGGCAACCAGGCCATGCAGCAGGTAAAGGCCGGGCTGAAGGCCATCTATCTGTCGGGCTGGCAGGTGGCGGCGGATGCCAATATCGCCGGCGAGATGTATCCGGACCAATCGTTGTATCCGGCCAATTCGGTGCCGGCGGTGGTTCGCCGCATCAACAACACCTTCCAGCGTGCCGATCAGATCAGCCACGCCGAGGGTGACGACAGCATCGATTACTACGCCCCCATCGTGGCCGATGCCGAAGCCGGCTTCGGCGGCGTGCTCAATGCTTTCGAGCTGATGAAGGGCATGATCGAAGCCGGTGCCGCCGGTGTGCACTTCGAGGACCAGCTCGCCAGCGTGAAGAAGTGTGGCCACATGGGCGGCAAGGTGCTGGTGCCCACCCGCGAGGCAGTGGAAAAGCTGGTGGCCGCGCGCTTGGCCGCCGACGTGCTGGGCGTGCCGACCATCCTGGTCGCCCGTACCGACGCCGAGGCCGCCGACCTGCTGACCAGTGACGTGGACGCCAACGACCGTCCGTTCTGCACCGGCGAGCGTACCCCCGAAGGCTTCTATCGCACGAAGCCAGGCCTGGAGCAGGCCATCAGCCGCGGCCTGGCCTACGCACCGTACGCCGATCTGATCTGGTGCGAGACCGGTAAGCCGGACCTGGAGTATGCGCGCAAGTTCGCCGAGGCGATCCACGCCAAGTTCCCCGGCAAGATGCTGGCCTATAACTGCTCGCCGAGCTTCAACTGGAAAAAGAACCTGGACGACGCCACTATCGCGCGTTTCCAGAAGGAACTGGGTGCGCTGGGCTACAAGTTTCAGTTCATTACGCTGGCCGGCTTCCACGCCCTCAACTACGGCATGTTCAACCTGGCCCACGGCTATGCCCGTGCGGGCATGACTGCCTTCGTCGAGTTGCAACAGGCCGAGTTCGCCGCCGCCGAGCGTGGTTTCACCGCAGTGAAACACCAACGCGAAGTGGGCACCGGGTACTTCGATGCGGTAACGCAGACGATCCAGCAAGGCCAGTCGAGCACCACGGCGCTGACCGGCTCGACCGAGGAAGAGCAGTTCCACTGAGCCGCTAACGAAACCTTCCTGGCGGCGGCGCGCAAACTTGCCGTACTACACGTCCTGTCTACGTTTCGCGCTTCTTGCCAGGACCGCTTCGCTGGGTTTTGCTAGCAGCTCTTGAGTTCCAGGTAGTACCGTCCCAGGCGGTGCGACACGGCCCACCCGCAAGCCGGGCCGCGCCGCCTGGGGCGTGGAAGGCATCCACTCCATCGGATGGCCTTCCCGGCTGTACCCGATGTGGCGAGCGATCCGACGGCATATCCCGCGTCCGTCGCGTGGATCGTTCGCCACCTGTTCCCGCCATGAGAGGGAGCGCCGACGCCGTATCTCCCGGCGTCGGCAGCCGCAGTAAACGCCGCAGGCAAGAATGGCCCGCGCCAGCCGCCAAAGCGCGGCTGCCCTAATATTCCTAGCGATGCGCGCCCCGTATGGCGTGTCGCCATTATCCAGGAGACCACTATGACGCTGTCCCCCGGCATCGAACTGAACGCTGAAATCACCTCCGAATTCGCCGAGATCCTCACCCCCGATGCGCTGGCCTTCGTTGCCATGCTGCACCGCCGCTTCGAAGCACGCCGCCAGGAACTGCTGGCCGCCCGCGTGCGCCGCCAGACCGAGCTGGACGCTGGCCGCCGCCCCGACTTTCTGCCCGAGACCCAGGCCGTGCGCGACGGCGACTGGCGCATCGCGCCGGTGCCGGCCGACCTGGCGCTGCGCCGGGTGGAGATCACCGGGCCGGTCGAGCGCAAGATGATCATCAATGCGCTCAATTCCGGTGCCGACAGCTATATGACGGATTTCGAGGATTCGAACACGCCCAACTGGTCGAACCAGATCCAGGGGCAGATCAACCTCAAGCAGGCGATCCGCCGCACCCTTTCCTTTCGCAACGAAGCCGGCAAGGAGTACCGCCTGAACGACAAGGTGGCGACGCTGGTGGTGCGTCCGCGCGGCTGGCACCTGGACGAGAAGCACGTCACCGTCGATGGCACGCGCGTGTCGGGCGGCATCTTCGACTTCGCGCTGTTCCTGTTCCACAACGCCAAGGAGCTGCTGGCACGGGGCAGCGGCCCGTATTTCTACCTGCCCAAGATGGAAAGCCATCTGGAAGCGCGGCTTTGGAACGACATTTTCGTCGCGGCGCAGCACGAGTTGGGTATCCCTCAGGGCACGATCAAGGCCACGGTTCTGATCGAGACCATCCTCGCCGCGTTCGAGATGGAAGAAATCCTCTACGAGTTGCGCGAGCACTCGGCCGGGCTGAACGCGGGGCGCTGGGATTACATCTTCAGTTGCATCAAGAAGTTCAAGACCGATCGCGATTTCTGCCTGGCCAACCGCGCCCAGATCACCATGACCGTGCCATTCATGCGCGCCTACGCGCTGAATCTGGTCAAGGCGTGCCATAAGCGCGGCGCCCCCGCCATCGGCGGCATGAGCGCGCTGATTCCGATCAAGAACGATGCCGAGGCCAACGACAAGGCGATGGCCGCGGTGCGCGCCGACAAGACCCGCGACGCCAACGATGGCTTCGATGGCGGCTGGGTGGCGCACCCCGGGCTGGTGCCGATCGCGATGGAGGAATGGCTGAAGGTGCTGGGCGACGCGCCCAACCAGTTCGGCAAGCAGCGCGACGACGTGACCACCCGCGCCGCCGATCTGCTGGATTTCCAGCCCGAGCAGCCGATCACCGAGGCCGGTCTGCGGATGAACATCGACGTCGGCATCCAGTACCTGGGCTCGTGGCTGGCCGGCAACGGCTGCGTGCCGATCCACAATCTGATGGAGGATGCCGCCACCGCCGAAATCAGCCGCAGTCAGGTGTGGCAATGGATCCGCTCGCCCAAGGGGGTGCTGGACGATGGCCGCAAGGTCACCGCCGAGATGGTGCGCGGCATGATCCCGCAGGTGCTCGACGCGATCCGCGCCGAACACGGCGACGACACCTTCAACCGCGTGCCATATACCCAGGCGGCACAGATTTTCGAGCAGATGAGCACCAGCGAGGATTTTGCCGAGTTCCTCACGCTGCCGCTGTACGAGAAGATCTGATCGCCACCGGCATCACGGAACGGCGCCTTTCGGGGCGCCGTTTTTCATGGCGTCAGGTCAGAATGTACTGCGCATCCGGCTGCAACGGCGGCGGCAGTTGCGGCGCGTCGGTCATTTCCAGCAGCGTTCGCTCCACCGTGCGGCAGATCGCGTCGAGCGCCAGATCGTTGGGCTCGGTGCCGAACGGCGTTTCCAGCTCGCCGGCGATGGATTCCAGCGCCATGAAGGTATAGGCGACGAACACCGAGATCAGCGGTGTCAGCAGGCCGATGCTGTCGACCAGGCCCAGCGGCAACAGCGAACAATAAAGGTAGATGGTCCGGTGCAACAGCACGCTGTAGGCATAGGGCAGCGGCGTGCTGGCGATGCGTTCGCAACTGCCCAGGATGTCGGAGAGTCGATCCAGGTTGGCATCCAGCGACTGCCACAGGATCTCGCTCAGGCGCCCGGCGGCGCGTTCCTCCGCCAGCCACAGCCCCAGTTCGCGCAGCAGCATTGCCGGCACGAACTGTGCTGTCATCAGCCGTGCCGCCACGGGTGCGGGCAGCAGGCGCGCCAGGTCCGCCGCCGGATCGGTCTGGCGCAACTGGTGCTTGAGCGCGAAGGCGAACGCCTGCAACAGCGCGGCGAAGTGGACGATGCGCACGTCGTCCGGCGCGCGGCCGGTCATGGCGATGGCCTGCCGCAAGAGCGAGCGGGTATGAACCATCACACCGCCGCACAGCTTGCGCGCCTCCCAGAAGCGGTCGTAGCTGGTGTTGTTGCGAAAACCCAGGAAGATTGCCAGCGCGATCCCCATCAGGCTGAACGGCCCGATCGACAGATGCAGGCCGAAGCCCTCGAACCAGCCGTGCAACGCCACCACCAGCAACGCGAAGGCCAGGTTCAGCCCCAGACGCGGCAGGATGGACGACAGCACCGAGCCACGCCAGGTGAAAACCATGAACAACCAGTGTTGCGGCGGGCGGACGATCATCGAATGGCGCTGAAATGCAGTGGGAGCGCAATTCTAGCCATGCGACCGTGTAAGTCGGGTTACCGCTTGATACGCCCGCACTGGCAAAAGCCGGGATGCACCCTCATCTGGGGTGAATCGCCCCAGGGCGTCCCTCAACCCCACACCAGGTTGCCATGTCCGAGACTTCCCCTGCCCGCCGCATCACCCCCTTGCTCGGGCTGCTGCCGTTCCTGCGGCCCTACCTGGGCCGCTGGATCGCCGCCTTCGCCGCGCTGGCCGTGGCTGCCGGTGCCACGCTGGCGCTACCGGTGGCATTCCGTCACCTGATCGACCTGGGCTTCGCCGCCGGTAACCGCGGGCATATCGACCGCTACTTCATCGCGCTGTTCGCGGTATCGGTGGTGCTGGCCATCGCCACCGCGCTGCGTTTCTACTGGGTGTCGTGGCTGGGCGAGCGCACCACCGCCGACCTGCGCCGTGCCGTTTACGACCACGTGCTGCGCATGAGCCCCCAGTTTTTCGAAACCACACAGACCGGCGAGGTGCTATCGCGCCTGACCACCGACACCACGCTGATCCAGACCGTGGTCGGCACCAGTCTGTCGATGGGCCTGCGCAACGCCTTCCTGCTGCTGGGCGGGCTGACCATGCTGATCGTCACCAGCCCTGCGCTGGCCGGCTATATCCTGGCGACGCTACTGGCGGTGATCGCGCCGATCCTGGTGTTCGGCCGACGGGTGCGGCGATTGTCCAAGGCCAGCCAGGACAAGGTGGCGGATGCCAGCGCGCTGGCTGGCGAGATTCTCAATGCGATGCCCACGGTGCAGTCGTTCACCCGCGAGCCGCACGAAGCGGCGCGCTTCGACCGCGCGGTGGAATCCGCCTATGCCGCCGCGCTACAGCGGGTGCGCGCCCGCTCGTGGCTGACCGCGGTGGTGATCCTGCTGGTATTCGCCGCCGTGGTATTCGTGCTGTGGTTGGGCGCCCAGGCGGTGATGGACGGCCGCATGAGCGCGGGCGAGCTGTCGCAGTTCATCCTCTACGCAGTGGTCACCGCTGGTGCGGTCGGTGCCATTGCCGAGGTGTGGGGCGACCTGCAACGCGCCGCCGGCGCGGCCGAGCGGCTGATGGAACTGCTGGCGCTGCAATCGCCGGTGGCCGACGCCACCGCGCCGCGACCGCTGCCGCACCAGGGCGACGGCATCCGCTTCGACGCGGTGCAGTTCGCCTATCCGTCGCGCCCCGATACGCCGGCGTTGCATGCGCTGTCGCTGCATATCCGCCCCGGCGAACACGTGGCACTGGTCGGCCCCAGCGGTGCTGGCAAGACCACGCTGTTCCAGCTGCTGCTGCGTTTCTACGATCCGCAAGGCGGGCGCATCGTGTTCAATGGCATCGATACGCGGGATGCTGCCTTGCATGACCTGCGCGCGCAGGTCGGTGTGGTGTTGCAGGAATCGGTGATCTTTGCCGGCAGCGTGGCCGACAATATCCGCTACGGCCGGCTGGACGCCAGCGACGCCGAGGTGCATGCCGCCGCCACCATGGCCGCCGCGGCCGACTTCATCGACGCGTTGCCCGAGGGCTACGACACCTTTCTGGGCGAGCGCGGGGTACGGCTGTCCGGTGGACAGCGCCAGCGCATCGCCATCGCCCGTGCCATCCTGAAGAACCCGCCGATCCTGCTGCTGGATGAGGCCACCAGCGCGCTCGACGCCGCCAGCGAACGCGCGGTGCAGCAGGCGCTGGACAACGCCGCACACGACCGTACCACCCTGGTGATCGCGCATCGGCTCGCCACCGTGCAACAGGCGGACCGTATCGTGGTGCTGGAACACGGCCGCATCGTCGCCGAGGGCACGCACGCCGCGCTGCTGGATAGTTCGCCGCTCTATGCGCGGCTGGCGGCGTTGCAGTTCGCCGAGGGCCCGGTGGGCGGCTGACCTGGCGGCCGGCCCGCTCGGCGCGCCGGATCGTCAAGAAAAAACGGGAGGCATTTGCCTCCCGTTTCGCATTACGTCGCGGCGTTGCCCGCCAGCACGGCGAGCAGCGCCCGCGCCAACGGCGGCGGCGCTTGCTCGACGCGCCGGTAGACCGCACCGTCGGGCGTGCGCGTCAGCATGCCATCGTCGACCATCTGCCGCCGCAGCAGCAGATGATCGCCCAGCGTTTCCACCGCGCGGATGGCGTCGTTGATCTCGCGCTCGCTCATGGCCTGGCGCGGCGGCAGGTGCGACCACACCACCCACAGACACGGCGCGCGATGGCTGTGCTTGCCCGGCCACGCTTGCAGCCTGCCTTGCGCGTCGAAATAGCGCAGCAGGCGCCGCACCAGCGTGTAGTCGATCTCCGGCGTCAGCGGCGCCGGTGCGGCAAGCGCGTCGGCGGCCTGGCGGGCGGCGCGCCAATGCTGGAAGTTGCGAAAGCCCGCCGCGCCAGCGAGCAGGTTGAGCATCTCGACATGGCCGGGCAGGTGGTCGAGCTGGTTCAACTGTCTGACCAGCGAACGGGAAAGCGCCGAGATGTCGTCGGCGACGTAGGGAAGTTGCGTTCTGGACACGTTCAATCCTCGATGTGTGCCAGCCCTGCAGGACAGGGGTCGGGGGTCGCCCTTGCCGACGCGGCACGGATCGCGCGTCGGAAGATGTGGTGTTGCGATGGCAGGTTTAGCGCTCCTTGCGGAGTGGCGACGCCTGGGTGAACTGCCGACCAGGGCGAAGTATGCGCGGTGGGCGGGATACAAGGCAACCGCCGCCGCGTCGGTACGAGGTTATGATCCGTGCTCGGCGCAATGGGGCCGCACGTTCGTGGAGAAAGACACTTGAACCTGTATGAAATCATCCGCTGGGGTAACGATACGCCCGACCCTTTCAACGGCGGCCCGGATGGGCAGGACACCTGCTTCCTGGTACGCGCCCAGTCGCTGGAACACGCCGCCGTACTGGCCGATGCCCAACTGGCGCGGCAACCGTCCACCCGCGTGGCGGCATGGGCGCAGGCGGCCTATCTGCTGGGGATCGACTGCGGGAGCGACACTTCGGCACGCGTGCTGCGCGGGCCCTATCTCCAGCATGCCTATCGCCATGGCTGGCGGCACTGGCACCGCGATGCGGCGGAGGAGGCGTGGGTGGAACAGGGGGAATAGCCGTCTGGGCGGGCATCATCGAGCGTCCAAATGCAAAAAGCCGTCCTTGCGGACGGCTTTTCAGCAGGCCGATGAATCAGCCCAGCTTCTGCCACAAGGTTGCGAGCAACTGGTCGTCGGCATCTTCGGTGTATTCCCAGAAGAATGCCCCGGCCAGCCCTTCGCGCTTGACGAAATCGGCCTTCAGGCCAATGGATTCGACATCTTCGTAGCTGACGAACTGGTCGCCATCGACCAGCAGCCACGGGGCCTTGGCATCATCGTCCCAATGGCGCACCGTGCGGCCATCCCCCGCTCGCAGCAACGCGGCGATTTCGCTGTAGCTGTAGCCGCCATTGCTCTTGGGGGTGCCCGGCGCACCCAGCCCGGCGTTGCCGACGCCCTTGAGGCTGCGGCCATAGAATGCGCAGCCCAGCACCAGTTTGTCGCGTGGCAGGCCGTTTTCGAGGAACAGCTTCACCGACTTGGCGCAACTGTCGCCACTGGGATCGACGGGCGTGTTGTAGAGGTTGGTGTGGTGACCGGCGCGGGTGGCCCAGCCGTTGTAGAAGTCGTAGGTCATCAGGTTGACGAAATCGCACAGGCGCGCGACTTCGGGCATTTCCACGCCATCCAGGTAGTACTGTCCGGCGCCGGCTGCGATGGTCAGCAGGTATCGATCGCTCCCTTTGCGGCCCTCGGCGTCGGACAGTGCATCCAGCCGCTGGCGCAGGTCGGCCAGCATCAGCGTGAAGTTGCGCTTGTCCTCAGGGCGGGCCTTGATGCCGGACATGTCGTTGGAGGGGTATTCCCAGTCGAGATCGATACCGTCGAGCTGGTACAACTTCATGAACTCGATGGCAGCCTGCGAGAACCGCTCGCGGGTGCCGGCGTCCAGCGCTGCGTCGGAGAAACCGTCCGCGGCCCAGCCGCCGATGGAGATCAACAGCTTGAGGTCGGGGTTGATCTCGCGCATGCGGTACAGGCGCTCGGCATGCGGCGCCGGATCGACGGGGTGGCCGTCGTCGCCCTTGAACCACGCCACTTGCCCGTCGCCAACGATGTTGGCAAAAGCTATGCAGATATGGGTCAGCCGCTGGGCATCACGCTCCAGCGGGAGGTGTTCCCATGCTTTCCAGCCGGCGAAATAGGCGAGCAGGATCGGTTTGCTGGACATCACAACTCCTTGAATTGATTACGTGCGCTGACTCAAAGCGCGGCGATGACGACCATTTCGACGCGATAGCGCGGATCGGCCAGCCGCGCCTCGACGGTGGCACGCGCGGGGGTATGTCCCGGCACCACCCAGGCGGACCAGGCGTCGTTCATCGCGTCGTAGTCGGCCATGTCGGCCAGGTAGATCGTGGCGGAAAGGATCTTCTGCTTTTCCGAACCCACTTCGTTCAGCAGGCGTTCGATGGCGGCCAGGACTTCCTCGGTTTGCCCGCGAGCATCCTTGTCGAGCGTTTCCGCGATCTGCCCGGCGAGATAGACCGTGTTGTTGTGTACGACGATCTCGGCCAGGCGGGGACCGATGTGATAGCGCTGGATACTGGTGGACATGGCGTGCTCCTCGGGTAGGCCCATGATAAGGGGAACCTCGTAAGGTTCGCCTTGCTTGAATTGCGCTCAACCATGCCAACCAAGACACAAATGGCGAGCGGACGATGCTGTCATGATCGTCCGCGCCGGGGTAATGCGCAAACCGGAAACCAGACCGTTTCACCCACTACCGAACCGGTTTGCAGCGCGCTACAAAGCAAAAAGCCGGGCAATGCCCGGCTTCTTGTCATCGCATATCGCGCGATCAGTGCACGGCGGCCACCGAGCGCAGGCGCAGCGAGAAATCCTGCAACGCCTTGATCCCGCTGGCTTCGGCGCGCAAGCACCAGTCCTGCAAATGCTTGACCAGTTCGGCGCGAGACAGCGACGAACGCTCCCACAGCCGGGTGAGTTCCTGGCGCATCTGGTACACCTGTTCCAGCGTCTTGCTCTGCGCCAGCAACTGATCCAGGTGCGGTTTGTCGTTCACCGGCGTGTCCTTGGCGTCCTGCTTCAGCCACAGCTTCATCTGGCGCGCGACGTTGAAGTCGAAATGCGGCAGGCGCGCGGAACCGCGCAGCTTGTCCAGCTCTTCGGAAACCGTCAGTTTTAGCGACTTGGCGTAGTGCGCGGCCACGGCGTAGCGATTGGCGACGATGGCGGCCAGCGCGTGTTCGTCCAGCTCGGGGCGTACTTCGGCGGTCTTCATCTTCGGTGCCACGCGACGCACTTTGGCCATGCGCAGGATTTCCATCGTGCGGATATAGCCCCAGCCGATGTCGAACTCGAACCATTTGTACGAGAACTTGGCCGAGGTGCCGAAGGTGTGGTGGTTGTTATGCAGTTCTTCGCCGCCCACGATGATGCCCCAGGGCACCAGGTTGGTGGAGGCGTCCTCGCATTCGAAGTTGCGATAGCCCCAGTAGTGGCCGATGCCGTTGATCACACCGGCCGCCCAGAACGGAATCCAGATCATCTGGATCGCCCAGATCCAGATGCCGTTGGCACCGAACAGGCACAGGTTGATGATCATCATCAGCGTCGGGCCCATGGCGCTGCGCTTGCTGTAGATGTTGCGCTCCAGCCAGTCGTCCGGCGTGCCATGGCCAAATTTCTCCATGGTCTCAGTGTTCTTGGATTCGGCGCGATACAGCTCGGCGCCCTCCCACATCACTTTCTTGATGCCCAGAACCTGCGGGCTGTGCGGGTCTTCGGCGGTTTCGCAACGCGCGTGGTGCTTGCGGTGGATCGCCGCCCATTGCTTGGTGACCATGCCCGTGGTGAGCCACAGCCAGAACCGGAAGAAATGGCTGGGGATCGGCCCCAGGTCGATGGCGCGGTGCGCCTGATGGCGATGCAGGTAGATGGTGACGGACGCGATGGTGATGTGCGTCAGCACCAGGGTCACCACGATGTAGCCCCACCAGGGCAGGTCGATGGCGCCATTAAGCCAGTTCATGCTTCGGATTCTCCGTAAATGCAAACTATTCGCGCGCCGAAACTACCTAGAGGGTGCGCGCAGGGAGTTGATATTAATCAATATTTGGTTAACGTGCTCGGCGGGATTGATCGATGGTGATAATGCCGGGTTCCCGACGTTCGTCGGAATGGGTGTGGGCCGGTGCATCGCCACGCATCGGGACGTGCCCGGGCGACGCGCCCAGCCCCGTTAGTCGCCGCGATCCGGAGGGGATTGCTGGCCGAGCCCTTGCAGGTTGCCGTCGCCGGCCAGGCGATCGCCGGGACGGAAATGCACGACGTCCAGCCGGTTGAACGGAATGTTGATGCGGTACTCGCGGAACGATTGCCACAGGCGTTCGTTGATCTGGGACTTGAGCGCCAGCGTTCCGTTCTCGGGATCCTTTACCCAGAAGCCTACGGACAGATCGACGGCGCTGGCACCGAAGTTTTCCAGGAACGCCCGGGGCGGCGGCTCCTGCACGATGCGCTCGATGCCACGGGTGGCATCGACCAGCAGCTTCATCACCAGTTGCAGGTCCGACTCGTAGGCGACCGAGATCGGCAGCTTGATCCAGACGCTGCGGTCGTTGTACGACTGATTGACCACGGTGGAGGTGATCAGCGTTTCGTTGGGAACCAGCGATTCGGTGCCGTCCGCGCCCTTGAGCACAACGTAGCGCGAGGTCAGCCCGGTGATCACGCCCTGACGGCTGTCGATCTGGATCAGGTCGCCCAGTTTGACCGAGCGATCGAGCAGGATGATGAAGCCCGAGACATAGTTGGAAGCGATCTTCTGCAAGCCGAAGCCCAGGCCCACGCCCAGCGCACCGCCGAATACCGACAGGACCGTCGGGTCGATGCCCACCAGGGGCAGCGCGATGATCACCGCCAGCGTGACCAGCAACGTGCGCGTGAGCTTGGCCAGCACCACGCGCAGGTTCATGTCCATCAGTGCGGCGCCCATCAGCCGCTGTTCGATCAACCGTGACAGCCACATCGCCACCAGCAGCGTCAGCGCCACCGAGAACACGCCATTGATCACGCCCAGCATGCTGATGTTGATCTTGCCGATCTTGAAGCTGACGCTGTTGAGCGCATCGACGATATCGGCCAGCACGCCGACCACATGCAGGGCATACAGCGTCCAGATGACGCCCGCGATGTATTTTTCGCTGCGGATCAACCATTGCGCGTTGTTGAAGGTGCTGCGCAGCACGTAGACCAGTGTGCGGATGTTCACCATCGCGGTGAACAGCACCACGGCCACCGCCAGCAGCTTGTGCGGCAGCGGATAGAACGGTGCGAGCAGCAATCCGCCCAGCAGCAACCCCAGCAATGCCAGCAGCGGGAACACTACGCGCGAGAAGCCCTCGCTGCCCCACTTCCAGCGGCGCTGTTCGCTGTGCAGCCTGGGCTTGATGTAGCGGCTGCCGAGCACGGCCAGCACCACCACCAGCACCAGCACGCCGATCTGCCACAGCAGATCAGGGCGGACCACGCCGTGCTGGCTCAGATCGGAGAACAACTCAACGATCAGGTTTTCCCGTTGCATCATCCGAGCTGGCGAATCCTTTGCAGGGTTTGCGTGGTGGAGGTCTGGTGGAGGAAGGGGATGGAATGCACCTGGCCGCCCCATTCCAGCACTTCGCGGCTGCCGACGATGCGCTCGATCGCCCAGTCGCCACCCTTCACCAGTACGTCGGGACGGCAGGCCAGGATCAATGCATGCGGCGTGTCTTCGTCGAACCAGGTCACCAGATCGACGCAGCCCAGCGCAGCCATCACCGCCGCGCGGTTTTCCATCACGTTGATCGGCCGATCATCGCCCTTGCCCTGGCGCTTCACCGACGCATCGGTATTGAGCGCCACCACCAGGCTGGCGCCCAGCGCGCGCGCCTGGCCCAGGTAGGTGACATGGCCGCGATGCAGGATGTCGAAACAGCCGTTGGTGAACACCAGCGGACGCGGCAATTCGGCCATGCGACGCGCCAGTTGATCGGGCGGGCAGATCTTGCGTTCGAAATCGGGCTGCGGGTAGTCCATGGCTCAGGCCGTGAGTTGCTTGCGATAGCGGTTCAGGTCGCCGGTGGTTTCCAGCGGCACTTCGAACAGGTTGGACAGATTGCGCAGGATACCGCCGACGACGCGCGCTTCCCACTCCTTGCCGAACTGGATCTGCTCGTCCAGCCAGCGTTCCAGCCATTCCGGGTCCGGCAGGCGGCTCTGTACCGTATCGTTGGGATACAGCTCCTTGTTCACGTGCAGATTGGTCGGGTGCAGCGGCTTGCCCGAACGGGCGCTCGATGCCATCAGGAAGCCGATCTTGGCAAAAGCCTGCTTGGCCTCCACCCCGCAACGTTCGATCGAGCGTTTCATGTATTTCAGATAGGCGCCACCATGGCGGGCTTCGTCGGTGGACAGCACCTTGTAGATCTGCTTGATCACCGGTTCGGTGTGCCATTCGGATGCGCGGCGATACCACTGGGTCAGGCGCACCTCGCCGCAAAAATGCAGCATCAGCGTTTCCAGCGGCGGCGCCGGGTCGAATTCGAAGCGCACCGCGTGCAGTTCTTCCTCGGTGGGACACAGTTCCGGACGGAAGCGGCGCAGGTATTCCATCATCACCAGCGAGTGCTTTTGTTCCTCGTAGAACCAGATCGACATGAACGCCGAAAAGTCGGAGTCGTCCTGGTTGTCACGCAGGAACATCTCGGTGGCCGGCAGCGCCGACCATTCGGTGATCGCGTTCATCTTGATCGTCATCGCCTGGTCGTCCGTCAGGAGGCTGGCGTCGAATTGATCCCAGGGAATATCGTCGGCCATATTCCAGCGCGCTTTTTCCAGGTCGGCGAACAATTGGGGGTACAACATCGGCATGCTCCTGCTGAGGGCAGTTATAAGATGGATCATCAAGATGAAAACGGTGCGCGTTTCGCGCCCGGCGGTATTAGACCTGCTTGCACTCCCCAGCGGCAAGCCGAATTCTGCACATGTCATGGAGATTTCATCATGGAGTTCCAGCTCTTTATCGTTGGCGACGAAATTCTGGAAGGCCGGCGTCAGGACAAGCACTTTTCTGCGGTGCTGGAACGGCTCGGCCCGCGCGGCCACCGGCTGACCGGCGCGCATTACCTGCCGGATGACCCCGAAGCTCTGACCGCGGCCTTCTGCAAGACGCTGGCTGACGGCGCCCACGTGATTTCGTGCGGCGGCATCGGCGCCACGCCGGACGACCACACGCGCCAGGCGCTGGCCTCGGCCGCCAATGTCGCGCTGGAGTTGAACGACGACGCCGCGCGTCTGATCGTCGAGCGCCACGGCGACGCCGCCCATCCGCATCGCATCCGCATGGCCGAGTTTCCACTCGGTGCGCACCTGATCCCGAACCCTGTGAACCAGGTGGCCGGATGCAGTTTCCGTCACCATTACCTGCTGCCGGGGTTCCCCGAAATGGCGTGGCCGATGCTCGAATGGGTACTGGATACACAATACACCCCGGGCGAAGCCGGCGTGAGGCGCTCGCTGCTGGTGCCCGATGCCCGCGAAGGCGATCTGATCGAGGAAATGGAACGATTGGTGGCGCGTTATCCCGACGTGCGCTTTTCCTGCCTGCCATCATTTGGCAATGCGCGCCACGCCGGGCCGCATCTGGAGTTCACGCTGACGGGCATCCAGCCCGAGGTGGACGCCGCATACGATTATCTCTGTCGTGCCCTGCTGGCACGGGATTACCGGCCGGAGACCTGACCGCTACCGTGGCATCCGCGCCACGACCCGCGTGCCGTGTGGCGCCACTTTCTGAAGCTCGAACGAGCCGCCGCGCGCAAAGACGCGGTGTTTCATGCCGAGGATGCCGTGCCGGCGCGGCGCCTGCGCGTCCTGTTCGTTGATGCCGACGCCATTGTCCTCCACCGCCAGCAGCAGCTCGCGCTCGTCCACCGACAACACGATGGATACGCGCGTCGCCTCGGCGTACTTGGCGGCATTGGTCAGCGCCTCCTGCGTGACCCGGAACACGGTGATCGACAGTTCCTCGCTCAGTTGCAGATCGTCATCGGGCAGGTGCAGTGTCAACGCCCACTGGTTGAGCGCGGCGACTTCGCGTACCAGCTCGCGCAGCGTGACGACGATGCCGAAGGTGGACAGCAGCGTGGGGCGCATGCCTTCCATGATGCGGCGCTTGAGCTGGATGCCGCGGTCCAGGTTGGTCAGCATGCGTTGCAGCTTGGCGGCACCCATCGGCGGCAACTCGCCCAGCGAGCGCTGCAACCACGAGATATCGATGCGGATGGCGGTGAGGATGGCGCCGAGTTCGTCGTGCAGCTCGCGCGCCAGCTTGGCTTTCTCACGCTCGCTCAGATCCTGCAGATGCCCGGCCAGTTCCTCCAGTTGCGTGGTGCGCTCCTGTACCAGCAGTTCCAGCGAGTCCTGGCTGTGTTCCAGCTCGTTGATCAGCGAGTGCTGCAATTCGAGGCTTTCCTGTAACAGCCGCGCCTTGCGCTTGAGCATGGCCTCGCGCTTGAGCGCGGCGCTGGCATCGGTCACCTGGATCATGCAATGGCGCGGCGTGCCGGGCAGGGGGATCAGATGCACATGCTGCATCAGCGGCACTTGCGCCCCCAGCGGCAGGCCATAGAGTGGCAATTGGGCTTCGTGCAGCGAATGCGACAGCACCGACGGGTGTCCCAGCTCCAGTGCGGCGCGCAGCGTTTCGTGCAGATAGCCGCCTTCCAGCGATGGAAACAAGGTACGCAGCGGCCGATCCAGCGCTTCCGCTTCGGCGATGCCCGAGTGCGCCACGATCCAGCCGTTCCACACGCGCACGCGCTCATCCGGATCGACGACGATCACGCCGACGTTGAGCGAGGCCAGGGCCTGCCAGCCCAGCTCGGCCAGCCCTTCGGAGCGTGTGGGCTGTGTCACATTCCAGCCCCCGCGCCATTCATGGCGCGTTCCAGGAAGCGGTCGATGCTCTCGACGAAGGAGGAAAACGCGGCCACGTCCTGGAGGAACACCACGTAGCCCTGGATGGCATAGCGTTCGACGCTGAAATTGATGTGCAGCAGCAGCACCAGTTCGTCGAGCGCGGGCCGGAAGCCATTGAGGATCTCGCTGCAACTGCCGACGCGAAACGACGGCAGGCCGATGGTGAAGTCGCCATCCAGCAGGTTGGACAGGGTGCCAATGCAGGCATTGAGGATGATGTTGCCGACCTCGGTCATTGCCTCCTGTTCCATCTCGGTGATGTCTTCCAGCGGCAGTGTGTCGCCGATCATCACGCGCACGATTTCGAGGCTGCGCGTCTCGGGGAAGATCAGCATCGCGTCGGCGGCAAAGTGGCCGCGCAGCGTCTGCATCACGCTGCAAACGCGGTCTTCGGTGGCGCCGATCAGGTCGGCCGCCTCGCTGCGGCGCACGAAGCGCATCTGCGGCACGCTGAGCGAAACCTCTTCGCTGACCATGCGGCTGAGCGTGGCGGCGGCGCGCCCCATCGCGATGTTGAAGAACTCGGTGAGCGTGTCCTGCTGTAATGGGTTGAGCACGGCGTCCACGATCACAGCCCGAACAGGATCTTGTCCACGCCTTCGCGCGTGACGGGCTTTTCCACCAGGGCGACGAAGAAGATGCCCAGCGCCTGGACCTTCTGCCGCACGCTGTCCTGGATGTTGGCGGTCATCACCGCCAGCTTGGCCGATGGGCATTGCTGTTTGAGCGCAACCGCTGCATCCAGCCCGCCCATGCCAGGCATGTTGATGTCGAGCGTGATCAGGTCGGGCGACCGGGCGTGCGCCATGGTCAGCGCCGCCTCACCGTCGGGGGCCTCCAGGATCTGCCAGTCGGGATGGCTTTCCAGGATCAGCTTGCGAATCAACATGCGTGAGAGCGCGCTGTCGTCCACGATCAATACCGTTTTTGCCATGTCACTCATGCGGGTTCCTTGTCGGGTGACCGGGGCCTGGCCCGGATTCTGTTGGAACGCCAGCCAGACCGGCAAGCGTCGGAGAAAGAAATCGCGCCATCCAGGCGTCGGCCGGCAGCGCGATGAGCCTGGGGCGGGCGCTGAGCAATAGCTGTATCACCGCGCAATGCAGGTGTCGGCAGCCGGCCAGATCGAGCCGCGCCCCCGGGGTTGCCAGCAGCCAGTCGAGCAGCGGCGCCACGTCGTCGATGCCGCAGACGCCTTCCAGCCAGCCTTGGGTATTGTCGGCGCGGAACATCAGAGCAATCCTTGCGGGTTGAGCACCAGCAGCACGCTGCCATCGGCCAGCAGCGCCGAGCCGTCGTAGCACGGCAGGCCGGCGAGCAGGCCGGTCAACGGCTTGACCACGATGTCCAGGCTGTCGCCCACGGCATCCACCGCCAGCGCGATGCGGCCCTGCGCGGTATGCAGCACCACGGCGGCGTCCGGCGGGCGCGCCGTTACGGGCAGGCCCAGTACGCGCGACAGCGACACCAACGGCAAGACCTCGTCGCGCCAGGCCAGTATGTCGCGTCGTTTCAAGCGCCGTAGGTCGTCCGGCTGTGGGCGCACCACTTCCAGCAACTGTGTCAGCGGCACGCCGAAGCGTTGCCGCGCCACCTCCACGACCACGACCTGCGCCAGCGCCAGTTGCACCGGCAGGCTGAGCGCCAGCGTAGTGCCCTCCCCCGGACGGGCGCTCAGGCTGACCGCGCCGCCGAGCGCGCCGACAGCGGTGCGCACCACGTCCATGCCCACGCCGCGCCCCGACACCTCGGTCACGGTGGCCGCCGTCGAAAAGCCCGGCTCGAAGACCAGTTGCAGCGCAGCCTCGTCGGGCAGCGCCGCCAGTTGCGCCGCATCCAGCACGCCACGCTCGGCGGCGCGCTGGCGGATGCGCGCGCTGTCGATGCCGCGCCCGTCGTCGGCAACCTCGATCAACAGCCGGTCCTGTACCTGGCTCGCCCGCACCGTCAGGGTGCCCTCGGCCGGCTTGCCTGCGGCAAGCCGCTCGGCCGATGGCTCCAGACCGTGGTCGATGGCGTTGCGCAACAGGTGGATCATCGGCTCGTGCAACGCTGCGGCCACGCTCTTGTCCACGCGCAGCCCCTCGCCTTCGAGATGCAGCGCCACCTTCTTGTCCAGTTGCCGCGCCAACTGCCGCGCCTGGCGCGGCAGGCGCTCGAACACCTCCGACAGCGGCACCAGTCGCGCTTCCTGCAATGCCGCCTGCAAGTCGCGCAGATCGCGGTCCAGCCGTGTATGCCAGCTCCACAGTTCGCGACCGAACGATGCGGCGGCAGGGTCGGCCTGTGCGCGCCGCGCCAGATCGGCCAGCGCGGTGCGCGAGACACCCAGCTCGGTGGTCACATCGAGCAGGCGGTCGATCAGTGCCGGATCGATGCGCAACGCTTCGGCACGCGGTGCGGGCGCCTCGACATGCGGCTTTTCCGGTGCGGCCAGGCGGGCGAGCACGTCATCCAGCCGTTGCAGCGCGACCTCCGGCGACAACGGTTCCTGCCAGTGCGCCGCTTCCTCCGGCCAGCCTAGCGCGGTACAGCAATTGCGCAACACGGTGGCGATGGAGCGCAAGGCGCCTTCCGCGTTGCCAGCGGTGATGGCGTGGCGCAGCAGTGATCGCTGCTGTGTCAGCAACGCTGCAGCCGCGCGTTGCGGCCCGCTGTCCAGTACCACCGGCAACGCGGGCAGCGGCGCGATGCTCACTTGGGACGCCACCGTGCGCAGTGCCTTGGTCACGTCGTCCGGCGACGCATCGGATAACGCATGCAGTACCAGCCGGCAGCGATAGGGATCGAGCCCGGCCAGCGGCTGCGGCGCCGGTTCCTCCAGGTGCAGCGCCACCAGGCCCGGTAGTTGTCGCAGCGTGTAGAGCGGGTCTTCGCCGCTGAAGAAGCAGTCGGGATCCGGCGTGTAGCACACATGGAGCAACGATCCGGCAGGCGAGCCCGATGCGCGCAGCGCATCGCGCAGGGCTTGCGGCACCGCTACGGTGGAGGTCGTCACGGGCGTAACCGCCCCCCGCCCCGCGAGGGTGGCCACATGGCGCCGGGCCACCGCGTCCGATTCTGGCGGCAAGTGAGTGCCATCCAGTCGCTCCAGCCAGTCGGCTATGTCGTCGAAGGCCGCCAGCAACGCGGCCAGTTGCGGCGGTGTCAGCGTCGCCGTGTCGTCGCGCGCGTCGCCCAGGCAGGTTTCGGCGGCGTGCGTGATCTCCAGGATCGGCTCGAAGCCGAACAGCCCGCATGAGCCTTTGATGGTGTGCGCGGCGCGATGCACCGCTTCGATGGCGTCGCGCCGCGCCGGGTTGCGCGCCAGTTGCTCCAGCCCCTGGCCGATCAACAGCAGGTGTTCGCGGGTTTCGTCGAGAAACTGCGCCAGCAATGGATCCATGTCACCCGACCCCGCCACAGAGCATGGTGGCGTATAGCGTCAGGTCGGCGGCCGGCACCGGCTTGACCAGCATGAAGTTGGCGCCGGCCGCTTCGGCACGCGCCTGCTGCACCGGGCCGTGCTCGGTGGTGACGACGATGGCGGGAACGGCCTCCAGCGCCGGTTCGCGGCGTAGCGTGCTCAGTAGTGTGTAGCCATCCATCATCGGCATGTTCACGTCGAGCACCAGCAGATCGAACCGGTCGGACAGCGCTTTTTCCAGCCCTTCCGCGCCATTGGCAGCCTCGCTGACGCGAAAGCCCGCCGCCTCCAGGATCTGGCGGTGGTAACGCCGCACGGTCAGCGCGTCGTCGACGATCAGGACGTGTTTCATCGCGGCCTCGATTCGATGGGTTTCTGGTAGACGATGGCATCGGGGAACTTGCGCACGGTGAAGAGCGACGAGATACGGCTCATCGATTCGGCATGCCCCAGGCAGATGTAGCCCCCCGGCCGCAATGCGTCGTACAGCGCCTCGGCGGCCTGTCGCCGTGACAGGTCGTCAAAGTAGATCAGCAGGTTGCGGCAGAACACGACGTCCACGTCGCGCCAGGCGCGCATCGACTCGACATCGCAGACATTGACGGCGCTGAAGGCGATGGCGTCGCGCAGCATGGCATCGATGCGATGGCCACCCGCTTCGCGCATGAAGTAGCGGTCGCGCAGTGGCTGCGGCAATTGGTGCAGCGCGCGCGCGGGGTACAGTCCGGCACGGGCCAGGTCGAGCATTTCGGTATCGATGTCCGAAGCCAGCAGTTCGACATTGCGTTCAGCCAGCAGCGGCCAGTGTTCCAGCAGGTAGATCGCGAGCGAATACGGTTCTTCACCCGAGGCGGCGGGAATCGACCAGATACGCAGCGTTTCGTCCGGGCCACGTCGTGACAGCAGGTCGGGCAGCAGCGATTCGACCAGGCAGCGGAACTGGTATTCCTCGCGGTAGAAGTAGGTTTCGTTGATCGTCATGGCATTGATCAACTGCTGCATTTCGCCGCCGGGGCGGTCGCAGCCGGCCAGTAGCGCGCCAAAATAGGCGTCGAATTCGGCGTGCCCGGTCTCGGACATGCGCCGCTGTAGTCGGCGATCGACGAAGTAGCGCTTGCCCTGGTCGAAGACGATGCCGGTCTTGCGGTAGAAAAAATCGCTGAAGCGCTCGAAATCGGCATGACTGATTTCGGGCTCGCGCGACGCCACGGGCTCAGTCATGGCCGCCGATCCGGGCCACCGCCAGATCCACCGCGAAGCCGATGAATTCCACGCCGGGAAAACGGGCGCGTACCGCGTGCAGCGCGGGCAGTTGCGTCGGAGTGCCCACTTCGGCCAGCCATTCGATCGCCACGCCGCAGACATTGACGTGCGGATCATCCCACAGCAGTTGCGCCACCCGCGCCAGCGCCTGCGGCGTGGGGACCATGCGCAGGGCGTTGAGCGCGTAGATGCGCAGGTCGGGATCGGGATCGTCCAGCAGCACGACCACGGCTGGGGCGTTGCCGGGCAGTTCGCGTAGTACATCGACGAGTTCGGTGCGGCGCACGGTATCGGCGCCGCGCAATGCCTGCGCCAGCCGCTGCGTGACCTGCTCGTCGGGATGCGTGGCGAGCGCGGTCAACAGGCGCAGGCGCACGGTGGCGTCGGGTTCGGTATCCCAGGCATCGAGCAGTTCGGCGTGGGCATCGCCCCGCGATCCCAGCGCTGCGGCAGCGCAACCACGCGTTGCGGCGTCGACGGCGCGCAGTTCGTCCAGCAGGCGGTCACGGGCTGGGGGCGGCGCGGGTGACAGAGGGCTGGTGGTCTTGATCAGGGCCATGTGGTTCTCACTGAACAATGGGCGCGCACGCCCATTGCTGTAGCTGGTGGGCGATCTGGTCGGCAGCCAGCACGACGCTGGCGCCGTCGGCGGCGATCAGTGCCTGGGGCATGCCGAACACCACGGCGCTCTCGGCCGATTCGGCGACGGTGCGGCCCCCCTGGCTGCGCAGCTGGCGCATCGCGGTGGCGCCGTCGTCGCCCATGCCGGTCAGCAGCACACCGATCAGGCGCTGAGGTGGCAGGCAGTTCATGGCGCTGCGGACCATGCCATCGATGGCAGGGTGCCAGTGATAGTCGGGTTGCGTCGGACGCGGCATGGCGACAATGGTGTCGCCGCGCTGTGCAAGTACCAGGTCGGCATCGCCGCGCGCCACATGGATGCCAGGGGCCAGCGGCGTCGGTGCGGCCACTTCGCGCACGCGCAGCGGGCAAAGCTTGTCCAGCCGCGCGGCGAAGGCGCCGGTGAAGGCGGCCGGCATGTGCTGGCAGACAACCACCGGCCACGGAAAATCGGCCGGCAGCAACGGCAGGATGCGCTCCAGCGTACGCGGCCCGCCGGTGGAAACGCCGATCAGCACCAGGCCCGGCAATGGTCCCGCCTCGCCCTTTTCCATGACAGGAGGACGCGCTGGGCCGCGCGGCGCGACGACAACGGGCGCCGGACGCATCGTGGCCCTGGCGGCAGCGCGGATTTTTTCGACGATCTCGATATTGGCGGCGGCAAGAGCGGCCTCGGCATCGTCGGTCAGCGGGGCCAGCCGTGGCTTGGCGATGCAATCGACCGCCCCCATCGCCAGCGCTTCCAGCGTCGCCAGCGTGCCGTGCCCGGTGAGCGTGGATACCATCACCACTGGCAGTGGATGCTCGACCATCAGTCGCGCCAGCACCGAGAGGCCGTCCAGGCCAGGCATGGTGACATCCAGCGACAGGACGTCGGGGCGGAATCGCGGCACGGCCTGCAAGGCACTGGCGCCGTCGGGGCAGGTCATCACTTCGAAATCGCCTTCGGCTTCGAACAAGCGCGCCAGGTGCCGCCGCATCAGCGCGGAATCGTCGACGATCAGTAACCGGATCGGGGACAGGCTACGCATCCGCCGGCTCCCATTGGGGCAATCCGGCCAGCAGGCCTTCGGCATCGACCACCAGCAACATGCGATCGGGCGTGACGGCGACGCGGCGCACCAGCCGCGTCTGTTCATCCGACAGCGCGGGCAACTCGGCCGCATCATCGGGCAACGCCAGGACGTCATGCACAGCATCGACCAGCAGACCGGTGCGCGCGCCATCGGTGCCGGACAGCACCAGGATGCGCGCACGCGGGCGCGGCGTGGGGGCGAAACCGAGCCGCGCCTGGGCATCGATCACCGGGACGGCCACGCCGTGCAGGTTGACCACGCCGATCACCCCCAGCGGTGCGCGCGGGGCGGGTGTCAGGCGATCCGGCTGGGCCACGATTTCCAACACCTGCCGCACGTCGATGCCGAACTCTGCGGCGCCTACGCTGAACACCGCGACGCGCAACGCATCGTCGTCCTGCGTCGATGCCGGATCGTCTTCGGCCATGTCGTGCTCCAGCCCGGCGAGCGCCGGGTCGTTCAAGAGTTGTGCGGTCGCCAGCAGCGACACCAGCCGTCGACCGTCGTCCAGCCGCAGAATGCCGTCGATTTCGGCCATTTCCCCGCTGGCGACCAGCAGGGGCGGCACCGGCTGAACCGGCCCGGCGGCACGGTCGATCACTTCGGTGGCGCCGTCGACCAACAGGCCGGCCTCGACCGCGCCGACCCGCAGCACCAGTACCTGCCGCGCCGTGCCGTCCGGCGCATCCAGCGCGGCTCGCGCGTCGAGCACCGGCAACAGGCGACCACGCGAGGACATCAGCCCCAGCATGTGCGGCAGCATGCGCGGCGCCACCAGCAGTTCGGTGGGGGCGGCCACCACTTCGCGCACCTGTGCCACCGGCACGGCGTATTCCTGGTCGCCCAGGGCAAAGGCCAGCAGCAGATCGGCGGCCTGCTCCATGGTTTGCGGCGTGTCGGCGGGCGCCTGTGTGGGCGCGCTGCGCGCCGGTCGCACGCTGGCGGCGGCCAGGCGGGCGAGATCGGGCACCAGCAGGTCGGGCCATTCGCCTTGGGCGGCGAATAATCCGGCCCAGCCGGCGGCGCGCTGTTCAGCATCGGCCGGTTGCAGCGCGGCCGGCTCGAATTCGGCCACGCCGTGCACCGCATCCACCAGCACACCCTGCGCGCCGTGGTACAGCACCAACAGGCGACTGCCCGGCGTGGGCGGCACGGCAAGCTGGCCCAGCAATGCGCTCATGCTGAGCACGGCCAGCGCACGTCCTCGCAGGTTGATCATGCCCAGCATGCCAGGGGGCGCCAGCGGTACCGGATACAAGGTCGGCAGACGAGTGACTTCGGCCAGTTGGTCGAGCGGGCTGGTCAGCGTGAGGTCGCCGACGCGATAGACCAGCCAGCCGGCGTCCTGTCCGCTTGCGACGTCGGCAACAGTGGCGCTCATGCGGATTTCAGCGCGTCGGTGAGCGCGGTCACTTCCTCGACTGCGGCGGCCAGATCTTCCATCCCGCGCATCTGCTGTCGCGCGGCCACCGATGCTTCGCCCGCCGAGCCGCTGGCCTGGGCTGCGGCCACGGCAATCTGGCCAATGCCCTGGCGCAGCAGCGAGACGCGCTGACCGATTTCGCCCGCGGCATCGCCGACACTGCGCCCCTGCCCCACCAGTGCGTCGAAGTCGGCTTCCATGTCCGCCAGCCCTTCGGCGATGCGTTGTGTCTTGCCGATCTCGGCCTGCGTCAGCACGCCCACTTCATCGACAACACGCCGTACTTCGTACAGCGTGTCCTGTAACTGGCGCACCACGTCCTTGATGTGGCCGGCATTGCCGAGGGCGGTGCCGGCCAGCTTCTTGATGTCGGCCGAAACGGTGACGAAACCGCGGCCGTTCTCGGCGGCATTGGCGGCCTCCACCGCACCGGTCACGGCCAGCATATTGGTCTGGATGGCGATCATCGACAGTGCTTCGATGGCCTTTTCGATCTGGCGCCGCTGCGTGTCGAGTTCGGCGATCAGCCCCTGGCAGCGCCGGTTATCTTCGCCGGTGTCGCGCACGCCGGCGATCAGCGCCTCGACTTCGCGGCGATTGTCCTGGAGCAGCACCTGCATGGCTGTGGCGCGCTCGATGCTGTGGCGAGCTTCTTCCTGCGCCGCAGCGGCGTTGCGTTCGATATGATCGGCGGCGGCGGACTGCTCGGTGGTGGCGGCCGACTGGTCCTGGGCGCCTCGGCCGATCTGCTGCAAGGCCACGCTGATCTGTCCCGAGGCATGTCCCAGTTCCTGGACCGTGGTGGACAGCGCCAGCGCGGCCTCGGACATGGCGGACACGCGAGACGCCTGGGTGCCGCTACGGAACTCGTCCGCCAGCGCGGCAAGCGCACGCGTTGCGGCCTCGCCCTGGGCCAGTGCAACGCTTTGCTCGGTGATCGTCTGGAGTGCTTCCTGGCAGGCGACGGACTGTTGTTGCGCGGCGGTGGCGACCACCTCGGTGCCGCGCGCCACCTGCTGCGCCGACAGGGCGGCCTCGACGGCCCCGGTATTGATGCGCGCAGCGGCGACCAGGATCTGTTCGATGTCGTCTCGCATGCGGACCAGTTGCCCATCGACCCGGCTGCCGGCTGCGACCTGCTCGCCGATACGCTGCGATGAGCGCTCGATGGCGGCGACGATTTCGCCGATGCCGGCCTGGACTCCCTTGACCAGGTCGCCGATCTGCCCGGCATTGGTTTCGGCATCGCCGGCCAGTTGGCGGATTTCGCCGGCAATCACGGCAAAGCCCTTGCCGTGCCGTCCGGCCTTGGCGGCCTCGATCGCGGCGTTCAACGCGAGCAGGTTGGTCTGGTCGGCAATGAACAGGACGGCATCGGCCATCTGGCCGATATCGCCGGCCATGGCGGTCATGGCCGATACCCGCTGCACGGCGTTGCGCTGATGGGTATCGATACCGTCGATGCCCACCAGCGTGAGGCGGATCTGGGCACTGACACCGCTGCCGAGCGCTTGCAGTTGCTCCACCTTGCGCTGCATATCGGCGGTCAGTTCACGTTGGGCCTCGAAGTGCCGGCTCGCTTCGGCCACGGCAACGGCGGAAACCTGCGAGGCACCGGATGCTTCTTCGGCGCCGCTGGCGATCTGGTCCATGCTGCGCTGGAGTTCTTCGGCTGCGGTAGCCGATTCGGCAATGCCGGCGGCCAGTTGCTGGGTGGCAACGCCCAGGCGCTCGGCCAGTTGCTGGCGACGGGCGGTGGCACGCGCTTGCTGACGCAGCCGCTCCACCTCACGCGGGGCCTGGTCGGTCCCAGGCTCGACGTCGTATTGCGACAGGCTGGGGTCGGTTCCTTTGCGCACCAGGGCCATTGGGGTCTCGCTGAGTGGGGAACGCACCGGCTCGGGCGTTCCGAATGGGAGAAATAGAGGGTTGCGAGCGGGTGCGACTGCACGCACGACCGGGCATCCGCGAGTTTAAAAGAGGCGGGATGACTGTAAGGAGTACGAAGCGCTGAAGTTCCTGTAGGCGAATTCCTACAAAACCAAGCGCCGAGCAAGTGAGAAGAACCTGAATGTGAAAGCCCGCGAGCGACGTCGCGGGCCAAGTTTGCCTGGCAACCGTATCTGGCGGTCAGTGACGGGCCTGATCCGCTTCGCGCCGCGAGATGAGGTGCTCTCCACGCTCGGTCAGGATAAACCCGCCACCGCTGCGTTGCGCAAGGCCATTGGCTTGCAGCATGCAGTAGTGCATATGGGATTCGGCGTCGGCCGGCTGGCCCTTGCCGTGCTGGATATTGCCTAGCGCGCGAAACAATTCCGGCATGTGATTCAACATTTCGTAGCGCATCTTCGTGCCCTCCATGTGGCAGCAACCCCTTTCGTGAAATTCAGGTTACGCCGTGATACACGAAAGCGATGTAGGAGGTTTGGAAGTGCTGAAGCCGGACAATGGCGCAATATGCGTGGGGCCAGCTCCACCAGTAGATGATTGGCCGGTTGGGCTCGAACGCCGCGTGGTAAAGCGAACCGCCCCGGGCCCTTAACGTTTGCGGCAATCGTGTGCCACCACCCCATGCTCGCTATGCAGGGCGCTGGCTGCAGGTGTACCCACCCAGGTGAGCTCGGGGTTGGCCCACTCGAAGCCCTCGTTGCGTGACCGCTGCTGCAACGGAAAGATGCGATGCGGGGTGTAGAGGTAGAGCGTCTTTCCGTCGATATTGGCACGCACGTGGAAACGCACGTCGTCGGCACACGTATATTGCCCGGTGAGGCGCAATGGATGGGGCCCGGCCGGCGCGGCCTGGGCCTGGGCCTGGGCGGCAAGCAGCAACGCAAACAAGGCCATGTGACGCACGGGAGCTCCAGGATGGTGATCCGATTCCTTTAGCATTGCCGCTACCAACTCTCAAACGAGGGAAATATTGGCATAACGGTGGTATGCCTCAGGCCTTCATGCCAGGAGCCCACAACTTCTGTCTTTTGAGTCGCCCAGGCAACCGGATACCCAGCACTTCCCGGCGCCACTGCAGCGACACTACCTTCAAGCAAGCCGTAGCCACCAACGCTGGTAGTGATGTCAGCGAGCGCAATGACGCCGGTTTTAGTTACAGCTTTCCCATATGCCGATAATGCGAGGCAAGAAGAACCCCCTCCCCCTGGCTCTACTTCCCCCACACACCACCCATACAAGTAATGCCCCAGATCCCCTTGGATGAACTTCAGCGTTACCGCTGCGGTGACCACCCACCGTGTGGTAGCCCGCCCATCAATAGATGGGCGGGGTGGCACTCACACCAGCGCCTGCACCAGGGATTGGCGTCCGCGGATCGAGCCCGCAGCGGGTAAGCACAGCAATGCTGGCTTACACCCGGGGCCAATTTCTATCAAAAACTGGACAGCCCTACTGGTTGCACCAACCAAGCACTTTGATTTTTTTCGGGAATCCTACCGCCTCACCATTCTTGATCGGGTTGTCTGTATGTATATTCAAAAACCCGTTTGCAATTATTTGACGCTCAATTGATTGGTACGAGCCATCCGGAAATCTGAGAACCCTCCCAACAGTAAGCATCTTTCGATTGGGCTCGGAATCTTCAACAAAAAACCCTGGCCAATTCCTAGCCACACCGTTCAGCCATGTTTGATCGGTCAAGTTGTAGGGGGCTATGGCCATAAGCTTGCCATCCCCACTATATTCCTTACCCAAAGGGCCTATCGAAATGAGTTTAGTCGGCACACGTGAATCATCGACAACGAATCCTTCCACTTCGTAGACCCCAGAATTGTTCGTATAGGAAGAAAAACCAATCACTTTCTTCGCCATATCAAGGACTGGAGCAACGCCACTTCTTGAAAACGCCCTATGGGGAGGTTCTTGAAGAACCCCCTTAAAGTAACTGATATTGTGGCAACTGGAATCGAAGTCAGAATAAATCACATCACGCACTCTTACTCCACCCCCAAGACCAATATATGCTTGGCCAAGGGAAGGCAAATCCGCCCATGGACCTAATTTCTCCTCCTTCATATACATTACAGTCCGGGGAAGTGCATTAACCCAATACCAGTCACCTTTCGCATTAAGCCATATACTATCGGCAGTTGGTTCGAGCGGGGAGGATCCGGAGGAAATCAAGGCAACAGCCCGATTCAATATCACATCATTCTGATAGTTTTTTGAAAAAGTAACCGAAGGGTACAGCGCAACAAATGCCAGGAATAGCAAACCCACCATTGAAAGCGCTCTAAGAGAGCGGTTTAGCGTACCAATTTTTACAAGAAAACATACAGCCAACGAATATGAAATCAAGGCATAGGCAACATAACGGGCTGTAATTAGAACATATGCATCTGCCAAAGAACCAGTCCTAACCACCATCAGGGCTGATGCGGCAAGACCTGAAAGCAACAAAAGCAAGCTTAATGTGCCAGCATAAATATTCTCAATTGTACCGGGATCACGCTCACCACTTAACGATCTGGCTTTAATGACATTAAGCATCCCCTTCATGACCAACCAAACCAACAAGACCACCAAAATAAATCCAATGACAAAAAACGGGTATTTATCTACTCCATTGAATAGCGGAGCCAACGGCGTACTGAAATACATGAAAAAGGATTTTGATAAATCAGCAAGCCCTTCAAAAGAAAAAACCGAAGAAAGGCTATCAACTTCACCGCCAATTTTATAAAAATACGACTGTACGGACCAGGTGATGACTGGGAAGACCCCAATGAATATACGTAACCATCCTCGAAAAACAAGAACCGTCAATAGCAAGTATATTATTGAAAATAATAGCCCAGTTCCATGAAAAGTAGTGGCAAGGCAGGCAACGAGTGTCAGGGTCAGCATTCCAAGCCCCGACCCATTGCGAAGATTTTTGAGCAAAGCCCAGAGGAGAACCAGGTAAAACAACCGAGATACGGATAAAACACAGTGAAACGGAATCGTCATGACTTGCCAATCTGCCAAGCTGGTGCTTAAAGAGGCAATAACGGCGCCCCCGAGCATCATGGAAAGCAAGGGTGCCTTATTTCTTTTTGCCCAGCAAAAAAACAGATATGCAGAAAACAATGCAAAAGCCATGGTACTGGCATACGAAACCGAAGCCATCAGTACCTGGCTTCCATCAAAGAACTTATAGTCTAGCCATGCCAGGAACATGACAATAGAATGTGGATGCGCGCCAAAATAACCAAACAGATAATCAAAGAACGACATCTCTTTGAAATTCAGCATCATTATTCGGTTCCAAACAGCCCACCCATCCACCAACGGAGCCGATGAAACATAATGCGATGCCAACGAGATATTTAACGATGCAACCAAGATAACGATCGCCCAGTATACGATACCATATATCTGAGCCCTGTCTTTCTCACACGGATTATTCAGCATTCTGCTCGCCAAAATTGATGTTTTACCGTTAACAAAAAGAAAATCAGGGGTTATAAAACCCTGCGCAGGCACAAAAAAGCGTCTTCAGTACAACAAGGTTGCCTCGTATCCCACTTATTTTTGTGGGGACCTCCCCCTTTGGATATCTCCTGACTGTTGGCAACTCCAGACAGTGGTAGCCGAGCCTGGGGGCTCGATACGATAGATAGGCAAGCAGCTCATATTGAAAGAAAGTGTCTCGAAACGGCGCGACACGTGTATCGAGAAGCATTTTTCTGCTATAGGCTCTGAAGCCCTGCGTTGTATCTGTCCACTTAAATCCGGATGCAAATCTAAGGCATGGAGCATGAATATAGCGGATTGCAAAATCTCTGGATTTTGGCGTATTTTCTGCGACGCCTCCCGATAGGAATCTTGAGGCTTGCACGAAATCAACGCCATCCTGGAGTGCATCAACGAACCGCGGAATAGCTTCAGGATCATCCTTGTCATTTCCATCGATAGTGATGATTCCCATGTAGCCTTGATCGAGGGCAAATGAATAAGCACATCTAAGCTGGCTACTCAGTTTGCCAGGGCCTTTTTTCACAATCAGACCGCATACGTTCTCCTGCAGGAGTTCCGCATTATCCAGTGAGCCATCCGTACTGCCACCATCGACGATGATGATATCGGCCATCTCTGAAATTTGCAGCGCCTTCATCCGCCCAAGCAAATTCTTGATTCGCTTGCCTTCGTTAATCACGGGGATGACAACACAATAGGCCCTTTGCCGCCCCTGCCAGAACGATACCTCCATGCTTGGAATCTGCCATTTCGCTCGCTCTTGCTGCGATATTTGGATGATATCGGCCTGATTCATGCCACACCTGCCGTAATGAGCACGACACCAGCAATTACAAGCAATATGCCTGTAATAGTGGTCCATTGAAATGGTTCACGAAAAACCAAGATAGAAAGCACCGCCACGGTCGCCACAGCGCCGGATGTCAGCACAGGATGCGCAACATTTAATGGCAAGCGCGCCAGTGCGGCCGCATAGAGCAAAAAGGCCCCACCATACAAAGCCAGCCCCAGCCAGAAAGGCCAATTGGTAAGGGCAGACATGGGATCAGTTAAGGAGGGAAATTTCCGAGGAGGCATCATCGCAATCTTAACCAGAACGCTTGCTGATGCATTGGCACCGATACCAAGCATCAAGATCAGCCATTTCATTAGAGTGCATCCTTTTGCGGGCGATAGTGGCTAACCGCACATGACAGTGCACGCTCCATAGCACGGAGATGGGGTTCTTCTTTCGTTGCAACCATCTCAATGGATACCACGTGATCCGGAAGGTGCCTGAGGAGTGCTTGATACATCGACAGATGATCGGCACCGCCATCTCCCAACGGAAGCAAGCCTGGTTCGCTAGCATGCACATGCCCTATCAGATCCGCATTATCAGCCAGTACGGCTTCTGCGGACTCCGCATTGATTGCCAATGCTCCGGTATCAAACTGCATTCGAATGGATTGATGATCGACAGCTCTCACAACGTGCGCGGTTTCCGCAGAAGTAGTCATGAAATTGGCGCCGTAGCATACAGGATTAGGCTCCAGACATATGATGACACCCTGCGCCTGAGCAATATCTCCAAGGCGTCTAAAGAAATCCACCGCTTCGTTTAGTGCCTGATCATCACTAAGCCCGGAACGATCGCGATTTTTGGGTGAGCCAAACACCAATCGTTTGGCGCCAAGCCCTGCACCAATACGGCAAACGGCTTCAAGATGGCCAAGTAGCGCTTCCTGAACGTTTGCGGCCCCGAATACATTCAGCCCGTTCGTACCAAACAGCAGGGCTTGCATACCCGTGATTTCGATCCCTCTTTCATACCACCATTGCTTGACCCGGGAGATGTCCTTCTCTTTTGCGCTGGCAGGGGCCGGAAAGTATTTGCCCGGAGCGACATCAATTGCATCGACGTCGAATTTTTTCAGCAGCTGAACAACGTCGTCATCCTCCGAGATATCCCATGCGATGTTCGAGATCGCAAGTCTCACGATAATGCTCCCGATTCATGTTTTAATGTAACCGGCTCGGATTGTGCATATGCGCGAACAGCCAGAATCACTTCACGCATGTCATATTGATAACCGCCTTCGGCACCAAACAGATGAGCATATCTTGTTTTCATATCGTATCGGGCAGGGTCATTGGAAAGCTCCTGGGCAAAAGGTATTCCAAAGCCTGAAAGGGAAATATCTGCAACGCTCATTGGCTCGGCGGTAAGATGCACCAGCCGGAGTCCTTCCCGCCGAGCAGTCTGGATGTCACTCCACAGATTTACCATGGGGTAGAATTGAAATACCCCTCTGCTTTCGATTGAATGAAGGTTGTTTTTATTAAGAAAATCAAAAATCACATTCTTACGCAAGCCAGGCCCAACCAAGCCAGGCAAGCGAATAATCACATGCTCTGAAAAATGGTCCTGAACAAATTTTTCGAGAATTCGACGATGCAAGCCATAGGGATGCAAGCCGTTCTCATCGATCACAGTGGTTTCGTCTACATCAATGGGAACTTTAAAGACATCGACAGTGCTGATTAAAACAAAGGCTTTACATTTTACTGTACCAAGATGCCGGATCAATTCATCAATTTTTTCCCGATCCGCCTCAGGATCACGATTTGCAATCCATTTTTGCGCAGGGGCTCCAGCACATACAACGAGGTCAAATTCCTTGTTTTGAATTTCTTGAATGTTGGTGGAGCGGTAAAGTGCGCCAAATTGCGCCTGCTTCAGAAGTGTACTCCCCACGAAGCCTGAAAAACCAATCAGGGCGTTCTCCATTCACGACTCCTTCAAATTGTTGAATTCTTCAGCCTCAAGCTTTTCCAGCACATCGTAAATATTGTCGATCTTCCCGCCCAAAATGGAAAAACAGCCAGGCAATTCAGCATGCTTTTCAAAAAGAATGGGGCGCCCATCATCCCCTTCATTCTTGACCAATACAGTCTTCACTTCGAAAAGTGAGTCAACATATTTGGCGGAACGGAGTGCGGGAAGATACCGCCCCACGTCTCGAACCATGCGATCCACTCGAGTTGCCTGGTCGTAATCGTCCAGCTTCTGGTATGGATCAACTCCTCGCACATCCTCCCAATTGAAATGCGGAGTATAGCGAACGTGTGAAAGAGTATGCAGGTTTCTAGCAGGGAATGGCATCATGGAAAAAAACGGTCCGTCCATGACCGTGATCCCGATATCCTTAAGGATGTCAGGGGCCTGCATGAGCGCCATTTCAGTAACCTCTTGCTTGAGACCCGTTTTCGTGCCAGGAAACCCGCCCGTAAACTGATTAAGCCCACTGTAGGTGCAATTGAAAACATAGCGGCAATTAAACAGCTCAACATCACTGGCTTCGCGCTGCACCTCCACCGTCAGATGCCCTTGAGGTGAACGAGAAATCATGGTTGCCCGAGCTGAAAAATGTATTTTGATATCAGCCTCGCGCATCTCGCTTTCAGCCCAATTGGCAAGTTGAGTCGCATCAAATGCATACTCTTCAACGAGGAACACATCTTCGATAAGGCGAGGCTCAAATAGCCGCTTTAAGCTCGCTTCCGCTGGCTTGATTTCCGCTCCAATTTCATGGCAGAACCGTTCAAACTGCTTGGCGGTAACTTTGGAGTTACGCCGTGAAATAGCATAAAGTTTGGTGAAATCACGCTTCACGGCCTGTGGCCAGTCTCGCACGAATTTGGGCAAGTTGACGCGGCTACGGAACGCTGTCGTGAAGCTCCGGGGGTAGTGATAGCCATTGTGCACCCGGGCCTGATTATTGTATGACGCGCGCTTCAGCAGTTCAGGCTCTTTTTCAATCAAAACGATCCGCCGCAAGCCACGCTGTTTTGCCAGATAGATAGCGATGGCCGTACCGTAAAAACCGCCACCGATAATTACCGCGTCCACAATATCATCAGTCACGGCCATGCCCTTCCCCGCCCGGCGTGTTTGAATTTTCCATTGTCTGTGAGCCGACCACTTCGATATTCAGTTTTTCTTTTCGGGTCATGCGTGCACTGGTAAATTCCTGCCCCACATGATAAAGAGGGCCCTCATTGGTCAAGCTGGCCATTTGCAGTATGTATTCGCCCAGCACCAGGAGCACCAACGAAATAAGAAAAAACATACCGGACTGCTGCAGCGACATGCTCACCCATCCCGGAGCAACATCCGACTTGAATATGCCAACCGTAACAACGTAAATTGAATAGAGCAGGTTTGCTGCGGCACCAAACAAGGACAAGCTTGTAACCAACCGCATCGGCCCTTGAGTAGTTGAAACAAGCAAGCGCATTCCCCGATCAATGCTTTCCCTCAGATTTTTATTATTTTCCGCATAAGGCTTGGCACTATATTCCATATTTACACGAGCAAAACCACCCGTTGCCGGCAAGTGTCGATAGGTTATCGATGGCTGCGGGTGTTGAAGTATGAAATTGATCACTCGTTTGCTGAGAACTCGATAATTTGGCGCTTCTTTTGCCAGATGAACCCCGCCAAAGTTCTTGTATAGAAAATTAAAAACGCCATACGCCATACGGTAAGCCCGCTTTTGACGTGGCTGCTGCTGGTTACTGGCAAAAACAACATCAGCACCGCTAACGGCTTTATCAAGCATTTGGGGTAAAAACTCAATATCATCAGCAAAAGGATCAATGACTACAATGAAATCACCTAACGCATTCTCAAGCCCCACCCACGCCGCGGTGTCACTGCTCACTTCTTTCGTCAATGCGTATACCTGGAGGTTGGGCAAGCCGTCAGAAGACGTCAAGCCTTTCAGAACTCCAACACTGTCGTCACCAGAAGCGTTATCAACAATAATCAGCTCATAATCGCTCACATAGGACGATATTCTTGAAGATGCATTTTTAAGGACGCTCTCCAACTGAGGTCCTTGATTGCGTACAACAAACACAACAGACAAGAAAACCGGGAAGAATTCCATATTAACCCCAACACCCTTTATCGCAACTATTGAAATAATAGGAAAACTCTTTGCATTATCAAAAAAAGCCGATCAGGCAATAAAAAGCCGTCTTAACCATCGAAGCCTGTCTCAGATTTTCATACTTGCGCCGGCCCTGCCGGAGATAATAAAGCTTCCCATTTTCTTCGCACACGCGTCGAACCCAATCCACGATGAGTTGAGGCTGCGCAATTAGCTGAATAACCCTATGATAAACAAATCGAACAAGCAGGAAGCAGAAAGTTTGCTCTCCGGGGCGGATCAAGTTGATCCAAGGTTCAAAAGAAACAAAAAAGCCAACCTCGCAAGAGGTTGGCTTTTTTTCTTGGTGGGCCCCCTGGGAGTCGAACCCAGCACCAACGGATTCCGGTTTGCGTAGCTTTCGCTACTCCCTGGACTATGCCTTCACCATAGCTTTCGCCTTAGGTGGGTGCCGTCTAGTCTCTACACCTTCAACTGCACTTTCGCGCTGAAGCTTGGCTCGGCGTTGCCATACGCGGTTGCGCTTAGGTTTCGCCGACTTTGACACCATCCCATACACAGTTTCCAAATGTATGGCACAACCTTTATGAGTCCGCTGCTCTAACCAAGCATGAGCTAGAGGCCCGAAGTGGTTAATATTACAGGTTCTAGACACCTCAAGAAAGCGACATTTGGCCCAAGAGTTTTAAAAGCCCCAATTAGTTGCAGGAACATGAGCAACTCGTCTACCTAGCGACCAACCGGGGCTCCAAGACCCGAAAAAAACGGGCCACTCCTACTGTTCGTTGCTCACACTTTCCAGGAAGCTCTTCAGCCGCTCGGAGCGCGTGGGGTGGCGCAGCTTGCGCAACGCCTTGGCTTCGATCTGGCGGATCCGCTCGCGGGTGACATCGAACTGCTTGCCGACTTCTTCCAGCGTGTGATCGGTGTTCATGTCGATACCGAAACGCATCCGCAGCACCTTGGCCTCGCGCGGGGTGAGCGTGTCGAGGATTTCCTTGGTGGCTTCGCGCAGGCCGGCATACACCGCCGCATCCGAGGGGGCCATGTTGTTCTGGTCCTCGATGAAGTCGCCCAGATGGGAATCGTCGTCGTCGCCGATCGGCGTTTCCATCGAGATCGGTTCCTTGGCGATCTTCAGGATCTTGCGGATCTTTTCCTCCGGCATTTCCATCTTGCCGGCCAGTTCTTCGGGCGTCGGCTCCAGGCCGGTTTCCTGAAGGATCTGGCGCTGGATGCGGTTCATCTTGTTGATCGTTTCGATCATGTGCACCGGAATGCGGATGGTGCGCGCCTGGTCGGCGATCGAACGGGTGATGGCCTGCCGGATCCACCAGGTGGCGTAGGTCGAGAACTTGTAACCGCGGCGGTATTCGAACTTGTCCACGGCCTTCATCAGCCCGATGTTGCCTTCCTGGATCAGGTCGAGGAATTGCAGGCCACGATTGGTGTACTTCTTGGCGATCGAGATCACCAGACGCAGGTTGGCTTCGATCATTTCGCGCTTGGCGCGGCGGGCCTTGGCCTCGCCGGTGCTCATCTGGCGATTGATTTCCTTCAACTCGCGAATCGGCAGGCGTGCCCGATCCTGGAGCTCGGCCAGCTTGCCCTGCTTTTCCATGATGGCGTGCTGATAACGCTCGAGTACGCCGGAATAGCGGTAACCACCGGCGATTTCTTCAACCACCCAGTGGGTGTCGGTTTCACGGCCGGGGAAGGTCTTGATGAAATGGTCGCGTGGCATCTGCACCTTTTGCAGGCACAGATCCATGATCTCGCGCTCGTGGCCACGGATCTCGTCGACCATCGTGCGCAATTGATCACAGAGCGCCTCGACCTGGCGGGCAGAGAAGCGGATGAACTGGAACTGCTCGGCGATGACCTGCTGGGCGGCGACATAGTTCTTGCCGTGCGCACCTTCCTTGGCCAGTGCCTTCATCATCAGGTCGAACTGGGCACGAACGATGTCGAAGTGCTCGCGCACCTGGCCCTTGAGCAACTCGAGGTTGGCGCTGGCGATGGCTTCGCTGTCTTCCTCTTCGGCCTCTTCGTCGTCGTCGAGATCGTCCTCGTCCGACATTTCCGGCGCCGTGGGGGCGGGTACTTCCTCGACGGCATTCGGGTCGATCACGCCGTCGATGACGTCATCGATGCGGATTTCGTCGTTCAGGCCGCGATCAACCAGTTCGAGAATGGTCTCGATCGTGGTCGGGCAGGCGGAAATCGCCTGGATCATGTGCTTGAGGCCTTCCTCGATCCGCTTGGCAATTTCGATTTCGCCTTCGCGGGTGAGGAGTTCCACCGTGCCCATCTCGCGCATGTACATGCGCACCGGGTCGGTGGTCCGGCCGAACTCGGAGTCGACCGAGGACAAGGCTGCCTCGGCTTCTTCCGCGGCATCATCGTCGGTGACCGCCGGGGTGGCGTCGGACATCAGCAGTTCTTCGGCGTCCGGTGCTTCGTCGTACACCTGGATGCCCATGTTCGAGATCATGCTGATCACGCCCTCGATCTGCTCGGCATCGAGCATGTCGTCGGGAAGGTGATCGTTGATCTCTGCGTAGGTCAGGTAGCCCCGCTCCTTGCCGAGTACGATCAGCGATTTGAACTTGGCCTTGCGGGCATCCGCGTCCAGTTTTTCGCTGTTCTCGCGTTTCGGCTCCTTGAAGTCGGTGCGTTCTGCCTCTTCTCTGTCGAATTCGTGATCTGCCGCCATGTGTCGTGGGACTCGGAAAGATTCGGAAAAACCGAGGATTATATCAGATCGGTACGACCCGGAGCGGTCGATTAAATTCCGATCACCGGTGAAATCGTTGCCGCTGCGCCTCGCGGACCAGGTTTTCGTACTCGCGTTTTTCGGTTTCGGTGAGACCTCCGTTCACCGCCCGATACTCCAGTTCTGCCTTGCGATCCAGTGTAGCCGGTCGTTCCAGCGCCTGCCCGACGGCGGCCAGCGTCTCGGCGAACTCGATGCGACGCTCGTCGCCCTCCATTCGTCCGAAAATCTGCGTGGCCTGCGACGACAAGCGCAGCAGGCGCTCGAACTCGCTTTCGCCCCGCCACAGTTCCACCAGTTGCATGCCACTATCGAACTGGCCGTAATTGCGCGCCGCATCGAGCACCGCCCGCAACAATCGGGTCGCCTCCTGTGCCGGCCAGCTCGTCCAGGTTGGCTCGCCCGAGCGCGCCAGCTCGGGGTCTGCCAGCACCAGTTGGGTCAACCGTTCGACGGGATCCTGCCGCACCTTCGGCGGTGTCAGCGCTTGTCGCTGCGGCGGGCGGTCACGCCACTTGCCGTCGCGCCATTCGCCCTTGCGTCCGCTCCGTTCGCGATTCCCCTGCCAGCCTTCGTCACGCCCGTACGAACCATCATTTCTGCTGGAAGACTCGTGACGCTCGCGATTTGACCTTTGCCCGTCTTGTCCTGACAAGATGGGTTCCAGTTCGCTCAATTCCAAGCGGCACAGTTCGGCGAGGCGTTTTTTCAGCATCACCGCATAGGCCGGAGCCTTGACGCGCGCCAGCAGAGGCTTGGCCAGATGTACCAGCCGAGCCCGACCTTCATCGCTTTCCAGCTCCACCTGGCCGGACAGCTCGCGCAGCAGGAACTGCGCCAGCGGCGTCGCCTCCTGGCGCACGCACTGTTCGAAGCGCTCGCGGCCAAACGCCTGTACGTACGAGTCGGGATCGTGCTCTTCCGGCAGAAACAGGAAGGTCAGCTTCTTGCCGTCGGCGAGCAGGTCCAGGCTGTTTTCCAGCGCCCGCCATGCAGCCTTGCGCCCCGCCCTGTCGCCGTCGAAGCAGAACACCACGTCGTCGGCCAGTTTGAGCAGTTTTCTCAGATGATCCGGCGTACAAGCGGTGCCCAGCGTCGCCACGGCGTATTCGATCCCGTGCTGCGACAGCATCACCACGTCCATGTAGCCTTCGACCACCAGCACGCGGCCCACGTCGCGAATCGCGGCACGTGCCTGGGTCAGGCCGTACAGTTCCCGGCCCTTTTCAAATACCGGCGTTTCCGGGGAATTCAAGTACTTGGGTTCGCCCTGCCCCATCACGCGGCCACCAAAACCGATCACCGATCCACGCTGGTTCAGGATGGGGAACATCACCCGATCGCGAAAGCGATCATAGCGGCGCTTGGTATCTTCCTTGTCGATCACCAGGCCCGCTTCGGCCAGCAACTTGTTCCAGTCGTAATCGGGAAACACTTTCTTCAATGGCTGCCAGTCTTCGCCCCCTGGCGCGTAGCCGAGGCCGAAGCGGGCCGCTGTGCGCCCTTCCAGTCCGCGTCCTTTGAGGTAGGCAATGGCCTGTGGCGCAGTCTTGAGCTGCTGGCGATAGAAATCGCTCGCCAGCTTGAGTGCATCGAACACGCCCGGCTCGGCACGGGGCGCCTCCGGGGCGCCACCAACCTCTTCGGGCACCTGCAATCCCACCGACTCCGCGAGCTTGCGGATGGCTTCGGGATAGGACAGCCCTTCGTACTCCATGACGAAGCCCACGGCCGAGCCATGCGCGCCACAGCCAAAGCAGTGATAGAACTGCTTGGTCGGGCTGACTGTGAACGACGGCGATTTTTCCTTGTGGAACGGACAACAGGCGGCGTAGTTCTGGCCGGCTTTCTTCAGAGGCAGGTAACGCTCGACCACGTCGACGATGTCGACCCGATTGAGCAGATCCTGAATGAAGGAGTCGGGAATACGAGCCATGGCGGATCAGGGCGCTGTTGCCACGAAGCCGGTTTTGATCCCGTCGCGAAATCCGCAGCGCCGGTAGAAATCCAGCACGCCCGGCTCGCGCGCGCTGGTGGAGAGCATCCCTTTGTAGCAATTGGCAGCCCAGGCTGCCGACAATGCGGCTTCGAGCACGGCGCGGGCATGCCCCTGGCGGCGATGGTGTGCAAGGGTGACGACGTTTTCAATCAGCGCATACGGGCGCGCATTGCGCGTGAGGTTAGGCACGATGATCAGTGTGCAGGTAGCCACCGTCTGGCCGTCCACTTCCGCCAGCCACACCGAGACGCCCGGGTGCGCCAGCAACTGCGCCCAGGTGCTTTCGGCCGTGGCCGGGTCGAGTATCGGGTCGTCCGGGTTGAGCGCGGCAAAAAGTTCGAGCGCAGCCAGCAGATCGCCCGCCGTGGCGAGCCTGACCCGCATCAGGCCATCCGTGCCTTGACGAGTTTGTTTACCTCGCCCATATCGGCACGGCCGGACAGCCTGGCCTTGAGGTCGGCCATGATCTTGCCTATGGCAGCAGGCGTCGTGCCGTGCGCAGCAATGGCTTCGGTCACGGCCACGGCAATTTCCGCCTCGGACAGCCGTTGCGGCATGTAGGCGGTCAGCACGACGACCTCGGCCTTTTCCTTGTCGGCCAGATCCTGGCGCTGTGCGGCCTCGTATTGTTCGATGCTGTCCTTGCGTTGCTTCAGCATCTTTTCGATCACCGCGACGATGGCGATATCGTCCAGCTCGATGCGCTCATCCACTTCACGCTGCTTGATGGCGGCCATCAGCAGGCGAATCGCCCCCAGGCGATCGGCCTCGCGGGCTTTCATCGCGGTTTTCATGTCTTCCTGGATACGGGCTTTGAGGCTCATCGATGCTCCTTGGAACTGAAGGTGGTTCCGCCTGGCAATGGCACAGCCACTCATCCACCCCGGCCGCAGCACGCCAGGCCACGAGGATGGCGTAATTACGACGGGCGATGGCAACAGGGCGGAAAAAGCAACACCGCGCAGCGGCATGGCAGAAAGACCGAAAGGCCGCTCGGGGGCGGCCTTTTGCTCGGACTCGACTGGCGAGTCTTAGTACAGCTTCGGCGGCAGTTGTTGGCTGCGCAGACGCTTGTAGTGACGCTTCACGGCCGCAGCCAGCTTGCGCTTGCGCTCAGCGGTGGGCTTTTCGTAGAACTCGCGCGAACGCAGTTCGGTCAGCAGACCCGTCTTTTCCACCGCGCGCTTGAAGCGGCGCATTGCTACTTCAAACGGCTCGTTTTCTTTAACGCGTACAGAAGGCATCGAGCGAAATCCTGTTAAGTCTAAGGTTAGACACTTGGAGAAAGGCGTGGAGTGTACGCCGGACTGGAAGGGGATGTCAAAACCTTCGCTTTGCCGGCAAGCACTTACGACGACAAGCGCAGGTCATCCCGTCGCCATCTCACCAGAAATGGCCGGCAGCCGTTCATGCCCGGGCAAATCGACCAGTCGGCGCGAAGGGGTTAGCATGTCGCTTTTTTGCATCATTGGAAGCGCGCCATGCTGGTCCTCGGGATCGAATCGTCGTGCGACGAAACCGGCGTCGCACTCTACCACAGCGAACGCGGCCTGCTGGCCCACCGCCTGCATTCGCAGATCGCCATGCATACCGAATACGGCGGCGTGGTGCCGGAGCTGGCTTCGCGCGATCATATTCGCCGGGTCCTGCCATTGACCGAATCCTGCCTGGAGGAAGCCGGCACGGCGCTGGCGGACGTCGATGCCATTGCCTACACCCAGGGCCCTGGTCTCGCGGGGGCACTACTGGTGGGCGCATCCGTCGCCAATGCGCTCGGGTTCGCGCTGCAAAAGCCTGTGATCGGCGTCCACCACCTGGAGGGTCATCTGCTCTCGCCCCTGCTGGCCGAACCACGTCCTGCATTTCCGTTCGTGGCACTGCTGGTTTCCGGTGGCCATACCCAGTTGATGGCGGTGCGCGGCATCGGTGACTACGAGTTGCTCGGCGAAACCGTGGATGATGCTGCCGGTGAGGCGTTCGACAAGTCTGCCAAATTGCTCGATCTGGGCTATCCGGGCGGTCCCGCGCTATCGAAGCTGGCTGAACAGGGCGACCCCAAGCGCTTCAAGCTGCCGCGACCGATGCTGCACTCCGGCGACCTGGAGTTCAGTTTTTCTGGCCTCAAGACTGCGGTACTGAACCTCGTCCAGCAGCAGTCCCCGCTGGACGATGCGACCCGCGCCGATATCTGTGCGGCGTTTCAGGAAGCCATCGTCGAAGTACTGACCAAGAAGTGCTTGGCCGCCTTGAAGCAGACGGGGATGCAACGCCTGGTGATCGCTGGCGGCGTCGGCGCCAACAAGCAGCTCCGCGCCGGCCTGGACGACGCGGCGGCAAAGCGCCGCTATCAGGTGTTCTATCCGCCACTGGCACTGTGCACCGACAATGGAGCGATGATCGCCTACGCTGGCGCGATGCGCCTGAAGTATGCACAGCACGATTACAGCTATGGCGCCAAGCCACGCTGGGCGCTGGCGAGCCTGCCCGCGGCCTGAAAACGAAACGCCGGCGAATGCCGGCGTTTTTCATAGGCCCAAACGGGTGGACATCAGGCCACGGCGAATGACTGGTCGATCAGCCCGCCCAGTACCAGCCGCAGCGTTTCGCCACGATGAATCGGCCCCACGCCTTCGGGTGTGCCGGTGAAGATCAGGTCGCCTTCGGTCAGGCCAAAACGCTCGGAAATCCAGGCAATCAACGCGGGGACATCGAAGGCCATCAACCGCGCCTCGGCGTATTGCCGGGTTTCACCATCGATTTCCAGGCGGTAGGTCACCTCGCCCGGAAAGGGGATCGCTGCGGCGGGTACAAACCCGGTGAGCGCGGCCGAGCCCGCATAGCCTTTGGCCAGGGTCCACGGCTGCCCGTTCTTCTTGGCCTGCGCCTGGACATCGCGCGCGGTCAGATCCAGGCCCAGCGCGTAACCTGCCACGTACGAGATCGCCGCCGAACGATCGACGTTGCGTCCGCTACGGCCGATGGCCACCACCAACTCGGCCTCGTGATGAATATCGCTGGACCAACCGGGCAGGGGGATGGCTTCGCCCTCTTGCAATAACGCGGACGTGGGCTTGAGAAACACCACTGGTTCCGGCCCGATGCTGGAGCCCATTTCGGCCGCATGAGCCAGGTAATTGCGCGCCACGCAGAAGATGTTCGCGACGCGCAATGCGCGGTCACCGATGTGGATCGTCGTCATAGGACCTCCGGTTTCAAGCCAGCCAGCGTGTGATGCTGAACAACAGGATCACCGCCACCCACAGCAATACGGAGCGCCAGATCAGGCCCACGGCGCTGGCCAGGTAATCGGGGCTGACATAATCACCGATGCCGATCTCGGGACGGAATTTCACGGTGTGATCCTGATGCAGCGCCTCACCCAGCCGAATGCCGATGGCCCCGGCGCCAGCGGCCAGCAGGATGCCGTGCGCGTAGTTGCCCCAGGCTCGCGCCTGCGAGCGCCAGCAGTATATGGCGTCTTCGAAGTCACCCATGATGGCGAAGCTGGCCGCAGTCAGCCTGACCGGTACATAGTCGAGCCATTCCTGCACCGACATCGCCCAGCGCCCGAACGGGTCGGTATCGGCATAAGAACCCCATTTCTGCGAGAGCAGGCTGGCCCCGCGATAGAGCACCGCTCCGGCCGGCCCAGCACACCAGGCCAGCGCGACGAACCAGAACACGGTGCCGAACACATAGCGATACGAGTCGATCAGGCCTTGCTCCACCGCAACGCGCGAGACTTCGTCGGCGGTCATTTCGGACGCATGCTGGCCGGTCCATTCGGACAGCAGCCGCTGCGCCGTGGGCAGGTCGTCGGCCTGGAGCGCCTTGGAAATCCCGGAAAACGCATGGCTGAACTGGCGAAAACCCATCGTCAGGTACAGCACCAGTACGGCCCAGGCAAAGCCCAGCAACGGCGTGAACCAGCGCAGCAGGAAATAAACGCCGACCGCGACCGCCAGCAACGGCACCATGGCCGCCAGCCAGCCATACACGCCGTTGCGGTATTCACCGGCATTGAGTGCGCGCTTGAGGCGGTTGGCCAGGCGGATGAAGGCCAGGTAAGCGGGATTGCGGTTGCTGATGGGGCGCAACTGCTCCAGCGCGAGAGCAAGGATCAGGGATAAAATGGTCATCTTGTTTATGTTCCTGACAGCAGGGCCGGCTTCATTCTGTCGGCCGCAAGCCTACCACAGGCCAGGCATGCACCGAAGTCGCAAGGCCAGCCTCTTGAAAATCCGGGGTTGCGCCCCCAGTCCTCCTGCTCGACATCAATTGCAGAAACAGAATTCAACCAGCGTTCATAACACGGAGATCGACATGGAACACAAACTGCCCGAACTGCCCTACGCCCAGGATGCCCTGGCCCCGCACATGTCCGCTGAAACGCTCTCGTTTCACTATGGCAAGCATCACCAGACCTATGTCACCAATCTGAACAATCTGATCAAGGGCACCGAGTACGAAGCCCTGGCGCTGGAAGAGATTGTGAAGAAGGCACCGGCCGGCGGTATCTTCAACAACGCGGCGCAAATCTGGAACCACACGTTCTTCTGGTACGGCTTCGCTCCCAATTCCGCCGGTGAAGACCGCGCTCCGAGCGGCGCTCTGGCCGAGGCCATCAATGCCAAGTGGGGCAACTTCGACAAGTTCAAGGAGGCCTTCAATGCTTCCGCCGCCGGTAATTTTGGCTCTGGCTGGACCTGGCTGGTGAAAAAAACCGACGGTTCGGTGGATATCGTCAATACGTCCAATGCCGCGACACCGCTGACCACCGCGGATACCGCGCTGCTGACCTGTGACGTATGGGAACACGCCTACTACATCGATTATCGCAACAGCCGTCCGAATTACCTGGGCGGTTTCTGGAAGCTGGTGGACTGGAACGCCGTGGCCCAGCGTTTCGCCGCCTGAGCCCCATCCAGACACGTCCGCTCATCGGGGCTTAACGGCTCCGGCAGGTTGAAGAAGAGGGAGAGCCTTTGCTCTCCCTTTTTCATTGCTGACGCCAGCCGCACCCGCCATTTGGTATCCGTGGCCCGGCTACCGGCCCCCACCGCGCCAAATGCCATACTCCGTTCCGACCAGAACACCGCGGTTCGCAGTCGCCCTTCAAGACCTTGTGACAAGACGCTTGGCGTATCAAACCGTTACCCGGTCACAACAGCCAAAGCATGGCGATGCCACGTGCCTCGTATCATGCAGTGCCCCTTCCTGGTAATTGGCGGCACCCGACTCAGCCAGCCAGCCACCGATCGTCCGGCGTGGGCAGCCCTCTGCCGGCTTACATCCATAAGTCATATCAACGGTTGAACCATGCCGGCTTACAACAGCCTCATCGCACATCGCCGATCGCTTTCCATTGTCCTAGCCATCACCGCCAAAGCCGCGACAATATTAGGTTTGCAGCATACGGCATGCTTGATCCCTGTTCGGCGCGCGTATTAGGATGATGGCCGGAGGAAGGGAAGCCCGTGGCACGTAACTGGTCACGGCGTCGCAACATCGCACCCAGAGATAATTACAAATGAAACACCAACGCTTACTCGCTCGCGGCTTCACGCTGCTTGAGCTGCTGGTCGTTATCCTGATCATCGCCATGCTGGCTGGCTATGTTGGCCCGCGCCTGTTCGGCCGCGTCGGCGAAGCCCGCGCCAAGACCGCCGCCAGCCAGATGAAGGCCCTCGGCGACGCGCTGGACCAGTATCGTCTGGACACCGGTGGCTATCCCACGACCGAGCAGGGGCTGAAGGCGCTGAGCGAAAAGCCCGCCGAATCCAGCAAGTGGAATGGTCCCTATCTGGCGAAGGCACTGCCCAATGATCCGTGGGATCGCCCTTACATCTACCGCCGCCCGGGTGAAAACGGCCGCGAATTCGATCTGCTGACCTATGGTGCCGATGGCAAGCAAGGCGGCACGGGCGAAGACGCAGACATCGTGTTCTGATCCCCATCACCCCATCGCCACCGGGTGATACCCCATGCGCTATAAGGTCAAAGCGCTGCAGGCCGGGCGCCTGACTGAAGTCGAGCTGGATGCCGCCAATGAGGCGGATCTGCGTGAGCGACTCAGCAGCCAGGGCCTGCAAGCCGTGTCCATCCACGCGGAACGTCGCTTCACGTTGAAGAAAAGCGACTTCGCGTTGTCCCTGTTCACCCAGGAGTTGATCGCGCTGCTCGAAGCCGGCCTGACGCTGGTGGAAGCGGTGGAAACCCTGCGCGACAAAAGCGGGCAGGATGGCAGTCGCGTCGTGCTGACCCGGATGATCGAGGGTCTGTACCAGGGGCTGCCGTTGTCGCGCGTGCTCTCCACCATGGCGGAGCATTTTCCGCCGCTATACATCGCCACCGTGGGGTCGGCCGAAAAGACCGGCCACCTTGCGGACGCGCTCAAGCGCTACCACCACTACGAATCGCGCCTGGCCATGGTGCGCAAGAAAGTGGTATCGGCGCTGGTTTACCCGCTGGTCATCATCACCATTGGTGGCAGCATCATGCTGTTCCTGCTGTTCTATGTGATTCCGAAGTTCAGCCAGATCTACGCCAGCATGAAGACCCTGCCCTTCGCTGCCCAGGTGATGTTGTGGTGGGGCGAACTGGTGCACAGCAATGGTGTGATGATCTTCGCCGGCATCATCGGCACCATCGCCGCGATCATCGGCCTGCTGCGAACGCAAACCGTGCAGACCATGCTGCAGGAGCTGTTCTGGCGCATACCCCGGCTGGAGGAGTATCGCCGGCTGTTCGCGCTTACCCGCTTTTATCGTACGGTCGGCCTGCTGCTGGCCGGTGGCCTGTCCGTGGTCGGCGCCATGGAGCTGGCGGCGCAATTGCTGCCGCAATCGATGCGGCTGGCGCTGACACGCGCCATCGTGGATATCAAGTCGGGTCAGTCGGTATCGGCCACGCTGCCCAAGTACGGGCTGACCACGCCGGTGTCCGAACGACTGCTGCGTGTCGGCGAGCAGAGCGGTGAGCTGGCGACGATGACCGAGCGCGCCGCACAGTTCTGCGATGAGGAACTGGAACGCGCGATCGAGATGTTCACCAAGCTGTTCGAGCCCATTCTGATGCTGTTCATCGGCGTGCTGATCGGGACCATCGTGTTCTTGTTGTACATGCCCATCTTCGAACTCGCCGGAAACATGCAATGATGCCGCGCCCCGCCCCTGCCTCGACGCATCGCCGGAGAATCGCGCCATGAGCGAATTGACGCTGGACCTGATCCACCACCTGCGCCAGACCTCGGCCGAAGCCGGCATGCCCTTCCTGGTGCAACAGGCGCTTGGCCTGGACGACGCCGGCTATCGCGACGAAGTCGGCGAGTTCCTCGGCATGCCTGCCCTGACGCTGGACGATCTCTCGGCGCTGTTCCCGCGCTACGATCTCGTTTCCTATGGCGACGCGGTGTCGCGTCAATGCCTGGTGGTCGAGGACACCGACGGTACCTTGCTGCTGGTGCTGGCCGATCCGTTCGATCCGGTGACCCGCAACTGGGTACAGCAGCGCCTGACCAATCCATTCCGTTCGGTGTTCGCGCACTTCGACGATGTCCGTACCTACCTCGAAGGCTTCGAGACCTCGCATCGCGCCATGGACCAGATCGCCATGGGCGAAGGTGGCGGTGAAAGCGGCGAGCACGTTACCGAGATTTCGCTGGCGACCATCGCGCAGGACTCCAACCCCATCGTCAAGCTGGTGAACTCCACCCTGTACGACGCGCTGCGCTCGAAGGCGTCGGACATCCATATGGAAAGCACCGCCAGCGGGCTGGCGATCAAGTACCGCATCGACGGCGTGCTGCTGCATATCGGCGGTGCCAATGGCGTCGAAACCGCCGAGCAGGTGCTGTCACGGATCAAGGTGCTGGCCGAACTCGACATTTCCGAACATCGCGTGCCGCAGGACGGTCGCTTCAAGGTGCTGATGAACCAGCGCGACATCGACTTCCGCGTCTCGATCATGCCGTCGATCTGGGGCGAGGATGCTGTGCTGCGGGTACTGGACAAGCAAGGCGGCGGCGATTCGTTCAAGCAGTTGCGCCTGGATGTGCTTGGTCACGACGACACCACCATGGCGGCGATCCGCAACCTGGCACATGAACCGTATGGCCTGCTATTGGTCACCGGACCCACGGGCTCGGGCAAATCGACCACGTTGTACGCCACGCTTTCCGAGATCAACACCGGCGAAGAGAAGATCATCACCATCGAGGACCCGGTGGAATACCAGTTGGGCGGCGTGTTGCAGATCCCGGTCAACGACAAGAAAGGCCTCACCTTTGCACGCGGTCTGCGCTCTATCCTGCGGCATGATCCGGACAAGATTCTGGTCGGTGAAATCCGCGACGGCGAAACCGCCAATATTGCGGTGCAGGCCGCGCTGACCGGCCACTTGGTGCTGACTTCGGTGCACGCCAACAATGTGTTCTCGGTGCTCGACCGCTTCATGCATATGGGCGTGGAACCCAACAGCTTCGTGGACGCGCTGATCGGGGTGGTGGCGCAGCGGCTGATCCGCAAGATCTGCCCACATTGCATTACCGATGATCTGCCCGACGACGAAACGCTGAAGGTGTCGGGCGTCACGCGTGAGCAGGTCGCCACCTGGCGCTTTCGCAAAGGGCGCGGCTGCCAGGCCTGCCGCGATACCGGTTTCCTGGGGCGCCGCGCCATTGCCGAGGTGTTGCGCCTGAACGATGAACTCAAACAAGCTATCGCGGGCCGCGCGCCTGCGGTGGAAATCAAGCAGCTTGCGGCGCGACATGGCTTCATCTCCATGCGTCGCGTCGCGCTCAATGCCGTCTCCCGAGGCGAAACCACCTTGCAGGAAGTGAACCGTGTCACCTTTGTGGATTGAGCACAGCGCGTGGCTCACGCGGCATGAAGTGCTGCTCGCCAGTCAGGGACGGCCGGGGAACGCGGCCGTCAAACGCCAGCGCGGCGCCATCGACAACAATGCCGATACCGCCGTCATGCGCCTGCAACAGTTGCTGGCCGATGCCCCGCGCGGTCCGCTGAAGCTGGATGCGCTGCAACTGATCCTGGGGGGGGCGTGGGTCCGCTACGCGGTCGTCCCTTGGCAGGAAGGGCTGCTCAAGGACCGCGACTGGAACAACTACGCCGGGCTGGTGTTCGGTCGCCAGTTCGCCACCTCGGCGGAAAGCTGGCGCATCAGCGTCGCCCCCGCCTCGTATGGCAAGCCGCGCCTGGCCGCCGCCGTTGACCAGGGCTTTTACCAGACGCTGGCCGAACTGGCCCGCTCCCAGAAACTGCGGCTTTCCGGACTGATGCCGGTGTTGACCAGCGCCATCAACCGGCATCACGCCAAGTTGAAGGGGCGCGACTTCGGCTTTCTGCTGCTGGAAGGCGAACATGCCACCTGCGCATTCCGGCGCGAAAGCGCATGGCGTGGCGTCGTCACCCTGCCCAACCCGATGCGTGACGAAGCCGAACCCTACGCACTGGCCGCGCTGGTGCGCGATGCGGCGATGCTGGCCGGCCAGGAACTGCCTGAACAACTTTATATCGCGTCGTCGGAAGTGAGGATGTTCTCCGGCGAAGTGGCCGATTTCGACGTGCAATGGCTGGGCGGCATCCACACGCGCTTTGCCAATCGCAGCGACTGGGAGCAAGGGGAGGTCCGGCGATGAAGGCATTGCAGCTCGACTTCCAGAAAAAGCCCCGCAGCACGCCGTGGCTGGGCCTGGCATTGACCGTGCTGGGTGCGATCGCCATGTTCTGGGTGGTGACCGAACAGGACGCAGCCAAGCTGCGCGCCGACGAAATTTCCACTCGCGAAGACCAGTACACGCTACGCAAGCGCAAGCTGGAGGAAGCCAAGGCGGCCGAACAGAAAAAAGAACCGGCCAATGAAAAGGTCGCCGCCATCCTGCGCGCTCAGCAGTCGCGCATGCTGCCGGCGCTGTCGGTCCTCGAGCAGACCTGGACCCCCGATGTCGCCTACACCCGTATCGATGTCAGTGTGACCGACCGCAGTATCAAGATGGAACTGGAAGGCCGCACGCTGGACTCCACTCTGTCGTTGGTGGATGCGTTGTCAGCGCGTCCGGCAATCGAAAAAGTCACCCTCGCCCGCCAGGGCGTGAAGTTGGCCGATCCCTATCGTCCGGTCCAGGCGGCGATCGAAGTCCGCTGGCGGGAGGCCAAACCGTGAACGCCAACCAACTGAAATGGCATGCGCGACAGTGGTCGCGTTACGCCGGCCTGCTCGGCGTGGTGGGCGTTGCGCTGCTGCTGGGCGCGCTGCTGATCTACCGCCAGGAAGTCATCCCCTTCGAGCGCGACCTCGTCGACCGCGAACAGACGCTAGACAAAAACCTGCGCGCGCTGCGCCAGCCCGCCGCAGTTTCCGCCTCCGCTGTCGAGGACGAAACGCTCAACCCGCCCGACAGCTTTACCGCTTTCTTGCGGCAATCGGCACAACTGGCCGGGAAGAATCGGCTGTCCGTACTGCAATCCGAGTACCGGGTAGTCAGCGAAGCTGAAGGACACTTGGTGCGATACGGGGTGCAGTTCCCCGCGAACGGCCGCTACGCCGATCTGCGCGGTTTCATCGATGATCTGGAAAAATTGCCGGGCGTGCGCGTTGAAGCGGTGTCGCTGTCCCGATTGCAGGTCGGCGACGAACTGTTGTCGATCCAGTTGCAGTTGAGTTACCTGACGGAGGTGCAGTAATGGTGTCGCGCCCCGTTCTGATCGTCGTCGCCATCGCGTTGGGCATCGCCGGTTACACCTGGTACCAGGAACAGCAGCAGACGCCGGAAGCGGTTGCGCCCCGGCATGGCGCCCGCCCACCCGCCAACGGGCCAGCGGCAACCAATGCGTCCGCAGCCAGTGAACCGGCCGCTGCCAGCGCCAGTCAGGCCGGCCCGGCCAATCTGTTTCCAGCCCAGAGCTGGGCCCCCCCGCCACCGCCCCCACCCACACCGGGGCCGCCCACACCGACCCCGGTGCCAGTGGCACCCGCGTTGCCGTTCTCGGTGATCGGCTCCTGGCATGAACGCGGCAACGACCAGATTGTGGTCGAGGCCAGTGGTCAACAATTCGTGCTGTGCCGGCGTTGCGATTCGCTCGGCCGCATTCAGCAGGGCGAAACCCTGCTTGGCGTGTATCGCGTGGATGACATCTCCCGCGACGCCATTCTCTTTACCTATCTGCCATTGAACCAGCAGCAGTCGCTGCCGGTAGGAGGAACGCCGTGAAGCGCGCGTTGATCATCCCCATCGTCATCGCCGGGCTGTTGGCCGGCTGTGCCGCCGACCAGGCCCGCCATCAAGGCCAGGATCTGATCCAGCAGGGCGATGCCCAGCAGGGCTTGAGCCATTTGAAGGAACAACTGGCCATCTACCCCGAGGACGCCAAGCTGCGTGCCGCATACGAGCGTGAACTGGTGAAGTTGCTGCAACAGCTCCAGGCTGAAGCGGAGCTGGCCGTGCAGCGCGGCGACTACAACAGTGCTGTGGCGCGTTACCAGCAGATGCTGTCGTGGGAGCCGAACAACTATCGTGCGCGGGAAGCGCTGGCCCAGCTCGACGGCGCGGTCAAACGCGATTCCATGCTGCGTTTCGCCAAGGAGAACAAGGATCTGCGGCCCGACGAGGCGCTCCAGGTCGCCAAGCAGATCCTCGCCGATGATCCGCGCAACACGCAGGCACAACGTATCAAGGAAGACATCGAATCGCGCCGCGCCCGCGAAACCAACCTGAAGCCGGCACTCGCCCAGGCGCTGAAGAGCCCGATCTCGCTCCAGTTCCGCGACCAGCCACTGATGAGCGTGTTCGACATCATCGCCCGCATCGGCAAGGTGAACTTCATCTTCGATCGCGACGTACCGCCCACCCTGCGCACCACGATCTTCGCCCGTGACACCACGGTGGAGGATGTGATCAACCTGCTGCTGGCGACCAATCAACTCGACAAGAAGGTGCTCAACGACAATACCATCATGATCTACCCGAAGCGGCCCGATAAGGATCGCGACTACAAGGATCTGGTGATGCGTACCTTCTACCTGAACAACGCTGACCCGAAGCAGGTGCTGGCGATGCTCAAGCAGATGGTGAAGACCCGCGATGTCTACATCGACGAACGCCTGAACATGATCATCATGCGTGACACGCCCGAAGCGATTGCCGTGGCGGAACGACTGATCTCGGCACAGGATCTGCCGCAGTCCGAAGTGATCTTCGATGTGGAAGTGCTGGAAGTCACGGGTTCCGACCTGCTCGACCTTGGCATTCGCTACCCGGATTCGGTTACCGCCAAGTTCAGTACCACGCCGGACGGCAAGACGGCGGGTGATCTGACGCTGTCGCAACTGGCCAACATCAACCGCGGCAATGTGCTGGTCAACCTGGGCAACCCGGCAATCACGGCCACCTTCCTGCATCGCCGTGGCGACACCACGCTGCTGGCCAACCCCAAGATCCGGGTGAAAAACCGCGACAAGGCCAAGGTCGTGATCGGCGATCGCCTGCCGGTGATCACCACCACCAACTCCAATGGCGTTACCTCGGAAACGGTGAACTACCAGGATGTGGGTTTGACGCTGAACGTAGAGCCGGCCATCACCAACGAAGGCGACATCGGTGTGAAGGTGACGCTGGAAGTATCGAACCTGGTGGAAAAGGTGCCGACCGCTGGCGGCGGTATTGCCTACCAGATCGGTACGCGTCGCGCCGAGACCAATATGTCAGTGCGTGATGGTGAGACCCAGGTACTGGCCGGGCTGTTGCAGCGCTCCAATCAGATCACCAAGGCCGCTCTGCCGGGCTTGGGCGAACTGCCTATCCTGGACCGCATCTTCGGCAGCCGTAGCGACGATCGCAAAAAAACCGAGGTCATCCTGATGATCACGCCGCGCATCGTGCGCAACCTGCCAGTGCCCAGCCAGTACGTGACGCAATTCGAAAGCGGCACTGAGGCTTCGATCTCTACCGATCCGCTACGCCTGCGTGATGCGTCGACCGTCAACGTCACCGGCGGTGGCGGCGGTGCCGCGCAACCGATGCCGCAACCGGCGCCTGCGCCTGTTCCGCAGCCCCAGGCGCAGCCCGTGCCGCAACCAGTGCCGCAGGATCAGCCCGTCGCGCAACCGGTGGTACGCGGCGGGGGCATGGGACGACGCTAGGACGCAGTCATGAAACGCTGGCGCGGCTTTACGCTGATCGAACTGATGGTGACGCTGACCATCCTGGCAGTGCTCGCCTCCGTGGCCTTGCCGCTGTCACAGGTGGCGGCCACCCGCTCGCGCGAGGACGATCTGCGCCGCGCGCTGTGGCAAATCCGTAGTGCGATCGATGCCTACAAGCAGGCGGCGGATGAAGGCCGCATCCAGAAATCGCTGGATGAAACCGGCTATCCGCCCACGCTGGCCGCGCTGACCGATGGGGTCAAGGATGTGAAGGACCCCACCGGGCGTAGTATCTACTTCCTGCGACGGATGCCGCGTGACCCGTTCTGCGATTGCCCGAGCAAGGACAACATGCAGACCTGGGGCCTGCGCAGCTACGCCAGCCCTCCCGACTCGCCCGCCGAAGGGCGCGATGTCTACGATGTCTACACGCTGTCCACCAGCACCGGGCTGAATGGCGTTCCTTACCGGGATTGGTAATCGATGAAACACTTTGCCCGCCGGGGCTTTACCCTGATCGAACTGCTGGTGGTACTGGCCATCATGGCCAGTCTGCTGACGCTGGTGGTGCCCCGTTATTTCCAGCAGACCGACAAGGCCGCGGAAACCGTGCTCCGGCATAACCTGGTGGCAATGCGCGACTCCATCGATAAGTTCTACGCCGACACCGGCCGCTACCCAGCCACGCTGGACGAGATGGTCGAACGCAAGTACCTGCGGGAAGTGCCGGTCGATCCGGTCAGCGGCAAGCGCGATGGCTGGACCGTGATCAACCCGGAAGGTGGCACCGGTGTCTACGACGTGAAGAGCAGTTCGCCAGGCAAGGGCAGCGATGGCAAAGCCTTTACCGAGTACTGACACCTTTCGATTCGCCATACCGCCCCAACGACGCAATCAAGGCGGCTTTGCTTATGCCTGGGTGCTGATGATGGTGCTGGTGATGGGTATCTATCTGGCCGAACTGGGCGATGTCTGGAAAACGCGCATCCAGCGCGCCAAGGAAGAGCAGTTGCTACAGGTCGGCGATGAAATCCGCCGTGCTATCAAGGCCTATTCGGAGCAGGATGCCGGCCAGGGCGGCGGCCAGTACCCGAAAACGCTGGACGATCTGGTCCAGGACCCACGCGTGCCCTTCGCGCGGCGCTTTCTGCGCAAGCCGTATAAGGACCCGGTCACCGGCGAGGACTGGTCCTACATCGGAGCGCCGGGTGGCGGCTTCATGGGTGTCTTCAGCAAATCGTCCGAGAAGCCGTTGAAGCAATGGGGCTTCACTGCCCAGTACGCGTCTTTCGCCGACAAGCCCAGCTACCAGGAATGGAAGTTCGCCCACTGGCCGGGCGGCGGCAGCCGCACTCGCTAGCGCTGTCGTAATCCTTCACACCGGGTCGGCGCCACAGGCCGAGGCTATCCCAAGCTTGAGGGATCGCCTTCCCCCGCAAGCCGCTCAGGAAGTATCAGTCATGCGACCAGCCAGTCAGCCAGGCAAATGGTTAGCTCCACACACCGCCTCCCGCAGCGGCCGCCCCTACCCTGCCCCTCGAACACCCCGGCCAGTCATAAACCCGCTTCCTTTCACGGCTCTTTTGTGTAGGAACTTTCCTTCCATTTCACGATGTCGGCATACGATTACGTCATTTTTCTTACTGCCGTTCATCGAAAAATTCCTACAATCCCGTCCGCAATTCCTGCAATGGACCCTGAAATCATTAATTTTCAATAGCTTGCTTGTCACCTGCCATTTTCCATACATCAGCATTTAATAATATTTCTGACAAAATTTATAAGAATTGGTAACAAAAAGCCGGTACCCTGTGCACACCTTTAATTATCACAACGAGGATACGCATGAAGGCTACGACGCTTGCACTCGCCGCCGCCGCCCTGCTGGGTGCCGCCTCCGCCAATGCTGCCGTGTACCAGCACAGCGCCAACATCCAGAGCAATGGCGCCTGGGCATCCACGCTGCTCGGCAGCAGCGCCAACCAATTCAGCCTGTCCGCCCCCGGCCAGTATGAATTCAGCTTCGAATTGACCCCCAACGCGGGCAGCGCTTCGCTCGCCTCGCTACAAGCAGTGCTGCGCAAGATCTCCGGTCCCGGCCCGTTCATCGAGCAATTGACCAGCAGCAATGTGGGCAACAATAGCTTTGCCGGTTCTTTCACCTTCAATAATGACGGTGGTCCCGGTCTGTTCGACTTCTATCTGGCATTCACCAACTACGCCCCGTGGCAAGGCACGCTTAATTACAGTGTGTCGCCGGTGCCGGAACCTGCCACCCTGGCGCTGTTCGGCCTGGGCGCCGCAGGCGTGGCTTGGCGTCGCCGCAAGCAACGCGGCGAATAAGCTGGCGGTTGCGTAATAGGAAACGGCCCTGTGGGGCCGTTTTCGTTTTGGCAGACGCAGCAGCACCGCCTTGCATCGAGCGCAACTGATAAATCCCGCACCGGGTGTGGCCAGACGTACAGAATTCAGGCCACAGCCTGGAAAAGCGCGGCTGGAGCCCCCACAAACAGCCGCGTGGGCTTTCTTCGCAATTCTAGATCTGGCCGAGGAACCAGCTCACGATATAGAAGTGATCTTCGAACAGGCTGGCTTCCATACGATTGAATTCGAACAACGGCACCCATTGCGCCCGATCCGCATCGTCACCGCCGCGCACTTTGGGCAATCCTTCGCCGGTCGGCGCCAGTTCGATCAGGAATGCATGGGTAATGGTACGGCCCCGCAGCGAGCGCTGCGGATGATCGAACACGCGGCTGGCGCGGATCGATCCGGCCAGCACTGGCGATGGCACTTTCAGGCGTGTTTCTTCCTTCAGTTCGCGGATCACGGCATCCCGGATCGGCTCGTCCTGGTTGACGAAACCGCCGGGCAATGCCCATAACCCCTTGCCCGGCATGCCCCGGCGACGCACCAGCAGGATATGCCCGGAATGAATCACCACCGCATCCACGGTAACGAAAGTCGGTGGGTAAGGTGCCCCGGCCCAGGACTGGCGGAATGCCTGGAGGAAGCGTTGCTCCGCCGCCAACTGGGCATAGACATCGCGTTCGCGAAAGCGTAGCAGCCAATCGTAGACAGCGGCTGGCAGATCGTTACGGCATGCGCCAAAACGCGCGCCATCGTCATTGAACAGCGCTTCGCGGATACGCCCCGCATCGATGGCGCTCAGTTCCTCCACCGGTTCGCGCTGCCACTGCGGGAACAGATCGAGGTAATGCCCGGCCCGCGCCCGGCCATTGCCCGGCGGCGATCCGACAATGCCTACGCGGAACTCCGCTGCCCGATGCCCTAGGCTGGCGGTATCCACCGCGATCACCTTGTCGACGAGGTTCTGCACCTCGGTCACCCATTGCTGATCGTTGTACATGCGGTCGGAACAACCGACGACGAATACCCGATTCTGCCAAGCCGTCGGCAGCGCCGCGCGCAGCATCGCCTCGCGCTCGGCCAGCGTGAACGGGTTCCGCGGGCTGACGGCCTGCCGGGCGGAACCGCAGATCACGATCACCCGTCCGGCCTGCGCCAATGCTTCCTCAATCACTTTGAGGTGCCCAAGGTGCACGGGCTGGAAGCGCCCGATGAATACGAGATAGTCGTATTTCATGTGACAGCCTGCTCCTGGATGACCCGGTGGCGGACGCTAGGCCCGCCTGCCGAGGCGACCTACTGGTAGTAGCGCTGGGAAAATTCGAGCATGCGTTCAATCGGCGCACGCGCGGCATCCATCTGCGCTGGAGTCAGGTAATCGATCACCGTGCCCTGCCCCGCCTGGGCGCGCTTCACCGCCTCAATGGTGTTCATCTTCATGTACGGACACTGGTTGCATTGGCAACCAGCATAGATCGGCGCCTGTTCGATGTTCAGGTCCGGCCGCGCCTGGCGCATGTTGTAGAGGATGCCATCCTCGGTCGCGACGAAGATCACCGCATCAGGTTCACGCTCGAACTCCCTGACCCACTTGAGCATGCCGGAGGTCGAGCCCACGTAATCCGCCAATTGCAGTACCGGCAACGGGCTTTCCGGGTGGGCGATCAGGTAACGTGCGCCCGGCACGGCGGCAAATGCCTCGTCCAGTGCCGCCTGGTTGAATTTATCGTGCACTTCGCACACGGCAGACCACAACGGCATGTCGTAGCCGTACTGGAAGTTCAGATAGGCGCCCATGTTGCGGTCGGGCGAGAAGATCACCTGCTTACCGTCGGCATAGAGCTGGGCGATGATGTCGTCCACGTTGCGGCTGGTGACGATCCAGTCGGACAACGCCTTGTGCTCGGCTGAGCTATTGATGTAGCTGACGTGCACGTGGTCGGGGTATGACTCGCGCCAACGCCGCAGCGCGTCGACATCGGTCTGGGTCACCAATGAACAGGTCGAGCCGCGATCCGGTAACACCACCGTGGCATTCGGATTGAGTATCTTGGCGGTTTCGGCCATGAAGCGGACACCGGCAAATACGATGATGTCCGCTTCGGCGTCGCGGGCGAACAGCGATAGTTCCAGGCTATCGCCCACTTTGTCGGCCATTTGCTGGATTTCAGGCTGGGTATAGTAATGCGCAAGCGTGACAACGCGAGACATGGGATTTCCTCCATGCAAAGCCCACGGGCTCACCCCGCGGGGATCGTGATCGGTAACGACAACTAAGTCTTTGTCCGGACAGGATTTCCCGATTGCGAATCCCGCAACCGCCCGCCAGTGGCGAACATCATACGCCGCTCCAGCGCGATTTTCCTCTGCTTCGGGTGTTGACAAGGGATGGGCGGCTCACCATAATGCGCCTCTCTGTTGCAGCACATGACAGCGCGGGAATAGCTCAGTTGGTAGAGCGCAACCTTGCCAAGGTTGAGGTCGCGAGTTCGAGCCTCGTTTCCCGCTCCAATTCCAAAAAAGGGAAAGTGAATCACTTTCCCTTTTTTCCAGCTTCGGCGGGGTAGCAAAATGGTTATGCAGCGGATTGCAAATCCGTCTATGCCGGTTCGATTCCGACCCCCGCCTCCAAACGCAAAGCCCTGATCCTTCAGGGCTTTTTGCTTTTGCGTGCCCTCCTCCCTTACTCCCTCGCCACGCTTCAGGTCCGGATGAACTGCGAACCGAAGCCCCCTCACCGTACGCGTCAACCAGCAGTGGTTCACGCTCCCGTGGAACGATTTGTTTCTCTTTTTGTGCCATCGGTGCTGCCCTTCCACCTTGGGCACTCGACCTGTAGCGCCACTGAATTCCCGCACCACCTTGGTATTTCCATTTCCCATTCAAAATTGGCGGTACGGCACGGCTTAGCTTAATTGACTGCCGCGCCATTCATTCGGCCAATGGGGGAAATATGCTTAAATCGATCGACAGCAAATTGCGCGCCTGGGCAATCTGGTCCTTGATTCGCGAAGATGGCGGCAGCGGCTATGTGCAATTCAGCTATCGCGAGCGCAGCGGCGGTGGCGATTGTCGCAGCTATGCACCCAGCGATGCCGACGGGGTTATCGTCGTCAGCGGCTGCGATGGGCGTGAGCAGGTAATCGATTATGAAGAAATCCGCACCCTCGATGCGCTGATTCACAGCAAGCTGTCTCTTTCCAGCCGGCAGTTGTTCAAGGTGTGGTATCTCGGGCGGGGCACCACCCGGCAGCGGGCGGAACAGATGAGCTGCTCGGAAAAAACGGCGTTTCGCCATCTCGACCGGAGCCACCATGAATTGGAGAAATTATTGCTCGAGCAACGATATGGATCACGCAGTGTGTCTTCCCATGATGGAATTCAGTACTGATATCCCCCTTCTGCCCCCTGTGACAGTGGATTGATAAGATTCTGCTACGGTGAACAAAGTTGTGCTCACACGAAACCCCTGATCAATCGATCGGGGGTTTTGTTTTTTAATTGAATCCAATAAATGGAATTCGGCCTCGAATTGTGCAATCTGTTCACCGCCAATAGCAAGGCTGCATGCCGCGCGTTTCGAAAAATCCCACCCGGCCCCGCCTTGTGCGGGGCTTTGTCTTTCAGGAGGCAACATGCCTGCTCGCAATACATCGCCCCCTCGTTCCGTGGCGGGCTTCGTGCCGCATCCAGTCGAGGGGGCCTTCGCACCTGGCCGCATCGCGGCCTGGCAATGGTCGAGGATCGCGCCATGCATACGCTGACGGCCATTCGGCAGGCGCTGGTTGCACGCCTGCGCGACCAGACTGCGGCAGGCCCGCGCGTCTGGGGGAACCGTAGCCAGGCGATTGCCGATACCGACTTGCCCGCACTACGGGTGCGGGTGACGAGCCGCATGACGCATTCCAACAGCGACATCCCGAGCGCAACGCACGACGGCCAGTTTGCCCTGGCCATCGTCGTGGCAGACGGTACCGGTGCCGAGGATCAGGCCGAAGCACTGCTGGATGAAGTGGAACGTGTGCTGGTTCGTCACCCCACGCTCAACGGGCTGCTAGCGACGCCGTTGCGAGCAACGCAGCTTCAGGTGGCAAGCGAGGGCGCCCGCCTGGTCTACACGCAGGATTTGTGCGCCACCTGGCACGAAGAACCCTTTGCCGAACTGGACGTAACCGAGCCGCATACCACACCCGCATTCGGCGATTTCACCCACTTGCATGCCGATCTGGACACCCAGCCGTTCAGCGGCGCCACCGAACACATCCGATGGCTGGTCGCCGACTACGCCGACAGCCTTCCAGACGCGCAAATCGAGTACCACCCACCAGGACCCGCCCCATGAAAACCCGCATCAAGCCTCGGGCCTCGACGCTGAGCGTCTTGCTGCCCGACGGCAGCGGCACGCTGCCGCCCGATGGACTCGCCGTCCATCTCGACACGTATTGGCACCGGCGCATCGCCGACGGCGACGTGATCGTCGTCGCGACCAAGCCGCAGACCAATGCCAAAACCCGCCCCGCCACCCGCGGGGCTTAGTTTTTTCAGTGGAGTAAGCAAATGCCGGAAAACATCAGTTTCAACGCCATCCCCGTCGATATCCGCACCCCAGGCCAATATATCGAAATCGACCATACCAAGGCCGTACGCGGCCTGCCGACACAGGATCGCCGCCTGCTGCTGCTGGGCCAGCGCTTGGCCGGCGGCACCGTGGTCGCGAACGTGCCGACGCAGATCAGCAACGCTGATCAGGCCGCCGGCTATTTTGGCCGTGGCTCGATGCTGCATCGCATGGTGCTCGCCGCCAAAGCCGCCAACAGTACTACCGCGATGTGGGCCATCGCCGTGGACGATCTGGAAGCGGGCGTCGCCGCCAGTGGCACGCTGACCCTGACCGGGTCGGCCACCGCCAGCGGTATCCTCGCGCTCTACGTGGCTGGCCAGCGCGTGCAGGTCGGCGTGGCCCAGGGTGACGCCGCCGCCACAATCGCCACCAAGGTGGTTGCTGCGGTCGCCGCCAATGTTGATTTGCCGGTGACAGCCGCCGCGACCACCGGCGTGATCACCCTCACCGCCCGCCACAAGGGCCTGAACGGCAACGGCATCGATCTGCGCCTGAACTACTACAGCGACGACACCACGCCGGTTGGTCTTACCGCCGTCATCGCAGCCATGTCGGGTGGCACCGGCAACCCGGATATCGCCCCGGCGATTGCCGCCATCGGCGACGACCAGTACTACAGCATCGTCGCGCCATATACCGATACCGCCACGCTGGCCGCGCTGGAAGCCATGCTCGACGCCAAGTGGGGCCCGATGCAGCAACGCACCGGCCACGTGTTCGCCGGCATGGTCGCCACCCACGCTTCGCTGACCACCTTCGGCGCCGGCCGCAATAGCGCGCATGTTTCGGTGCTGGGCATCCATGACACCCCGACGCCGGCGTGGGAGTTCGCCGCATCGTGGGCGGGCGTCTGCGAATACTACGGCGCCATCGACCCCGCGCGTCCGTTGCAGACCCTGCCGGTGCCGGGCCTGCTGGCGCCGCAACTGAAGAGCCGCTTCACCCGCACCGAACGCGATCTGCTGCTGCGTTCCGGCATCAGCACCGTGATCTACGGCAGCGATGGCGCGGCACTGATCGAGCGCGTGATCACCACCTACCAGAAGAACCCGTTCGGCGTGGCCGACATCAGCCTGCTCGACCTGGAAACCAAGTGGACGGTGGATTACATCCGCTACGCCGTGCGCGCCCGCATCGCGCTGCGCTATCCGCGCCACAAGCTGGCCAACGATGGTAGCAACTACGCGCCGGGCCAGGCCATCGTCACCCCGGTGATCCTGCGCGCCGAACTGCTGTCGCTGTTCCGCGAGCTGGAGGAAGCAGGCCTGGTGGAGAACTTCGACCAGTTCAAGGAAGACTTGCTGGTGGTGCGCAGCAACAGCGACCCCAACCGCGTCAATGCAGTGATCCCACCGGACGTGGTCAATCAGTTCCGCGTGTTCGCCGCGGCGGTGCAATACCTGCTCTGACCCGCCATGCACTGAATGCCCCGACATGCCTCGGCACGGGGCGATGCATCGCGGCAGTTCGAGCCATCCGCATCAACCAGGGCTGATGCCCTACCCGGCCCGCCTCGATGCGGGCCGCCTTTTTCAAGCAACGGAGAATTCCCCATGGCAGGCAATACCCAGTTCGCAGGACGTGTATTCATCAGCATCGACGGCTCGCGTCTGCGCAGCAAGTCCGGCGCCAAGCTCAATGTCGGCGGCGTCGAACGCACCCCGGTCGAGACCGATCTCGGCACCGTCGGCTACACGGAAAAGGTGAAGACCCCGACCGTGGAATGCACCATCGTGCTGAGCCGCGATGTCGATCTGGTCGAATTCGGCCGTATCGTCGACACCAACCTCGTGTTCCAGACCGACATCGGCGCCACCTACGCCCTGCGCAACGCCTTCCTGACCGAACCGCCGGAGTTCACCGGCGGCGAAGGCGAAGTCACGCTGAAGTTCGCCGGCACTCACTGCGAAAAGGCCTAAACGATGAACCAGGATATCCAGTTTCCCCTCGTCGTCACCTTGAGCAAACCGTTGCGCTTCGGTGAGGAGGACATCACCGAACTGCGCCTGCGCGAACCGTGCGCTGGCGATTTTCGCGTGCTGGCCAACCCGCAAGCCGTGCTGGCCAGCTCGCTTGATCTGGCCGCGGAACTCGCCGGCCTGCCGTCCAGCGTGCTCGACCGGCTGAACACGGATGACACCGAGGCCGTGGTCCGGGCGGTGAACCCTTTTTTGTTCTGGTTCCGCTGAACTGGCAGGACATGGCCGGCGACCTGGTGGTCGCCGGCGGCATCGCACCCTCGGAGGTCTGGGCGATGCGCTGGAGCGAGTTTCGCTTCTGGCATCACCAGGTGCTGCGGCTGAAGGGCACGGTGTCTGAGTCTGATTGAGCGTTCCTTCGCGACCGGCAGGTCGCGGAGGAACCATGCAAGGAATGCAATTCGGCCCCACGCCTCTGTGCACTGGTGCGCCGAAGACTTTGTCACGGCGTTCAGCACAAAGGCAGTAGGAGAGCCATATGGCAATGCAATATATATTAGGGATCATTGGAGAAAAGGCTGTCGAAGCCGTCGCAGAATCAGCCATCAAAGGGCTCCAGAATGTAGCGAAAGCGCCTCTCGAAGCGGCTCACCGATATACCGCCACCCGGGATGAACTCGGCTACATTGCCGGTCAGGCCGGAATTCAAAAAAAAGGACTTGAGTCCACCGTAGCAAGTTGGAATGCCCAGCTTATCGGCATGAGCCAGCGCACCAACCAATATCAAGAAGAACTGCTCAATGGTTTCAAAAGCACAGTTGAAAGCAATGTCAAACCCGATGCTGCCCTGGGCCTGACCGAGGCGGCCGGTCGAGCCGCGACAGCTACCAATAATGATCTTGCTCCTCTGAGCAAAGCGGTGACCAGGGCACATCTCGATTTTGGAGTCAGGTCCGAGGACGCCGACAATTTTTTTGAAATCATCGCCGCATCGGGAAGATCAGGCACTTTAAACTTCAATCAGCTACTACAAAAGATACCGTCCCTGATCACCTCGGCAAAGAATTCAACCCTTGGCCTGCGAGGCACATCCGGAATTTCCTCAGTTACTGCCGCCCTGCAGATCGCCGCGAAAGATAACGCCGATCCGGAGCAAGCACACGCCAACCTGAACGGCTTCCTGAATGAGTTCAACTCAGGAGGGATAGCTCATAAATTCCAGAAATTGGGCGTCGGTAATTTTGAACAAGAGAAAAAGAACGCAATCGCCAGCGGCGACCCGTTGTTGTACATGGCCAAACTGGCAGACACCGTCACCGGTGGCGATGCCACCAAGCTGGGTCAATTGTTCAGCAGTCGGGAAGCACGGGACTTCCAGCAGGCTTTGGTCGCCAATCAGACTGAATATCAGAAAATCCACAATGAAGCGAGCAGCTCAAAGGGCCTGATCCACCAGCGGAAGCTCATTGCAGATAACTCCGATGCCGGGGTTGCGAAAAGCCTCCGAATCAAGAACGAGGCTTCTCTGCAAAACTCTGGGGTCACCCAGGGCTATGTTAATGGCCTTCATAAAACAGCAAATTTCCTTAAAGACTATACGGGGCCGAACGCCGACGCATTTCGATTCGGTTTTGATCAATTGGGATTACTCAAGCCGAGGGAGAACCAAAACGGCTCGTTGTCCGGCCTCGATGATGGCAACCACGGCGATGCCATTCCGGTAGTGGTTGTGAACTGGCCGAACGGCACACCGGCCGAAGAAGAGCTTGGGCCAGTGGACACCATCGTCGGGCTGGGCCTGACTGCCGCTCATTTCGCCCCCCTATTGACGGATATTGCTTTTCCGGCCAAGGGACTTTTTCGCCAAGCAAAATGGCTCTTTAATCAAGCAGTGGAAAATGGCCCCAAACTAGAAGCGCCTCCCTCAGAGGGCCCATATTACCACTATCCGAATCATGGACAGCAGGAAAACCGAGCCTCCGACTATCCTATTTCGGCTCAGGCAAACCAATATGCCAATCGCCGCCGCCTCAAGCCGGGCTTATCGGTAAACCCTTACCACCACTATTCAAATTACGGGCAACAAGAAAGCCGAATTTACGACTATCCCGCCGTGACCCAGGCGAAAGGCTACCCCAAGAAGATCAATATCAATCGCCCGCTGGATCCGCCATATGCATCAGGTCCAAATAAATCGCAGCATTACCAATACTTCATTAATCCGGGGTTTGAAAACAGCCCGGCAACCTATCCTTTAGTCCCTTCAAATCGCCGCCAGGATATATCGCCCAACACCCTGTCTCCCGGCGCGCTCGGTCCGCAAAAGGTTTCCGGCACCGTCGAGGTCAAGGTCTCCATGCCCCCCTACCTCACCGGTCAGACCAGCGTCACCCAGCCGGCCGGTGCCGGCGTGAAGCTGCAAGCCACCGCAGCCAAGACCGGCAACTACCACCAAGGAGGTTTCTGATGAGTTGGCGAGACCAACTGGAAAAGGCTTCGTTCCGCGGCGTGCCGTTCCATATCAGCCGCAGCGGTGGCGAGGTCGGCCGGCGCGTACAGTTGACCGAATACCCGCTGCGCGACCTGCCCTACGCCGAGGATCTGGGCCGAAAGGCGCGGACCTTCACCCTGGATGCCTTCGTGCTTGGGCCCGACTACCGCGCAGCACGCGACCGCCTGCTGGCGGCGCTGGAGCAGCCGGGCCCGGGCGAGCTGGTGTTGCCGTCGCGCGGTCACCAGCAGGTGGTCGCACAGCGCTGCTCGCTGGAGGAAACCACCGAGCAGGGCGGCATGGCGCGGCTCAGCCTGGAGTTTGCCGAAGCCGGCAAGAACGAGTTGCCGAACAGCCAGATCGACACCGAAGCCCAGCTGCGCCAAGCCGGTGACCGGCTGATCACCGTGTGCGGGCAGGACTTCGCCGCGCAATGGAAGATCGGCGCGCAGCGGCTGAAAGGCGACCTGCTCACCGCACTGGAAGCAGGCGTGGGCGACTTTCTGGAGGCACTGGTGGCGGCCCAGCAGACCTTCGACTGGATCGAGCGCCAGTTGGGCGCGCTGGAGCGCATCGAGCAACAAGTCGACCAAGTGATTAACTCGCTGGAAAAGCTGCTGGGTACGCCTGCCGCGCTCTATCAGCGGCTGGTCGGATCGCTGCAGCGGATCAGCATTCGCCTGCAACGTTTCGGCCAGGACTTCGACAGCATCGTCACCGGCCGCCGCCCCAATGGCGGTACCCAGGCGCTGGATGCGGTGAAGCCGCTGCTGTTCGAGTCGCCGGCCCGCCACGTGATGCTGCCGAGCACGCCGGTCAACGTCGCCAACCTGCGCAACCGGCTGGCGCTGGACCAGGCCACCCGCATCATCGCGGTAACACAGGCAGCCATGGCATTGCCCACGGCGCCGGTACTGGCCTCGGCCGACCTGATCGCCATGCGCGACACTGTGTTCGAAGCCATCGACACCCTGGCCGACCAGGCATCGGATCTCACCTATCCGGCGTTGCTGGCACTCAAAGCCGCCACCATCCGGGCCGTCGCCCAACGCCTGCCCGCCACCGCGCAGTTGCGCGAAATCTGGCAAGGCGTGTGCGAGCCGGCTCTGGTGGTGGCCTGGCGCCAGAACGGCAACCTCGATGCCGAACTGGATCTGGTGGTGCGCAACGATATCCGTCATCCCGGCTTCGTGCCGGATGGGCGGACTCTCAACCTGCTGAAGACCTGATATGGCGAATCTCCAACTCAAAGTAGGCGGTCGGATCTATGGCGGCTGGACCGAGATTTCGCTGCAACGCGGCCTGGAGCAACTGGCCGGCAGCTTCACCCTGCAACTGACCGAGCGCTGGCCGGATAACGACACCGCCCGGCCGGTCAAGCCTGGCGAAGCCTGCGTGGTGACCATCGACGACCAGCCCGTGGTCACGGGCTTCATCGATCAGGTGTCGCTGCGCTTCGACGCGCAATCACGCAGCCTGGGTGTCAGTGGCCGCGACGCCACCGGCGACCTGGTGGATTGCAGTGCCGGCCACGGTTCCGGCCAGTGGAAGCAGACCAGCTTGGCGCGGATTGCGCGCGACCTATGCGGTCCGTTCGATCTCAAGGTCGTCGTCGATCCGGCGGTGCGAAAGCAGGCCGACGAGCCGTTCAAGAGCTGGAACGTCGAGGAAGGCGAAACCGTCTTCGACTGCCTGGAACGGATGGCGCGCCTGCGCATGCTACTGCTGACCACGCGTGGCGACGGCGCCGTGTACATCACCCGTCCGGGCACCGAACAGGCGCAGGCCGCGCTGGTGGAAGGCGACAACCTGCTCAGCGGCGAAGCCACCTTCAGTTGGGCGCAGCGCTACAGCTTCTACCGCGTCAAGGCACAAAGCCGCGGTCGCCACGCCGAGCAAGGCAGCAGCCACGATGAGGTGGTGACGCGGCACCGGCCGCTGATCGTGCTGGCCGAGGATCAGGCCGAAGGCCCCACGGTGCAGCAACGCGCCGACTGGGAAAAGACCATCCGCACCGCCCGCGCCAACCAGGCAACGGTGGACGTAGTGGGCTGGCGCCAGGGCGATGGGCTGCCACTGTGGCAGCCCAACCTGAGGGTGAACCTGAAATCCGGCCTGCTGCGCGCGGACGGCGACGTGCTGATCTCGGCGGTGAGCTACACGCTCGGTGCGGGGGGTGAGCGCTGCGCGCTGACGCTGGTCGATCCACGCACCTTCGATCGGCTGGAGGGCAAATCCACCACGCAGCTGAAACGTGGCAAACGCAACAAAGGCGCCCCGGCCAAGCCGTCCTCGACGGTGGGCCACGGCACGACGCAAAGCCAAGACTGGGGACAGAACTGATGATCGAACGACTTGCCCGCCGCGTGCGCCTGATGGTGGCGCGCGCGGTGCTCAACCTGGTGAACGACGCAACCGGCCTGCAACGGCTCCAGGTTTCGGCGCTAGCCGACGAGACGCGCGACGACGTGGAGCGTGCGCAGAACTACGGCCTGACCAGCGTACCGCTGCCCGGCGCCACCGCGATCCTGGTCGCTGTGGCTGGCAGCCGCGACCATCTGGTCGCCACCGCGGTGGACGACGAACGCCATCGCCCGAGCGGCCTCGCCCCGGGTGAAGTCTGCATCTACACCCACGAAGGTGATCGCATCCATCTGAAGAACGGTCGGCTGATCGAGATCAGCACCCAGACGCTACGCGTCAATGCCGGCGCGCTGGTCGAACTGAACACGCCCCTGGTCAAGCTGAACGCCCCGCTGGTCACCACCAGCGGCCAGCTCAAGACCGCCAGCGACATCACTGACAACGCCGGCGGCAACAGCCGCACCGTAGCTGGAATGCGCCAGGTATTCGCCGATCACGTCCACCCCGAAACCAACGCCAGCGGCGGTACCACTGGTAAACCCACCCAGGTGATGTGATGGATCTGAAAACGTTCTTTTACAGCTTCGAGCGCGGCTGCGACTGGCAGCCGGCCGCGGTTGGACTGGTCGAAGGCGACGAACTGGATACCGCCGTGCTGCTCAGCCTGTTCACCGATCGACGCGCCGAACCCGGCGACGACGTGGAAGGCGACCCACGCGGCTGGTGGGGCGATGCCATCCCGATAGGCGATGAACGCGCGGTGCCGCTGGGCTCGCGCCTGTGGCTGCTGGCCCGCGAAAAGCAGACCGCCTCTACCTTGCGGCGCGCCGAAGCCTACGGGCGCGAAGCGCTGCAATGGCTGATCGACGACGGTCACGCCCGGGCACTGGACATCGCAGCCAGCGCCCCGCGCACCGGCCTGTTGCGTCTGGACGTCGCCATCGATTCCCAACCCTTCCGATTTGAGCTGACACCATGAGCCTGAACCGCCCTACCCTGCCCGAACTGGTCGAAGCACAACTGACCGAGTTCGAAGCCCGCCTGCCCGGCGCCGACACCCGCCTGCGCCACTCCAACCTGAATGTGCTCGGCCGCGTGCAAGCCGGCGGTCTGCACCAGATGTATGGCTATTTGTCGTGGCTATCGCTGCAAGTGTTTCCCGACACCTGCGAGACGGAGTTCCTCGATCGCTGGGCCTCGATCTGGCTAGCCGAAGGTCGCAAGCCCGCCGCGCTGGCCCAGGGATCGATTCGCCTGACCGGCGCACCGGGCACCATCGTGCCGCAAGGCACTCCCTTGGCACGCGCCGACAATCGCGAATACCTGACCACGGCCGATACCACCCTGGGCACCGGCGGCACCGTGGATGCCACGGTCACTGCTCGCGAAGCGGGGGCTAGCGGGAATGCCGACACAGGCACCACGCTGACGGTGACCAACTCCATTGCCGGACTGAATGGCAACGCCACGGTACTCGCACCGGGCCTGACCCAGGGCAGCGATGTCGAGCCGGATTCCGCCCTGCGCCAACGCCTGATCGCGCGCATCCAGCGTCCGCCGCAGGGCGGCGCGGCATCCGATTATGTGGCCTGGGCACTGGAAGTACCGGGCGTGACCCGCGCCTGGACCTTAGACAGCCCGTTCGGGTTCGGCAGCATTGGCGTGGTGTTCGTGCGCGACGGCGACGCCGACCCGATCCCGGATGCCAACGAGGTTGCTGCGGTGCAGGCCCACATCGACAGCCTGCGCCCAGTCACCGCCGAATTCGTTGCCCAGGCGCCGACGCCCAAGCCGGTGGCCTACACCATCCGGCTGGTGCCTGGCACCCCGGCGGTGCGCGATGCGGTGATCGCCTCGCTCAAGGACCTGCACACCCGCGAAGCCGCGCCCGGCGCCACCCTGCTGCGCAGCCACATCACCGAGGCCATCAGCCTGGCCTCCGGCGAAATCGACCACACTCTGGTCAGCCCCACCGCCGACGTAACGGCCGAGCAACTGGAGATGACGGTATTCGGAGGCGTGACATGGCAATGACCGCCGAAGACTATCGCCAACAACTGTCCGCGCTGCTGCCACTGGGCCTGGCCTGGCCACGCGAGCCGGACAGCACCTTGCAGCGCGTACTGGGTGCTTTCGGCGCCGGCCTGGCCGGTGTCGACAGCCGGTCGAACGAACTGCTGCGTGAAACCTATCCGCCGACCAGTTATGAACTGCTGGCTGACTGGGAGCGCATTGCCGGTCTGCCCGACGAATGCTCGTTGCTCGGCAGCCAGACCGTGCAGGAACGCCGCAACGCCGTCGCCGCAAAGCTGGCCGCCACTGGTGGGCAATCGCGCAACTATTTCATCAACGTGGCGGCGCGCTATGGACACCCCAACGCCACCATCACCGAATACCGCGCCCGACGTTATGGACACTCGCGCCTGGGGCAGCGGTATGGGGGATGGCGCTGGCAATTCGTCTGGCAGTTGAGGCTGCCGGTAATACCGGTCGTTCCGCGCGAATGCGGCGACCCGTTCGGCGAACCGTTCCAGACCTGGGGCGATACCCAGCTGGAATGCATGATCAACAAACTCAAACCCGCGCATACGTGGGTTTTGTTTTCTTATGGGAGCTAAGCGATGGACTATCCGCATTCCGTGCCCGACGTGGGGTTGCTCGACGGCAAATTCACCGATGGCGATCCACTGACCGGGCTATTGCCGAGCCTGGATCCGTCGTCCTGGGCAAATGGGGTGACCGATGAGTTGTTGAATGTGATCGAGGCGGCGGGGTTGACTCCGACCGAAGGATTGAGCAATCAGTTTTTGCAGGCGCTGAGGCGCACTGGGGTATTTGCCACACAAGCACAATTCGACAATTCGACTGCGGCGGCAACTACTGCTTTTGTGCAACGAGCACTGGGGAACTACGCCAATGTATTCAGCTACGTGCCCGCACAGACCCTGACAGGAGCGCACGTTGGCACATTCATCCAATTCACGCCGACTACAAACATCAATGTCACGCTACCCGATCCAGCCACGGTACCGGAAGGGGGTTGCATTACCCTCTACAACTCATCGAACTCTGGCGCCTATGCGTTGACAGTCATAGCATCAGGAGGCACAGCAATAGGCGGCCACGGTGGTGTAGTACCGGCAGGTGCAATCTACCTCTTCGTCCGACGCAAAGCCGGCGATTGGGCAGGGATCAATCCCAATGCAGGTGGCTTGGCAGCGGTGGGTACGCAAATCCTCGATATGAGGGGGAGCCGCACAAGCGGCGTCACCTACACCAATACGTACGGCCGACCGATTGTTGTCTCCCTATCTTTGGAGACCACAAACGTCAACCAATCCTGCGTACTGGTTGTCAACGGATTCAATCTCGGTGGCTCATCGTTCCCCGGCTCGGGATTTTCGGTTGCCGGGCAGTTCATCGTGCCTCCCGGCGCGACCTATCGGTTGCCCGCTGGCCCTTACAACATCATTGGTTGGCTGGAGACTCGTTGATGACCACCGAAATGAAGTATTTCCTGAGTGCGGAGGGAGAGATTCTGGCCTTTGAGGCAGACGGCTCACAGGATCATGCCATCCCCGAAAATGTTGTTTCATTGTCGGAAGCGGATGCGCTAAGCAAAGCAAATCCTTCGACTCCGCCCTCGCTTGAAACGCTGCGATCCGCTGCTCAGGCCCAGCTTCCCGCCTGGGAATCTGCCGAGCGTGCAGCCGGCATCGACCATGCAGGCCATCAATGGCTGACCACCTCAGCCGCGTTGCAGGATATTCGCGATGCACTGCTTGCTGGCTTGGTCCCAGATGGTGTCTGGATTGACGCGGAGCGTCATAAAGTCCCCATGACGCTGGACACATTGCGAGCACTTTGGGCTGCATGCGTCAGCAGAGGCGCGACCATTTATCAGCGCCGACTGGAAATGGAGGCTGAAATCGAGTCCATGGAAAGAGAACAGTTGGAGCAATTTTTCCCCAGCTGGTAGTGCTTCGTTGCGAACTCCAACTCCCTCAATTTCGCAGCCACCACCAAATATCAATTGTCCAAGCCAGCCCGCAAAGCGGGCTTTTCTATTTTACGGGAGCAATCCATGGACTATCCCCATTCAGTACACAGCGTAAATCTGCTCAATGGCAAATTCACCGATGGCAACCCCCAAACCGGCCTACTTCCGAGCCGCGACACTGCCTCTTGGTCCAACGCCGTTACCGATGAACTGCTGGGCATTATTGAGGCGGCGGGCTTAACTCCGACGGAGGGGCTTAACACCCAGTTGTTACAGGCCTTGCGCCGTACTGGCGTATTCACGACTCTGGCTCAATTTGACAACTCGACCGTTGCCGCGACAAGTGCCTTTGTACAGCGGGCGCTGGGCAATTTTTCCGGCGAAGTCGGCATAACAACCAGCCAAACACTGCCCGCAGTGCTGGCTGGTCGGATCATCAACGCCGGAGGAACAATTACGCTAACGCTGCCGCCAGGCACAACAGTTGCGGCGGGAGCAAGCTACCAAATCAATAATGTTGGCGTTGGCATTGTCACCGTCCAAGCAGGAGCGGGAAACAACCTATTTGGAATCGGCAATGGTACTCCCCGATCGTTTTTGCTGGGTTCTGGCGATACCATCACCATCGCCTTCGTTGGCGGTACCTCATGGTATGCGTGGGGCGGCGTTCAACTCGGCGCGTCGGCGGCATTTGGCTCGTTGCTGGCCAGCAATGGATATCAGAAATTGCCAAGCGGTTTAATTATCCAATGGGGTGGAGTGGCAATCATTCCGTACAATACAACAAACGGCTCGATTACATTTCCGGTTTCATTCAATAGCCAATGTTTTCACGTATCCCACTCTTGTTTTGGCGTATATGCGACCAACATTGGAATTGATATAAACCTGACCAACTTGACAAGCGGCGGCTTCTCATATCAAGCAAGCACAAATGCCGCAAGTGGCACTTTTAGTGTGAGATGGATTGCCATTGGCAATTAAAAGGGGAACCAAATTCTTTATTCAAAATCCAGGAACTGTTTTTACAATCATTCCATCAACACGCAGATCCCGAATGACGCCATCGTCATAACAGATGATGAATATTTATTTTTACTGGATGGCCAATACAATGGTCGTATCATCACGGCAGACGAAAACGGCAAACCTTTTTTGGCAGACAAACCTGAACTGGACATAAACGCGGCACGTTTCGAATTACTGTCCAGATTGCCAGCGTGGGAGACTGCCGAGCGCGCCGCCGGCATCGACCATGCGGGGAGGCGCTGGCTGACCACCCCCGAGGCGCTCCAGGACATTCGCGATTCCCTGCTCGCCGGCATGGTGCCCGGTGGCGTATGGGTTGACGCTGCACGCGAGGTGATCCCGATGACGCTGGGCGAACTGCAGACACTATGGACCGCCTGCGTCGAGCGCGGGGCGGCAATCTACCAGCGCCGGTTGGAGCTGGAAGCACAGATCGCCCAGATGGATCGGGAGCAATTGGCCAGCTTCATGCCCAGTTGGCCGGAGGAAATTGTCGGCTGAGTGCCAGACAGCAAGCCTGAAGGCCGATCTCCGCCTTCAGGCTTGGTCACCTCACTCGGGACAGGCGGACGAGTAGGCTCGCCTGTCCTCCTCGCTCGCTGGTCGATATTCATCGTACCGGGCATCCCACCTGCGTTGCCCAAGCTGCGCAGCACTCCGTCTCAAATCCAAGCGGCACTCCCGCTCCAGTAGTTGAAGCGGCTAAGAAAGCTCGGAAAACCCCCATCAACTCGGCCATCAACCCGGCGGGTTTGATCCAACGCAACCCTCCTTCGGCATCGGCAGCCTATTACTAGCAGTCCCACGCGGATGTGCCCCCCGTAGCGTCAATCATGGCGGCGCTTACCCATATCCGTGGATACACAGTGGCCAGGCAAGGAACTGGCCGAAGGATTTCGCCATGACCCCCGTGCTGAAAGCCGTGAGCGGCCTGATTCTGATGTTCCCACTCCCCGCAGCCGCGCAAGCGCAGCTACGCCGTTTCCACAATACGTTGGGCGTACCGCATGGCCCAGCCGTGCCATTCGATACGCATAGCACCTTGTCCGCCCCCCAGAGCGCGGATCATGACCCGGTCTCGATCCATACCTGCGGCCGGCTCGACGTGAAACTACCATTGCGCTTCAAGCGACTGGCCGCCGACGAGCTGTGTTTCGGCAACTGCGCGCCGTTCCAGCCCGCACCGGCCTGGCCCCGCCATCCGGGGACGCAGTCGGTAAAAACCGGGGATGTAACGCTCGATGACGGCAGCCATACCCAGGGCGACCTGTTCGTACATGGCAATCTGTACATCGGTCATCACGCGCGCATCAATGGTGGTCTCACGGTGGACGGCAACATCATGGTAAGCGCCGGCACACACATCAACGGCGGCATCATCGCGCGCGGCATCCTGGTCATCGGCCCTGGCGTGCGCATCAGCGGGCCAGTGCTTTCACATCGACAGGTGGTCTTGTCGCCCAGGTCGGTGATCGGGTTGTGGCATCAGCCAGCGTCGGTCAGCGCTCCCAGGGTATTGCTGGATAGCGGTTGCCGGGTATTCGGCAGCGTAGCAGCCAGCGAGCATGGCTGGGCCGCGAGCAATGCCGGATCACTCCAGTGATCACAGACGGGGCATGCCCAGGCTGAGGCGGACAAGTGCCCCACGCCGGAAAATCCGGGTAGAATCCCCGACCCTGCCCCGATGGTGAAATTGGTAGACACAAGGGACTTAAAATCCCTCGCCGCAAGGTGTGCCGGTTCGACCCCGGCTCGGGGCACCAGTAATAAAGAAGCGGCTTCCAGACCAGAAGCCGCTTTTTTCGTTTTCATCACTTTGTTCCGCAATGTCCGGTCTATTCTGCAAAGCCCTTCCCTCAGGCCGTCAGCACCAACGCCACCACCTTGCGTTCCTCGGCGGTAAGGATGTTGAAGGTACGGCATAACGCGCCGGTATCCATCGTATCCAGCCCGACATGCGCCGCCGCCAAGCCACGCGATAATCGGGGATGTGGAAAGCGGATGCGGCTGCCCGTGCCGAGCAACACCAGTTCGGGAGCCAGCGCCAGCAGTGCGGTGAAGTCGTTCTCTTCCAGGCTGGCGAAGCCGTCGGGCCGCCATTCGCGCACTTCATTGGGCGTGACGATCAGGCTACCTTCGAAGCGTTCCTCGTTCACCATGACATAGCCTTCGCCATAGCCGGTGAACTGGTTGAGGTGGGTAGTGGTGGTGCGATGCAGCTTCATGCTTAAACCCTTGATGGCAAGCCGCAATTCTAACCCAACTGTTTTGCCGCACCTTCCCTTGCGCTGTATCCACCCGACCCGCCCGCTTTCGTTAGAATGTGAGGTTTCCTCCTTCGCCCGCGTGGCCTGCCATGACCCACCAGATCCATAAGTCGAACAAACTCCTGAACGTCTGTTATGAAATTCGCGGACCGGTGCCGGAGCGAGCGCGGCAGATGGAGGAGGATGGTCAGCGCATCATCAAGCTGAACATCGGCAACCTGGCCAATTTCGGTTTCGATGCGCCGGACGAGGTGGTACAGGATGTGATCCGCAACCTGCCCAACGCGGCCGGCTATGTGGATTCCAAGGGGCTGTTTCCTGCGCGCAAGGCGATCATGCATTACACGCAGGAGAAGAACATCGCTGATGTGACGGTGGACGACATCTATATCGGCAATGGCGCCTCCGAGCTGATCGTGATGTCGATGCAGGGCCTGCTGAACAATGGCGACGAGGTCCTGGTACCGGCCCCGGATTATCCGCTGTGGACGGCGGCGGTGAGCCTGGCGGGCGGCACGCCGCGTCACTATCTGTGCGACGAAGCCAATGGCTGGTTGCCGGCGATCGATGACATGCGTGCCAAGATCACCCCGCGCACCAAGGCCATCGTGGTGATCAACCCCAACAACCCGACGGGGGCACTGTACCCGGACGATCTGCTCAAGGAGACTGTCGAGCTGGCGCGGCTGCACAACCTGATCATCTATGCCGACGAAATCTACGACAAGGTGCTGTACGACGGCGCTACGCATACCTCGCTGGCCTCACTGGCCGACGATGTGCTGTTCGTGACCTTCAACGGGCTGTCCAAGAACTATCGTGCCTGCGGCTATCGGGCCGGCTGGATGGTGGTATCCGGTAACAAGAAGGTGGCTGGCGATTACATCGACGGGCTGAACATCCTGTCCACCATGCGGCTGTGCGCCAACGTCCCGGGCCAGTACGCAATCCAGACCGCACTGGGCGGTTACCAGAGCATCAACGATCTGGTGGCGCCGAACGGCCGGCTGACCAAGCAGCGTGATCTGGCGTGGGAGCGCCTGACCGCGATTCCGGGCGTCACATGCGTCAAGCCCAAGGCTGCGCTGTATATGTTCCCCCGGCTCGACCCCAAGCTCTATCCGCTGGAAGACGACCAACAGTTGATGCTGGAACTGCTCCAGGAGGAAAAAGTGCTGCTGGTACAAGGCACCGGCTTCAACTGGATTGCACCGGATCACTTCCGCGTGGTGTTCCTGCCACACCTGGACGATCTGAACGAGGCAATCAGCCGCCTGGACCGTTTCCTGGCCGGTTACCGAAAACGCCACGGTACCGCATAATGCGCGTTGTCCCGTATTGCACGCCGTCGCGTTCCGCCCTCTTGCCGAACGCGCGCGGCGATGCCTTGCGGTAAACCATCGATTCCATTCCGATAAGGCACGCAATGCGGCCTTGTCCTGCTCTTGAAAGGACTTTCAATGAAACCGATTCACGTGGGTCTGTGCGGTGTCGGCACCGTCGGTGGCGGCACGGCAACCGTTCTGAAACGCAATTGCGAGGAAATCGCACGGCGCGCCGGTCGGCCCATCGTGATTCGCGCCGCCGCCAACCGCGAGCTGGATCGCGCCCGCGAACTGGTAGGCGAAGGCGTTGAACTGTTCGACGATGCCTTGCAAGTCGTCCGCCATCCCGATGTCGACATCGTGGTGGAGTTGATTGGTGGCACCACCATCGCCAAGGAAGTGGTCCTGACCGCGATCGAGCAGGGCAAACACGTGGTCACCGCGAACAAGAAGCTGATCGCGGAATACGGCAATGAAATCTTCGCCCGCGCCCAGGAAAAGGGCGTGATGGTAGCCTTCGAGGCCGCTGTCGCTGGTGGCATTCCCATCATCAAGGCGCTGCGCGAAGGCCTGACCGCCAACAAGATCGAGTGGGTGGCCGGCATCATCAACGGCACCAGCAACTTCATCCTGACCGAGATGCGCGACAAGGGCGCGGCGTTTGCCGACGTACTGAAGGAAGCGCAACGCCTGGGCTACGCCGAGGCCGATCCCACCTTCGACATCGAAGGCCACGACGCTGCGCACAAGCTCACCATCATGAGCGCCATCGCCTTCGGCATTCCGGTGCAGTTCGACAAGGCCTACCTGGAAGGCATCAGTACGCTGCAAGCCGTCGATATCAAATATGCGCAGGAGCTGGGCTATCGCATCAAGCTGCTGGGTGTGACCCGCCGCAGGCCCAATGGCATCGAGTTGCGCGTCGCGCCGACGTTGATCCCGGCCCGCAGGCTGATCGCCAATGTGGATGGCGTGATGAACGCGATCCTGGTGAAGGGCGACGCCGTGGGCGCCACGCTGTATTACGGCGCTGGCGCTGGCGCCGAACCGACCGCCTCCTCCGTGATCGCCGATCTGGTGGACGTGACCCGGCTGGCCACCGCCGACCCGGAAAACCGGGTGCCGCATCTGGCATTCCAGCCCACCGCGATGGCCGACCTGCCGATCCTGCCGATCGATGAGGTGGAGACCTGCTATTACCTGCGCCTGAATGCCGAGGACCAGCCCGGCGTGCTGGCGGACGTGACACGCATCCTGGCCGACGCAGACATCTCGGTGGACGCGATGCTGCAACGGCCGGTTTCCGAAGCAGAGGGTGCCGCCGATCGCGCGGATATCATCGTGCTGACGCATCTGGCAGTGGAAAAGCATGTCAATGCCGCGCTGGCGAAGATCGAGGCCCTCGGCAGCATCAATGGCCGCGTGGTGAAGCTGCGGCTCGAGCATCTGAACGGCTGACGGATCGGTGGCTGGCCATGCGCCGGCCCCCTGCTCCTCCCAGGTTCCTTTCCATCGCCGCACCCTCTGTGTGCGGCGTATTCAATGATGGCAAACCGCCCATGAACTACATTTCGACCCGCGGTGGCATGGCCCCGCAACGTTTCTCCGACATCCTGCTGGGCGGGCTGGCCCCCGACGGCGGCCTGGCCATCGCCGAACGCTATCCGCGCTTTTCGCTGGACGAACTGCAATCGCTGGCGTCGCTAAGCTACCCGGAGCTGGCGTTCCAGGTCATCAGCCGCTTCGTCGACGATATTCCGGCTGACCAACTGAAGGCGCTGATCGATCGGACCTATACCGCCAAGGTGTACTGCCACGGGCGCGATCCAGCGCAAGCCAATCAGATCACCCCCGTGGTCAGGCTGGACGACACGCTGTTCATCCAGGAGTTGTCCAACGGCCCAACGCTGGCGTTCAAGGACATGGCGATGCAGTTGCTGGGCAATCTGTTCGAGCATGTACTCACCCAGCGCGGCCAGGAAATCAACATTGTCGGCGCCACGTCGGGCGATACCGGCTCCGCCGCCGAGTACGCCATGCGCGGCAAGCATGGCGTGCGCGTGTTCATGCTGTCGCCATTCGGCAAGATGAGCCCGTTCCAGCGGGCGCAGATGTTCAGTTTGCAGGATGAGAACATCTACAACATCTCGGTGAAATCGATGTTCGATGCCTGCCAGGACATGGTCAAGGCCGTGAACAACGACGCCGCCTTCAAGGCACGCTACAAGGTGGGCGCGGTCAACTCGATCAACTGGGGCCGCGTGGTGGCCCAGGCCGTGTATTACTTCAAGGGCTACTTTGCCGTCGCCCAGAAAGTGGGCGAGCCGGTGGATTTCTGCGTGCCTTCCGGCAATTTCGGTAACGTCTGCGCCGGACATATCGCGCGACAGATGGGCCTGCCGATCCGCCGCCTGATCGTCGCCACCAACGAAAATGACGTACTCGACGAGTTCTTCAAGACCGGCGGCTACCATCCGCGCGGCCTGGACCGCACCTACGAGACATCCAGCCCCTCGATGGATATCACCAAGGCATCCAACCTGGAGCGCTTCGTTTTTGATCTGCTGGATCGCGATGCCACCAAGCTGGCCGAACTATGGTGCGGCGTGGACAAGAATCAGGGCTTCGATCTGGCACCCGAGGTGTTTGCACGGATGCACGACGAGTTCGGCTTCCGCTCGGAAAAGAGCTCGCACGCCGACCGTGTTGCCAATATCCGTGAGGTGTTCCAACGCTACGGCCTGCAAATCGACCCGCATACGGCGGATGGCTACAAGGCAGCCAAGGCACATCGCGACACTGCCGTGCCGATGGTGATCCTGGAAACCGCTCTGCCAGCCAAGTTCGAGGAAACGATGCGTGAAGCCCTGGACCAGGCCCCGCAGCGCCCTGTGGATCTTCAGGACCTGGAAGCCCAGCCTCAGCGTTTCGACGTGCTGGAAGCCGATGCAGAGGCATTGAAGCGCTATGTGGCGGAACGCGTACCGGTTTGATGAGCAGGCAGGATAAAAAAGCCGGCAATTGCCGGCTTTTTTACTTCGAGCACAGCAAGCCACGCGTGGCAACTACTCCACGGCAACCGCCGACGCAGCTTCGGCCACCGGCTTCTCGGCAGGGGGTGCAAGCTTGGGTGCCACACCGATCAGTTTGTCGATGGTGACGAACGTATAGCCCTGCTCTTTCAGCTTACCGATCAAGCGATCCACGGCTTCGACCGTGCGATCGCGCGGGCCGCCGCCATCATGCATCAGCACGATGGCTTCCGGGTGCACATAGTTCGTCACTACACCTTCGATCTGCGCATCGCCATTCATGGCGCGCGCTGACAACCAGTCGCGCGTGTCGACCGACCAGGAAATCACCTTGATGCCCTTGTCCCGCAGCAGTTCGACCTGGCTATCCGTGATCTCGCCATAAGGCGGGCGATAGAGCGTCGGCATGAACCCCAGCTCACGCTGGAAAATCGCCTGGGTCTTCGCGACCTCGTTTTCCCAGAAAGCGGTATTGGTCAGCTTGCTGGCGTAGGGATGGCTATAGGAGTGGTTACCCAATACATGCCCATCCGCCAACACCTTGCGCGCCAGGTCCGGGTATTTCTCCACCCACATGCCGAGCTGGAAGAAGGTGGCATGCACCCCATGCTTCTTCAGTACTTTCAGCAAGGGGGGCGTGTTGAGCGGGTTGGGGCCATCGTCGAACGTGAACGCAACGACCTTGCTCTCCCCCGGACCTTCGATCCAGTACACATCCGGATAGGTTTTGGCCTGGCGTTCCATCTGCTCCAGGGGCACCTGTTCCCAGCCTTCCAGGAACGGCGTACGGATCTTGGGCTCTTTGGCATAAGCCAGCGACGCGAATGCAATCAGGCCGATACACCCCAATCGGCGAATCAGTGCGCTTTTCATTGGTTGTCTCTCCTTGGGAAATTCCTTTCCCATTCTATCCAGCCAGGCCAGAAACCTTTATGCGGATGTTGTGGTTTTCCCACCCTCTCCGCTCATATCGCCCAAGCGTCATGGGAATAAAAAAAAGCCCACCATGCGGTGGGCTCTTTTCGACCTGGCGCAACTTAGCGCAGGCGCTTGAAGGCAAGGCCTTCGGCATCGAACAGCATGCATTCGGCTTCCGGGAATACCACGCGAATCGCATCACCGTACTTCAGATCGGTGGAGTGGCCCGGCAACTTCATGCTCATGATCTCGTTCACGCCCGGGATCTCGATATAAGCAAGCACATGGTCACCCAGGTGTTCGATCAGGTCGACACGTGCGGGGATGGCATTCTGATCAGCTTCGCTGGCCAACTGGATGTGCTCCGGGCGGATACCCAGCGTCACGCGATCATTGGCCTTGGCACGGCCCGCATCCACCGCGGCCTTGACTGCAATGCCCTTGGGCAGGCGCACGGTGGCACCCTTCGCGTCGCCACTGACGACCGAAGCATCCAGCAGGTTCATCTTGGGCGAACCGAGGAAACCGGCCACGAACAGGTTCGAGGGGTTTTCGTACAGTTCCAGCGGGCTGCCCAGTTGCTGGATCACACCGGCGTTGAACACGACGATACGGTCGGCCAGGGTCATGGCTTCCACCTGATCGTGCGTCACGTAGATCATGGTGGTCTTCAGTTCCTGGTGCAGCTTGGACAGCTCGACACGCATCTGCAGACGCAGCGCCGCATCCAGGTTGGACAGCGGTTCGTCGAACAGGAAGACCTTGGGTTCACGAACGATGGCGCGACCGATCGCGACACGCTGGCGTTGACCGCCGGACAGCGCCTTCGGCTTGCGGTCCAGCAAGTGGGTGATTTGCAGGATTTCGCCAGCATGCTTGACGCGCTGTTCGACTTCCGCCTTGGGAATGCCGGCCAGCTTGAGCGCGAAGCCCATGTTTTCCGCAACCGTCATGTGCGGGTAGAGCGCATAGCTCTGGAAAACCATGGCGATACCGCGCTTGGACGCGTGGATGTCGTTGGCGATCGTATCGCCAATCAGCAGTTCGCCTTCGGTGATGTCTTCCAGGCCGGCGATCATGCGCAGCATGGTGGATTTGCCGCAGCCCGACGGGCCGACGAATACGACGAACTCACCGTCCTGGATGTCCAGGCTGACGCCCTTGATGACGGTAACGTCCTTGGTGTAGTTCTTCTTGATGTTCTTGAGCTTAACCGAAGCCATTGATCGATTTCCTTGATATGAATTCTGGTGTCTACGCGAGCCGGATTACTTCACGGCACCGTCGAGGCCACTGATGAAGTAGCGTTGGGTGAGGGCGAAGAAGATCAGCACGGGAACAACCGAGAGCACGATGCCGGCCATGACCATGCTGGTCGACACAGCGAAGGGGCCCGTCAAGTCATTGAACATACCGACCGACAGCGGAAGCATGGCCTTGTCCTGGATCACGATACCGGTCCAGATAAACTCGTTCCACGCATTCACCAGCGTAAAGATCGCCAGGGCGGCAATGGACGGAGCCGATACCGGCACCATCACACGCCACAGGATCTGCAGTTCCTTGGCGCCATCGACACGCGCCGCATCGATCAGATCCTGCGGAATCTGCTCAAAGGCCTGCTTCATCAGGAAGATGCCGAATGCGCCGGCAACGGTCGGCAGGAAGACACCGGAATAGGTGTTCAGGCCGGTCAGCTTGAACCCCAGCAGCGCGGTGGACCAATCGCCCAGATGCTTCAGCGTCACGAAGTTCGGGATGATGGCAACTTCAGACGGCAGCATCATCGTACCGATGATGGCGATAAAGATCAGGCCACGGCCGGGGAAGCGCAGTCGTGCCAGGGGATATCCCGCCAGCACCGACACCAAAACCGTGCCGACGATGGTACACAACGAGATCCAGGCCGAGTTCTTCAGGTAAGTCATGAACTGGATTTCGTTGAATACCCGGACGAACCAGGCCCAGCCCGGATCCGTCGGCAGGAAGGAGCGCGGGAACAACCAGATGTTGGAAGGATCCTCGGAGAGGGCGACGGACAATGCCCACAGGAAAGGGAAAGTCGTGAAGATGGCGAAGGCGATCAGGCCGGCATATTGACCGGTCAGCTCCACCACTTTAGTTAGCTTTTTACTCATGGCTGCGTTACCCGAAGCGAATTATTTCTTTTCACCGAAGAAGCGGAACTGCAGTACAGCAAGCAGCACGCAGAAGAAGGTGACCACCAGACCTGCGGCCGCGGCACGACCGAAGTTGAAGTTGGTGAACGCCTGGGCATACACGTAATACAGAGCCGTGTAGGTATCGGCCTGGCCACGCGTGAGCACCACAACCTCCTGGAAGGACTTCAAGGCGGCAATCGTGGAAAGCAGCGTGCACAGCAGGATGGTGGGCTTGACCATCGGCACGGTGATTTTCCAGAAACGCTGCCAGGCATTGGCGCCATCCAGAATCGCGGCCTCTTCCACCTCGGTGGGAATCGATTGCAGGCCGGCAAGATACAGCACCATGTAGTAGCCGATACCCTTCCAGAACGTGAAGATCATGACCATGTAGATGGCGATCTTCGGTTCGCCCAGCCAGTTGACCTGTTCATCGATCAGACCAAGCGACTGCAGGAACCACGTCAGGATACCGTCGTACTTGTAAACGTTGAGCCACACCACACCGGCGATGGAAATCGCGGTAATGACGGGAATGTAATAGGCTGCGCGGAAAAAGGTCATTGCCGGAAGCTTGTTGTTGACAAGCTTGGCCACCAGCAGCGCGGAAACCTGAATGACGGGAACGACCAGCAGGAAGAGCAGGGAGTTCTTCAACGCGCTATGGAACAGGTCCTCTTCGTACAAATACTTGAAGTGGGCAAAGTTATTCCACGTAGCGGTTGCATCTGCAATGCTGTAATCGTTGAATGCCAGATAGGCGTTATACCCAACTGGCCAGAAAGTAAATAGACCCATCAGAATCAAGGCTGGCGCCAGGAACAAATAGGCTATTGCGGTGTAACTGCTGGAGTTTTTCACGGCGCAACTCGACTGAATTTTATTCTTTTGCTTAGAGAACAAACGGAACCGCCGTCACCGACGGTTCCGTTCATCTTTACTACATTACCCAAATCAAACCGGGTAATTACTTCGCCAGCTTCTCGTTCCAAGCAGCAGCGGCTTCGTCCAGAGCAGCCTTGACAGGCTTGCGGCCTTCGATGGCGTTCTGGATTTCGTCTTGCAGCTTCTTGTTCATGGAAGCGCCATCCGGCAGCACGCCCGGCGGGATCGTCAGGGTACGGGCGTTGTCCATGGACTTGGCGGCAACGGCACGAGCGCGCTCAACCACGTCGGCGCTCTTGGCACCGGCTTGGAAGTACGGGTCGAGGTTAGCCTTCTTGGTCGACGGGAAGGTGCTTTCGGTAGCCTTCGAGAACGCGACTTGCTGTTCGTCCGAGGTCAGGAACAGGCCCAGCTTGGCAGCATCGGCCGGGCTCTTGGTGCCCTTCGGAACAACGAAGTCCATCAGCCAAGCGCCGAATGCACGTTGACCGGCATCGGTCGGGAACGCAGCAACTTCGGTCTTGTCGTAGATGGCCTTGGCGTCGGTTTCGGTACGCTTCAGCGCTTGCGGAGCGGTCGTCATCATGGCGATGCGGCCGGAGTTGTACGCGGCGATTTCTTGTTCAAAGGCCATCTTGAAGACGTCCTTCGGGAACACGCCAGCCTTGTACAGGTCAGCAAACTTCTGCACGAAGGCAACGTGCTTCGGCGAGTTGAACACTGCCTTGCCGTTTTGCACCATCGGCAGACCGGCGTAGTAGAACCAGCCTTCGAAGTTGTCCAGCTTCGGTGCGAATGCAGCGACGCCAGCCTTGGCCTTCACTTGCTTGGCAATGGAAACCAGCTCGTCGAAGTTCTTCGGAGCGGCCTTCACGCCAGCCTTGTTGAAGATGTCCTTGTTGTAGGCAATGATCGAAACGGAGTTGTACCACGGGAAAGCGTACATCTTGCCGTTAACGGTCACGTCCTTCAGGGCACCGACGGAGTACACGTTCTTGGCGGCGCCAACGTACTCGTCCAGGGCGACGATGTTGCCTTGAGCGGCAAATTCGTGAACCCAGGGCACGTTGAAGTTCACCAGAGCGGGCGGGCTGCCGGCAGCGATGGAGGCAATCAGCTTCGGCTGGATCTGATCCCAGTTCATGTCAACCCACTTGGCCTTCAGGCCGGGGTTGGCAGCGTTGAACTTGGAAACAGCGTTTTCGAAGTAGCCGTTGAACTTCGGAGCCAGGTTCATCGTCCAGAACTCGAGCTCGGTATCGGCGTGAGCATGCATAGCAGCAAAACCGAACACTGCCGCGCCAACGGTCAACATCTTCTTAAGCTTCATCTTGTCTTCCTCTTGGAGTTATCGACAAAAACGCTCGGAATCGCTTCCTCGCGATACACCACATCTGACTCGGTTACCAACTTACCAAATCATGCGGATTTCTTATTTTGCAGCGGGAGTCTACCAGAAAACCCCCGCCGCGAAGTTTGACTCTGCGCAGAGAGTCAATAAGGTTTTTTACTTGCCCGAGAACTTGGAATTCCAGAAGGCTACAGCCTCATCCAGCGCCTTTTTGACCGGCTTCTGGCCAGTGATCGCGGCCTCCAGTTCGTCGTTCATTTTCTTGTTCATGGCGGCCTCATCGGGCAGGCCGGAGATAGTCAGCGTACGCGACGTCTTGATCGCGGCAGCGGCCACACCGGTAGCCTGTTCGATCGGGTCCTTCGAGTTGGCGCCGGCCTTGAAGTAGGCGTCATCCAGTGCCTTGTTCGTCGACGGGAACGTAGCCGAAGCCTTGGCAAAGGCCAGCTGGTTCTCATCGTTGGTCAGGTACTGACCCAGCTTGACCGCAGCATCAACGTTTTTGTAACCCTTGGGCACGGACCACAGGAACAGGAAACCGCCAAACGGTGTCTTGCCCTTGGCTTCGGGGAAGCCGGCCACGCCGGTCTGGGCATATACCTTGGGGGAGTCGGTCTGGGTGCGCTTCAGTGCGTGGGCACCTTCGCCGAACATGGCGATCTTCTGGCTACCGAAAGCGGCGATCTGATCTTCGAACTGCATCTTGAAGGCATCCTTCGGGAACACGCCGTCGGCGTATGCCTTCTTGAAGTCCTCGACCATCTTCACGTGAGCCGGGCTGTTGAATACAGCCTTGCCGTTCTGCACCACCGGCAGGCCTTCATACAGGAACCAGCCGGCGAAACCGTCGTTCAGCTTGGGAGAGAAGCCCGCAACGCCGGTCTTTTCCTTGATCAGGCGGGCGGCTTTCAGCAGGTCGGCAAAGGACTTGGGCGCCTCTTTCACACCGGCCTTCGCCAGCAGACTCTTGTTGTAGAACAGGACGGCGGTTACCTGGTACCAGGGCAGGCCATAGACCTCGCCGTTGTAGGTCACGTCCTGGAGGGCGCCGCTGGTGTAGACGTTCTTGAAGCCGGCAACCTGCTTGGTGATCGGCACCAGCATCTTTTGCTGGGCAAACTGGTCCATCCAGGGCTTGGGCAGGTTCACCAGGCCCGGCACGGAGCCGCTGGCCACTGCTGCGACGACCTTGGCCTGGAAGGCGTCCCAGGGTACATCGACCCATACCGCTTCGATGCCGGTCTGGGACTTGTTGAACTTGGCGGTAATGTCTTTCATGGTGCTGTCGAACTTGGGCGACAGGCTGTTGGACCAGTACTCGACCTTGACCGGGTCTGCGGCCAGGACGTTGGCGGCAGACATCGCGAATACGGCGGCGGCCACGGCGAGGGTAGGCTTCAATCTCATTTTCGACTCCGAATCTTCGTTATTTGTATGGGGCCTGGCTTCGCTGTTCCGAAGGCAACCCACTGGCGGTAAAAAACGCGAACTAACCTTAATCATTCGCTGAATGCCATGTCAAATTGGACGAAGTCATGTCAAGCCCGCACGAGACACCCAAGAATTTCTGCGGTCATCGGCCCTTGAACACAGGCGCGAAAGCACTTCCGCACCCCCGATCAAAGCCGGCTCGACACCCGCTCTGACCATCCGACCCCTGCCCCGGCGAGCTTAAGGTTCCACCGGTTGTCCGGGGAAATCCGACGCTGACGCAGGTTACAACAATTCGCCTGTAGGGGTGAACACCACTTGCCATGGCCCGGGGAGCGCCCCGGGATAGGGCATTGCCCGCCTCGAATCTCCCTGTTACGAGGCATGACAAAGAGTTGTAGCGACTCCCATTTTCTTTCTTGTGCCGACTACAAAATCTCAAGCATTTGTTTCGATAAAAATAGCGCTTTAACAAGCAGTTATTTATGAAGCTCGACAACGAAGTCGTAGTAATCGCTACGAAACCATGAATGGGTCAACTCCACTGCAAGCCCATTTTCCAGAAATCCGACCCGCACCAGATGCAGCATTGCCTCCCCGGCAGGGATATCCGCCAAGGCAGCGAGTTCAGGCGTCGCGTTTACCGCACCGATATTTTGTATCGCGCGTACAACAGTGAGCTTTGCATTGCGCATGTAGTCGTACAACGAATCGCCAATGGCGGCCGGATCGGGAACCAGGTGATAAGGCAGCGCGGTCTCTTCGATCGCCATCACTGTCTCGTTGGCCATGCGTACGCGCTGCAACCGGGTGACACGGCTGTTCGGGGCAAGGTTGAGCTTGAGCAACTCTTCGCCGGAAGCCGTCGCCACTTCCCGCTTCAACCAGCGCGAGCCCGGGGTGAAGCCGCGCATCTTCAGCATTTCGGAAAGGTTGGTCAGCCGTTCCAGCGGCTGCTCCAGCTTGGGCGTGATATAGGTGCCGGACCCCTGCCGCCGCAGGATCATTCCCTGCTCGAACAGCAAGTCCAGCGCCTTGCGCGCCGTCACGCGCGATACCCCCAGCAGATCGCAGAAGGTACGCTCGGAAGGCAGCGGCTCGTCGGCCTTCCAGAAGCCGGCATTGATGGCGGCAGCCAGCTTGTGGCCCAGTTGCAGGTAAAGCGGCGTGGCACTGTCCGGATCGGGTTTCAGCACGAGCAATTTCTGCTGGGCCAGCATGGCTACACTCCGAGCGAGGTAAGGGTCAGGTAGCGAGGGCGCGATACGCCAGAATCAGCGCACCGGCGCACGAATCCTTCTGCGGCAGCCTGGTGCTTTCCAGGAAAGCGGCCGGAATATACGGGCGCAGCGCTTGCGACAGCCCGCCACCGCAGATGGCGATCGGCAACGAGGGTTCGGTACGGCGCAGGGCCTGACCGATAACTTCCACTTCGCGGCCCGCTTCAAGCAGGAACTGGCGTGCCAGCGGGTCGGATTCGCCGAACTCCACCACGATGGGCGACAGCGACGCGCATTCGCCCTGCCGCATGGTGGCCATCCACTCGAACACCGTTTCGCGGCTGTTGCCGGTCACGCTGGTCAGCTTACGTGTGAAATCGGTTTCAGGCGAGCGTCCATCCACCACCCGTTGCACCAGGTTGATCGCCTTCAGACCGAGATAGGCACCAGAGCCTTCGTCCGACGTCGGAAACCCCCAGCCGCCAACTTCCAGGCGTTGCCCGTCAGCCAGCCAGGCCTCGCCGATGGAACCCGTGCCGATGGCGATGATGCCGCCATGGGCGCCGTCGTGCGCCCCGAGCAAGGTGGAAAAACCATCGGTTTCCACCACGATGCTGGCGAACCCCGGGTTCTTGTTCTCGAACTCCTGGGCCCAGGCCTTGACCGTCACGCCGGAAAGACCAAACCCGGCAATGCAGGTGCCGAAATCGGGTTTGTCGATCCCCAATTTCTGAAAGCCGGCGCGAATGGTCAAGGTGATGTTGGTCCAGGCCTTGTCGACGCCCTGCCCCAGCGCCGAGGCGCCGCCTTCGGCCCGCACCAGTTCCTTGCCGTCCAGCCCGGCGATGCAAATGCGTGTACCGGTACCACCACCGTCCACGCCGATCAGATATTGGATTGTGCTCATGCCTGACTTCCTCTTCTTGCTGGGTGGCTGCTCATCGCAATGAGACCACTCGAATTGGATATTCATACCACTTGCCGGCGGCGGATGTAGCAATTTCCTTGCATGCCGCAGCGTTCCTCAGTATCGAATCCGTTGCCGGATTTGACCAAGATGCCAATCTAGTGAGCAGTGCATACCCATGTCAATGCGATAGCTCAACAAAAAAAGCCCCGTATGGATAACGGGGCCCAATCGAAAGGAGTGCAGCATACGCCACACACAATCATTATTAATTAATAATATTCTGCCTTTCAAGCCTTTCCGACCGTGGGCGGAAAGATGCAATACAGAGCGAGCAATGTCAGCCAAACCACCCACGCCGCCCAAAGCGTGTGCGAGGGGAAATGCGCGCCGCGCATCGTCTGGGTCCAGCCCATCGCCCAGCCTGCGGCCAGCCCCAGCCACAAGGCCAGTCGCGCGCGGCGCGGCCAGCGATCCCGCCAGCCGAAATAGAAGGCCATCAGGGCGAAGCCACCGGAGGCATGCCCCGCGGGGAAGCACCGGCCGGGCGCAATGCCGGAAGGCAGCGCATCGAACAAGCTCAACCTGGGGGCATACCCGCCGTAGTCGACGATATCCCAGGGACAATGGTGGATGCTGTGTGACTTCAGCAGGCTGACCACGCTGGTGGAAACCAGCATCGCCAGGAAGATCCAGCCAGCGCGTCGGCGCTGCCCGCGCCAACGCAGGTCGATGAAGGAAGCAAGCCAGATACCGAGCATCGCCACGCCGATCAGGATCATCACCAGCCTGGTGCCGCTGTGTAAGCCGGTGGCCAGCAGCGCCTGGTTCTGCAAGGGAAAGTTGCGCGCCACCGGGTCGAAATACGCCCCGACAATCAGGTCGTCCAGCCCGGTGGCGGGGTAGCCCAGCCACAGCCACAACCCCAGCAGCAACGGCAGGCCCAGATGCACCATCCAGAATCGCAGTGGCCAGCCGCAGCCAACGCGCCAGCGCTCGCCCGCCCAGGCGGTGATGGGGGCGATCATGCGCGGCACGGTGCGAACAGATCCAGTTGCCGGTTGTAAACCTCGGTCCGCACATCCAGCAACCCCAGCACCGAATGGAACAGGTTGTCCTGCGAATAGGGCAACTGGCGCCGGCCCAGCAGACACGACCGGTTCACGCCGAAATCGCGTTGATAGCCATCGGAAAACCACATCAGCGCGGGCACGTGCTTCTGCGCGTCGGGCGCGAACAGGTAGGGCGTACCGTGCAGATAGAGATTCTTTTCTCCGAGCGACTCACCGTGATCGGAGAGATAGATCATGGCGCCATCCACCCGGTCCGCCTTGCTGCGCAGCAGGTCGATCAGGCTGGATAGCACGTAGTCGGTATAGCGCAGCGAGTTGTCGAAGCCATTGACGATCTGCTGCTGCGTACACTGATCGAGCTGGCTGGTGGTGCACTCCGGCTGAAATGTCTTGAACCGTGCGGGAGAGCGGCTGTAATAGGCCGGGCCGTGGCTACCCATCATGTGCAGAACCAGCACGGTATCCCGATCCAGCTTATCCAGCCGTTCCGGCAAGCCCGACAGCAGGACTTCATCCAGGCATTCGCCCGGCTTGGGGCATGCGGTCGGTATCCCGCTATCGCGCACGTCCTCTGTCGGCACCCTGGCGCAGACGCCCTTGCAACCCGACTGGTTATCACGCCATTGCACCGCCAGGCCGGCGCGCTGCAACACATCCAGCAGATTGCCGCGAGCTTCCGCTTTTTCCCCGTCGAAACCATCGCGTCCCAGATTGGAAAACATGCAGGGCAGCGATACTGCCGTTTCCGTCCCGCATGACCACATATTGTCCAGATTGATCAGGCCCTGCTGCCTGGCCAGCAACGGATTGGTATCGCGCGTGTAGCCGTTGAGCGAAAAATGATCGGCGCGCGCGGTTTCACCGACCACGATCACCGTCAGCGATTTGCGGGGGCGGCCGGCCCAGGCCGACCCCAGCCGAGCGTCGGTGCCAATGGGCGTGAAGGTCTGGTTGGCCTTGGCACGCCGCTTCAGATAGCTGGAAGTAGCCTGGATGTAGTTGGTGGGCGTCAGCAGAAAGCGCAGGTCGCGATGATTGCGCGCTACGGAAGCAAAGGTCTGGTAGTAGCTGAATGCCAGGCTCAGGATCACGCCGGCCGAGACCACCACCACCACCAGCTTGGCCAGCAACTCGCGCCCCGGAGAGCGCCATCGGATCGGCAGCCGCCAGAGCACCCAACTGGGAATCACCCCCAGCCCGAGTACGTAGAACACCATCTTCATGGTAACGAGATCGCGCACCTCGGCGGGATCGGTTTCCACCGCATTGCGCACCATTCCCGCATCGATCATCACCCCGTACTGGTTCATGAAATACGCAATGAGTGCCGTGCTCAGCAACAGGAAGGTCAGAAAGGGGCGCAGCACGTATGGCCAGGCCAGCAATGTCAGCACCAGGTTCAACAGCGCCAGCAGCAGGGCGAAGGCGGCGATGAAACTCAGCCAGGTCGACGCGGTGAACGGCTGTACCGTCAGCACCCGTGTCCAGAACGGCACATTGCAGAACAGCAGCAGAAATCCGATGACGGCCAGTGTGACCCATTCGGGGCGAAGGGCAGGCAGACGAGGCAGATGGGCGCGTAACGACAACATGGGCGGGGCGGCCTGGTAAGTACACGCCTGCCACCCTACCGACCGCGCCGTGAGGAAAAACGCGCGTGATTGTGAGCATTTTGTGAGTGCGCCCGCCTGGGGGCGGCTTGCCACTCAGCCAGCAAATACCAAACGGCTTTCCGTCCCCGTCCCAGGCTCGCTGCTCAGCTCGCAGCGCCAGCCGCAACGCTCGGCCAACTGGCGAACGATGGACAGGCCCAACCCCGAGCCGTCGGGCAGATCGCTGATCCGGTAGTGACGCTCGAACACCTGTGCGAGTTGGTCCGCGGGAATGCCGACGCCGGTGTCGCGCACCGCCACCCAGCCAGCGCCGGTATGGATGCTGATCTGCCCCGCCCCGGCATAGCGCACCGCGTTGCTCAGCAGGTTATCCAGGATCAGCGACAGGACCGCCGGATCCGCCTCGACCGAGGCCTCGGGGTGAACCAGATTGAGCAGGCTCAGCCCCTGGCGGGTGCAGGCATCGCGATACTGCTCCGCCAACGATTCCACCAGCGGATACAAGGCGACAGTCTCCAGGCGCAGCGGCGTATTGCCGCGCGCCAGGAACAGCAGACCGCGCAAGCGGCGCTCCAGTTCGTCCACCGCCAGCACGATGCGCTGCGCCCGTTCCCGATCCGGGGTGGTTTCCGCCAGGAGTTCGGCGCTGGTACGGATGCGGGTCAGCGGGGTACGCAGTTCGTGGCTGACATTAGCGGTGAATTCGCGTTCGCGCGCGATCAACGCCGCGTTCCGCGCGCGATAGTCATCGAGCGCCAGCGCCAGCGATGCAACTTCCTCGTCCTGCTCCGGCTCGGTGAATGGTGCGGCATCGTCCCGGGCGACACGTGCCGCGAGCCCCTTCAACTGCCGCAATTGCGTGTCGGCCAGCCATTGTCCCAGCCATAACGCCATGGCCGAAAGCACCGCCACCCCAACGACCAGCGCTGTCAGCAGGCGCTCCAGACGCTCTTCATGTTCGCGGGTGTCGTACAGCAGGTAATAGCGTTCACCCGAGCCGTCACGCACCCCGACGTGATACTCGACGCCGCCGATGAACCATTCGTGGTTGCCCAGGGCCAGCGTCTCCATGCCGGCGGGCAACCCCCGTGGCAACGTTCCGAGCGGCGCGTGGTACAGCGACAGGTGCGACGGCAGCGGCACGTCGCGGGCATGCGGCCCGATCACGCCATCGAGCGCGGTATTGACCACCTCGTCGATCAGTTCCTCTTCCTGCTCCTCACTGCTGAGGAACAATGCCAACGCCTGAGCCATGACCACCAGAATGGTCAGCAGCGTGAAGGTCCAGGCCAACCGCCAGCGCAGGCTGCGACGCCGGGCGGGGGACGTGGGCAAAGCCGTCATGGCGCCCCCATGATGGAAGCCGGATCGTCCAGCGCGACCAACTTGTAACCGCGCCCGTGGATCGTCAGCAATGGACAGCGGCCATCCGGCAGCGTCAGGGCCCGCCGCAACTGGGCGATCTGTGTGCGCAAGGCGTCGCTACGCTCCTGCTCCTCGCCCCACACGGCGGCCTCAAGCTCGGCACGCGACAACAGGCGTCCCGGTTGCGCCATCAGGATGGCCAGCAGGCGCAGGCTCTTGGGGGGCAATGCCAGCTCGCGCCCCTGCCAGCGCACCTCGCCGCTCAGCGCGTCGTATTCCAGCGCGCCGACCTGCAGGGTCTGGTCGACCACGCGTCCCTGGGCGCGTTTCACCAGCGCCCGCAGCCGCATTTCCACTTCCCTGAGTGCAAACGGCTTGACGAGGTAATCGTCGGCCCCGGCATCGAACCCCGCCACCTTGTCGTCCAGCGTATCGCGGGCGGTCAGCATCAGGATCGGCAGCGGCGAATGCGCATCGCGGCGCAGCCGCTGGGCCAGCGACAAACCGTCCATGCCGGGCAGCCCCAGGTCCAGCACCATCGCATCGAACGGATGGCTGCTCGCCAGATGCAGGCCAACCAGCCCGTTCGGCGCGGCATCGACCTGATGGCCCCGCGCGACCAGATAGTCGTAGAGATTGCCCGCGATTTCCGCGTCGTCTTCAACGATCAGGATGCGCATGCTGTGCCTGTCCCGGGCGGGTCGGTGATCGGTGGATGAATCGGGCTCGCGCAGCATCGCCGCCCGGATCGACCATCCGGGCCGGAAAGCGCGTCGAATCGTCAGGGCCGGTGCGAACACAAGCGGCCGCGCGACAGGCAATGATGCAGCGCGCTCAGACTTTCGTCACCAGGTCCTTGGTAGTGAAGAAAGCGTCCGAGAAGAACTCGTCCTGTGGCAGCTTGCGTGCGACGAAGTGCTTGTAAGCGGCTTCCACCATGACCGGTGCACCGCAGGCATAGACCTGGAAGCCGGACAGGCTGCCGAAGTCCTCCAGCACGACCTCATGCACAAAGCCGGTCCGGCCTTGCCACCGGTCCTCGGGGCGCGGTTCCGACAGCACCGGGATGAAGGTGAAGTTGGGATGCTCCTGTTGCCACTGGCTGGGCAGCTCCGGCATGTACAGATCGGCCAGCGTGCGTGCGCCCCAATAGAGCACCATCTCGCGCTGGATTCCTTTCTGGAACGCCGCCTGCAACATGCCCTTGATCGGCGCGAAGCCGGTGCCGGTGGCGATGAACAGGATCGGCTTGTCGCTGTCTTCGCGCAGGAAGAACGACCCCAGTGGACCAGTGAAGCGGAAAATTTCCTTCTCCTTCATCTCGTTCCACACATAGTCGGAAAACTCGCCATTGGGCACGTGGCGGATGTGCAACTGGATATGGTCGTCCTCGTAGGGCGCGTTGGCGATGGAGAAGCTGCGCTTCTTGCCGCCCTTGGTATGAATGTCCACGTACTGGCCAGCCAGGAACTGCAAACGCTCGGTGGTCGGCAGCTTCAGCTTCAGCACTGCCACGTCGTGCGACACCTTGTCGATCGCCTCGACGCGACAGGGCAGCGTCTTGATGCGGATATCCTTGGTCGCCGAGATTTCCTTGCATTCGATGGTCACGTCGCCCACCGGCCGCGCGCAACAGAACAAGGCGACGCCCCGCTCCATCTCGGTATGCGACAAGGCCGACTCGGCATGGTCCGCGTGCACCACCTCGCCGGACAACACCTGGCCCTTGCAGGCACCGCAAGCGCCGTTCTTGCAGCCATACGGCATGTTGAAACCGGCACGCAACGCGGCGGCGAGAAGGGTTTCGTCGTCTTCGACGGTGATTTGCTGGCCCGAAGGCTGGATGGTAAGTTGCTTGGTCATTCGCGCAAGACTGATTCGATGCAGAAAGTATCCGGGTTCAAACGACCGCAGCGCCTGTTGATCGTCGGCTGTGGCGATGTATTGACGCGCGCCCTGCCCTGGCTGCTGCGACGTTTTCGTGTATTGGCCACCGCGCGTTCACCGGAAGCTGCGGCGCGGTTGCGGGCCATGGGTGTCGTGCCGGTCTGTGCCGACCTCGATCATCCACCGACGCTGCGACGATTGGCCGGGCTGGCCGACCTGATCGTCCACGGCGCGCCGCCACCTGCGTCGGGGGCGCGCGACCCGCGCAGCAGGAACCTGGTGACAGCCCTGGCGCGTCGTACGGAGCGGCCGAGTTTAGCACAGCGCCCCAGGCGGGCCGTCTATATCGGGACCAGCGGGGTCTATGGCGATTGCGGTGGGGATCGGGTGACGGAAACCCGTCCGCTCCGGCCCGGCAGCGACCGCGCGCGCCGTCGCGCCGATGCGGAGCGCACCCTGCGCGCCTGGGCCCGCCGGCAACACGTACGACTGGCATTGCTGCGCGTGCCGGGCATCTATGCGGCGGATCGCCTGCCGCTGGCGCGCGTCGCGCGCGGCGATGTCTGCGTCGAATCCGGCGACGACAGCTACAGCAACCACATCCATGCCGACGATCTGGCGCGCGCCGTCTGCGCCGCGTTGTTTCGTGGCGCCCCGCTACGCTGCTATCACGTCAACGACGACCTGCCGCTGAAGATGGGCGACTGGTTCGACCTGGTTGCCGACCACCACGCCCTGCCGCATCCGCCGCGCGTCACCCGCGCCGAAGCACGTGCCCGGCTGACCCCGGCCATGTTGTCGTACCTGGATGAATCGCGGCGCCTGGACAACAGCCGCCTCAAACACGAGCTGGGCCTGCGGCTGGCCTATCCGTCCGTCTTGACACTGTTTGCCCAGCACGCGATGTCAAACGGGTAAAACGTCGGTTACCTTCTAGACTGTAGGGAACCGCGTTCTGGCCCCACAAGGATCAGGGCGCGTCTTGTTTGGGTCGCCCCGCCGTATCGCACGGCCGCGGCCCTGATCCCACCAGGAGGTTCCTCAATGTCCACGCTTTCCCAAGCAGCGGTCGTTCGCGAATTCACCAAACCGCTCGACATCTCCCAGGTCGAAATTCCCGATCCCGGCCCCGGCCAGATCCTGATCAAGAACATCGCCTGCGGCGTCTGCCATACCGACCTGCATGCCGCGCATGGCGACTGGCCGGTCAAGCCCTCTCCACCATTCATTCCCGGCCATGAGGCCGTGGGCGAAGTCGTCAAGGTCGGCCCCGGCGTCACCCGCATCAAGGTCGGCGACCGGGTGGGCGTTCCCTGGCTGCACGACGCCTGCGGTCATTGCACCTACTGCATCACCGGCTGGGAAACGCTCTGCACCCAGCAGAACAACACCGGCTACTCGGTAAATGGCGGCTTTTCGCAATACAGCCTGGCAGCCGCCGACTATGTCGGCATCATCCCACCAGGGCTCGACCCGTTCGACGCCGCGCCGATCCTGTGCGCGGGTGTCACTACCTATAAGGGCTTGAAGGAAACCGACGCACGTCCTGGCCAATGGGTAGCAATCTCGGGCGTGGGCGGCCTCGGACACGTCGCAGTGCAGTACGCCAAGGCAATGGGCTTCAACGTGGTGGCGGTGGATCGCGGGGACGACAAGCTGGCACTGGCCAGGGAGTTGGGCGCAGACCGGGCCTATGACTACACCAAGGGCGATGTCGCCGCCGAAGTCCAGCGCGATATCGGTGGTGTCCATGGCGTCCTGGTCACTGCCGTCTCGCCCGCCGCCTTCGACCAGGGGATCGCACTGCTGCGTCGTGGCGGCACGATGGCGCTGGTCGGCCTGCCGCCCGGTGATTTCAAGACGCCCATCTTCGATGTGGTGCTCAGCCGCAAGACGATCCGCGGCTCCATCGTCGGTACCCGCCAGGACTTGCAGGAGGCCCTGGAGTTCGCCGCCGCCGGCAAGGTGAAGGCGCATTACACCCGGGCCAGGCTCGCCGACGTCAACGATGTGTTCGCGCGCATGGAAAAAGGCGAACTGCTGGGCCGCGTGGTGCTGGAATTCTGACCCATCGCTCCCCAACGAAAAGGCCGCCCCGAAGGCGGCCTTTTTTTGCGAGGGCAGCCGCCGCTCAACCCGTCAGCGCCTTGCGCTCGCGTTCCAGTTGCGCCATCAGACGCTGTACGCCAGCTTCGGCGGAACGGGTCAGATTGAGGAAGCGGCAACCGAGATGGAAGCGCTCTTCACCGCTGCGCGACAACATAGGGCGATGCGAGCAGATTTCCAGATCCACCTGGACAGTTCCGGCCGCCCCCAGTTCGATCACCGTATCCTCCAGCCGCGTGCCACGCTCCAGTTGACGCGCCTCGGCGGGCGAGGCCCACAACCCGATGCCGCCCAGCGACAGATCATGCAATTGCAGGCTCAGCGCGCGGCCGTTGGGCGCCGTCATCCGGCAGAGGAATGGATTGGCCAGCGGCGTCTCGATGCGGAAATACTCGCGCCGCTGCAATTTGATCAGGTCTTCAGGGAACGAGGAAATGAACGCGGGCTGGCCATCGATGCGCGCTTCGCGCGGACGCCCGATCACGAATTGCACCTTCACACCGTCTGGAGCCGCGACGCAGATATTGCGGTCCGACGCCAGCAGGGCGCGGTTCAACGCATCCTGGCCGCCCCAGTCGAAGCAGAACATCCGCGACGGGACATCCACCATCAGAATGCGCGTCAACAGCAATTGCTTGCCGTGGGCGAAATGCACCGTCATGAAGTCGGCACGGTTGTGCAATTGCCGCAGCACCGCGCCCACCTCCAGCGGGTTGGCAAGGCGGTAGCGGCCAACTTCCTCGTTGTCGGAAATCTGGTGCAGTGCGGAGAGTTCGGGTTCGGTCATGGCAGCGGGCAGCGCAATCATTCCTCGATCAACAACGCCAGGTCGTGGGCAAACGCATCGGGGCCGGCGCCGTAGTTTTCCAGGACGCGCAAGCGGCCTTTCCGATCGATCAGATAGGTGCCGGCAGTATGATCCACCGTGTAGCCGTCAGCCACATTCTGACGTTGGTAAATCACCTTATATTGCTGCGCCACGGCGCTGACTTGGTCCACCGTTCCTGTCAGGCCAACGAAGCGCTTGTCGAAAGCCGGCACATACTGCCCCAGCAATTGCGGCGTATCGCGTTCCGGGTCGACCGAGACGAACAGAACCTGCACCTCTCCCGCTTTATTACCCAATTGCTTCATTGCTGCGGACAATTCAGCCATGGTGGTGGGACAAACGTCGGGGCAATGGGTGTACCCGAAGAACAGCGCCACCACCTTACCCTTGTAGTCGGAGAGTAGCCTGGCCTTGCCGGTATGATCCACCAGCTGAAAATCGCCACCGAATGAGGCGCCGGTCAGATCGCTGCCCTGGAAAACCGGGCGGGAACACGCGCTCAGCAGCAACAGCGCCACCAGGCAAAGCAAGCGACGGATCATGTGAAAACCTGGGTAATCGAAAAAAGTTGTCTGGCAGTGTGACGTTCCCGCCATCGGGCTGCAAGCATGGCCGCCATTCGATGCCGCCATGCAGTACATTGCCGGCCGATGGCGCGAGAATCCCGCCAACGATATTGCACTGAACAGACAGGTCGCCAGCGGCCTCAGGGGCGCAAGGTTATCACGGCCGATGCAGGCAGACTGCCCCTTTCCGCCGCCGATGAATGGGCGATTTCCGCCAGCGGCGGCGTGCCCAGCACGCATTCGAGCGTGGCCAGATTATCGGCATAGGACGCCATGGCCGGGTCGATGCGATTGGCCAGCCAACCAGCCAGCGGCAGGCCGGAGCGGGCAATTGCTTCCGCGCTCAGGCGGGCATGGTTCAGGCACCCCAGCCGCATGCCGACCACCAGGAGCACCGGCGCACCGAGTGCCATGGCCAAGTCGGCCATGGCACTGTCCTCGCCGAGCGGGGCATACCAGCCGCCCGCTCCTTCCACCAGCAGGACATCGCTCATCTCGCCCAACTGTCGTGCGCAGGCGACCAGGTGATCCAGGTCGATCCCGACGCCGGCTTCACGCGCAGCCAGATGCGGGGAGATCGCAGGCAGAAAACGGTAGGGATTGGTCAGCGCCGACGGGGCGGCCACGTTGGCGGCCTGCGCGTGCGCCGCGACATCACCATGCCACAACGCGCCGTCTCGTAATACGCAGCCGGATGCCACGGGCTTCATCGCCGCCGCGCGCAGGCCCTGATCGGCAAAGGCACGCAGCAACTGGCAGGTGGCCACCGTCTTGCCGACATCGGTATCGGTACCGGTGACGAAGTAGACGCGGCTCATGCGCCGGGCCGGCGGCGGAACTCGATCACCTGGCTGCCATCCGGCAGGCGCGCCCCAGGGCGCGAATCCGGCTTCCAGGCATGGCCATAGACCACTTCATAGGTACAGGGCAGTTCTCCCGCATGGCGGAAGCGCTCGTACTGCGCCACGACCTTGCGCCATGCCGACTTGCCCATCATCCCGGCCGGGCGGCCTTCAGTGACATTGTGCGCACCGATGGCCTTCAGGTCGCGCATCACACTGCGCGCGTCGGGATAGGTCATGGTGATCAGCTCCATGTCCATCACCGGCGTGGAGAACCCGGAATGCACCAGCGCATCGCCGATATCGTGCATATCGATGAAGCGGTTGACATGGCTATGGCCATCCACGCCTTCGAATGCCGCGCGCAACTCCTTCAGCGTGTCCGGGCCCAGCGTGGAGAACATCATCAAGCCACCCGGGCGCAACACACGCTGGCACTCGGCCAGCGCAGCGTCCGGTGTGTTGCACCATTGCAGCGCCAGGTTGGACCACACCAGATCGACCGATTCGCTTGCCAGCGGCAGATGCTCGATATCGCCACAGACATGCACCGCACGATGCCGCTCAAACAGGTTCAGCCACTTGCGTACGCCGCGCCCGGTTCCCTTGTCGCGCGACAGCGCCAGCATCGCGGGCGCGAGGTCCAGCTCGATCAGCTGGGCTTCGGGATAGCGTGCCCGCAGCATGGGGCTGGCGTAGCCGGTGCCGCTGCCGGCATCGAGGATACGCGCCGGCACCAGCTTGATGTAGTCGAGGCGCTCCGCCATGCGGTCGGCCACTTCGCGTTGCAGCACGGCCGCCGCGTCATAGGACGAGGCGGCGCGCTCGAACGCGCGCTTCACGGCGCGCTTGTCGGTATAGAACGATTCGGACATGAGGCTGGAGCGGTTACTCAGGCTGCGACGCCACGAAACTTGTGACGCGCGAATTCAACGATGGCGGGCAGGATCGACAGGAACACGATGGCCAGAATGATGGCGGTCAGGTTCTTCTGGATGAAGGTGACACCGCCCAGGAAGTAACCGGCGTAGGTCAGCGAACCGACCCAGACAGCGGCGCCGATCACGTTGTAGGAAAGAAAGCTGCGATAGCTCATTTCCGCCATGCCGGCCACGAACGGCGCAAAGGTGCGCACGATGGGCACGAAGCGCGCCAGGACAATGGTCTTGCCGCCATGCCTTTCGTAAAAGGCGTGGGTCTTGTCCAGGTAATCGCGGCGGAAGATCTTGGAATCGGGATTGGCAAACAGCTTGTGTCCGAAATAGCGCCCGATGGTGTAGTTGAGCGCGTCGCCCGCCACCGCCGCCACGAACAGCAGCAGCGCCAGCAGATGCACGTTCAGCAGGCCGCCACCCGCCAGCATGCCGGCCACGAACAACAGCGAATCGCCCGGCAGCACCGGCGTCACCACCAACCCGGTTTCACAAAAGATGACGAGGAACAGCACCGCGTAGGTCAGGGAACCATATTGCTCGACGAACGCGCGCAAATAGGTATCGAGGTGCAGGAACAGATCGATGAGGTTGAATTCCATGATGTACCGGGCCGAAGTTCAGGATCGAAAGAATGTAGCGTAACGCGGCTGCGTGACGCCTCGTGACAAACAAAGACCGGCGGACGATGCCGCCGGTTCTCTGGGGCGATTCGCCCTGTGGACCATCGAACGCCGTAGCAGTTCAGACGACCGCTTCTTCCTTCACCGTCACCGGCTTGATCATGTTCTCGCGCGTCACGCCGAACATCAGCAGCAGCGGCGACGCCACCAGCACCGACGAATAGATGCCGAACACGATGCCGATGGTCAGCGCCATGGCGAAGCCATGCAACGCGGGGCCACCCAGCAGCAGCATTGACAGCACCATCGCTTCGGTGGAGCCGTGGGTGATGATGGTCCGGCTCATGGTGGCGGTGATGGCGTTGTCGATGATCGACGGCACCGTCTTGCCGCGCATGTTGGGCTTGCGGAAGTTTTCGCGAATCCGGTCGAACACCACGACCGATTCGTTCACCGAATAGCCCAGCACCGCCAGCACACCGGCCAGCACGGTCAGGGTGAACTCCCACTGGAAGAACGCAAAGCAGCCCAGGATGATCACCACGTCGTGCATGTTGGCGATCACGGCCGATACGGCGAAGCGCCATTCAAAGCGGATCGCCAGATAGGCGATGATGCCCAGGCAGACCAGGAACAGCGCGGTCAGGCCATGGGTGACCAGTTCCTCGCCCACCGACGGGCCGATGAACTCCACCTTGCGCAGCTCCACATCCGGGCGCTGCTGCTTCACCACCGTCATCACTTCGTTGGACAACTGCGCGCTGGTCTTGGCCTTGATGTTAGGCAGGCGAACCATCACGTCGCGGGTGGTGCCCAGCGCCTGGATCTGCGATTCGCCGTACTTCAGTTGATCGACCGCCGAACGAACCTGGTTGAGATCGGCCGGCTGCTGGTAACGCAGCTCGATAACCGTGCCACCGGTGAACTCGACGCCGAAGTTCAAGCCTTTGTAGGCCAGGAAGAACACGGCAATGATGAACGTGATCAACGAAATCGCCGTGGTGAGCTTGCCATAGCTCATGAACGGGATGTCGTGCTTGATGCGGAAGAATTCCATCTTCAGGCGCCCCTTAAGCTTGCTTTTCTTGCTGCGGCACCCACACCTGGCCGATCGACAGGCGACTCAGGCGACGGCGGTAACCGTAGATCAGGTTGACGATGCCGCGCGAGACGAACACCGCGCTGTACATCGACGTGAGAATCCCCAGGCAGTGCACCACGGCAAAACCGCGCACCGCGCCCGAACCGAAGATGAACAACGCGATACCGGCGATCAGGGTGGTGATATTCGAATCCAGGATGGTGGCCCAGGCGTGCCCGTAGCCGTTCTGGATCGCCGCCTGCGGCGACATGCCGTAGCGCAGCTCCTCGCGTATCCGCTCGTTCACCAGCACGTTCGAGTCGATGGCCATGCCCAGCGCCAGCGCAATGGCCGCGATACCCGGCAGCGTCAGCGTAATGCCGATCGCCGACAACAGCGCCACCAGGAACAACAGGTTGGCGCCCAGCGCCAGCGTGGACACCACACCGAACAGGCGGTAGTACAGCATCATGAAGATCGAGATCGCGATAAAGCCGTAGAGCGTGGAGTGGAAGCCCTTCTCGATGTTTTCCTTGCCCAGCGACGGGCCGATGGTACGTTCCTCGACGATATTCATCGGCGCGGCCAGCGAACCGGCGCGCACCAGCAGCGAGATGTCGTTGGCTTCCTGCACCGTCATGCCACCGCCTTCGATGACGAAGCTGCCACCCAGTTGCGCGTTGATGCGCGGCGCGGTGATGACCTGACCCTTGCCCTTCTCCACCAGCACGATCGCCATGCTCTTGCCGATGTTCTCGGCAGTGAGCGTGCGGAAGATCGCGGCTCCGGTGGAATCCAGCCCCATGCTGATCACCGGGTTGTTGTTCTGGTCGTAGGACGGCTCGGCCTTGGTGATGTTGTCACCGGTAAGTTCCACTTCCTTCTTCAGCAGGACGGACTGGGTCATGCCGGCGCGCACGCCCGCCATCGGCACCAGTTCGTAACCCGCCGGCACATCGCCCGACAGCGCGGCCTGGATGCGCGCCTGGTCGTCGTCGGCCATGCGTACTTCCAGCGTGGCGGTGCGGCCCAGGATATCCTTGGCCTTGGCGGTATCCTGCACGCCCGGCAACTGCACCACGATGCGGCCTTCGCCCTGCTGCTGGATGATCGGCTCGGCCACGCCCAGTTCGTTCACCCGGTTGTGCAACGTAGTGATGTTCTGTGCGACAGCGTCGTTCTTCAGCTTGGTCTGCGCGGCGGGGGTGAAGCTCACCACCACGCGGTAATCGCCTTCCTTGTTGAACTGCTGGATGCTCAGGTCGGGCAGGATGCGCTGGATCGCGCCGGCGGCGGCGGTCAGCGTTGCCTCGTCGCGCAACTGCACGGTGACGCTGTCGCGATCGCGCGACACGCGGCCATAGCGGACCTTGCGTTCCTTCAACTCGCGGCGGATATCGCCCGCCACCTTTTCCAACTGCTTGTCGACGGCGGCCTTCATGTCCACTTCCAGCAGGAAGTGCACGCCACCGCGCAGGTCCAGGCCGAGGAACATCGGCTTGCCGCCGATGGCGGCCAGCCACCCCGGGGTCTGCGGCAGCAGGTTCAGCGCGACGATGTAATCCTCACCCAGCGCACTCTGGATCAGATCCTTGGCCTTGAGCTGGGATTCGGCATCCTTGAAGCGCACCTTGAGGGTGTTGGCTTCGGGGAACACACCGTCGGGCTGGATGCCGGCGGCGTTCAGGGTATCGAGTGCCAGCTTGCGGGCATTGGCATCCACCTTGGCGGTGGAGTGCGCGCCGGAAATCTGGACTGCGGGGCTTTCGCCATACAGATTGGGCAGGGCGTAGAGCAGGGCTGCGATCAGCGAGGCGGCGATCAGCAGGTATTTCCACAACGAATAGCGGTTCATGGCGGCGGTCCACGAAACAAAGGCGGCAAAGCCGCCTTCATTTCTTTACTTGTTGTTCTTGATGGTGCCTTTTTCCAGGCGTTGGGCGACAGCGGAGCGCTGCACGACGATTTCCATGCCCTCGGCCACTTCCAGCGTCAGGTACAGATCGCCGGCCTTGGCGATCTTGCCGAGCAGGCCGCCGCTGGTGATCACTTCGTCGCCCTTCTGCAATGCCTTCAGCATCGCGGCCTGTTCCTTGGCGCGCTTTTGCTGCGGACGGATCAACAGGAACCAGAACAGCACGAAGATCACGATCATCGGCAGGAAAGACGTCAGGCTTTCCAGGGCGGAGGGCGCGGCGGCCGGAGCGGCGTAGGCGGGGGCGATGAACATTAGGAGTACCTTTAATTAGACATCTGTCGAAACAAAGCGGGACATTCTAGCCCGCACACTGAGCGAAATCCAACCCGCAAGCAGCGACCGTCGAGCCCGCAGAAGGTTCCTGCCGACTCAGGACAGCGGCATGAAAACCGTCCGTATCCCGAAAGCGGCTGTCCATCGTCAATCCACCCCGCGCGCGCGGTCGGCATGGAAGCGCGCCACGTGTCCGGCGAAGTCGTCGGCGTCGATGGCGGCGCGCATTTCGCGCATCACCACCTGGTAGTAGTGGAGGTTATGGATGGTGTTGAGCTGCGAACTGAGAATCTCACCGCTGCGGAACAGGTGGTGCAGGTAAGCACGGCTGAAATGACGGCAGGTATAGCAATCGCACGACTCGTCCAGCGGGCGCGTATCGGCGCGGTAGCGCGCGTTCTTGATGCGAACGTCGCCGTAGCGCGTGAACAGCATGCCGTTGCGCGCATTACGGGTGGGCATCACGCAATCGAACATGTCGATCCCCTGCGAAACGCCGAACACCAGGTCCTCGGGCGTACCGACGCCCATCAGGTAACGCGGTTTGTTCACCGGCAGGCGCGGCGCGGTATGCGCCAGGATGCGGGCGAAATCCTCCTTGGGTTCGCCCACCGACAAGCCACCGATGGCCATGCCGTGGAAACCGATATCGTCCAGCCCCGCCAGCGATTCGTCGCGCAGCGTTTCGTGCATGCCCCCCTGGACAATGCCGAACAGCGCATTCGGATTCTGTCGCGCGGTGAACTCGTCCTTGGAACGACGCGCCCAGCGCAGGCTCATGCGCATCGAATCGGCGGCCTGCCGCAGGTCGGCCGGATACGGCGTGCATTCGTCGAAGATCATCACGATGTCGGAATTGAGCACGGTCTGGATACGCATCGATTCCTCGGGCGTGAGGAACAGCTTGTCGCCATTGACCGGGCTCTGGAACTTGACGCCCTCTTCCGAAATCTTGCGCAGGTCGCCCAGGCTGAATACCTGGAACCCCCCCGAATCGGTGAGGATGGGCTTATCCCAACCCATGAAGCGATGCAGCCCGCCGAATTCGCCGATCACATCCAGCCCGGGCCGCAGCCATAAATGAAAGGTATTGCCCAGCACGATCTGCGCGCCGATATCGCCCAGGTCGCGTGGCGTCATCGCCTTGACCGTGCCATAGGTGCCGACCGGCATGAACACGGGGGTTTCCACCACGCCATGGTTCAGTTGCAGGGTGCCGCGCCGTGCGCCACCCGAAGTCTTGCGCAGCATGAACTGCAAACCGTTTTCGATCATTTCAGTACTCCATGTCGCTACCGGATAGACATTCCGGCGCCATTCAAACCTGCCAGACCGCCGCTGGCGCGCCTGGCACTTGCCCCAATTCATCTGGACTTTACATTGGAAAGCCCTTTCAAAACCGAGACCCGTGATGCGTGCCCTTTCCCTGTGCTGCCTGCTCGCCTGCATCCTGCTCAGCGCCTGCGGCGGGGGTGGGGGCGACGATTCGTCCGAACCGACCCCAACGCCGACCGCACCCGGTACGACGCCGGTTCCCACACCAACTCCCACGCCGACCAGCGTACCGACCAATGTGCCGGATGCAGTGGCGGTTGCCTTGCTGGCGCAGCACAACAGCGTGCGCAGTAACGAGCAGGCTGGCCTGCCAGCCCTGAGCTGGTCCGAGCGGCTGGCCACATTCGCCCAGACCTGGGCCGACCATCTTGCCAGCACCAATAGCTGCAACCTCACGCACCGCAGCGGCGCGGAGCGGCAGCTCGACGGCACCACCACCGGCGAAAACCTGTTCGCCGGCTGGGTCTCCGTCGCGTATGACGGGTATCGCTGGAACGCCGCCGACGTGGTGGGCTCATGGGCGGGCGAAAAACCGGACTACGACTTCTCGACCAAGAGCTGCGCCGCCGGAAAGGCGTGCGGACACTACACGCAAATCGTCTGGAAGACCACCACCCAGGTCGGCTGCGGCCGCAGCCGATGCGCCCAGGGCGAAGTGTGGGTCTGCAACTATCTGCCGGCCGGCAATTACGTCGGTCAGAATCCGTATTGACCCGGCCGACGCGCCGGCCGCGCACCACGCGCGACCGGCCGACGCCATCTCAATGCCCGGCGTGGGCGGCCGCCATTGGCATCGCGCCCAGCACGCTCGGATCGAGCATACCGAACACCATCGCCACGTGCGCCACCACCAGGAACAACGCCACCAGCGACGCATGGATCGCCATCCGCCGCTGGACATCCGCGCGCCGGCAGATCCAGTTCAGGTCCAGCAATGCCAGCCCGCCCAGCGGGATCACGCCACTGAGATAGAAGCCGACCGCGATCCAGTCCGCCGGGCCGCGCCACAATCCCTGCTGCGTCAGCGGCACCACTGCATTGAGCATCAGATAGATAAAGACGCCAGTGAAATAGATGCCGGCGGCAATGCTGGCGGCCCGGTTGATCCGGCGCAGCGCGCCGTCGTAAGCCCGGCCGAGCAGGATGAACAGTTCGGTGATGGCCACGGTTTCGGCCAGGATCACCGGCACGGCCATGAACAGGATCAGATTCCACGGCTGGTTATCGGCCAGCAGCGCCATGTAATGGGTCATGTACATCGAAGCAACCTCTCGCAATGATCGATAGCGCGCGCGACGCGCACGCAGGATGCGGTGCCAGGGGCACCGTCGGGGCAAAGCACGACGATCAGGCGAGGGTTCGGGGTGGCGGGGTCGGGGGTGCCTGTGGCACGCCGGAACACAAGGACGGCGCGTGGGGATGGCGCACCGGCAGACCTTCCAGTCGAGGCGGCGCAAGGAAGATCGCGACGGCATGACCGGCCGCGATGCAGCAGGCAAGCGCCACCGGGCAAGGCGCCGACTTGGCGGGCGCGTGGTGCGCCGGGGCTTGCCGGGAAATCTGCGCTGGGTGGCACGGCTCCGGCGCGCGCGTACTCATGCCTGCCAGCAAGGGCGTGGCGGCGAACCACAACAGGCAGAACATGAGCCAACGCGCGCGCATGACGGGCAACCGGGGCGGGAATACACGGGATTGTGTATCGCCCAGGCGCGGCGCACGGAAGAATCCGGCACCGGTTTGATCCAGTGCAAACCGATAGTTATCTGATTACCCGGCGCGTTCCAGCAACATGGCGTCGCCGTAGCTGAAGAAGCGGTACTCGCGCGCCACCGCTTCCGCGTAGGCTGCGCGCATCGCATCCAGCCCGATGAAGGCCGATACCAGCATCAGCAGCGTCGACTTGGGCAGATGAAAATTGGTAATCAGCCGATCGACCACGCGAAAGCGATAGCCCGGCGTGATGAAGATATCGGTATCGCCTTCCGGCTGCCCCAGCAGCACCTCCTGCGACGCTGCCTCCAGCGCTCGCAGGCTGGTGGTGCCCACCGCGATCACCCGCCCGCCGCTGGCCTTGGCCGCGCGGATCGCCTCAATGGTGGCAGCCGGGATGCTATAGCGCTCATGGTGCATCACGTGTTGGGCGATATCGTCCACCCGCACCGGCTGGAACGTGCCGGCACCGACGTGCAGGGTGAGGAAATGCGTCTGCACGCCCAGCGCACGGATTTCGTCCAGCAAGGCCTCGGTAAAGTGCAAGCCGGCAGTGGGCGCGGCCACCGCGCCCGGATCACGTGCATAGACAGTCTGGTAGCGCCTGGCGTCCTCGTCGTCGGGGGTGTGGGTGATATAGGGCGGCAATGGCAGCCGGCCCGCCTCCTCCAGGCGCTCCAGCACGGAGCGCTCGCCCAGGAAACGCAGCAGGAACAGATCGCCCTGCCGCTCCACCATTTCGGCCTCGAAACCGTCGAACACCAGCCGCGTGCCCGGCTTGGGCGCCTTGGAGGCACGCACGTGCGCCAGGGCATTCCGGGTATCGAGCACCCGCTCGACCAGTACCTCGATGGCACCGCCGCTGGCCTTGTGACCGAACAACCGCGCCTTGATCACCTTGGTGTCGTTGAAGACCAGGACATCGCCCGCGCGCAGCAGACCGGGCAACTCCCGGAACCAGCCATGGGCAGCGCCCGTGGCGGCCACATGCATCAATCGGCTGGCGCCGCGCTCGGCTGGCGGGAACTGCGCGATCAGGTGCTCGGGCAGAAAGTAGTCAAAATCGCTGATTTGCATCGAAATCCGTAGGCGTAGGGGAGCAAAGCCCCGTAGGAAAACTACAAGAGTATACCTGCGTCGTGCGTTCCGAGCCCGCGCGCGTATTGGAGCGGCAACAATTTCAAACGAGCGTTTTGGCGTAAAAATGCCGTGAATTTCGTCGAATTTGCTGGACAAGCGTTTTTCGGCTCGGCAAACTCCGCCCCATCTCAGGAGTAAGAAACGAACGGGGTTGCAGATGCCAAAGGTCCGCAAGGTACTCGTGCTGCACGGCCCGAATCTCAACCTGCTCGGCGTGCGCGAACCGCAGCACTATGGAGCCGAGACACTCTCCACGATCAACGCCCGACTGGTCGACATCGGCCAGCAACGCGGTGCAACGGTCGAAGTCTTCCAGTCCAACCGTGAATACGAGCTGATCGAGCGCATCCATGCGACGGTCGCGGACGGTACCGACTTCATCGTGATCAATCCAGCCGCCTTCACCCACACCAGCGTTGCCCTGCGCGATGCGATCTCGGGGGTGAAGAAGCCGTTCGTGGAAGTGCATCTCTCCAACGTGCATGCGCGTGAAGCGTTCCGTCATCATTCGTTTTTCTCCGATCTTGCCGTGGGAGTCATCTGCGGGCTGGGTGCCAAGGGGTATGAATACGCACTTGCCCACGCTCTCGACTACTCCGTTCCAGAAGCGCCGCAACAGGCGTAACCGCACAACGTATCAAGGAAGGGTTGCCGCATGGATTTGCGCAAACTGAAGAAACTGATCGACCTGGTAGAGGAATCCGGCATTGCCGAACTCGAAGTGACCGAGGGCGAGGAAAAGGTTCGGATCACCCGCGTCACCCAGCACGCCCAGCCGATCTACGCCCAAGCACCGATGCAGGTCGCCGTGCCCAACGCCGCCGCACCGGTGGCCCCGGTGGCCGACGCCGCGCCGGCCGGCAATGGCCTGCCCGAAGGTTTCGTCGTCAAATCGCCGATGGTCGGCACCTTCTATCGCGCCGCCAGCCCCGGCGCCAAGAACTTCATCGAAGTGGGCCAGTCGGTGAATGTCGGCGAAACGCTGTGCATCATCGAAGCCATGAAGCTGCTGAACGAAATCGAAGCCGAGCAGTCGGGGACGATCAAGGCAATCCTGGTCGAGAACGGCCAGCCCGTGGAATATGGCGAACCGCTGTTCGTGATCGGGTAAGGATCTGTGAGGTGTGAGGAACGAGCGTGGCCTCGCCCGCTCTTCCGCAACCTTCACTCCCCACGGAGTTAAAGACATGTTTGAGAAGATCCTGATCGCCAATCGTGGCGAGATCGCCTTGCGGGTTCTGCGCGCCTGCCGGGAAATGGGCATCAAGACCGTGGTCGTCCATTCCGAGATCGATCGCGAAGCCAAGTACGTCAAGCTGGCGGACGAATCGGTCTGCATCGGCCCGAACCCCTCTCCGCAAAGCTACCTGAACATGGCGGCGCTGATCTCCGCCGCAGAAGTCACCAACGCCAATGCCATCCATCCCGGCTATGGCTTTCTCTCCGAAAACGCCGACTTCGCGCAACGCGTCGAGGAATCCGGCTTCGCCTTCATCGGCCCCACGCCTGAATCGATCCGCCTGATGGGCGACAAGGTCAGCGCCAAGGATGCGATGAAAAAAGCTGGCGTACCGTGCGTGCCCGGCTCCGATGGCGCCCTGCCGGACGACCCCAAGGAAATCCTCGCCATCGGCAAGCGCGTCGGCTATCCCGTGATCATCAAGGCGGCGGGCGGTGGCGGCGGACGCGGCATGCGCGTGGTGCACAACGAAGAAGAACTGCTGCGCTCGGTGGAAATGACCAAGGCCGAGGCGCAATCGGCATTTGGCAACCCGGTGGTCTACATGGAGAAATTCCTCCAGACCCCGCGCCACGTGGAAATCCAGGTGCTCGCCGACACCCACGGCAACGCCATCTCCCTGGGCGAGCGTGATTGCTCGATGCAACGCCGCCATCAGAAAGTGATCGAAGAAGCACCGGCTCCCGGCATCACCGAGGCCCAGCGCAAGAAAGTGGGCGAAGCCTGCGCCAAGGCCTGCCGCCAGATCGGCTATCGCGGCGCCGGCACGTTCGAGTTCCTGTACGAGAACGGCGAGTTCTACTTCATCGAGATGAACACCCGCGTGCAGGTGGAGCATCCGGTCACCGAACTGATCACCGGCGTGGACATCGTGCAGGAGCAGATCCGCGTTGCCGCCGGCCTGCCGCTCGCGTATGCACAAAAGGACATCAAGCTGCGCGGCCATGCCATCGAATGCCGGATCAACGCCGAGGACCCGCTCAAGTTCGTACCGAGCCCCGGCCGCATCACCACCTACCACACCCCGGGCGGCCCCGGCGTTCGCGTCGATTCGCATGTCTACCAGGGCTATTTCGTCCCGCCCAACTACGACAGCATGATCGGCAAGATCATTACCTACGGCTTCACCCGCGAACAGGCCATCGCCCGCATGCGCATCGCGCTGTCGGAAATGGTGGTGCAGGGCATCCACACCAATATCCCGCTGCACCAGCAGTTGTTGCTCGACGCCGAGTTCCTCAAGGGCGGCACCAGCATCCACTATCTGGAACACAAGATGCCGGATATTCGTGTGGCGTTGGAAAGCTCGCACTAAAACGGATGAATGCCGGAAAAAACGGGGTGAAAGCCCCGTTTTTTCATGATGTCCCACCTGCCTGACCGAGATTGCCATGCCCTGGACCGAACTACGCATCACCACTGATTCCAAACACGCGGAGGCCCTGTCGGATGCGCTGTTCGACCTGGGCGCGCTGTCGGTGTCCATCGAGGACGCGGCGGCCGGTACCGCCGAGGAAAAGCCCATCTTCGGCGAGCCGGGCGAGCCGGTGGACCAGATGTGGGATCGTAGCATCGTGGTCGTGCACCTGGCCGACGACATGGATGCCGCGCTGACCGTGACGGCAGCGGCCAATGCAGCCGGTATCGCCGCACCGGCCTTCGAGACGGTGACCGTCGAGGAACAGGACTGGGTGCGGCTGACACAGGCGCAATTCGAGCCGATCCCCATTTCCGAGCGGCTGTGGATCACGCCGACCTGGCACGAGGCACCGGACCCGGAGGCGATCAATATCGCGCTCGATCCGGGTCTGGCTTTCGGCACCGGCAGCCATCCGACCACGCGGCTGTGCCTGCAATGGCTGGATCGCAATATCCAGCCCGGCGAAACCGTGCTCGACTACGGCTGCGGTTCCGGCATCCTGGCGATCGCGGCGCGCAAGGTCGGCGCCGGCATCACCCACGGGGTCGACATCGACCCGCAGGCCATGGTTGCCAGCCGGCAGAATGCCGAGCAGAACGCGGTGGAGATCGCCTTCTTCCTGCCCGACGATGCCCCCGAAGGCGAGTACGACGTGGTGGTCGCGAACATCCTGACCAACCCGCTCAAGGCGCTGGCGCCGATGCTGGCATCGCGGGTGCGCACGGGTGGACGGATCGCGTTGTCGGGCATCCTGGCTGAACAGGCAGAGGAAATCCGCGAGATCTACGGTGCCTGGTTCGACTTCGCGCCCGCAGCGGCCGAAGACGGCTGGGTGTGCCTGTCCGGCCGCAAGCACGGCTGATCCACCGCGCATCGGGCCCCTGCGGCGGCATGGCCTGCCCCGCGTGGCGCCGGTGCCGCTTTGCGCGCGAGTGCATTGCGCTTCCCGCGTGGACCGCTACAATCGACCCCCATGAACCACGTCACGCGCTGCCCCAACTGCCGCACCGCCTTCAAGGTCAGCGAGGACCAGCTTGCCGCCCATGGCGGCAAGGTGCGTTGCGGCAAGTGTGCGTTCGTGTTCAACGCCCGCGCCTGCATCGAAACGCCGGTTCTTGAAGAAACGCCGCCACCGGCGCCGGTCTCTCCGCCCAAGATGGAGATCGTGCCGCCGGCCACCGCCCACCGGGTGCCGAAGCCGCTCGCACCCGCGGTCGCTCCCGCGCCGGCAGCCCCACCGGAACCGCCACCGCCCCCCGTCGAGGCGCCCAATGACACGCCGGTAGCGGCCCCCGCCGAAACCAGCGTGGCGGATCTCGTCATCGCCGCCCGCAAGGCGCGGCAGGCCGCCCGGGCCGTGGCACAAAGCGCATCGGCGAACGCCGCGCAACCCGCGCCCGAGCCCATGCCCGAGCCGGAAGCCGTCGTCACGCCGGAACCCGAGGCCGAGCCGGAACCCATCGAGGAAACCCGCGAGGTACGGCCGAAGTCCGTCGCCCAGAAGCAGGCGGACAAACGCGACCAGGAAGCCCTGCGAGCAGCGTTGAAGGAAACACCCCTGACGCTCAACTCGGTCTATCGCCCGATCCGCACCGCCGAAGACGAAGCGCTGCTGGCGCCCCCTCCCCCGCCATCCCGCTGGCGCTGGTTGCTGCTGCCGTTGACCCTGTTGCTGCTGCTGGGGCTGGTGGGGCAGGTCGGCCTGCGCTACCGCAGCACGCTGGCCACCGACTTCCCATGGCTGCGCGAACCCCTGGTGCACGCCTGCCTGTATGCCGGTTGCGAAATGCCGCTGCCCCGCAACGCAGAGTTGCTGCGCTCCGACTACTCGGAGCTGACCTATGTCCCGGATCACGGCAACCTGATCCAGCTTGCCGCCTCCGTACGCAACCTGGCGCCTTATGCCCAGGCGCTGCCGGTGCTGGAACTCACACTGACCGACGATGCCGAGCACGTCGTCGCCAAGAAGCGCTTCACACCGGCGCAATACCTGGCGGCCGATGACAAGAAGCGTACCGATCTGGCCCCCAACGATGAGTTGCGCGCCTTCCTGCAACTGGATGTCGGCGAGCTGTCGTCCACCGGGTACTCGCTGTACTGGTTCTATCCCTGATCCGATCCGGCCGGGCTTCCGCCACGGCACCGCGCAGGCTGCACTGCCAACCAGCCGTTCTCTCCCGTTCAGACTGCCCTCCACTGACCGATTCAACGCTGCTTGTAATCGTTTGGGGGGATAACGATACTGAACAATTCCGAATCAGGAGGAGAACCTCATGGCAACCGTCATGCTCAACAGCACCCCTGTCAGTGTCGGCGGACGCTTTCCGCGCCCGGGCGATACGGCATCCAGCTTCATGTTGGTCGATACCCAGCTTCAGGACGTTCCGTTGTCCAAGTTCTGGGGTCGGCGCAAGGTGATCGCGGTGGTGCCGAGCGTCGATGCCGCCATCGGGCTCACCATCGCTCGCAGCCTGGAAGCCCTGGCACCCAGTTGGGACAACACCGTGACGCTGCTGGTCTCCGTCGATACACCATATGCCATGCAACGCCTGCTGCATCAGGAGGACTTCCGCAACTTCCAGTTGCTGTCCACGCTGCGGGGGCGCGATTTCCACAAGGATTACGGCGTGATGATCACCGACATCCCGCTGTCGGGCCTGATGGCCACCGCGCTGATCGCACTGGATGTGGACGACACCGTGCGCTACGCCGAACTGGTCCAGGACATCAACGCCGAACCGAATTACGAGGCAATGAGCCAGGCACTCATTCCCCCTCCCCCCGAGCAATTGCTGGAACCGGGCATCACGCCGGTCGCCTGATGCGTCAAGCCCCGCCCCGGCGGGGCTTTTGTTTTGCCGGGCACCTTGCAATCGCTCGTCTTTCCCCCACTTTCAGACAGCACACAACCACCACAACAGGAGCATACCGATGTCTCAAGTCACTCTCGGCGGCAACCCCATTGCCGTGAACGGCCAGTTCCCCGCCGCCGGCGCCCAGGCCAAGCCGTTTTCGCTGGTCGGCAAGGATCTGGCCGATGTTTCGCTCGCCCAGTTCGCGGGCAAGCGCAAGGTGCTGAATATCTTCCCGAGCGTGGACACCGCCGTGTGCGCCGCCTCGGTACGCCGCTTCAACGAAGCCGCCAACAAGCTGGATAACACCGCGGTGCTGTGCATCTCGGCCGACCTGCCGTTCGCCCAGAGCCGCTTCTGCGGCGCCGAAGGTCTGGACAACGTGGTGATGCTGTCCACCATGCGCGGCCGCGAGTTCCTGGAAGCCTACGGCGTCGCGATCGCCGATGGTCCGCTGGCCGGCGTGGCCGCGCGCGCCGTCGTGGTACTGGATGCCTCCGACCGCGTCGTGCACGCCGAGCTGGTTTCCGAGATCAAGGAAGAGCCGGATTACGATGCCGCACTGAAGGCATTGGGCTAAGCCTGGGCGGAGGATGGCCGCGCCCGGCCGTCCTCTCCACCTGCGCGCCGTCAACCATGTGAGCGCCCTGACCGTTTTAGCGTGCACGAATCCGCTACAATGCTTCACGATTCGCCCCGATCAACTCAGAACACTGCCATGAAACGTAGCCTGCTGATTGCCCTGGTCGCACTGGTCTCCCTGCCGGCGTTTGCCGGCCCGCGCCTGACCGTGCGTTTCGCCAACCCCGCCTGGAACGGCGTCGCCGTACCGCCGGGCCAGCAATGTGCTCAACTGGGCGGCCAGGGGTCCACGCCCGCCCTGAATGTATTCGACCTGCCGCAAGGCACGGGCGGCCTGCTGATCGAGTTCACCGAACGCGGCGGCGGCAGTATGGGCCGTCTGCTCTACACGGTGAACAAGGGCGTGGCCAGCGCACAGGTGCCCAGCGTCCAGGCACAGGGCAAGCTGCCCGCCGGCTTCGCGCTGGTCGCCGGCCCCGAGGGCGGCAGCGGCAACTACCTGCCTCCCTGCACCCAGGGCAAGGCCTATTTCCTGGTGATCAAGGCACTTGATGCCGCCAATGCCGGCGCCGCGGTGCTGGGCGAAGGCCGGCTGGAACTCGGCAAGCTCTGATCCACCCGTGGATCACCCCTGGCAACCGCCGGCCTGGCCGGCGGTTTTGTTTTCCGGGCACCCCGCCTTCGCCGCGCTCGGCCCCTGGCTCGACCGGCTCGGCGGCTTTCCCGATCTGACGGACTGGCAGCGGCTGGCACCGGTCTTTACCCGATCCGGCCACGCGCTCACCTGCGTCGATCCAGCCAGCCTCACCCGTTATTACGAAGCGGAAATCCATGAGCTGGGCCGGATCGCCACCCGACCACTCAATTGGCACGACTGCTTCAATGCCCTGGTCTGGCATGCCTATCCCCGCACCAAGGCCGCCCTCAACGTATTGCACCATCGCCTGCTGCCCATGACCGGCAACGGGCAGCGCGGCCCCGTGCGCGACGCCGCCACGCTGTTCGATGAATGCGGGTTGATCCTGCCCTATTGCGACGAGGCGCTGGCCGGGGCGCTGCGCGATCACGACTGGCGCACGCTGTTTGTCACGCGCCGCGCGGCGTGGGGCACACAGATCGAAGCCCAGGTATTCGGCCACGCCACATTCGAAAACCTGCTGGCGCCGTTCGTGGGCCTGACCGGCAAATGCTGGCCGATCGCCGTTGCGCCCGCATATTTCGACTGGCCGCTGCCACAACGGATGGCCTGGCTGGATGCCTGCCTGGCCGCGGCCATCGACGCCGACATGCTGCAATCGCCACGCCAGCTACCGCCACTGCCCTACCTGGGTATCCCCGGCTGGTGGCCAACGCAGGATGACGCGTTCTACGCCGATGCCGGCTATTTTCGCCCGCGCCGGAAGCACCGAACCCCCTCGCCACCATGAGACGGCCAGGGCACTCAGTCGCTACTGCGCGCGCGGATCGAGTGCATTGCGCAATGCTTCGCCGATGAACACCAGCAGCATCAGCAGCGCAACCAGCGTGAAAAAGGTGAACAGCGAAATCCACCACGCGTCGAGATTGGCCTTGCCCTGCGCCAGCAACTCGCCAAGCGACGGCGTGGAAGGGGGCACGCCCAGCCCCAGGAAATCGAACGCGGTCAGCGCCAGGATGGCCGCCGTCTTGCGGAACGGCAGGAATGCGATCACCGCCGTCATCGAATTCGGCAGTAGATGGCGGCGGATGATCTGCCAGTCGGTCAGCCCCATCGCACGTGCCGCGGTCACATACTCCAGATTGCGGTTGCGCAGGAACTCCGCGCGCACATAGTCGGATAGACCGATCCAGCCGAACACCGACAGCACGACGAACAGGATCCAGATGCTCGGCTCGAACATCGATACCACGATCAGTAGCAGGTACAGCTCGGGCATCGCCCCCCAGACCTCGATCACCCGCTGCATGAACAAATCCACCTTGCCAGCGAAATAGCCCTGGATCGCGCCAAAGGCAATGCCCAGTAGGGTGCCGACAAAAGTCAGCGCCAGCCCGAACAGCACCGAGACCCGAAAGCCATAGATCAACCGTGCCAGCACATCGCGACCTTTTTCATCGGTGCCCAGCCAGTTTTCCGCCGACGGCGGCGCTGGGTTGGGCAGGCCGGAAAAATAGTTCAGCGTGTTCGGGGCGTAATGGTTCAGCGTGAACAGCGCCCAGTTGCCGCCGTGGCTCAGGCGCTGCCGCACGAACGGATCGAGGTAATCGGTCGGCGTATTGAAATCGCCACCGAAGGCAGTCTCGGGGTAATCGCGGACAATGGGGAAATAGAACTGTCCGTCGTAGTGCACCAGCAGCGGGCGATCGTTGGAAACCACCTCGGCAAACAGGCTGACGACGAACATCGCGCCAAACACCAGCAGGCTCCAGTAGCCCAGGCGATTGGCCTTGAAACGCCGCCAGGCGCGGCGCCACGGACCGACGCGCACCGGGCTCATCGGCTGCTCCCTTCGAACCGCAGGCGCGGGTCGACCAGCACGTAGCACAGATCGGACGTCAGCTTGGTCAGCAGGCCGATCAGCGAGAACAGGTACAGCGACCCCAGCACCACCGGATAATCGCGCCGCACCACCGATTCGAACGACAACAGACCCAGGCCATCGAGCGAGAACAGCGTTTCGATCAACAAGCTGCCGGTGAAAAAAGCGCCAACGAAGGCAGCCGGAAAGCCGGTGACGATGGGAATCATCGCGTTGCGGAACACGTGGCGGTACAGGATCTGCCGCTCGGTCAGCCCCTTGGCGCGTGCCGTCAGCACATACTGCTTGCGTATCTCTTCGAGCAGGCTGTTCTTGGTCAGCAGCGTCACCGTGGCAAACCCGCCCAGCACCATCGACAACACCGGCAGCGCCATGTGCCACAGGTAGTCGGTGACCTTGCCCATCAGGCTCAGCGACGCCCAGTCGTCCGAGGTCAGCCCGCGCAGCGGGAACAACTGCCAGAAGCTGCCGCCGCCAAACAACACCAGCAACAGCACGCCGAGGACGAAGCCGGGGATCGCATAGGCCACCAGCAACACGAAGGTGGTTGCGAAATCGAAGCGGCTGCCATGCCGCATCGCCTTGGCCACGCCCAGCGGAATGGACACCAGATAGGTCAGCAGAAAGGTCCACATCCCCAGCGAGATCGATACCGGCAGCTTCTCCACCATCAGCGACCACACGCTCTGATGGTGGTAATAGCTCTCGCCCAGGTCGAAGGTGGCGTACTGCTTGAGCATGTCCCAGAAGCGCGCCAGCGCCGGCTTGTCGAAGCCGAATTGCGCCTTGATCTGCGCCAGTTGCTCGGCATCCAGACCCTTCTGGCCCTGGTACAGCCCGCCTCCGCCGCCGCCACCGGCCGCCTCGGCACCGGCACCGCGCCCCTTCATCTCGAACACCAGTTGTTCCACCGGCCCGCCGGGAACGAACTGCACCACGACGAAAGCCATCAGCATCACGCCGAACAGCGTGGGGATCATCAGCAACAGGCGCTTGAGCAGATAGTGCAGCATCGGGATTCCTGGGTCAGCCGTGAGGCGTCAAGGCTTGATCCACCACGTCGCCACCATCCACGGCTCGGCCGAATAGTAGCGGGGCAGGTTCTGCGGATGGTCCATCCGTCTGGTATAGGCCACGCGATGCTCCGCGCTGTACCAATGGGGAATCACGTAATCGCCCTGGCGCAGCACGCGGTCCAGCGCGCGCACGGCGGTGACGCGCTGCGCGCGGTCCTCGCTGGCCACCACGGCATCGATCAGACGGTCCACCGCCGGATCGCGCACGCCCATGAAGTTGCCGGTGCCTTTGGTACCGGCCGCCTTGCTGGAAAAATAGTCGTACAGTTCGTTGCCCGGACTCTGGCTGTCGGGAAAACGCAGCGTGGTCATGTCGAAGTCGAAGTCATCCATCCGCCGCTGGTACAGCGCGTAATCGACCGTGCGCGGCGTGCCGCGGATGCCCAGCTTTTCCAGGTTACGCGCCAAGGCCAGGAATACCCGCAGCATCGGGCCGCTGTCGTCCATGAACTCGAACTCGAATGGCTTGCCGGCGGCATTGCGCAACGCGCCATCGCGATAGGTCCAGCCAGCCTGCCGCAGCAGTTCGCGGGCTTCGAGCAGGTTGGCCCGCAGCGAATGCGGCGGCGTGGTGTCCGACGGCTCGCGCGCCGGGCCGAATACTTCGGGCGACAGCTTGCCGCGCAATGGTTCCAGCAACTTCAGCTCATCCGGTCCGGGCAGGCCACTGGCGGTCAGCTCGCTATTGGCCCAGTAGCTGTTCAACCGGGTGTATTGCCCATAGAAGAACTGCCGGTTCATCCATTCGAAATCCAGCGCCAGCCCCAACGCGCGCCGCACACGCGGATCAGCAAACTGCGGACGCCGCGTGTTGAGGATGAAGCCCTGCATGCCGGCTGTGTTGTAATGGCGGAAGCTGGATTTGATCAGCTCGCCGGAACGGAACTTGGGGCCGAGGTACTGGCGCACCCAGTTCTTGGCACTATTCTCGACGATGAAATCGAATTCGCCGGCCTTGAAGGCCTCCAGCCGCGCCACCTCGTCCTTGTAATAGCGATAGGTGATGCGTTCGAAATTGAACATGCCACGCCGGGTCGGCAAGGCCGTGCCCCAGTAGGCGGGATTGCGGCGATAGGTGAGCTGCCGGCCATTCTGGTACGACTCGATCAGATAGGGGCCACTGGCAATGGGCTTGTCCCACGCGATCCGGTCGATCGGCTTGCCGCCGCCCCACTTGCGCGAAAACACCGGCAGGCTGCCGATGATCAGCGGTAGCTCCGGGTTCCTGCGGCCAAACTCGAAGCGCAGGCGATGCATATCCAGCAATCGCACCCGCTTCACGTCGACCAGCATGGCGCGAAACTGCGGCGACGCCTTGGTGCTCACCAGCGTATCGAAGCTGAACTTCACATCGGCGGCCAGGACCGGATCGCCATTGGAGAAGCGCGCCGCCCGATTCACCCGAAACGTCACCGACAGTTCATCGGCCGCCACCGATACATCGTCCGCCAGCAGGCCGTAGCTCGACGCCGGCTCATCGTCGCTGCTGGTCATCAGGCTCTCGAACATCAGCGCAGTCAGCCCGGCGGCCGATGTGCCCTTGATGATGAACGGGTTGAAACTGTCGAAGCTGGTACGCCGGTCCGGGTTGGGCAATTGCAGGCTGCCGCCGCGGGGGGCGTCGGGATTCACGTAATCGAAATGGGCGAAGCCCGCCGGGTATTTGGGCGTATAGCCCAGCGCAATGGCATGCCCGGCCAGGGCGGCGGGCAGCAACAGGCTGGACAGCAGGAAGAGGATCAGGCGCGGCATGCTCCCGATCATAATGGACGCAGCCGACGGCGGCATGGCTGTCGGACCCTGCGTGGTAGAATCGGCGACAGTTTTTTCCACGATCCCCCGATGCCCTACCTCGCGCTCGATACTTCCACCGAATATCTGTCCCTGGCCCTGACCACGCCCGGCGGCATCGTCGCGCGACAGTGGCACGTCGGCCAGCGTCACGCGGAACGCACACTGCCAGAGCTGGAAACCCTGCTTGCCGAGACCGGTATCGCACGCGGCGAGCTGGAAGGCATCGCCTACGGCATGGGCCCTGGCTCGTTCACCGGCCTGCGCATCGGCTGCGGCATCGCCCAGGGGCTGGCGTTCGGCCTGGGCGTGAAGCTGGTGGGCATCTCGACGCTGGCCGCACTGGCGGCCGGCTGCGATGCACCGCGCGTCTATGCCTGCCTGGATGCACGGATGAACCAGGTCTACGCCGCCGCGTTCGAGCAGGTGAATGGCGACTGGCGTGAAGTCACCGCCGCCGTGGTCAGCGATCCGCAGGCCGTGCCATTACCCGAAGGCGAAGGCTGGATCGGCGTCGGCAGCGGTTTCGCCGCGCATGGCGACGCGCTGGCTCAGCGCCTGGGCGCACAGCTTGGCACCATGCTGCCGGATCACTTTCCTCAAGCGCGCGACCTGCTGCGGCTGGCGTTGCCGGTGTTCGAGCGCGGCGACGCGCTGGCGCCCGAGGATGCGCCGCTGGTCTATCTGCGCGACAAAGTGGCGCTCAAGACGAGCGAACGCCTCAAGCCATGACGCTACGCCCGCTCACCACCGCCGACCTGCCCGCCCTGCTGGCGCTGGACACGGCGACCAATTCCCACCCGTGGCACCCGGACAACTGGCGTGACTCGCTGACCAGCCATCTCTGCCTGGGCCTCTGGGAAGACGACACGCTGCGGGGCTTCGCCGTCGCCAGCCGGGTGCTGGACGAAGCCGAACTGCTCGCCATCGCCATCGACCCGGCATGCCAGCGCCAGGGGCGGGGCCGCCAATTGCTGCAAGCACTGCAACAACGGCTGATCGACGCCGGCGCCACCACGCTGTTTCTGGAAGTGCGTGCCGGCAACCGTCCGGCGCAGGCGCTGTACGACGCGCTGGGCGGCATGGAAACCGGCATCCGCGCGCGCTACTACCCCCTGCCCGGCGGCGGGCGCGAGGATGCGCGACTCTATGCATTCACACTGATGGCGCCGCAATGAGTCGGCGCGACCTGATCCTGAGCGAGCTGGGGCTGACCCCGCTGTGGGTACGTCCCGAACTGCTCGCCGAGCCGGAAGCGGTCGCGGAGCCGGAAATCGCCGCTCGCATCGCCCCCGTGGCGGATGATGCCCCCCCGCCACCGGTCCGCCGCGAAGCACCCGTGATCGTCGTCCCGCATACCCAGCCGGAGCGCGCTCCCAGCGCGCCGGCCCCCACGGCGGCGCCTGTCCGGCCTGCCGCACCACCGCCACGCGGCAATGGCGGACCGAGCGTCCACGCCACCATCGCACCACTGGCCGAGGCCGATTCGAGCCGCGCGCGCGATATCGCCGCGATGGATTGGGCCACCTTGCAACAGGCCGTCACCGGCTGTACCGCCTGCGGGCTGTGCAAGACCCGCACCCATGCCGTGTTCGGCGTGGGCAACCCGCAGGCCGAGCTACTGGTGGTCGGCGAAGCGCCGGGCGCGGAAGAGGATCGCCAGGGCGAGCCCTTCGTCGGCGCCGCCGGCAAACTGCTGGACAACATGCTGGCCGCCATCGGCGAAAAGCGTGGCGAGCGCGTGTTCATCGCCAATGTCCTCAAATGCCGCCCGCCCGGCAACCGCAACCCGCAGCCGGAAGAAGTGTTGCAGTGCGCGCCGCTGCTGGCGCGGCAGATCGAACTGATTCGTCCCCGGCTGATCTTCGCCATCGGCCGCTTCGCGATCCAGACACTGTTGCAGACCGACGCCCCGGTGGGCGCGTTACGCGGCAAGCTGCATCAGGTGAACGATATCCCCGTGGTCGTGGGTTATCACCCGGCCTATCTGCTGCGCAACCTGCCGGACAAGGCGCGCGCCTGGCGCGACCTGCTGCTGGTGCAACAACGGCTGCAAGCGCTGACCGCCGCATCACGGGACTGATCCTGCGTTACCCGGCGAGCGGAAAGCGCGGAGAAAGCGCCCGCGAGCTTGCCGCCTGTCGGTACACAAGGTATCAATGAAAGGGTCCATGCCCCAGGCTGCCCGCCCATGTCGTTCCGTTCCCGACTTTATCCGCTGCTGCGCCTGGCCATCCTCCTCCTGACGCTGGCGCTCTGCGTCGCCTGCTTCGTCTGCGCCGCATGGCTGGAACGCAGCGCCAACCAGGCTCAGTACGCCCGCGCGCAACAGGATGCGCAACGCACCACCAGCCTGCTGAACGGCTGGATCGACACCCGACGCCAGGCGCTGCGCGGCATGGCGGCACTGTTCATCGGCTCCGACGACGTGGACGCCCACGAGTTCGCCAAGGCGGCCGACGCGCTGCAAAACAGCGCGGACGATGGCAACCGCCTGCCGCTGGCCTACGCCGAGGTGGACCAACAGCGGAAGTTGCGTATCGTCTACAGCGCCGGCCTGGAGCAACTGCCTCCCGGACTGGATGTCAGCGACAAGCCAGCACTGACGCAGACGCTGCAATACGCCACCGAGGAAAACCGCAGCACCCGGCTCGGCCCCTTGTTCACCACCGTGCTGGGCGACTGGCGCGCCTATCACGTCTACCCGATGGTCCATCACGACCGTCACAGCCTGGTACTCACCCCCATCGACTTCGTCAGCATGGTCGATACCCTGCCCAGCAACGGCATGTTGTTGCGGCTGGCGATCTCGGTGGATGGGGAACCGCCACGCTTCGTCTTCGGCGACGACCGGCGGGCCCCGGGCAGCCTGTTCACGATTCCGGTCCGGCAATCCCGCGTCGGCGCCACCTGGTACTGGTACTGGGATGTCCTGCCCGGCTACGTGGGCGACCAGTGGTATGTCCACTCGCTGGCCAACCTGATCCGCTATGGCGGGCTGGTCGCGCTGCTGAGCCTGTGCATGGCCGCGCTGATCCTGCTGGAACTGTATGCGCGCAGCCAGCGCCGGGAGGCGGAGCTGGCGCAGGCGCACGCCAAGCTGGAGGAAAGCGAGCACCATTACCGCACGCTGGTCGATCAGATGCCGGGCACCGTGTTCCGCTGCCGCATCGACCCGGACTGGACCATGCTCTACCTCAGCCCCGGCATCGTGACGCTGACCGGCCTGCAACCCGAGGACCTCGTCCATAACCGGTCCCGCAGTTTTAACTCGCTGATCCATCCCGACGACCAAGGCCCCGTACGGCACAAGGTGCAGTATGCCTTGCTGGACGAAACCCCCTACGAAGTCGAGTACCGCATCCAGTCGCCGGATGGCCGCACTCGCTGGGTCTATGAGCGGGGGCGCGCCACGCATATCGGCATGGAACGCTATGTGGACGGCGTGCTGCTGGATATCAGCGAGCGCAAGGAGGCCGAAACCCAGCGCGAGAATGCGATCCGCACACTGCGCGCCATCATCAACAACACGCCCAACGTCGCCATCCAGGGCTACGATCCGGACGGGCGCGTGTTGTTCTGGAACCATGCCAGCGAAAAGCTGTTCGGCTGGAGCGAGGAAGAAGCCATCGGGCAACTGGCCAGCGATTTCATGTTCACCGAGGTGGATCACCACAACTTCGTCGGCGTCCTCCATCACATCGCCGCCACCGGCGAAGCCACCGAACCGACCGAATGGCCGGTACAACGCCGCGACGGCACCCAGGCCTGGACACTTTCCACCCAGTTCGCCATCGGGCTGGAAGACGACAAGACCGGCTTCGTCTGCATGGATGTGGATATCACCGTCCGCAAGCAGTACGAGGATGAACTGCGACGCACCCGCGACCGGCTGGAGGAATCGGTGGTCGAGCGCACGCGCGAACTGAGCGAAGCCAACGACGAACTGAAGCACGCAATGCACCAACTGGTGCAATCGGAAAAGCTCGCCAGCCTGGGCAATCTGGTGGCGGGGATCGCCCACGAACTCAATACGCCGCTGGGCAATACCGTCACCGTCTCGTCCACGCTGCGGCAGAAAGTGGCCGAATTCGAGACGCTGCTTAATGAAAACCGGCTGAAGCGTTCCGAACTGGGCAGCTTCGTCGCCACCTGCACCGAAGCGGCGATGCTGATCGAAAAAAGCGCGCAGCGCGCCAGCGAGCTGATCAGCAACTTCAAGCAGGTGGCCGTGGATACCGCCAGCACCCGCCGCCGCGATTTCGACCTGAAACAGACGGTGGAAGAAGTGCTCTCCACCCTGCGCCCGCAGTTCAAGCATTCGCCGCACCAGGTGATGACCGATCTGCCCGCCAATGTGCATCTGCAAAGCTATCCCGGCCCGCTGGAGCAGATCATCACCAACCTGGTGACCAACTCGCTCACCCATGCCTTTCCGGACGGCCGTGCCGGCACCATCCGCATCAGCATGGCCGACGTGAACGACAACCAGGTGCAGTTGGTCTACGAAGATGACGGCATCGGCATCCCCGATGCGCTCAAACGGCGGGTATTCGATCCCTTCTTCACCACCCGCCTGGGCCTGGGTGGCAGCGGCCTGGGCCTGTACATCGTCTACAACCTGGTACACAGCGTGCTGGGCGGCCGTCTGGAACTTTCACCCGGCGAAGGCGCCGGAGTACGCTTCATACTGACCTTGCCTCGCATCGCGCCCTTGCCGCAGGAAAATCCGACGCATGACTGACCCGAACAACGACGAATTGATCCTGTTCGAAGACGAAGCCACCAGCCCCCGCCGCGCACTGAACCACTGGCCGGTCCTGGTGATCGACGACGATGACGAAGTCCATGCCGCCACCCGCTTCGCCCTCGCCGATCAACCCATCCTGGGCCGCAACCTGGAGCTGGTACACGCCCACTCCGCCGCCGAGGCCCGCGCCATACTGGCCACGCGTCGCGATTTCGCGGTCATCCTGCTCGATGTGGTGATGGAAACCGACGACGCCGGCCTGGCGCTGGTCGGCCATATCCGCGAAACGCTGGGCATGTGGGAATGCCGCATCATCCTGCGCACCGGCCAGCCGGGCTATGCACCGGAACTGACAGTCTTCAACAACTACGACATCAACGACTACCGCACCAAGGCCGAACTGACACGCACCCGGCTGATCACCGCCATCACCGCCGCACTGCGCTCGTTCGACCAGATCCGCACCATTGCCGAAAACCGGCGCGGCCTGGAGCTGATCGTCAAGGCCGTTGCCGACCTGATGGAACAGCATGCGCTGACCCAGTTCGCCGAGGGTGTGCTTACGCAGATGACCGCACTGCTCAAGCTGCCGCTGGATGGCATCGTCTGCGCCCAGCGCGGCTCGCCGTTCGACGAAGACCGTGATCGGCTGTATATCGTCGGCGCCGCCGGCAAATTGGCGCCGCTGATCGCCGCGCCGCTCGACGAGCTGGACGACTACAGGGTGCGCCAGTCGATCGAACAGACCATCGAGAGCGGCCAGCACCAGTTCGGACTGGACCATACCACCCTCTATCTGCGCGGCGCCGAGCAGGAAGGCGCCGTCTACCTCGATACCGGCTGCCCGCTGTCCGAAGCCGACCGCCAGTTGGTGGAAGTGTTCACGGCCAATATCTCGGCGTGTTTCAGCAATCTCAATTTCATGGAGAAGCTGAACTTTGCCGCGTATCACGATTCGCTTACCCATCTGTCCAACCGCAGCAACTTCATCGTGCAACTGGAACACGCACTTCGCGACCCGACACCGGGCCAGGTGGCAGTGCTGATCGACATCGACCACTTCGCCGACATCAACGACGGGCTGGGGCACGATATCGGCAATGAACTACTGGTGGCCGTGGCCACGCGGCTGGAGGAGGCACTCTACGGCGACTGTCGGCTGGCGCGCATCGGCGCCGACGTGTTCGGCGTGCTGGGCAAGGAATCGCTGCTGGGCCCCGATACGCTGACCCGCCTGTTCTCGACCCCGTTCGAAGTGGGCGAACACCTGCTGCCGGTGAATGTGAAGCTGGGCTATTGCCGGCTAGAGGATGGCGGTGGCTCCGGCTTCAACCTGCTCAAGCGCGCCAACATCGCGCTCAATGGCGCGAAGAAACACCTGTCCGCCGATTTCGATTACTTCAGTTGTGACATGGAAGAACACACGCGCTGGCGGCTGGACCTGATCCGCCAGCTCAAGCACGACTTCCACGCAGAGAAATTGGCGGTCTGGTATCAGCCGCAGGTGGCGATCCACACCGGCGAAGTGGTGGGCGTCGAAGCACTGCTGCGCTGGCCGAGCAGCGACTCCGGCTTCGTCCAGCCGCCGTCGGTGTTCGTGCCGCTGGCCGAATACTCCGGGCTGATCGTCGAGATCGGCGAGTGGGTGCTGCGCGAGGCGTGTACGGCGTATCACACCCTGTCGTCGTTGCAGGAAAGCTCGCTGCGCATCGCGGTGAACGTCAGCATGCCGCAGTTCCGTACCGGCAACCTCACCGAGCGCGTCGCCATGTTGCTGGGCAGCAGCCGCGTACCGCCATCGGCGCTGGAGCTGGAAATCACCGAAAGCATCGCCATGGATGAACCCAAGACCGTGATCGCCGCGCTGGAAGGGCTGCGCGCGCTGGGCATCAGCGTGGCCATCGACGACTTCGGCACCGGCTATTCGTCGCTGGCGCAACTGCGCGCCCTACCCATCGACCGGCTGAAGATCGACCGCGCCTTTGTTGATGAAATCCGCGACGGGCGCGGCGGCCTGTTCGCCGAAACCATCGTCACGCTGGGCAAGAAGCTGGGCCTGCGGCTGATCGCCGAAGGCGTGGAAACGCCAGAGCAGGCCGGCTTCCTGCGGGCGCTGGGCTGCGGCGAAGCGCAGGGCTTTTTCTATGCCAGGCCGATGCCGCTGGAGGAACTGAGTCACTGGCTGGCGGCACGCCAGGTCCGACAGTGAACGCGGAAACGCAGGCAATGAAAAAGCCGCTGTGGTCCAGCGGCTTTTTCATTCCGAGGCGGCGATCATTCGTCGTCGGCGTCGCCCGGCTCGCACAGCAGGTTTTCCCGCACCACGTCGCGCGTCAGGTGCGGCGCGAACAACTGGATGAAATCGAACGCATAGCCCCGCAGGTAAGCATCCTTGCGGATACCGATGTGAGTGGTCGATTTCTCGAACAGATGTCCGGCGCCGACCGCGGTAAGCCCGATATCGTGTTCCGGCTCGAACGCCATGCTGGCGATCAGCCCCACGCCCAGCCCCAGCCGCACATAAGTCTTGATGACGTCAGTATCGATGGCGGTCAGCACCACGTTGGGCACAAGGCCGGCATCCTCGAAGGCACGGTTGATCCTGCTACGGCCGGTGAAAGCGAAGTCATAGGTGATCAGCGGGTAGGCGCAGATGTCTTCCAGCGTGAGCGGCCGCTCCAGCGCCGACAGTGGATGCCCACCGGGCACGACCAGATCGCGGTTCCAGTCGTAGCAATCCAGCATCGCCAGTTCGGGGTAATGGTCGATCCCCTCGGTGGCAACCGCCAGGTCCGCCTCGCCTTCCACCACCATCTCGCTGATCTGGGTGGGGCTGCCCTGCTTGATCGACAGCCGCACCTTGGGATAGCGCTCCAGGAACGCCTTCACCGTTGCCGGCAATGCGTAGCGCGCCTGAGTGTGCGTGGTGGCGATGGTCAGGCTGCCGCCCTCCACGTTGACGAACTCCTCGCCAATGCGCTTCAGATTGCGCGCCTGCATCAGCATGCGTTCGGAAATCCGCAGGATCTCGCGCCCCGGCGCGGTCACGTCCACCACGCGCTTGCCATTGCGAATGAAGATCTGCACGCCCAGTTCGTCTTCCAGCAAACGAATCTGCTTGGAAATGCCCGGCTGGGAGGTATGCAGCTTTTCCGCCGCCTCGGAAACGTTGAGCCCCTGTTTGGCCACTTCGACCAGATAGCGCAACTGTTGCAGTTTCATGGATGCCGTCCGTTGGTATAACCGACTCTTCTAAAATCCTAACACAACAGTATATGGGCTTATAAATCGCGTTGCTATGATCGGCGCTCGAACATAGGAACGAAAATGGAATTCGGTTTCATCATCGCCGGCTTGGCAGTGGGTTTCATCGTGGGCATGACCGGCGTGGGCGGCGGCTCGCTGATGACGCCGATCCTGCTGTTCTTCGGTATCCACCCCGCCACGGCAGTCGGCACCGATCTGCTCTACGCATCCATCACCAAGGCCGGTGGCGTGCTGGTGCATCACAAGCACCGCAACATCGACTGGAAAATCACTGGCTGGCTGGCCATCGGCAGCGTACCGGCCGCGCTGGTCACCGTGGCCGCGCTGCACCAGATGCGCGCCGAAACCGAGACAATCAACCTCGTCATCAAGCACTCGCTCGGCATCGCCCTGATGCTGACCGCGGTAGCCATCGTCTTCAAGCAGCACCTGCTGCGCTTTGCCCAGCGCCATGTCGGTGTCTCCAGCGATCTGCACGGCGGTTTGCAGCGACGCTGGAGCACCATCGCCACTGGCGCGATACTCGGCGTGATCGTCACATTGTCGTCGATCGGCGCCGGGGCCATCGGCACCATCGCGCTGTTCCTGCTGTTTCCGCTGCTGCCCACCGCGCGGCTGGTCGGCACCGAGATCGCGCATGCCGTACCGCTCACCCTGGTCGCCGGCCTTGGCCATGCCGGCCTCGGCAACATGGACTGGGGTCTGCTGGCCAACCTGCTGGTCGGCTCGCTGCCCGGCATCTACCTGGGCAGCCAACTGACGGGACGCATGCCGGACCATATACTGCGACCCGTGCTGGCCGGCATGCTGGTGGTGGTTGGCGGCAAACTGGTGTTCTAGGGCGCGTCGTCATGTGTATCACGACAGCGTTCGGTGCAGTTCGGGATGCAGCGCAAGGAGTTGGACGCGCGGCGGTATGGACACCGCAAGCGGCCAGCGACATCGCGCGGCGCCCGAAAAGCGCCGAACCCGCAGCGCTGCCGCGATACATGTGACGACGCGCCCTAGGACAGTAGAATTCGCCTTCGCAGCAGGCCCACCCCGTCGTTCTGGAGCAGACCATGGATTTCGAACACAAGCTCGCCGATACGCTGGCGATCCTGCAACGCATCGCCGCTGAGCACAGCCCGGCGGTGTTCGCCAACTCGTACGGCGCCGAGGACATGGTCCTCACCGACCTGATCGCCCGGCACGGCATCGGTATCGCGCTGTTCAGCCTGGATACCGGCCGCCTGCCGGCCGAAACCTATGACCTGATGGCCAAGGTGCGCACCAGCTATCCGCAAGCCCAGGTGGTGACGTTCTTCCCCAGCGCCGCCAGCGTCGAGCGCTATGTGAACGACAAGGGCATCAATGCCTTTTACGAATCGGTGGATCTGCGCAAGGAATGCTGCCGCATCCGCAAGCTGGAGCCACTCTCGCGCGCACTGGCCGGCAAGAAGGCGTGGGTGACGGGGCTGCGCCGCGAGCAATCGCCCACCCGCTCCGACATGACCGTCCAGGAATGGGACGCCAGCAATGGCCTGGAAAAATTCAACCCGCTGCTGGAATGGATCGAAAAGGAAGTCTGGGCCTACATCAAGGCGAATGGCGTTCCCTACAACGCGCTGCATGACCAGTTCTACCCCTCCATCGGCTGCGCGCCCTGTACCCGCTCCGTCGCCATGGGCGAGGACGTGCGCGCCGGACGCTGGTGGTGGGAAAACCCCGACCTGAAGGAGTGCGGCCTGCACAGCGCGGGCGTCTCGGCGATCTCGCCGCTGCCTCGCTGAACGCCCCACCACTGTTATCCCTACGCCCCACCGCCTGGTGGGGCGTTTTTCGTTTCGGCGCGACACCACCACGACCTCGTGGTACACCGTGCGAATGTCACAGGGCTCGGCACGGCGAGAACGATATCCGCCGGCTATAGTCGTTGAACGATTCAACGGACTTTTCCGCGAGGCTGCCCATGAATGCGCTACGCCGTATCCTGGTTTGTCTGCTGGCCCTGTTCGCGCTGGCCCATACGGCCTGGGCGGACGACGCCAAGCCATTCAAGCCCGACGAGCTGGAACAGCTCGTCGCCCCCATCGCGCTTTATCCCGATTCGTTGCTGGCCCAGGTCATGATGGCCTCCACCTACCCGCTGGAAATCGTCGAGGCCGAGCGCTGGGTGAAGAGCAATCCCAACCTCAAGGACAAAGCGCTGGAAGACGCGCTCCAGAAACAAAGCTGGGATGCCAGCGTGAAATCGCTGACCGCCTTCCCGCAGGTATTGCAGATGATGAACGACAAGCTGGACTGGACCCAGCGCCTGGGCGACGCCGTGCTGGCGCAGCAGGCGGACGCAATGGATGCCGTGCAACGCCTGCGCGCCAAGGCCCAGGCCGAGGGCAACCTGAAGTCGTCCAAGGAACAGACCGTCACCGTGGTGCAGCCCACGCAGCAGCAGCCGCAGCAGATCATCACCATCGTGCCGGCCCAGCCGGAAGTGGTCTATGTGCCGACGTACAACCCGACCGTTGTCTACGGCGCGTGGCCCTATCCCGCCTACCAGCCGTTCTACTGGTATCCACCGGGCTACACCGCCGCCGCCAGCTTCTTCTCGTTCACTGCGGGCGTGGCCGTCGGTGCCGCGCTGTGGGGCGGTTTCGACTGGCACCACGACGACATCAACATCAACGTCAACAACTACAACAACTTCAATCGCACCAACATCAACCGCAACAATGTCAACAACGTACGCAACAACTGGCAGCACGATCCGGGCCACCGGGGTGGCGTGCAGTATCGCGACAACGCCACGCAACAGCGCTTCAGCCGGGGCACGCAGGGCCGTGCCAATACCGCCCAGGCCCGTGACAACTTCCGTGGCCGCGCCGATGCCGAGCGCCAGAACCTGGGCAATGTCGATCGCTCCACGCTGCAACAGCGCGGCGGCAACCTCAACCAGACGCGCGACCATGCGGGCAATGTCGACCGTGGCCAGATCAATCGGGATCATCAACCGCAACGCGCCAACAACACCAACCGCGCCGCGCCGGAACGCGCCGGTAATGCGGATCGGCAAAACCTGAACCGCACCGCAACGCCACAACGCTCGGCCGCCCCCCGCGACAACGCCTTCCAGGGGGTCGATCGCGGCGGCAGCGCCAGCCGCGCGGCCGCTTCGCGCGGCGCGGCCAGCCGTGGCAACATCCAGCGCCCCGCCGGCGGCGGCGGTTTCCATCGACGCTAACGGAGCCCATCATGCACACTTCCGCCCGACACGATCTCCGCACCCGTCAGCGCTTCCTGCTCTGGATCGCGCCCTTGTTGATCGCCGGCCTCTGGCTGCTGCTGGCGCCGGCCGCCCACGCGGCGGGCCCCAGGCATTTCGCCACGCCCGAAGCCGCCGTCGCCGCGCTGGTCGATGCCGCGCGACAGCAACGCACCCCGCAACTGCTGGCGATCTTTGGCGACGACGCCGAAGCCCTGTTCGACTCCGGCGACGCGGTGGCGGACAACGAAGCGCGCACCCGCTTCCTGACCGCCTACGACGCCGGGCACGTGCTGCGCGTGGAGAACCCCGGCACCCGCGTGCTGGAAATCGGCCAGGACAACTGGCCGTTTCCCATCCCGCTGAAGAACAGCCTGGGTCAGTGGCACTTCGATACCGCGGCCGGCCGTGAAGAGCTGCTGGATCGACGCATTGGCGGCAACGAACTCTCCGCCATCCAGGTGGCGCTGGCCTACGTGGACGCCCAGCAGGAATACCGCGAGCGCAACCCGCAGCATGCCAGGGTGGCGCCCTACGCCAGCCGTGTCGTCAGCAGCCAGGGCAAGCGCAACGGCCTGTACTGGCCCGAGGACGACGACTACTGGCAGGGCAAGAACGAAGGCGGCCCCAGCCCGCTGGGCATCCTGGCAGCCGAAGCGGCCGACGAAGGCTACAGCCGCAAGCCCGGCGCCCCCTATCATGGCTACTACTACCGTATCCTGACCGCCCAGGGGCCGGCCGCACCGGGTGGAGAGCGCAATTACGTCACAGCGGACGGTATGACCGGCGGCTTCGGCCTGATCGCCTGGCCCGCCAGTTATGGCGCGTCGGGCGTGACCAGCTTCATGGTCAACCAGGAGGGCGTGGTCTACCAGCGCGATCTCGGCCCGCAAACCAACAGCGCCGTGCGCAAGATCACACGCTTCGATCCCAGCCTGGGCTGGCGAAAAGTGGATGCTTCGGCGGCGCCAAGGTAGTCTTGCCGGCTTAGCGCCTGTTGAAGGCCACCTTGTCCCAGAACCGCCGCCGCCTGGCGGCGGTTCGCAGCCCAACCGGTAACCATGCCCCAGACCGCACCGCTCTCCCTGCTTGAAGCACGCATCCTCGGCGTGCTGGTCGAAAAGAAGCTCACCGTTCCCGATACCTATCCGCTGACGCTCAACGCGCTCACCGCCGGCTGCAACCAGAAGACCAGCCGCGACCCGGTGATGAACGTGTCCGACGCCGAAGTCCTCGCCGCGCTGGAAGCATTGCGCGCGCGCACGCTGATCGTCGAATCGTCGGGCGGGCGCGTCAGCCGCTACAGCCATAACATGGAAAAGGGCCTGCAACTGCCGGGCCAGTCCGTCGCACTGCTGACCACGCTGATGCTGCGCGGGCCGCAGACCGTTGCCGAACTGCGCGCCAACAGCGAACGCCTGCACCGCTTTCTCGACAGCTCCGCCGTCGAAGGCTTTCTCGACGAACTGGCGTCACGCCCTGACGACCCCTTCGTCGTGCTGTTGCCCCGCGCGCCGGGCAGCCGCGAAAGCCGCTGGGCGCACCTGCTCTGCGGTGAGCCCGACATCCCAGCCCCCAGCGCCGCGCCCGCGCGGGTGGACCCCGACGAACTCGCCGTCCTGCGTCAGGATGTGGCGCGACTGGAAGGCGAAGTGGCCGAACTGCGCGCAGCCCTGAGCCGGGTATACACGGAACTCGGCCTGCAATGACCGACATCGTTTCCGCCGACACGCCCCACGCCTACGCCGCACTCACCCCCGATTGCGTGCTTGATGCGGTGGAAAGCGTGGGCATCGCCGTCAATGGCAGCCAGTTTCCGCTCAACAGCTACGAAAACCGCGTGTACCAGGTGGGCATCGAAGACGCCCAGCCGCTGATCGCCAAGTTCTATCGCCCCGGGCGCTGGAGCGATGCGCAGATACTGGAGGAACACACCTTTGCCAACGAACTGGCGGAGCGCGAAATCCCCATGGTCGCGCCACTGGCCATCGATGGCGTCACGCTGTTCGGGCACGCCGGATTCCGCTTTGCGCTGTTTCCACGGCGCGGCGGCCGGGCACCCGAACTGGATAATCGCGATACGCTGGAATGGCTGGGTCGCTTCATCGGCCGCATCCACGCCGTCGGCGCCATCTCCCCTTTTGCCCATCGCCCCGCGCTGACCCCCGAAACCTTCGGCCACGCGCCACGCGCCTATCTGCTGGAACACGGCTTCATCCCGGCCGATCTGCTGCCCGCCTACGAAAGCGTCTCGGCGCAGGCGCTCGAAGGCGTGGCGCACTGCTATGCCCGCGCCGGCAACGTCGCCACGCTGCGGCTGCATGGCGACGTGCATCCAGGCAATGTGCTGTGGACACCCGACGGCCCGCATTTCGTCGATCTGGACGACGCGCGTACCGGCCCGGCGATCCAGGACCTATGGATGCTGCTGTCCGGCGAACGCGAAGAACGCGTGGTGCAACTGGCCGACGTGCTGGCCGGCTATGAGGACTTCCACGAATTCGACGCTCGCGAACTGCACCTGGTGGAAGCACTGCGCACGTTGCGGCTGATCCACTACGCCGGCTGGCTGGCGCAACGCTGGGACGACCCCGCCTTTCCGCACGCCTTCCCGTGGTTCAACAGCCAGCGCTACTGGCAGGAACACATCCTCGCGCTGCGCGAACAGGTGGCAGCCATGGACGAGCCACCGCTGTGGCCGACGCCATGACCCCCTTTCCCGCAACACCACGGACACACCATGGTTGAAGAAGGCATCCTCGCCGAATGGCGTGACGAACAAGGATTCGGCTTCGTCGAAGTCAGTGGCAAACGGTATTTTCTGCATATCTCCGCCGTCAAACGCCTGGGCGCCGGCCGACCGCGACAAGGCGACCGGATCGTCTTCCAGCCGGGCACCGATGCGCAGGGACGCCCACGGGCGCTCGCCGCGACCATCGACCGCGGCCCCGCCAAAGCCAGCCCGCGACGCATCGCACGTGGCGCTTCCAACGGCAGCCGCTTCGACTTCTTCGACCTGCTGATGCTGATCCTGCTGCCCGTGGCCGCCATCGTTGCGCTGCGCACCGGTCAGCCACTGTTCGCCATCGCCTACGCCCTGTTCAGCGCCATCGCGGTGGTGCTCTACTGGCACGACAAACACCGCGCGGTGAATGGTGGAAGACGCGTGCCGGAATCCACGCTGCAAATCGTCGCGCTGCTGGGCGGCTGGCCCGGCGCATGGATCGCGCAGCACCTGCTGCGCCACAAGAGCCGCAAGGCATCGTTCCGCGCCGTCTTCGTCGCCAGCGCACTGCTCAACGTCGCCGGGCTGGCCTGGTTGAGCGGGCAGGTCTGAGAGGAAGCCAAAAACCGTGCGCATCCTGCTGGTCGAAGACGACGACATGATCGCGCGTGGCGTGCAGCACGGCCTGCGACCGCTGGGCTTCACGGTCGATCGCGTGGCCGACGGCGTGGCCGCCGAACTGGCATTGGCGCAGCAGCAACACGATGCCCTGCTGCTGGACCTGGGCCTGCCGCGCAAGGATGGGCTGGCGGTGCTGCAAAAACTGCGCGCCAGCGGCTCGGACCTGCCGGTACTGGTGCTGACCGCGCGCGACACCGTCGCCGACCGGGTATCGGGGCTGGACGCCGGAGCCGACGACTACCTGGTCAAACCCTTCGACCTGGACGAACTCGCAGCGCGCATCCGTGCCGTGGCGCGGCGGCGGAGCGGGCGCGCCGACCCCACGCTCAGCCACGGCGCGCTGACGCTCAACCCCGCCACACGTGAGGTACGGCTGGCCGGGCACCCGGTCAACCTGTCCGCGCGCGAATACGATCTGCTGTTCGCATTGCTATCGCAACCGGGCCAGCCGCAGTCGCGCGCGCAACTGGAAGAACGCCTGTACGGCTGGGGCGAGGAAGTGGAAAGCAACGCGGTCGAAGTCCATATCCACGGCCTGCGCCGCAAGCTGGGCGCGGCCTGGATCCGCAACCTGCGCGGCGTGGGCTATTTCGTACCGCAGGAGCCGCCGGAGTCGCCATGATCTCATTGCGCCGCCAACTGCTGGTGACCGTCATCGCGGTCAGCGCCATCGCCACCACCCTGTCCGGCACACTGGCCTTCATCCGCGCGCGCGACGAAGCCAACGCATTGTTCGATTACCAGTTGCAGCAACTGGCGCTGGCGCTGAGCGACCGGCCGCTGGGCGGCAACCTGCCGCGCCTGGGAGGCGTCGCCGGCTTCGACTTCGTGATCCAGGTATGGGACCGCTTCGGCATCCGTCGCTATTACTCACACCCACACCGCGTGTTGCCGGATCGCGCACAACTGGGCTTCGCCACCGTACCGACCAGCGAAGGCAACTGGCGCGTGTTCTCGCTGGCGCGGCCCGATCAGGTGATCCAGGTGGCGCAGCCGGTGCGCGTGCGGCAACGGCTGGCACTGGCCGCCGCCCTGCGCACCGTCGCACCGTTGCTGTGGGTGCTGCCATTGCTGTTGCTGGCATCGTGGTGGGTGATCGGGCGTGGCCTGAAGCCGCTGGCACGCCTCGCCACCGAAGTGGGCGAACGCAACCCGGAAGCACTGACCCCGATCCCCCTGTCGCATACGCCGGAAGAAGCGCGCCCGCTGGTCGGCGCGCTCAATAGCCTGCTCGACCGGCTGGCCACCGCGCTGGACCGGCAACGCGCCTTCACCGCCGACGCCGCACACGAACTGCGCACGCCGCTGACCGCGCTCAAGCTGCAACTGCAATGGCTGGAACGCGCCGACAGCGATGCCGAGCGCCGCGCCGCCCTGGCGGAACTGGCCGCCGGCCACGCGCGGGTGATGCATGTGCTGGAGCAACTGCTGACACTGGCGCGCAGCGAAGGCGCGCCCATTGCCCACCATCCGGTGGACCTGGTCCGGCTGGCCGGCGACGTGCTGGCAACGCATGCCCCGCTGGCCGAATCACGTGGGATCGACCTGGGGCTGGACGCCCCAGCGAGCATGACCACCGTCGTCGGCGACCCGGCCGCGCTGCGTTCGCTGGTGGGCAACCTGGTCGCCAACGCGTTGCGTCACGCGCCCGACGGCGGGCAGGTGGATGTGCGCCTTGCCGAAAACGGCGGGCAAGTGACGCTGGAAGTCGCCGACACCGGCCCTGGCATCGCCGAAGCGGAACGCGAGCGTGTGTTCGATCGTTTCTATCGCGCAGCCGATGCCGGCGAAGGCGGTAGCGGCCTGGGGCTGGCCATCGTCCAGGCCGTCGCCACGCGCCACGGTGCAGTGATCGACCTGGGGCAAGCGGATCTGGGCGGCCTGTCGGTACGCGTGCGCTTTCCGCCATACCCCACGCCGGCCCTGGTACAAGGAGACTGAACATGGCGGTACGCATCGTCCGGCTAGGCAGCCCGAGAACAGCGGATGAAGGGCTGCGCATCGGCACGGTCCGCCGCCCGCCGCGTGGCGTGCCCAAAAGCGAATTCGTGTCCGGCGACTGGTATGACGTATGGTTTCCCAACCTCGCACCCAGCGCGGAAACGGTCAAGCTCGCACAGCACGCCAGCACACCGGCGGAATGGACGGCATTCACCCGCAAATACCGCGCCGAGATGGCCGAGCCGGAACACGCGCACGCCATCGCCCTGCTGGCCGCGCTGTCGCACCACACCCACTTCGCGGTCGGCTGCTACTGCGAAGACGAAGCTCACTGCCATCGCAGCGTGCTGCGGGAACTGCTGGCGGAACAAGGCGCCACATTCGCGCCCGATGCCTGACGACGACTACAACTTCAGTCGCCCCAACCGCTTGGCATTTGCCGTCACCCGCCGATGTACCGGCGCCATGCCGCGCGCCATCACGCGGTGGTAATTCACCGGCTGAAAGCGCGGCAACGTGAGCGTACCGCCGGGCAGCGGCCAGGCGCGCAGCCAGGCCAGCCACCATTGCTGCTGCGCGCGCCATAGCTCCAGCCCCATCGCCCAGCCGGCCCGGCTGAAGGCATCCACTTTTTCGGTACCCATGCGGCTGAACTCGCGCTGGTCACGCACGCTGGGCGTATGCCCCGCCCGCGCCATGCGGGTCAGCCGATGCGTCATCACCTGGGGCGTGGCCCACCAGATTTCCCACAACGTGAGCTGATTGGTCCAGAACGCGAGAAAGGGGTTGGAAGACGATGCCATGGACATAACTCCTGGTTATGGGTTCGTCCCTAGTCTGGCAGCGGAATGGTGCAGTGCAATGTGGAAAACTACGGTTTGCGGGGATGAATGGAACCCCAGCAGCCATCACATTTGCCGAAACCGCCCAGCAAAACTACGCGATAACGGCAGGATTTCAGTTCGCTGGTGCAGGTGCACCTGATAACGCCCCAGCAGGTCGCGCTGGATGCGGGCCACTGCCGGCAGGCTGACGATCAGGCCGCGATGGATCTGCGCAAAACGATTGGCGTCCAGTTGCGTCAGCAGGTCCTTGAGCGGGGTGCGGATCAGGTGGCGTTCGCTGGCGGTGACGACGTCGGTGTATTTCTGGTTGGCCTCGAAGTAGATCACTTCATCGACATGCACCAGCCGCGTGGTGTCGCCGATGCCGACGGTCAGCCACGACAATGCGGGAGCAGCACGGCCGGCCAGTTGCGCCAGCACGGCGTTCAGGTCCACCGCCGGCATGGCCTCGCGTTGCAGTCGCGCCACGCATTGCGCCAGGCGCGCGTCGCTCACCGGCTTGAGCAGGTAATCGATGGCCGCGCTGTCGAAGGCGGCCAGCGCGTATTCGTCGAACGCGGTGATGAAGATCACCCGCGTATCGCCGGCCACCTCGGCAACCTGCAAGCCGGTCAGGCCCGGCATGCGGATGTCGAGGAAGGCGAAATCGATGGCGCGGGCGCCCAGCGCGGCAATCGCTTCCAGGCCGTTGGCGGCGACGGCAACGATCTCCAGCGCCGGCCACAACTCGGCCAGGCGCGAAACCAGGTGTTCGGCCAGCAACGGTTCGTCGTCGGCAATCAGGGCAGTCGGCATGGTGTCTCCGGGATCAGGCTTCTCGATAGGGCAAGCGCAGTTCGGCATGCACGCCGCGCGGGGCGTTGGGGTACAGCGCGAGGCGGCCGGCGTCGCCGTAGAGCGTGGCAAGACGCTGGCGCACATTGGACAGCCCGACGCCGCCGCTGGCGCCGGCCTCGCCGAACGGCGCGGACTGGCCGTCGCGCAGGCCGGGGCCGGTGTCGCGCACGTCGAGGTAGAGCAGACCATCGGCGTCCAGCCGCCCTTCGACCACGATCTCTCCGCCGTGCACCGCGGGCTCGATTCCGTGCTCCAGCGCGTTCTCGACCAGCGGCTGCAACAGCAGCGGCGGTAGCACGGCGCGGCGCAATGCGTCCGGCACGTCGATGCGATAGCTCAGCCGCGCCTGGAGTCGGATCGCGGCGATGGCCAGCAACTCGCCGATCAGTTCGAGTTCGTCGCCCAACGTGGTGCTCGCCCGGCGGGTGCGGCCCAGGCTGGCACGCAGGTAGCCGTTCAGGTGGTCGAGCATGGTGCGCGCCAGGGGCGGATCGCGTTCGATCAGGCCGTGTACCGTTGCCAGCGTGTTGAACAGGAAGTGCGGCTCGATCTGCGCTTGCAACAGCGCGAGCTGCGCGGCGGTTTCGGCCTGCCGGGCCTCGGCAGCGCGGCGCTGCTCGGCGGCGAGCTGGGCACGGTATTCCAGGTTGTGGAAGTGCTGCGAGATCAAGACAGTGGCGGCCACCGAGATCAGAATGCAGCTCAGGACGACGCGCCAGTGCGCCACCGGATCGAGCAGGGATTGCGTCACATCGTAAACGCCGGCCAGCGCCGCCAGCTTCAGTCCCAGCCACAAGCCGGTGGGCAGCGCCAGTACATGGACCAGCCAGTGCCAGGGAATCAACCGATGCCCGATGGTGTAGAGGGTGTAGATCACCAGGCCAACCGCATTGGCGATGACAAAGGCTTCGCGCGGGTTGGGCGAGATGCCGCTGGCCATCAACAACAGGGCGATGGCCTGGTTGACCGCCAGCAGCAGCCACAGGCTGTAAGTCCGCGGTTCGGACGGGCGGCGGCAACTGCGCGCGAAAAACCCGCGGATGCCGCCCGCCGTGGATACCGTTGCTTCCCGCTGTGGTCCTGCCCGTTCGCCGCTCACCTGCATCCCCTTCAGAAGTAGTGTGCCACCAGCACCTGCCAGCGTTGCCGTAGTGGCAGGCCGCCATGGTTGCTCAGTGCATCGCCCTCGCTGTACTGCCATTGCAGCGCAAGATCGGTGGCATCTCCGCGCCAGCGGGTTTCCAGCCAGGCGGCGTTGCTCTGGTCGATCAGGTCGTGCCGCACGAAGCCGGACAGGTCGAGCCGCTGAACGAAGGCATCCGGCCAGCGCGCGTAGACCATGGCCGACTCGCGGGTGGTCAGCGCCTGCCGGCCGCCGGCCAGCGCACGATAGCGCCAGTAATCGTCGAGCGGGCCATTTTGCAGTGCTTTCCATTGCGCCGCATCGGCGGCGGCATTGTCGCGCTGGTACTCCAGCGTCAGCGACAGTTTATTGGGAGCGGTCCAGGTCACGCCGGTGGCCAGCGCAGCGCGGAACGCGGTGTCGTCCACGCCGGCGGCGCGGCCGGCCAGCGACGGTGTGCGCCCGCCCGCCCATTCCACGTAGGCGACGGTGGCATCACCCAGCAGCACACTCCAGTTCAGCCCGAGTTGCGGCGACTGGCCAGCCTCGTGATAGAGCAGCCATTGCGGGTTGAAGACCTCGGTGAATGCGTGACCGGCCACCAGCAGCCAGCGGTCGCGCGGGTTGCTGGCGCCCAGGTCCAGGCTGAACGGATCGTCGCTGGGCGCGTTGTCCAGCTTGGGTGCATACATGGCGGTGAGCGAGCCCCCCTGCCATAGCCATTGCCCGCGCGTCATCACCACGCCCAGGCGATTTTCGCGCAGGCTGCCCGGGTCGACCGAACTGACCGAGCGCAGCGCGCCCACCTTGAAGAAATCGGTGGGGTTGAAGCCGGTGCCAGCGCCGTAGCGGGTGTTGATACGGCCCAGGTCGAGCGCCCAGTCCGGCCCCGGTTGCCAGCCGAGATAGGCTTCCTTCAGCGTGTTGACGCTGCGCTGCGCATCAATGTCGCCGATCCAGCGCGCATCGAAGCGATCGGCCAGCACCAGCCGCCAGCCCGGCGCCAGCGCCCGGTCGAGCCGGGCATCCAGCGACAGCCGCGCGTCGCCAGGCGGGTCGTCACCACTGCGCGCCTGGGTGTCGGCCAGCGCCAGTTCGACGAAGGCGGCCCAGTCGCGCGGCGTGGCAACGATATTGGGCGCATCGTCGGCCAGTTGCAGCGCGGCGGCGTCGTCCTGCGCCACAGCGGCGGACAGCGGCGCAAGCAGGGCAAGCGTGAGCCACGGCGATTTCATTGCGGGCGGAACCTCGGCAGATAGTCACGTTGCAACCAGGTTTCCGGCACCTCGCGCCAGGCATAGTCGGTAAAGCGCATCACCGTGACCCAGTTCGGGTCCAGCCCGTCGATGATCACCGTCTCGGTCGGCCGCTGCACGCCCAGTTGCTGCTGGTAGCGGCGGAAATAGGCGGTCTTGAGCAAGCTGCCGCTCTCGGCATAGAACTGCGCCTTCACCGGGCGGTTGTTGCTGGTGTCGATCCACATCTCGATGCGGTGGTAGGTGACATCCAGCGCACGTGCCTTGAGGTCGAGCTTCCAGGTGTGGCGCTGCTGGCGGTCACCGTCGCCCACATCCTCCTCGCCCGCCAGCGTGGCGCGGTAGTCCCCCGCCAGGTTCACCGTCACCACATCGCCGTTGGCGGCCTGCCCCAGCAGGCGCTGCTGCGGCGAAATGCGCACCGTGCCCTTGCTGGCAGGGTCGTAGAACCACAGGTCGTTGCCATTCTTGAGCATCAGCTTGTCGGCGTCGCGTGCTGGCGCGACAAAGCGCAGCAGGCTGCGAAACTGCCCCGAGCCGGCCTCGGCACGCGAGTAGATCGCCAGTGTGGTGCTGTCGGTCTGCTTGCCGTTGCGGTACTCCAGCAACGTGGTGGTCAGGCCGAACGGCTTGTCGGGATTACGTACCGCGTCACTGGCGGCCAGGATGGTCTGCGCGTCCGGCGCGGCGAAGGCACTGGCGGCGGCGCACAACAGCAGACCAGCCAGCAGCGGCGTGCGCGCGCTGTGCGCCGGGAAGAGGGAAGAGAGAAAGGGGAAGGGTAAAAACCAACCCTGAAGACCACTACGCGTATGTTGTTGCATTGGCTCAGACCTCATCGAAATGGCAGCACACGGATTTGCACATGGTTTTCTCTGTGAAACGCCGTGTTCTCGGTGTTCTCCGTGTTTCAAGATTTGGGGTCAGGTCGTGTGCTGTTGTCCTTCCCCCTTCCCTCTTCTCCTTCCCTGAGGCCCCCGCCTCACACATGCCGCAAGGCATCGACGATCTCCAGCCGCGCCGCGCGGCGGGCCGGCCACCAGGCGGAAATCCCCGCCACCAGCGTCAGGCCCAGCAGTGTACCCAGCAGCATCGTGTATTCGCCCCACACCCGTATCGTGAGCGGTACCGGCTCGACATTGCCCGGCGGCGTCCAGCTCAGGCCGCCATGGTTGATCAGCCAGGCGGCCCCGAGCGCGACCACCACGCCGGCCACGCTGCCGGCCAGTCCCAGCAACGCGCCCTCGATCACGAACAGGCGGCGAATGCCGGCCCGGCGCAAACCGATGGCGCGCAACGTGCCGATTTCCACCGTGCGCTCCACCACGGCCATGCTCATGGTATTGCTCACCGTGAACAGGACGATCACGCCAATCAGCAGGGCGATGAAGCCGAAGATGGCGCCGAACATGCCCACGATCTGTCCGTACGACGAGTTGAGCGTGGCGAAGTCCAGCACCGTCAGCGGCTGGCCAGGAAAATGCTGCGCCAGCAATTGCTCCAGCCGGACGCGCGCCGCCGGAATCTGGTCGGTATGCGCCAGTTGCAGCACGATGGCCGTCGCCTTGGGCGTGTCGCCCCCATAGACCAGCTTCTGCGCCGCGGCGAAATGCATCTGCACGATCATGTCGTCCAGTTCCTTGACGCCCTGCGGTACAGCGGCCACCACTTTCAGCCGCGCGACATTGGGCGCGCCATGCGCATTGGCCGCCAATAACTCGATGGTGGTGCCATCGCTGGCCGCGCGTTGCGCGCGGGCCTCGCCCGCCAGCGCCGCGATATCGTCGGGTACCGAGTCGCCGGTCGCTGGCTCCACATGCGGCGTCGGGCAGTTACGGATCGCCAGTGGCGCGCAAAGCTGCAACACCCGCGCCACGCCGGTGCCGATCACCACGGCATCGGGCGTGGTGCCGCTCAGGTGCAATGGCTTGGTCGTGATGGGGAAGTTGTAGTCGTTCCATTGCCGCATGCGGTTCTGTTCGGCCACGACGACGCCACCGCCGATCACGGTGCGCGACACGCCAGCCGCGTAGTTGCCGGCGATGCCGCCCAGGCTGAGCGTGGGCGTGGCCACCTTGAGCATCGGGCGCAGCACCGGGTCGGCGCGCACCACGTCGATGATGCGACGGTAGTCGGCCAGGCCGTAGGCGGCCGGGTTGCCGTTACCGAACAGGAAGTAGTCGCGATGCTGAATCTGCAAGTGCCCGGCATGCCGGACGAAATCGGTCTGCAAGCCGAGGTTGATATTGCGGGCGTAGCCACCGAACAACAGGATCGCCATGGCGCCCACGATCATGGCGAACAGCGTGGTGGCGGAGCGGCGGCGATTGCGCAGCAGGTTGCGCGCGGCGAGCGGAAGCAGGTTCATGCCGTCACCTCGTCGCGTCGTTCGATGGCGGTGATCGCGCCATCGCGGATATGCACTGCGTCATCGGCCTCGGCCAGCACGGCCGGGTCGTGCGATGAGAACACGAAGGTGGCGTGCTGTTCACGCTGGATGCGCCGCATCAGCGCGATGATGCCGGCACCGGTATGGCTGTCGAGGTTGGCGGTCGGCTCGTCGGCCAGCACCAGCGTCGGCCGTGTGGCCAGTGCACGGGCAACCGCCACCCGCTGCCGCTGCCCGCCGGACAACTGGTTGGGCCGGTTGCGCGCCTTGTCGGCCAGGCCCACCGCCTCCAGTAGCTCGCGTACCCGCTCCTGTCGCGCGGCGGCCGGCGTACGCGCCAGCAGCAAGGGGTATTCGACGTTCTCGTAGGCGGTCAACACAGGCAGCAGGTTGAAGTTCTGGAAGATGAAACCAATGCGTCGGGCGCGGAAGTCCGACAGTGCGTCGTCGTCCAGTTCGCCCAGGTCCTGGCCGTCGATCAGCACCTTGCCGCTGTCGGGCCGGTCGATGCCGCCGATCAGGTTGAGCAGGGTGGTCTTGCCGCTGCCGGAGGGGCCGGACAGCACGGTGAAGCGTTGGGCGCGGATTTCGAAGCCGATATCGGTCAGGGCGGGCACATCCACCTGCCCCAGCCGGTAGTGCTTGCCGACGCCGCTCAGGACAACTGCTTGCATGGCGGTCTCTCTCAGTGGGAATACCTCGCCAATCTATGACGCGCTCCCATGGCCCACCGGGGATTGCGACAAAGCGCAACGGAAGCGGACGAAACGTCACCGAATCCGACGAAACGCATGCTGCCATCCATGCCGGGCGACAGGTAGAATTCAGCTTTCCCTTCCCCCTGTTCCAAGGACCGTCGTCATGCCCGTGAACCTGCCAGAACTCGATCCCAGCCAACTCCATCCGGTCGCCGGCGTGGAACTCGGCATCGCCTCCGCCGGTGTGAAGACGCCCGGCCGCCGCGATGTGCTGGTGATGCGTCTGGCCGAGGGTAGCCGCGTGGCCGGCGTGTTCACGCTGAACAAGTTCTGCGCCGCGCCGGTACGGCTGTGCCGCGAGCACCTGGGCGTGCGGGGCGACATCCGGGCGCTGGTGGTCAATACCGGCAACGCCAACGCCGGCACCGGCCTGGACGGACTGGCGCGCGCACAGCGCATCTGCGACGCACTGGCCGGCCATCTGGCGGTACAGCCGCAGCAGGTGCTGCCGTTCTCCACCGGCGTGATCCTGGAGCCATTGCCGGCCGACAAGATCGTCGACGCGCTGCCGGACGCCATCGCCGATCTGGCCCCCACCCACTGGGCCGAGGCCGCGCGCGCCATCATGACCACGGACGTGGCGCCCAAGGCAGCCAGCCGGCAGGTGCAGATCGGCGGCAAGACCGTGACCATCACCGGTATCAGCAAGGGCGCCGGGATGATCCACCCCAACATGGCGACCATGCTGGGTTACGTGGCCACCGACGCGACGGTGTCGCAGGCGGTGTTGCAGAAGCTGGCAAAGTGGACCGCCGACCGCTCGTTCAACTCGATCACCGTCGACGGCGACACCAGCACCAACGACAGCTACATCCTGATCGCCACCGGTGCGGCCGGTAACGCCGAGATCGCCGACGAAACCAGCGCCGATTTCGTTGCATTCCGCGATGCCTTGCTGGCAGTGGCGCAGACGCTGGCGCAGGCCATCATCCGCGATGGCGAAGGCGCGACCAAGTTCATGACCGTGAATGTGGAAGGCGGCAAGAGCTGGGACGAATGCAAGGCGGTGGGCTACGCCATCGCCAGGAGCCCGCTGATCAAGACCGCGTTCTTCGCCAGCGATCCCAACCTCGGCCGCATCCTGTGCGCCATCGGTTATTCGGCGGTGGACGATCTGGATGTGGAAACCCTGGAAGTGTGGCTGGGCGACGTGCTGGTCGCAGAGAAAGGCGGCCGCGCTGCCAGCTACACCGAGGAACAGGGTCAGCGCGTGATGCAGCAGGCCGAGATCACCGTCACGGTGAAGCTCAACCGTGGCAGCGAAGCCGCAACGGTCTGGACCTGCGATTTCAGCTACGACTACGTGAAGATCAACGCCGACTACCGTAGCTGAGCGCCAATGAGCTGGGTGTACCTGTTCATCGCCATTGTGGCCGAGGTGATCGCCACCTCGGCGCTCAAGGCGTCGGTGGGCTTTACCCGGCCGGGGCCATCGCTGCTGGTGGTCGCCGGTTACTCGGTGGCGTTCTATTTCCTGTCGCTCACGCTGCGGACCATTCCGGTGGGCATCGCCTACGCGGTGTGGTCGGGTGTCGGCGTGGTACTGGTCGCCCTCGTGGGCTGGGTGCTGTACCGGCAGGCGCTGGATGCCGCCGCACTGGCGGGCATGGGCCTGATCGTCGCCGGCGTGCTGGTGATGAACCTGTTCTCGCGTTCGGTACCACACTGATGAGCGAAACGCTGCGCGTCACCGCACTGTTCGCCATCACCGCGCTGGCCGAGATCCTGGGCTGCTACCTGCCCTGGATGGTGCTCAAGCGCGGCGCCACGCCATGGCTGCTGCTGCCAGCCGCGGTCTCGCTGGCAGCGTTCGCCTGGCTGCTGACGCTGCACCCCACCGCCGCCGGCCGGGTCTATGCCGCCTATGGCGGCGTCTATATCTGCGTGGCACTGGTCTGGCTATGGCTGGTGGACGGCATCCGTCCCAGTGGCTGGGATCTGGTCGGCGGTAGCGTGGCGCTGGCCGGGATGGCGATCATCATGTTCGCGCCGCGCGGCTGAGCACCGTATCCGGCAGGCACGAACGCATTCAACCTGCCTCAGCACGAGTGATCAAGCGTGGGGCCAAAGACGCGGGCAGAGTGAAGGCACTCCACTTTCACCACCTGGCCACTCATGACCGCCTTCGAACGTATCCAGCGCGCCATCGATTTCATCGAAACGCATTTACAGGAACCGATGAGCATCGGCGCCATCGCGGCGCCGACGAATTACTCGGCTTTCCATTTCCAACGCGTGTTTCGCGCCATCTCCGGATTTTCGGTTCAAGCCTACATTCGACAGCGTCGGCTCACCGAAGCGGCGCAAATGCTGACAAACCCGCAGGTCACCGTCCTGGACGCAGCCGTAGCCTATGGTTATGGCTCGCATGAAGCCTTTACCCGCGCATTCGAAACCTGCTTTGCAATGACTCCCTCCGAATATCGCAAACAGCGCGACAAACCCGGTGGGCAACGACGACTGGACCTGTGCGCGGGCGCGCCCTTTCGGGATGGCGTAGGCGGCAAGACACCAAACATCCGTTTTCTGGAAATCCACAGCGTCGTCGGCAAGGTCTATCGTACCTCCCTGGCAAACAGCAATTTCTATGCCGATATCGGCGGTTTCTATCAGGACTTCGGCGAAAGCAGTGGCTATCTGCACATTCCCGAGCGGGCGAAACCGGGCTGGTGCCACGGCATTTCCTGCCATTTTCAGGACGATGGCCAGTTCGATTTCGTGATCGGCGAAAAAGTGATCCAGCCAGCCGCCGCCTTGCCCGAAGGCTTTGCCGCGATCCACCTGCCAGCAGGCTGGTATGCGGAATTCGATGCGTCCGGCCCGATCGATACGGTGCCTCGGATACGGGACTACATCTACGGCACCTGGCTGCCCAATAGCCGTTATGAACGCACCGACGGCCCTGATTTCGAAATCAACGACGTCTGCTCTTCATGCTTTCCCGACGATCTGCGCATCAAGGTCTACATTCCTCTCCGTGAAGAAACCGTACACCAGGCATCCAGCCCACTGCAGCACCCCTGAACCACACATGCTGCCCACGCCCTTGGCCAATCACATCCACACGCATCCTTTGCGTGGCGGGAAACAGGTGGGCAGCGCGGGGGCGCGCCCAAAAGCGCAAAACGGATCAACACCCCGCGGCTACAGTGGCGCCGAGGAGAACGAATGAAGCCCGCTACCCGTATTCGCTATGCCGCCCGGATCAGCCGGGTACTCGACTATCTGTACGAGCACCTGGACGAAGAACCCGATCTGTATCGGCTCGCCGATATCGCCTGCCTGTCGCCGTACCATTTCCATCGCATCTATCGCACGTTGATGGGCGAGCCGGTCACGCAGACGATACGGCGCACGCGGCTGCACATGGCCTCGGGCGAACTGGTACGCGGCAGCGCGCCGCTGCCAGAAGTGGCACAACGCGCCGGCTACGGGTCGCTGGCGGCATTCAGTCGCGCATTCCAGCAACGCTTCGGTACATCACCCGGCCGGTTTCGCAGCAACCGTCTCCTCGCCCCCAACCTTCAGGAGCCAAGCATGTATCCCATTACCATCCGCGAATGTCCCGCCTTCCATCTCGTCGCCCTCGCCCACCAGGGCAGCTACCTGGAAATCGGCGAAGCCTTCGACAAGCTGATGCTCAAAAGCCAGAGCGAAGGCTGGCTCGATGAAGCAACCCGCTGGCTCGGGTTCTATTACGACGATCCATCGACCACGCCGGAAAAGGAGCTGCGCTCGCACGCCGCGATCAGCGTTGCCTCGGCCATTACCCCGGCATCGCCATTCGAGGCGCTGGCCCTGCCGCCATTGCGTTGCGCGGTGTTGCGCCATGCCGGGCCCTACTCCACCCTGTGCGATGCCTACCGCTGGCTATTCGAGCAATGGCTGCCGCAAAGCGGCGAGCAACCGGGCGGCTACAGCCCGTTCGAGTATTACCTGAACGACCCCTGCTCAACCCAGCAAAACCAGTTGCTGACGGATATCTATCTGCCACTGGCCCCCGCCACGCGATAAAGCCATCACGCGAAAACGGCAAAAGGCGCGTTTGCACGCGCCTTTTGCCGTTTCAGGAATCGATCTTCAGGCGATCAACGCTACCGAAAGGGTTCCGCTACTTCGAGGGCGAGATTCCTCGAATCGTCGTGGTCCAGTCTGGCAGGGGTTTTGAAGGCCCGAAACAAGTTCATCAACGCATCGTTGACCGTACTCGCTAAGCCTTCCAGGAAGTCGAATCGCATTGCGATCTCCTACAAGGTTTCACTAACTACGTCGCAGATTTTGCTGACAGGTGTCGACCGCTTTTCGTGGCGCAAAGCCGGGCGACTCGTTGCCGGAGTGTCGTCTCCAGCCGCGCGGTGGTCCTTGGGAACACCGGCCTGTTAACACAACCGAACGTCCGCCGAGACCGGATTGCCACGGCGGCCCAGCCAATCTAGCACCGGGCCACACGCAACGTCAAACGACGACAAACGCATTGTCGCCGTAAAAACAGCCACTTAGAATGGGATTGAAACGCGATTGCCTATTTGGAGAACGCGCAGAACACATCGCGCAGCATGGCGATCACCTCGAGGGTGCGGGTATCGCCCACGCGGTAATAGACGCGGTTGGCATCCTTGCGGGTGCGCAGCACGCCCTTCTCGCGCATCAGTGCCAGGTGCTGTGAAATGTTGGATTGGGTGGTGCCGACCTGTTCCACGATGTCCTGAACGCTGACCTCGTGTTCCCCCAATACGCATAGGATCTTCAATCGCAGCGGATGAGACATCGCTTTCATGGCGCGGGACGCCTGCTGGATGTGCTCATCGCTCATCAGTTCGTCGGGGGGAAGCATCATCCTCTGCACTTTTATTCACCTTGTCTTGCGCAAGGCGCCGTTCTTTGAATTGGGACAAGGCAACCCTTGGTCCTTGCGGTAGAATACTACCCATCTTTGGAACCCCACCGCAACGGTGCGCTTCACAAGCATTCCAGCGGTTTCCACGAAGGCATCCCCACCCCATGACCCAAGCTGCGACCCCCTCCCAGATCAAACCCGTATTGCTGCTGATTCTCGATGGCTTCGGCTATCGTGAAGAAACCCAGGACAACGCCATCGCCGCGGCCCGGAAGCCCAATATCGATCGCATCCTGGCCGAGAACCCGTGGACCACGATCAACGCCAGCGAGCATTTTGTCGGCCTGCCGGATGGTCAGTTCGGCAACTCGGAAGTCGGGCACCTGAACATCGGCGCCGGCCGCGTACTGCTACAGGATATCAGCCGCATCGATGTCGACGTGGCCGAAGGCCGGATCGGCGAGAACCCGGAGCTGAAGGCCAGTATCGAACTGGCCAGGTCCAGCGGCAAGACATTGCATGTCCTGGGCCTGATCTCGGATGGCGGCGTGCACAGCCACGATTCCCATATCGCGGCACTGGTGAAGGATGCCGCACGCGCCGGCGTGCAACACATCCATGTCCATGCCTTCCTCGACGGCCGCGACACCCCGCCGCGCAGCGCCAAGCAATACCTGGAAAAACTGGATGCAGTCTGTAAGGCCGCGGGCACCGCGCGCATCGTCGGCATTGTCGGCCGTTACTGGGCGATGGATCGCGACAAGCGCTGGGAACGGGTGGAGCCTGCCTACCACCTGGTTGTCGACGGCCAGGGCCTGCATCACGCCGACAATGTGGTAGCCGGCCTTGAAGCCGCCTATGCCCGCGACGAGAACGACGAGTTCGTCGGCGCCACCAGCATTGGCGCCCCCGCCCGTATGGAAGACGGCGATGTCGCAGTGTTCATGAACTTCCGCGCCGACCGCGCCCGCCAGATTGCCACCGCGCTGAACGACCCGGCCTTCGATGGCTTCGCTCGCCAACGCGTGGTCAAGCTGGCGCGCTTCGTCACGGCCACCCGCTACGCCGCCGACTATCCCTACCCCGTCGCCTACGACAAGGCCAAGGTCAGCAACAGCTTCGGCGAATACATCGCCAACCTGGGCATCAAGCAACTGCGCATCGCCGAAACCGAAAAGTACCCGCACGTGACCTATTTCTTCTCCGGCGGCGAAGAGAAGGAATTCCCCGGCGAGGATCGCATCCTGGTGCCGTCGCCCAAGGTGGCCACCTACGACCTTCAGCCGGAAATGAGCGCACGCGAAGTCACCGACAAGATCGTGGCCGCCATCGAATCCGGCCAGTACGGCGCCATCATCTGCAACTACGCCAACGGCGATATGGTCGGCCACACCGGCGTCTTCGATGCCGCGGTCAAGGCTATCGAGGCGCTGGACGAATGCGTCGCCCGCTGCGTGGCGGCCATGACCAAGGCTGGCGGTGAGGTATTGATCACCGCTGACCACGGCAATGCCGAGCTGATGTACGACCACGGCGTGAGCCAGCCGCACACGCAGCACACCACCGACGTGGTGCCTTTTATCTATGTCGGCCGGCCCGCGACCCTCACCCCGCGCGGCGAAGGCTCGCTGAAGGACATCGCACCGACGATGCTGGCGATGATGGGCCTGCCCCAGCCGGAGGAAATGTCCGGCCATTCGCTCGTCACTTTTGGCTGACATTTGCGCACCGCGCTCGTCCTCTGCCTGATGTGGATATCCGGGGCGGCCCTGGCCGCCCCGGATGTTTCGCGTGCCGACAACAAGGCCAAGCAGAACGAGTTGCGCGATCTGCGCGGTAAATTGGGCGAGCTGAAGAAGGAAATCGCCGCCAGCGAATCGGATCGGCGTGAAGCCGCCGACGCGCTGAAGGAATCCGAAGTCGCCATCTCGGATGCCAACCGCGTGCTGGCCTCGCTGGCCAGCGAGCGTCAGCTCACCGAATCCGAACTGGAACGCCTGAAGGCGGACATCTCCGCCGCCCGCGCCAATATCTCGGCCAGCCAGAATCGTCTGGGCGAATTGCTGCGCCTGCGCTACAAGACCCGCGAGCTGGAAGCATGGCGTCTCATCCTGGATGCCCAGGACCCCACCACCGCCAGCCGCGACCTCACCTATTACCGTTACCTCAGCGCGGCACAACAGCAACTGGCCGCCTCGCTGGAAAAGCAGCTCGCCGAACTCAACCGGCTGGCCGAGGAAATCCGGGTTCGTAACGACCAGCTCAAACAGATCGCCCAGGCCAAGGCGCGCCAGAAGGCCGCGCTGGAAAGCGAGCAGGCCGAAAAACAGGCGCTTGTGAACAAGCTCACACGCGAGATCACCGAGCAACGCACCCAGTTGCAAAAGCTGGCCGCCGACGAGAAGCGCCTGAGCACGCTGGTTGCCCGACTCGACGCCATCATCAAGCAACAGGAGGCGCGCCGCGCCAAGGAAGCCGCCCGCCGCCGCGCCGAAGCGGCCCGGCGCGACAAGGCAGCCCGCACCGCTCAGGCACCGGCCACCCGGCGCGATGGCTCCGCCGGCGAAACCAGGTCGGCCACCGAGCCGGTGCGCCAGGTCAACCGCGACGAGCCCGACAGCAGCCAATCCGGACAACAATTCTCGGCCCTGAAAGGCCGCCTGCATCTGCCGCTGCGCGGCGAGGTGATCGGCCGCTTCGGCAGCCCGCGCGCCGAAGGCACGCTCTGGAAAGGCGTGTTCATCCGCGCCGCTTCGGGCCAGCCGGTGAAAGCGGTCGCAACCGGCGAAGTGGTCTTTGCCGACTGGCTGCGTGGCTTTGGCAACCTCATCATCATCGATCACGGCGGGGGCTACCTCAGCCTGTATGCCGCGAACGAAAGCCTGCTGAAGCAGGTGGGCGATTCGGTGCGTACGGGCGACGCCATCGCCACCAGCGGCAACAGCGGTGGCATGGCGGAATCGGGCGTATACTTCGAAATCAGAAAAAACGGCCAGCCCCTTGACCCATTGGGTTGGACCGGCTGATGAGACAGAACACGGAGCTTCAACTTCCAATGAGCAGCCAGTCCCCCGCTTATTCCCACAAGAAACAAGGGAAATTCCAGAAGATCGCCTTGCTCGCCGCCGGTGCCGGCCTGGGCGTTGCGATCAGCCTGTCGTTCAACGTTCTGGCAGACAAGGATTCACCGGGCACGCCGCTCCCCATCGAGGAACTGCGCGCCTTTTCCGCCGTCTTCGGCCTGATCAAGCAGAACTACGTCGAACCTGTGGACGACAAGAAGCTGATCTCCGAAGCCATCAAGGGCATGGTCTCCGGGCTGGACCCGCACTCGTCCTATCTGGACGAGGACGCCTTCAAGGATCTCCAGGAAAACACCCAGGGCGAGTTCGGTGGCCTGGGCCTGGAAGTGAACATGGAAGACGGCCTGGTGCGCGTGGTATCCCCGATCGAGGACACGCCCGCGTTCCGCGCCGGCGTGAAGGCGGGCGACTACATCGTCAAGATCGACGAAACCCAGGTGCAGGGGCTTTCGCTCTCCGAAGCCGTGAACAAGATGCGCGGCAAGCCCGGCTCGCCGGTGCGCCTCACGCTGCTGCGCAAGGGCGAGGGCAAGCCCATCGTGCTGACGCTCAAGCGCGCCATCATCAAGGTGCAGAGCGTGAAGTCGAAGTTGGCCGAGCCCGGCTACGGCTACATCCGCGTCACCCAGTTCCAGGAACGCACCACCGAGAACCTCGCCAGCGCGCTGCAAGCGCTCTACAAGGAAAACAAGACGCCGCTCAAGGGCCTGGTGCTCGATCTGCGTAACGATCCGGGCGGCCTGCTCAATGGTGCCGTGGGCGTCTCCGCCGCCTTCCTGCCGAAGGATGCGCTGGTGGTCTACACGGACGGCCGCACCTCGGACGCCAAGATCCGCCTCACTGCCACGCGCGACAACTACCAGCGCAACAGCCGCGACGACTTCTTCAAGAACGTGCCGGCCGAAGTGAAGACCGTACCGCTGGTGGTGCTGGTCAACAGCGGCTCGGCATCGGCCTCGGAAATCGTCGCCGGCGCCTTGCAGGACCACAAGCGCGCGTTGATCGTCGGAACGCAGACTTTCGGCAAGGGCTCGGTGCAGACCATTCTGCCGATCGATGCCAAATCCGCGCTCAAGCTGACCACGGCGCGTTACTACACGCCGAACGGCCGCTCGATCCAGGCCAAGGGCATCACGCCGGATATCGTCGTGGAAGAAGCCACCGTCAACGGCAAGGAAAGCAACAGCGCCTTCCTGCTGCGCGAGGCGGATCTGCAACATCATCTCGACAACCCCAACGGTAACGACAAGGACGCCAAGCCCACGCCGACGCCCAAGCCGGTGGTCCGCGCTGAGCCGCCCGCGGTCACCGCGTCCGGCGCCGACAACGCGGAGTACAACCCGCGCGAACTGGCATCCAAAAACGACTACCAGTTGCAGCAGGCACTGTCGGTGCTGAAGGTGCAGCAGTTGTTGATGCAGCAGAAGGATCCCAAGCCCACCCCGGTGCCCAAGGCGCCGGCCAAGGCCAAGTAAGAAAAAACCCCGCAGCGATGCGGGGTTTTTCTTTGGTGGCGACGGTCGAAGCAAGCCCATCGCCCAGCGCCAGGGCGAATCGGTCTAAGCTGGAGGCAGGAGGTCCGCCATGCCCACCGTGACACTTCGCATCCACGAAACCCGCATCCGCCTCGACCACGGCGTGGACGCAACCGCCGCCGCGCAGTTGCTCGGCGCACTGCCCGAAGTGGTCGTCCATGTCCGGCGTGATCGCCATGGCCTGATCGTGCGCTACCCGCTGGCGCTCCACTCCCATACCCAGCTCGAGTTCCTGCTGATCGAAAGCGGCTATGCCCTGGCCAATGGGCCGTTGGCGCGGCTCGCCCGCGCGATCCGCCGCTACGCCGAGCAGGTGGCGCGCGACAACTGCGTCATCCCTGAGCACCAGCTCAAGGCGCGGGATGTCTATGCCCGGGTATGGGAGCACCACCCGCATGGCGACCATGACGAAACCCCCGAGGAACTGCGGCGCTACCTGTAGCCAGCGGCGAATGCGCTGGCGCAAGTGGCGTGTTTCTCCCGCCAGCTATAATCCGCGCTACCGTCCGCTTCCCGTCTCGCCATGACCACCTGCACCAACCCCCACGCAGTGCCCGATCTCGACGACGCGCAACTACTGCGCTACAGCCGCCATATCCTGCTCGACGAAATCGGCGTCGAAGGTCAGGCGCGCATCGCCGCCGCACGCGTGCTGATGATCGGTGCCGGCGGGCTGGGCTGCCCCGCCGCGCTCTATCTGGCCGCGGCCGGGGTCGGTACGCTGACGCTGGTGGACGACGACCGTGTGGACCTCACCAACCTGCAACGCCAGATCGCCCACGCCACCGCCGCCGTCGGCGACTACAAGGTGGCGTCCGCGGCGCGCACGCTGGCAACGCTCAACCCGGAAGTCGAGATAGTGCAGATCGCCGAGCGTATCGAAGGCGAACGGTTACAGACGCTGGTTGCCGCCGCCGACGTGGTACTCGACTGCTCGGACAACTTCGCCACCCGTCACGCCATCAATCGCGCCTGCGTGGCCGCCGCCAGACCGCTGGTTTCCGGCGCGGCGGTGCGCTTCGATGGCCAGCTCACCACCTTCGATCTGCGCGATACCAGCCAGCCCTGCTATCACTGCCTGTTCGGCGAGGAAGGCGACGCCACCGATGGCCCTTGCGCCACTTTCGGGGTGTTCGCACCACTGACCGGGATGATCGGCACGGCACAGGCGGCGGAAGCGCTCAAGCTGATCATCGGCCTGGGCGATACGCTGGCCGGACGCCTGCAATTGCTGGACGCGCGCACCATGCGCTGGCGGGAAATGCGCTACCGCAAAGACCCATCCTGCCCGGTTTGCGGCGCGGCGCATCGGGCAAACCTAGGGCGAATCGACATTTAAACATGGGATGCGTTGGTCCGTGGGCCGGGTGGCTGCGCGAAGCGCGGCGCCGCAGAGAGCCCTCCTCTCTGCAAGCCGTGCGACAAAGCAGACACCGACCCACGGACCAACCCGAAGGGAAGGGAGAAGGCCGGGCGCATGGCTGCGTTGTGCCTCGCTCGTGGGGATCACCCCACTTCGCTCGGCACGCCTTGCCCTGCATCCGGCCTTCCTCCTTCGCACCCATGTTTGAATGTCGATTCGCCCTAGGGTAATCCCTAATAGGCCGCAGGCCGGTACAGCGTGCAAAGTCGCCCCATGAACTCTGCTAACCGTTCCTCCCTCGTTCGCCACCAGGCGTTTTGGTACCGCTCCTATTTCTAGGAGGCGGCCCAGGAACGTTAGACTCAACCCGTGCCGCCGATCCAGGCGGCACTGTCATTTTGGGCGTACAGCCCTTGTCTCCCCGGATCGGTGGTCAAAGAAAAAAGGACACCGATCATGCAAGCATCCGCCGCCACCATTCTTTGCGCCGAGCGCGTCTCTGGCCCGCTATCGCTGGGCCACCTCGTCGGCAGCCTGCGCCAGCGTCTGTACTTCCAGCCGCGCCACAACCAGTTCCTGCTGCTCGACAGCGCCAATGAAGCCAGTTCGCTCGCCGCAGCGGCCGATCACCTTGCCGCCGGCATCGACCCCACCCGCGTTGCCTTGATCGTGCCGACCCGCGTGCCGGAGCTGGCACAACTGCGCAGCGCACTGTCCCGCCTGCCGCGTACCGACGACGCCCCCGCACTCGGTACCGCCGCCGTGCTGGCCGCACTCAGCCCGACGCTGGTTTCGCCGCACGCCGCACGCGCCGGACAGGTTGCCGCCGCCAATGCCGTCGTCCGGCAGATCAATGTACGGGCCGGTGGCGAGGTGCTGCGCGAGGCACAACCGATGTTGTCGCGCCACAGCCCATTCGCCGCACCCAACGTGCCGCTGGATGTCCCGTTCTGCGCCGACGCCGAAACGCTGGCCGCCGCCATCGATGCCTTGCCCGCCGGCACGACGCTGGGCCTGCCGGCGCGCGAAACCGAAGGCCATCCCCTGTTCCAGCTACTGGATGTCTTCGAACCCGATCTGCCGTTCCAGGATGACCTCAAGGCCAAGTTCCGCCGTGGTGGCCTGTCCGAGCGCGTGGTCAAGGCCCACCTGATCGACTGCGCCGAGCGCTTCCTCGCGCCGGTACGCGAACGTCGTGCCACATTGGCCGCCGACCGCGCGCTGCTGGATCGGGTGCTGGACGAAGGCACTGCCCGTGCCCGCGATGCCGCCCGGCGCGCGCTGCAACAGGTCAACGAGGTACTGGCCGCCTGAGGTCAGGCGGTATCGGCCGCCAGGCCCGGCAAGGCGGCATGGGTATTGGCCACTGTCGCCGCCGCCACCTGCGCCAGTGTCATGCCGCGCAACTCCGCCAATACGCCGGCAATACGGGGTAATTCGGCCGGCTCGTTGCGTCCGGGCGGTGGCCCGACCAGCCAGGCCGGCGCGATATCGGGCGAATCGGTTTCCAGCACGATGGCCTCCAGCGGCAGCTCCGCCGCCAGCTTGCGGATGCGCTGCGAGCCGCTGTAGGTCATGGCGCCACCGAAACCCAGCTTGAATCCCAGCTTGAGAAACTCGTCCGCCTGCTGGCGGCTGCCATTGAACGCATGGGCAATGCCACCGCGCACGCGCCATTTGCGCAGGTACTTCAGCACCTGATCCTGACTACGGCGGATATGCACGATCACCGGCAGATCGTGATCGCGCGCCAGTTTCAACTGGCCTTCGAATAGCGCCATCTGGCGCGCCGCATCCAGCCCGGGCACAAAGAAATCCAGCCCGATCTCGCCCACCGCCAGAGGCCGATGTTGCGTGAGCGCGGCATCCAGCTGCGTCAGGTGCTCGTCGCGATGCGCGTCGATGTAGATCGGATGCAATCCCAGCGCCACCGCGCAGCCGTAGCGTTCGCGCATTGCCAGTGTCTTGTCGAAGCTGGCGACGGTAATCGCGGGTACGACCTGTTGCACAACGCCCACCTGTCGTGCACGCTGCAACACTTGGTCGCGATCGGCGTCGAATTCGCCGGCATCGAGATGACAATGGCTATCGATCAGCATTTTGGGAACTCTTTTCTCTGACTGCTCTCAGTGGTATGCCGTGCATCGACGCGGCTATACAAATATGAGTCGCCGGTTTTCGGCGGCCTCACATAAACGGGATAAAGCATGACGGAACTATGGGTATGGGGTCTATTCGCCGCAGTGGTGATTGCCCTGTTGGTCTTCGACCTCGGCGTTCTCAACAAGAACGACCATGAAATCGGCGTCAAGGAGAGCCTGAAACTCTCCGCCTTCTACATCACCGCCGGCCTCGCCTTCGGCGGTTTCGTCTGGTGGCACAAGGGCGCCGCGGCGGGGATGGATTACTACACCGGCTTCCTGGTGGAAAAATCGCTGTCGATGGACAACGTGTTCATCATCTCGCTGATCTTCACCAGCCTGGCAATTCCGCGCCAGTACCAGCACCGCGTGCTGTTCTGGGGCATCCTGGGCGCCATCGTGATGCGCGCGGTGATGATCGGCCTGGGTGCGGCGCTGATCCACGAATTCGCCTGGATCCTGCTGATTTTCGGTGCCTTCCTGATCTTCACCGGTGTGAAGATGCTGGTTGCCAAGGACGAAGACCCCGATGTCGAGAAGAACCGCGTATTCCGCTATCTGAAAAGCCACCTGAAAATGGTGCCGCAACTGCATGGACACGATTTCTTCGTCGAGGGCAGCCGGGTGGGCAAGGCCGCCGGCCGCTACGCCACCCCGCTGTTCCTGGCGCTGCTGATGGTGGAGGTCGCCGACCTGATCTTCGCGGTGGACAGCATCCCGGCGATCTTTGCGATCACGCAGGATCCGTTCATCGTCTACACCTCGAACATCTTCGCCATTCTCGGCCTGCGCGCGCTGTACTTTGCGCTGGCAGCGATGGTGCATCGCTTCCACTACCTGAAGTACGCACTGGCCATCGTACTGGTGTTCATCGGGGTAAAGATCGGCCTGGTCTACCTGGGGATCAAGATCCCGTCGCCACTCTCGCTGGCCGTCACCTTCGGTCTGCTGTTGGCGGGCGTGCTGTACTCACTGCACAAGACGCGCAACGAACCGCTGCCGGACTGACCAGCCGGCGATGCCTCGGAAAAACGCCCCTCACGGGGCGTTTTTTTCGGGTACCGCATCCGTCAGCGGCTGGCGGCGCTTGATCCACCAGGAATGAACGCCCGCGCTCAGGATCAGGATCGCCGCCACGCTGCCTACCAGCGCTTCGTGCACGTGCCAGCGCGCCGCCGCCAGCATCACCAATGCCAGCGCGCCGATAGCCCAGAACGCGCCGTGCTCCAGGTACTTGAACGTGGCCAGCGTGCCGCGATAGACCAGCAGCAACGTGAACGAACGCACGAACATCGCGCCAATGCCAAGACCAATGGCAATCAGGAAGATATTGCGCGTCAGCGCGAAGGCCCCCAGCACGCCGTCGAACGAAAACGACGCATCGAGGATTTCCAGATAGATGAAGCCGCTCCAGCCGGTGCGAGCGGCCGCACTGTCGTCGCCCATCAGGCTGCCCAGGCTGGACACCACCACGTGCACCATCACGCCCCACAGCCCGGCGATCAGGAAACGATAGCCTTCGGATTCCGGCAGCGTATGCGCCATCGCCAGCAGCGCCAGGATCGACAGCAGGATACCCGCCATTTGCAGCCGACCCAGCCGCGCCAGCAGCCGCTCCACCGGCTTGAACCAATGCGTGTGCTTTTCGTGGTCGATGAAAAAATCGAGGAACACCATCAGCAGGAATGCACCGCCGAAAGCCATCACCTCGATATGCGCCGATTGCAGCAACTGCGCGTAGTGCTCCGGCTGCAAGATCGCCATCGACAGCACATCGCGCGCCGGCCAGGCCTGCTGGGTCAGCCAGTCGTACAGCGCCACCGGCCCCGGTAGCGGCGCCATGCCGGCGATGGTGCCCACGATCAACAGTGGGAACAGCATCCGCATGCCGAACACCGCCACCAGCATGCCCCACAGCAGAAAACGTCGCCGCCAGCGCTCGTCCCAATCCTTGAGGATCGATGCATTGACCACGGCGTTGTCGAACGAGAGGCTGGTTTCCAGCAGCGCCAGGTTGAATGCCACCAGCAAGCCCGCCCAGCCCCCGATCAGCCAGGCCACGGCCAGCCCCACCACGGCGACCAGCGCCGACGCCCGGAAGTAACGCCACATCATCGCAACCCTCCTGCGCACGCCGCGAAGCACCACGCCATCATGCCCTGCCCCTGACCGGATCGGCGCCTTGCGGCACCCTCCGCCTTACCGGAAAAGCCCTCCGGCAGGATAAGACGAAAATCGCGTCCGCACCGGCTTTCATATTCCCGTGTCACCTGCCGGCACCAGCTCGCGGCCGATTTCGCGGTGGCCATGACAACGGCGTCGCCACGCTTGCCGAAGATCAACCGGCACGGCCAGCCTGGCTTGGGCGCATCCGGCAAAGCGCCTATACTCCCCGTGTTTCCGACGGGCGAAATCCGCCCACTTTCACCCGGAGTTTCCATGAGCAACCCGTACCTCGATATCGTCGCCGACCACGACAAGATCCTGCAAAGCAAGGATGCGCCGCTGTTCTCCACCCTGGACGGCCTCGGCCTGCCGGCCCGCGCCACGCTGGCCGCCGATGCGCCCGTGGTCATGATCTTCGCGCCCCACCCGGACGACGAATGCATCATCGGCGCGCTACCGCTGCGCCTGGCGCGCGAAGCGGGTTACCGCGTGGTCAACGTGGCGGTCACCCAGGGCTCCAACCTGAAGCGCCAACCGGAACGCTGGGTGGAACTGAAGAATGCCTGCGACTACCTGGGCTGGGATCTGCGCGAAACCATCCCCGGCGGCCTGATGGGCGTCGGCGTGAAGACCCGCAACGACGATCCGACCGCCTGGGCCGAAAAGGTGAACGCGGTGGCCAGGTTGATCGAAGAATACAAACCCGCCGTCTGCGTGTTCCCGCACGACAACGACTACCATTCCGCGCACATCGGCACCCACTTCCTGGTGATCGATGCGCTCAAGCAGGTCGGCCACCGCTGCGTGGTGGGCCTGAGCGAGTTCTGGCGCCAGATGGATGCGCCCAATGCGTTGATCGCAACCAGCGTCACCGACACCGCCGACCTGATCGCCGCGCTGGCCTGCCACGTGGGCGAAGTGGAGCGCAATCCGTACCACCTGCGCCTGACCGGCTGGATGGCCGATAACGTACGCCGGGGTGCCGAAGTCTGTGGCGGCCAGGGCGTCGCCGCACCCGAGTTCAGCTTCGGCACCATCTACAAGGTGACGGCGTTCGACGGCCGCGCGCTGGTCGAAAACGGCAGCAAGTACACCATTGCCGAACAGGACGACATCAAGGCCATCCTGGCCTGATTGGCGCCGGTGCCCGGCCGGCGGCTCGCGAGCCGGGTCCACCGATCGTCCCGCGTGCCACGCGCACATGAAAACGGCTGCTTCGGCAGCCGTTTTCCGTTGCATCGTCGCCACGGAAAGTTCTTAAGTCGCCCTTAAGCCTTGCCTCGTTAAGCTGGCCTCCATCCAATCCCCATGGAGGTCAACATGGTCCAATCGACGATCCGTTCCGGCCAAGCCTTCACCCGCAAACTGCTGGCCCTGACTCTGGCTGCCACACTAGGCGGTGCCGTGGCGGTGATGGGAGATCGCTTCCTGCCACGTGCCGATGCCTCGGTCGAACCAGCGCCTGCCCCGGTGGCCACCGCCCCCGCGCCTGCCAATGTTGCACCGTTGCCGACGGGCCGCGCCGGCCTGCCGCAATTCGGCGACATCGTGACGCGTTATGGCCCCGCCGTGGTCAACATCAGCGTCACCGGCATGACCAAGACCACCGCCAACAACAGCGGCGTACCCGGCCTGGACGACGACGATCCGTTGTCGCAGTTCTTCCGCCGCTTCGGCGGCCCACGCCTGCAACGCCCGATGCCGGTGCGCGGCCTGGGTTCCGGCTTCATCGTCAGTGCCGACGGCGTGATCCTGACCAATGCTCATGTGGTCGCCGATGCCGACGAAGTGACGGTCAAGCTGACCGACAAGCGCGAATTCAAAGCCAAGGTGCTGGGCCTGGACAAGGTGAGCGACATTGCCGTGTTGCGCATCCAGGCCACCAACCTGCCCACGGTGAAGATCGGCAACCCCGACACCACCCGCGTCGGCGACTGGGTGCTGGCCATTGGTTCGCCCTTCGGCTTCGAAAACTCGGTGACCGCCGGCATCGTCTCCGCCAAGTCGCGCTCGCTGCCGGATGACGGCTACGTACCCTTCATCCAGACCGACGCTGCGGTGAACCCCGGCAACTCCGGCGGCCCGCTGTTCAACATGGATGGCGAAGTCATCGGCATCAACTCGCAGATCTACTCGCGCAGCGGCGGCTTCCAGGGCCTGTCGTTCGCCATTCCCATCGATGTGGCACGCAACGTACAGACGCAGATCGTCAGCAAGGGCAAGGTCACCCGCGGCCAGTTGGGCGTGGCGATCCAGGATGTGAACCAGTCGCTGGCGCAATCGTTCGGCCTGTCCTCGCCGCACGGCGCGCTGGTCTCGGGCGTTGATGAAAAAGGGGCTGGGGCCAAGGCAGGTCTCAAGCCCGGCGACATCATCCTGAAATACAACGACCGCGAGGTCGCCGGCTCGGCCGATCTGCCGCCGATGGTGGCCAACACCGCCCCTGGCAGCGGCGCCACGCTGCGCATCTGGCGCAACGGCAAGGAGCAGGAACTGAAAGTGCGTGTCGGCGAAATGCAGGACACCCAGGTGGCGACCGCCGAACCCACGCCACGCGGCAAGCTGGGCCTGGCGTTACGGCCCTTGTCACCCCAGGAGCGCGACCGCAGTGGCATCGCCAGCGGCCTGGTGGTCCAGGACGTCACCGGTCCGGCAGCCAAGGCCGGCATCGAACCCGGCGACGTGCTGCTGGCAGTGAATGGCGCCGCCATCAAGGACATGTCGCAGTTGAAGCAACTGGTGGAAAAGGCCGGCGACCACGTGGCGCTGCTGGTGCAGCGCGGCGATGCGCAGATCTTCATTCCGCTCGATCTGGGTTGACCGTTTCATCCGGGCGCGTATCCGGTCGGCGGTACGTGCCCGCCTTGCAGTGCCGACACTCCTTCATCCCCCTCGACCTTGGTTCGACGCAAGGTATCGTGGTTGTGGCCCCGCTTGGGGCCACTTTTTTTTGGCCAAGAAAAAGCCCGCGACGCGGCGGGCTTTCGGGGAGGCCTATGCCGGCTCACATCTCGTCGAGCACTTCGATGCCCAGCAAGCCCAGGCCGGTCTTGAGCGTATTGGCGGCTGCGGCGCACAACGCCAGTCGACTGGCGCGCACCTCGCCCTCTGCCTTCAGCACCGGGCAGGCTTCGTAGAAACGGCTGAAGCGGGTGGCTAGTTGGTACAGGTAGGCGCAGAGGAAATGCGGGCAGGTTTCGGCAGACACCTGGGCCAGCAGATCGGGGAACTGCGCCAGTTGCAGCGCCAGCGCATGCTCCGCCGGCTCGGCCGGCAACAGCCGCGCATGACGATCGAACTCGCCGGCGGCGCGGAAGATGCTGGCCATCCGCGTGTAGGCGTATTGCAGGTACGGCGCGGTATTGCCCTCGAAGGAGAGCATGGTGTTCCAGTCGAAGATGTAATCGCTGGTACGGTGCTTGGACAGATCGGCGTACTTCACCGCGCCGATGCCCACCACGTGCGCGATGGCCCGGCGCTTGGCCTCGGGCAGGTCGCCGTTCTTTTCGCTGACCAGCTCGAATGCGCGGCGCTCGGCTTCGTCCAGCAGTTCCACCAGCTTGATGGTACCGCCGGCGCGGGTTTTGAACGGCTTGCCGTCCTCGCCCATCATGGTGCCGAACGCCACGTGCTCGGTGGCGATGCTGCCGTCGATGAAGCCAGCCTTGCGACCCAGCACGAACACCTGCTGGAAGTGCAAGCCCTGGCGCGCATCGACCACGTAGAGCAACCGGTTGGCGTGCAGCTTGCCAAAGCGGTAGCGCAACGCGGCAAGGTCGGATGTCGAATACAGGTAGCCGCCATCCTGCTTCTGCACGATATAGGCCTGCGCCTCGCCTTCCTTGTTCCTGAATTCGTCCAGGTAGACCACCTGCGCGCCCTGATCCTCGGTCACCAACCCCAGCGCCTTCAGATCGGCCACCACCTGCGCCAGATCGTCGTTGTAAGCCGATTCGCCCATCACGTCGTCGCGCGTCAGTTGCACGTTCAGCCGGGTATACACCGCCTCGCAATGCGCCAGCGATACATCCAGGAAGCGCTGCCACAGGGCGCGAACGCGCACGTCTCCGCCTTGCAGCTTGACCACGTAGTCGCGCGCCCGATCGGCAAAGCCGGCATCCTCGTCGAAGCGCTGCTTGGCGGCGCGGTAGAAGCCTTCCAGGTCGTCCAGCGCCAGTTCGTCGCGGCCGGCCTGCTCGGTCTCGACCAGGAAGGCAGTCAGCATGCCGAACTGCGTGCCCCAGTCGCCAACGTGGTTCTGCCGGATCACGTGATCGCCACGGAAGGTAAGCACGCGCGCCAGCGCATCGCCAATGATGGTGGAACGCAAGTGCCCCACGTGCATTTCCTTGGCGAGATTGGGCGAGGAGTAATCGATGACCACCTTGGCCGACTGCCGCGCGCCACAGCCCAGGCGCACGTCGGCCTGCTGCCGCGCCACGGTATCGGCCAGGAAGCTGTCGGCCAGCGTGATATTGATGAAGCCCGGCCCGGCGATCTCCACCTTGTCCGCGATGCGGTCCAGTTGCAGCGCCGCCACCACCTTGGCCGCCAGCTCGCGCGGATTGGTCTTGAGCGCCTTGGCCGCGCCCATCACGCCGTTGGCCTGGTAGTCGCCGAACTCCGGCTTGGACGAAGGTTGCACCACAGGCGGCGCATCAGGGGCGCCTGCGGCGGCCAGCGCCTCGGCAACGCGCGCGGAAAGGAGTTCGTGGACAGTCATCGGTGAATCTCGGGCTTGCTGGGAAAGAGCGCCATTCTACCGGATCGAGCTGGGAGGCCACGAGGGTAGTCATACGGCTGACCCCCAAATCTTGAAACACAGAGAATACGAAGAACACAGAGAGGCACCGAGAAAACCGAAATCGACTTCTCGGCACGACCCGCGGTGCCCCCTCGCGCCTTGCCTTTCTCCGTGATCCTCTGTGCTCTCGGTGTTCCCGGTGTTTCAAGATTTGGAATTTGTTGTCCTACCCCAGCAAGCCCCCAACCGTCCGCAAGAGTACAATCCCGGCTTTGGTTCCCGCCTCAGCCCTTTCTGGCCGCATGTCCGCTCCATCCCCCGCCCTGCATCTTCTCGAACACGTCTTCGGCTATCGCGCCTTTCGCGGTGAGCAGGCCGCCATCGTCGACCATGTCGCGGCGGGCGGCGATGCGCTGGTGCTGATGCCCACCGGCGGCGGCAAGTCGCTGTGTTATCAGGTGCCGGCTTTGCTGCGCGAGGGCTGTGGCGTGGTGGTATCGCCGCTGATCGCGCTGATGCAGGACCAGGTGGATGCGCTCAAGGAACTGGGCGTCGCCGCCGCCTTCCTCAACTCCACGCTGGACGCCGACGAAGCACGTGAAGTGGAGCGTGCCTTTGTCGCGGGCGAACTCAAGCTGCTGTACGTGGCGCCGGAACGGCTGGTGACGCCGCGTTTCCAGAATCTGCTGCAACGCGCGCATGTCGGGCTGTTCGCCATCGACGAGGCGCATTGCGTCTCGGCCTGGGGCCACGACTTCCGCCCGGAATACCTGGCGCTGTCGGTGCTGGCCGACGAATTCCCCGGCGTGCCGCGCATCGCGCTCACCGCCACGGCCGACCACGCCACCCGCCAGGAAATGATCACCCGGCTGCGGCTGGAACAGGCGCGGCAATTCGTCTCCAGCTTCGACCGCCCCAACCTGCGCTACACCATTGTCGAGAAAAAGAGTGCGCGCGAGCAGTTGCTCACGTTTATCCGCCGCGAGCACGAAGGCGACTCGGGCATCGTCTACTGCCTGTCGCGCAAGAAGGTGGAAGACACCGCCGCGTGGCTGCGCGACAAGGAAATCAAGGCACTACCCTACCATGCGGGCATGGATGCGCAGACCCGCGCCCGCAACCAGCAAACCTTCATCCGCGACGAAGGCGTGGTAATGGTGGCAACCATCGCCTTCGGCATGGGCATCGACAAACCCGACGTGCGCTTCGTCGCCCACCTGGACCTGCCCAAAAGCATCGAAAACTACTACCAGGAAACCGGGCGCGGCGGGCGCGACGGCCTGCCGGCCGACGCCTGGATGGCGTATGGCCTGAACGACGTGATGCTGCTGACCGAGATGATCGAGGGCGGCGCCAGTGGCGAAGAACAGAAGCGCGTGGAGCGCAACAAACTGTCCGCGATGCTGGGCCTGTGCGAAGCCACCGGCTGTCGCCGTGTGGCGATCCTGGGCTATTTCGGTGAAGAAACCCACGCCTGCGGCAACTGCGACAACTGCCTGAACCCACCCAAGCTGATCGACCGCAGCGAGGCCGCGCAAAAGGCATTGTCCTGCGTGTTCCGCACCGGTAACCGTTTCGGCGTCGGCCACCTGGTGGATGTGTTGCAGGGCAAGCTCTCACCTAAGGTGAAGGAATTCTGCCACGACCGCGTTTCCACCTTTGGCATCGGCAAGGACATCGACGAGCCGACCTGGCGAGCGGTATACCGGCAACTGCTGGCGCGCGGCGCGCTACGGCTCAATCCGGAAGGCCACGGCGGGCTGGAAATGACCGACAGCGCCCGCGTCTTCCTGCGCGGCGACGAACCGCTCTACCTGCGTGCGCGCACCGAGAAATTCCATTACCGGGGCGAGCGCGACAGCGGCTTCGACAACCCCGCCGACACCGCCTTGTGGCAGGCGTTGCGCAAGCGCCGCAAGGAACTGGCCGACGACCAGAACGTCCCGGCCTACGTGATTTTCGGCGACGCCACGCTCAAGGAAATGGTGCGCCAGCGCCCGGGCGACCATTACGAACTATCACGCATCTCAGGCGTGGGCGACCGCAAGCTGGAAAAATATGGCGACGACTTCCTGGCGGTGATCTCGCAGCATCTGTAGTGGGTGGGGAACGGGATTGAAACCCTGAATCTTGAACCACAGAGAATACTGAGGGATCACTGAGAAATCCGTCGGGATACACGCGATAGCGCACTCTCGCTATATATTTTTCCTCAGCGAAACGCTGTGCTCGCTGTGTCCTCTGGGGTTCAAGATGTGGGGTTTACTGCGTGCACGTCACGCCCCTAGGGCGTGTCATCCAATGTTTCACGACAGCGTTCGGTGCCGTTCGGGATGCCGTGCCAAGAGCTGGACGCGCGGCGGTATGGATACCGCAAGCGGCCGGCGATGCCGCGCCGCGCCCCAAATGCCCCGAACCCGCAGGGCTGGGCCGAAAAAACACCATCCACTGCGTTGCACTCCTTGGCAATAACCGGTTATTGCCTGCGTCGCGCGCCTGGTGCCTGGTGCTTTTTCGGCCCAGCGCTGTCGCGAAACATTGGATGACAAACCCTAGATAAAGAATCCCCCCAGGAACACCGTCAGCGACAGCACGCCCACCCAGCCGATCACCTTGTTGGCGACGAACAGGCGGCGCCAGAATGAACTCTCGATCCGGCGCCAGGTGCCGCTGCGGCTGATATCGCCCAGCGTGGTGACAAAGCCCATGGCGATGTCGTCGCCATGCACCCAGCTCTCGCGCTTGGGCAGCAGATCGCCGTAATTGCGCGAGATGTAATCGAACAGCACACGCGCCACCAGCGTGTAACACACCAAACAGACTATCGCCGCCGCTATCAGCAGCGGCACTACGTTATCCACGTACCAGTTGGGCATCGTCGTTCTCCGTCGCTCCGTGACAACAGCATAAATCAAACTGGCCCATCCCATTGTTCCGCGATTGTGCATGGCCGATATGCTTGGGAGGCATGAGGGGGGTGCCCCCCTCAACTAAGAAGGATCACGCAACAATCCCAGTGCCGATTCACGCGATAGCCGACGCCGCTCCCACAGCGTCACACCGCCGGCGAGTACCAGGCCGGCCACCAAGCTGGCCAGTGGCAGCCAGGCGTTGAAACCCACCGGCAATTCCAGCACCTGCCGCCCCACCGCCCAGCCGGTGATGCTGGCTGCCAGGCCGGCGACCAGCCCTGCAGTGGCCCCAATCAACGCGCCTTCCCACCACTGGATGGCGGCGATCTGGCGACTGTGTGCGCCCAGCGCGCGCAGCACCGCGGCCTCGCGCCGTCGCTCCGGCGCCGACGTTTCCAGCGCGGCCAGCAACACCACCACGCCGGCCGCCAGGCAGAACACGAATACCAGCCGCAGCACGCTGGCCGACAGGCCCAGCACGCGCCGCACCTCGCCCAGCACCTCGCCGACGTCGATGAAGGTCACGTTGGGGAAGGTGCGTGACCACTGTGCCACGTCGGCGCGGCGCTCCGGCGGGAGGTGGAAGCTGGTGATCAGGCTGGTCGGCGCATCCGCGAACATGGCCGGCGAGCCGACGACGAAGAAGTTCACGCGGAAGGAATCCCACTCGACCGTGCGCAGGTTGACCACCTTGCCGCTCACGCGCGTGCCGGCCACATCGAAGGTCAGCGTATCGCCCAGCCGGATGCCCAGCGTTTCCGCCAGCCCAGCCTCTACCGACCAGCCATCGTCGGTCAACGGCCGGCCCGCGGTCAGTCGGTTGTCCTCGCGCAGCATCTCGCCCCACGACAGGTTGAACTCGCGCTCAGCCAGCCGGCGTGCACGGTCGTCATCGTAGCGCTCCGGCGCCACCGGCTTGCCGTTCAGCTCGGCCCAGCGTCCCCGGATCATCGGTTGCAGCACCGCGCCGTTCACCTGCCCCGCCACCAGCGCGGCCTTGAAGTTGCTAGCCTGGTCGGGCTGGATGTTGAAGGCGAACACATTGGGCGCGTCGACCGGCAGGCGGCGCTCCCAGGCGGACAACAGATCGCGCTCGACCGCGGTCAGCAGCCACAGCCCCAGCAGCCCGACCGCCAGTGCACCCAGTTGTGCCGCCGACAGCCAGATGCGCCGTGCCAGTTGCCGCAAGGCGATGCGCGCGGCGAACCCCTTGGCGAAGCGCGCCACCAGCCACAGCAGCAGCCAGCCCACGAGGCCGGACACGGCCACCGCGCCGACGATGCCGCCCGCGACGTACAGCGCCAGCCTGGCGCTACCGGCCACCCAGAAGAACACGGCGGCCGCCGCGCCCAACGTGACCAGCAGGCTGAGCCACAACCGCGCCGGTGCCGTCAGTTCGCGCCGCAGCACCCGCGCGGGGGGCGTGCGCGCCAGTTGCATCAGCGTCGGCCCGGCCACGCCGGCCAGCAGCACCAGCCCCAGCGCGCATGCGGCCAGCCAGGGCCATGCCGTGGGCAATGGCAGCGCGTCGGGCAGGCTGTCGCGGATCAGCAGCGCCAGCACCTCCTGCGTCGCCCAGCCAATCACTCCGCCTAACAGGGCAGCCAGACCGAAGATCAGCGCCAGCTCAGCCAGCAGCAGGCCACGGATATGCGCCCGGGTGGCGCCCAGCGTGACGAACAGCGCCACCGCGTCGGCCTGTTTGGCGCTATAGCGGCGTGCCGCCAGCAGCACTGCCGTACCGGCCAGCGTGGCGGCCAGCAATGTGACCAGCCGCAAAAAGGTTTCCGCGCGTTCCAGCGCGCGCCGCACCTGCGGTTGCGATTCGCGCACGTCCTCCAGCCGCTGGCCGCGCGCCAGTTGCCGGTCCACCTGCGCACGCCATTGCGCCACCGCCTGCGGCTCACCGGCCACCAGCAGGCGATAGCGGATGCGGCTACCGAAGCCGATCAGCCCCGATTGCGGCAGCTCGGCGGCGTTCATGATCAGGCGCGGTTGCAGGCCGGCGAAGTCGATGGCGATATCCGGCTCGCGCACGATCAGCGCACCCACCTTCATTTCGAGCCTGCCGACGCGCACCGCGTCGCCCACCTTGAGTCGCAGGCGGTTGGCCAGCCGGTCGTCCACCCAGACCACGCCCGGCGCGGGCCCCGCCTCGACGGTGTAGTCGTCACGCCCGGCGTTGAGCGTCAACGTGCCACGCAACGGATATGGCCCGTCGATGGCCTTGAGCGTGGACAGCGCGGCGTCGCCGTTGGCGGACACCATGGAAGGAAAAGTCTGCGTCTGGGCAGCCGTCAGCCCCCTCTGCCGTGCGGCCTGCAGCAAGGCGGGCGGCAACGGCTGGTCGGCGGAAAGCACCGCATCGGCGGCCAGCAGGTTGTTGGCTTCGGAATTGAGCAGCCCGCTCACACGCCCGGCGAACAACCCCACGGCGGTGAGCGCGGCGATGGTCACCGTCAGCGCGGCAATCAGCGTACGGTGCTCGCCCGCGCGCAGGCCGCGCAGGAACTGGCGCCACGCCAGCGCCATCGATGCGGCGTTCATACGTTCACCTGCTCGACCACCCGCCCCGCCGCCAGCCGCAGACGCGCGCCGCAACGCGCCGCCAGCCGCTCGTCGTGCGTAACCAGCACCAGCGTGGCGCCGGTGGATGTGTTCAGTTCGAACAGCAGGTCGGCGACGCGCTCGCCGGTATGCGTATCCAGGCTGCCGGTGGGCTCGTCGGCGAATAACACCTGCGGCCCGGGGGCAAAGGCGCGCGCCAAGGCCACGCGCTGTTGTTCGCCGCCTGACAGCGTGCGCGGCGTGTGGTCGCGCCGCGACGCCAGCCCCACCCGATCCAGCCATTGGCCTGCCACCTGCGCCGCATCGCGTCGGCCGGCCAGCTCCAGCGGCAACATCACGTTCTCCAAGGCGGTGAGTTCCGGCAACAACTGGAACGACTGGAACACAAAGCCGGATACCCGGCCCCGCAGCAGCGCGCGGCCATCTTCATCCAGCGAGCCCAGCTCCTCGCCCGCCAGCCGTACCGTGCCGCGCGTGGGCGCATCCAGCCCGGCCAGCAGCGACAACAAGGTAGACTTACCGGAGCCGCTGGCGCCGACGATGGCCAGACTGGCCCCTGCGGGCAGGCTGAACGAAACGTCGGCGAGGATGTCGAGTTCTTCTGCGGCAGCGACGACGTGCTTGCCCAGGTCCTGGGCTTGAAGCATGAAGGATGAACGATCAGCAACGGAATTCACGATGGATAGCCTTCGCGGGGTGTGGCGGTTTTGGATGAGCCTGCTGGCTCTGCTTGTTCTGGTGACGGCAACGGGCGCGCGCGCGGCGGACCCGGTGCTGCTGGTATTCGGCGACAGCCTCTCCGCCGGTTACGGCATCGAGGCCAAGGCGGCATGGCCCAACCTGCTGGCCGGGGAGCTGGCGCGCCAGGGTCAGCGTTATCGCGTGGTGAACGCCAGCGTCTCCGGCGAAACGACCGCCGGAGGCCGCACCCGGTTCCCCAACGCATTGAAACAGCATAGTCCCAGTATCGTCATCATCGAGCTGGGCGCCAACGATGGTCTGCGCGGGCTACCCGTGAACGCGGCGCGCGACAACCTGGCGGCAATGATCGTGGCGGCGCAGCGATCCGGCGCCAAGGTACATCTGGTCGGCATGCAGATGCCGCCCAACTACGGCCCCGACTACACCGCCAGCTTCGCCGAGGTGTTCCCCGCGCTGGCGAAGCAATACCGCACCGGTCTGACGCCCTTCCTGCTAGCGCCGGTGATCGCGCGACCCACGTTATTCCAGAACGATCAGTTACACCCCACCGCCGAGGCGCAACCCTTGCTGGCGAAAATGATTGCGGCGGACCTCAAGCCATTGCTGGCCAAACAGTAAGCCAGACACTGTGGATCACCAAACAAAAACACGGAGCAACGCTCCGTGTTTTGCCATGGCCGTGGCCCTGCCTATTTGTTCTTCGCGTCGGGCAGCACTTCCACATATTTCACCACCCGTTCCACGCCACCGACAAAGCTGACAGCGCGGGCCGCACGCTCGGTGAGGCTGGCACTGGCCAGCCCCATCAGGTAGACCACCTTGCGCTCGGTCGTGACCAGAAAGTGCACGGAGGTGACGTCACCTGCCTCCGACAGAATCGCGGTCTTGGCGCGCGCGGTCAGTTGAGTGTCGTTCAGGCGATCGGTATTGGACGACGGTGGCGCCACCACTGTCTCGTTATACACCGCGCGCACGCCCGGCCAGGTGGCGGCGACCTGCGCCACGTTCTGGCGCGCGGCATCGTCCGGTAACTCGCCGGTAAGCAGTACGTGCGCATTGAATACGTTGACGTTGACGTGTGCCCGTTCCTTATAGGTGTCGATCACGCGCGCCGAGATATTGGCGCCGATGTCCACGTCGCCCTTCATCGTCTGCGCATTGCGCGGGTCGGACCCGACCAGCGCGCCCACGGCCGCGCCCGCCACGAACACCACCGGCACGCAGGCCGACAATCCGACCACGCCCGCCAGGGCGATGGCGACCAGTTTTCTCTTCATTTATTCGCCTCCCAGCAACAGGTAATCCACGGCATCGCACAAGGCGTGGATGATGGTGATGTGGACTTCCTGAATCCGCGCCGTCCGGTTGGACGGCACACACAAGTGGATATCGTCGCCCGCGAGCAGTTCCCCGATCTGACCCCCATCGCGCCCGGTCAGCGCGATCACGCCCATCTGGCGGTCATGTGCGGCGTGGATGGCGGCGATCACATTGGCCGCGTTGCCCGACGGCGAGATCGCCAGCAGCACATCCCCGGCACGGCCCAGCGCATGCACCTGCTTGGAGAACACCAGGTCGAAGTCATAATCGTTGCCGATGGCGGTGAGCGACGAACAATCGGTGGAAAGTGCCAGCGCCGCGAGGCCAGGCCGCTCGCGCTCGAAGCGCCCGACCATCTCGGACGCAAAATGCTGCGAATCGGCGGCCGAGCCGCCATTGCCGCAAGCCATCAATTTGCCGTCCATGATCAGCGACTGCATCATTTTTTCCGCCGCCGCCGCGATGGCAGGCGACAGCAGATCCATTGCCGCCTCTTTGGCGGCAATGCTGTCGAAAAAGTGCTGGCGCACCCGTTCGGTCAATTCCATTGAAACGATTCCTTTATGGTGTCGCTACCCAAGGCAACGCGATCAACCCGCGTCGAAGCAGCCCTTGAGCCATTGCAGCCGCCCGCCATCCACGCACACGGCGTCGAAACGGCAAGGCGGCAACGGAGAAATGGTTTGCAGATAGTGCCGCGCAGCCATGACCACCCTGGCCTGCTTGGCGGCAGTGATGCTGGCGGCAGCGCCGCCGAAACGCGCATCCGCGCGGGCGCGCACCTCGACGAACACCAGCGTATCGCCGTCGCGCGCGATCAGATCGATCTCGCCCTGGCGGCAGCGCCAGTTGCGCGCCACGATCTTTAGACCGTGACGCGTCAGATAATCGGCGGCCTGCGTTTCCGCCGCCGCACCGCGTACGATCACTGCGGTAACGGCTCCACCAGCGGGGCCTCGGGCGGCAGATCGGCACGCCCGGCCGACAAGGTACGCGGCACCAGCGTCCGCTGTACCACGCCATCCGGCCCGATCGACAAGCGCCCGGTCAGGCCATCGTCGATGCGCACATTGCCGGGCGGCGTATCGCGTAGCGCCATCGCCAGCCGCCACGCATCCACGCCCAGCGCGAACAGGCGCTCCAGATCGTTGGATTTACCGCGCGTGCGTTTGTAGAAGTCGTAAGTGGGGTTGTCCGGATCGGCCAGCCAGGGGATGTCCAGGAAGCGGATACCGGCCAGATCGACCAGCGCCGTCGCGCCCAGGCCGCCCGGATCGATCTGGCTGGTGGCGAACACCGGCAGCATATTGCCGAGGAACGGCCGGATCCGCCGTGCATTGCGCGTATCGGCGGCGAGGAAGATCGCGTCTGCGCCGCTGCTGTCCAGTTGCGCGCGCAGGCCGGTGTAATCGGTGCCCTGCACCACCAGCGTCGCCGGCAGCGTATTACGGTCGAGCCGCCAGCCCTCGCTGAACCCTTGTGCCATGCGCTTGGCGAGCACGCCGTCGGCCAGCACCACCACCGGCCGGTTCACGCCCTGCTCGGCAACGAAACGTGCGGCCTGCTGAGCCTCGGTCTCCACCGACAGGCTGAAGCTGTACAGGTGGGGACGACGTAGCGTTTCTTCCGAAAAGCTGTTCAGCGCGATGACTGGAAAGTCGAACTGCGCGTTGTCGGCGATATAGCTCACCGCCGTTTTGGTCAGCGGCCCGATCACCGCCACGGCCCCCTCGGCCTGCGCCCGCTGGAACGCCGCCAGGATGTCCTGCTCGTTGTCCGAGGTATCCACTGTGCGTACCTGCGGCATGCCACTGGCACTGAGCGTGCGCTCGGCCGACAGCACGCCAGCGCGGATCGTCTCAGCGGCGGTACGCCACGATTTGGACTGGGTGGGCAGTAACAGCGCGACGAACGCCGGACCGCGCTGCGGCGCCGGCGTGGGGGCAGCGCCCGCTTCGGGGAGCGGTGTGGATTGAGGCGGCGCCTCATCCTGCAATGGTCGCAGTTCCACCACCGGCGTCGGCATTGGCGTAGGCAGTGGCTGCAACACCAATGGCGTATCCGTCTGTGGCTTGGGCGACGAGGCACAACCGCTGGCCGCCACCAGGACCGCGCCGTATAGTGCGAACGCGATCAGGCGCCTACAGCGCCGCGCGAGGAGACCGAGAGCGTGCATAACGAGCCCTTCCAAATCACAAGGCCTGCATTATATGTGGTGGCCACACCCATCGGGAACCTGCGGGATTTCTCCGCCCGCGCGCGCGAGGTGCTGGCGCAGGTGGACGTGATCGCCGCCGAGGATACCCGCGTCACCGGGCAACTGCTCAAGCACTTCGGCATCGGCACGCCCATGGTCAGTCTGCGCGAGCACAACGAACGCGCCATGGCCGAAAAACTGATCGCACGCCTGGCCGCCGGCGAAGCCGTAGCGCAGGTGTCCGATGCCGGCACCCCCGCGATTTCCGACCCCGGCGCCCAACTGGTCGCGGCGGTGCACGCCGCTGGCTACCCCGTGGTGCCCATTCCCGGCGCCAGCGCGCTGACTACCGCGCTCTCCGCCGCCGGCTTCACTTGCCCGCATACCTTGTTCTACGGCTTTCTGCCACCGAAGCGCAAACAACGCCAGGACGCCCTGGCGCCACTGGTTGCCCTGCCCTACGTCACCGTGTTCTACGAAGCGCCTCACCGCATCCTCGACACGCTCGCCGACCTGGCAACGGCCTTCGGCGGAGCGCGCATCGCCGTCATGGCGCGTGAACTGACCAAGACCTTCGAAACGATCCGCCGCGCACCGCTGGCCGAACTGGCCGCCTTCGCCGAAACCGACGCCAACCAGCAGCGTGGCGAGTTCGTCCTGCTGATCGACGCAGCCCCCACCGACAGCCCGGCCCAGGAAGCAGGCGAACACGACGCCATCCTGGCCCCACTGGTTGCCGAGCTGCCGGTCAAGCAGGCCGTCGCCCTTGCCCAGACCATCACCGGCGCGCCGCGCAACGTACTGTACGCAAGGGCGCTGGCACTCAAGCAGGGCGCCGACGACGAATAACCTCCGCTTGCCAGCCGCCGCGCGCTTCGGCCATAATTGCGCCCTTCCCTGCCCGGGTGGCGAAATCGGTAGACGCAGGGGATTCAAAATCCCCCGCCGCAAGGCGTGTCGGTTCGAGTCCGACCCCGGGCACCATCAAGAAAAACGCGGCTTCCAGCCGCGTTTTTTGCTTTCTGGCGCCCTTGTGCAAAGCTCGAGTACTTCCAAATTGCAAATACTCGACGGATCGGCAATGCAGCCGGTCGCCACAGACGGTGATACCACTTGAGCGGCACGCCGGCCTTCTCGATCCGCCGGTCAGTTGGAATAGACGGGGCCAAGCCTTCAAATGCGCCCATGCCGGCCCGGCATAATTTGCGCGTCTACACCCGCATAAGTCCGCAAGTTTTGACCTCGACACCCGGATTCTTCATGCTTATTCGTCTGTAAGACGTGGTCCACCGCAAACGATAGACTCTCAGCAGTTGTTCAATAATTTTTTACTCAGGCATACAAATGATTTGGATTCCATTGGTTTTTGGCCTGATAGCGTTGATGCTAAGCGTCGTCGGCTTGATATTTGGCCTGATGGCTGTGCCAACAATTAACGAAAAGCTGGGCTTGGTATGCATCCTCTTCCCCATACTTGTTCCGCTTGTGTGTCTGCTTAACTATCGGAAAACGAAGTACGCCAGCAACTTCTTTTTGGGTGGATCGGGCTCCCTGTTGTTGGCAGGTATTTCAGCAGTGATCGTTTTAGCTTAGCCCTACTCGGAGTCGTAATGGATGCTGCTGAAGAAAAGGCACTGTCGGACATAGAACAATACGGGCTGCATGTCCTGCATGTATTGGAGGAGGAAGACCTACCCCCATTCACCTACACGATTGGGGTCGAGAAAACAATAGGGCATGCTGAATTTATTGTGATTGGGCTCAAGCAGGAATTGGCTCAGTTTGTGGTGAATGAATGTTATGCCAAGCTCCAGGCTGGTGAGTCAATCGAGCCAGGTGATTCGGTTGGTGGTTTGCTGGAAGGTTTCGATTGCAAGGTTGTAGAGTTCCCTAAAGACTCGTATAGGGACTACTTAGGCTGGGCTTTGTGGCTGTACAAAGGCTCCAACTTTCGCGCGTATCAAATCGTGTACCCGAATACATCTGGAGTGTGGCCTTGGGAGAAAGAGGCTGATGATTGGTTCAAGAGCTGGCAGCCAATACCGGGAGGCGCTCCGTGTGGCCAAGTGCGTTAGTCGCCGGCTTGGTGGTCGCAAGGGCACGGCCGCAGCGGTGATGCGGTAGTAGCGGCAGTACTTCCCCTGTTCTCGAATCGCGTTGGCACAGACATTCTTAGGTATACAGGTAGGTATACGAAACTGGGTTTTTGAGTGCTGAACCTAATATTAATGCGGTTTGCAGGGTCATTTTCGAGTTCGACCCGGGCACCAGCAACAAAAACGCGGCTTAGAGCCGCGTTTTTGTTGCCGGCAGTGTGGTGGTTCGTTCCGCAAAATGTACTCAGTGCAGCGGCTTGGCCAGCTTTCCAAAGCACTCTGGATTTGTCCTGGGCCATCTGCGGAGCAAAGCGGCCAAGCGAGGGCCGAGCGGCCATTCCGTCGCCATTTCGGGCTACTTGGTATTTCCCGTTGAAGCATTGAATCGATGAGCCGGATATAAAGTATTTGGCAATACATCGCCCCCCTACATCCATCATCTATCATCTATCAAGCGCAAGCCGAAAACCTGCGCCCGGTTCAACGCCGGGCGCAGGTTTTCAGGCTTTAGCTTCCGACTGCCCACCTCTTGAGTAGCCAGTCTTTTGCGGGGCCATTTCCGTCAACAATCAGCACCGGGAATCAGTTGGCCGGAATGGTGTATGTACCAGAGTGGCCAAGCAGAGAGTTGTTACCGCCAGTGGTAGAGATACCATGAACGTAAATGCCCATGCCAGGGTAGGAGCGCCAGTTGTAGATCGGGAAGGAAAAGCGATGAGGGACGTTTGACGTACCGCATGCTGCGCTCACCGCGGATTCGGCCGGAACCGATGCAGGGCCGCCCGTGACGATGGTACCGGTAGGCCATGCGCCGCCCAGGTAGACATGCACGTCGATGGACCGGGCAACGCGCTGCTGGCATGCCCATCCATAGACGGTGGGGATACCCGAAGCATCCTTGTATACACCATCGATCCAGCCCGTGATTTCACCCGGCGGCTGAGGCTGCGGCTGTTGCGGGGCAGTAACGGTGATGCTGACCACCGAGGAGCGGCGATACTGCGGCGAGTTGCTTGCCGGTACGACGTATTTGCCTTCCAGGAAGATCTGGTGAGTGCCAGGTGCCAGGCGGAAGGTATTGTCGAACTGCCAATTGATATCCGCGCCTGAAACGATCGAGGGGCTACCGTCGATGTAAACGGTATAGGACGGCGAGAAATAGAGCCTCACGCAGTCCGCCGGATAACCAATGATGCCGCTGTTGAAGGTGCCGGCCCCACTGATCCGAACCAGGGCAGTGCCGTTGCCATCGGCCTGGAAGGTTTGTTGTGGGGACGGTGTATAGAGATTGGTGCCCATGGTCGTTGTGAATGTGCCCGAGATAAGTGGGCAGTTCGCAGCCATGGCCGATGACGCTGCGATCAAAGCGATCACCGCTGCAGCGTTGTGGGCGAATCGAACTAACAAGGACATGCTCTCTCCAGGAGTAAGTGGTGTGGTTTAGCAGGGCAAAGCAATTACTGAAGCTGCCACCTCAATAATTTCTTCTAAATTACACAAAAATACAAATATTTGTAAAATTAATAGAATTTAATGGTCAGCATCGTGCTTTCGTGTATATGCCTACGGACGTAAAAAAGCCGCCCGGGGGCGGCTTGGCGTCTCACTGTAGCGATGATCAGGATTCGCGATCGCTCGCTGCGGCCATTGATGGCGCGAAGCGGCTCGAACGTGATCGCAACCTTCTCGAGCCAGTTGTTCTGCTCCGCGAACCGCTTCTGTGACAGCTTCGCTACGTAGCTTTCAATAACTTTGCGGGCCTGCCGAGTCTGCCGGCGCGGTGGAAATGATGCCCACCAATGGAGGCATCAGGCCAAGGGGGCGTGGAGCCCGTTTGCATGCGCCATCGCTTGGCGGATGAAGGCAGAATCATCGCGGGATCATTCAGACAGCAGTCATGCCAAAGCCGGCGACGGGGGGCGCGCACAGCCCATCGATTGCGTCGGCAGGGGCGCACTCTGCATTGATCAATGGCCCGCCCCCCAGGATTGCACCAGCGTAAGCGCCTCTAGCTACCCGGCTGTATTGCCTTCCCAATTAAATCAGAAACTGGGGTTTCCCAACCTTTTTCTGCCCATAGATGAGAATACGCTTCTTTTTCCATTGAATAATGGAAAGAGCCTTCTTTATTATTTTGCGGTTCCGCCTCTATTTTTCCATTCAAAATATTCTTGCAATTATTAATAAATAAAAACTCCATCACTCGTGATAATTTATCATACGACGAGCTTAATGTATCATGCCAAACATCTATATCAACATGCCTTTGCATCAGTATCGGTCCAGTGTCGATACCATCATCTATGATATGAATAGTTACCCCTTTTGGTGTATTTTCCAAATAACTCCATATATTTGGATCCGCCCCTCTCCCAAAAGGAAGGACGGCTATATGCAAATTAATTAATTTACCACAAAACCAGTCTATTTCTTTTTTCTTAATAATGTGTCTATACCTATAGCTGACACCAAATTTTATATTATTTTTTCCAAAAATTCAATATCAAATTTTTTTTCTGTCCGCACAACAGAATATCCGATATTCATTAAATAATTTTCAATCGACACACATTTCGGGCCAAGATATAAGACTGTCATACACCACTCTAAGATATATAACCTATCGCAGAGTACGCACTCCCTGCGACAGGCAAAATTGTTATAGGTATCCATGCAAGGAGCGCGCCGAGGAAATAGCAAAAACCAATCCATCAGGCAATCCCAAAGCCGGGCGGTTGCGCGCACCTTCTCATCTCTGCCTCTTTATAAGATTTTGAAGGTTATAGCCAAGCTCGTTGAGCCGCGTCAAAGCCATTGACCGGAGCCGTGGAAGGTAAGCTCCCCTCTGGCATAGCCGATCTGCCGCAAAGCCCGGATAAATGTTGTGGTTTGCAGATGAGACGCGCCCTCGCCATTCCTTGCTGTGGGTAAGACGCACTGCTTACTTTCGGATATCGCCTGCAATTCATTCAGAATCACCAGAGCTTGACGGGAAAGCGGGACGATGTGCATCTGCTTTATTTTCATCTTTAAGGCCGGCATGTGCAATTCAGTGGCCTTGAAATCGACTCGGCCTTGGCCGGTTCCCCAACCCGGGCAAAAACCAAAGGCGCGGGAGACAAAAAACTCATACGCATCTATGCGGCGGAATTGGTGATGGCCGCTCGGTGGCCCCTGAGATCCGGGGCAAAGGCGCCGCGCAAGTTAGCGGCAACATCCCGCCCGGATCTGCCAGTGACGATGGCGTAGCGGAATATCCACCCGCATTCCGCAAGGCCAGAGGGACAACAAAAAAAGCGTCCCGTCCTCGGCGCGGCGCGGCGCAGCGCACCCAAAAGTTCTCTGGCGGTGATGCCGCCCAGGAGGGTCGGGTGTCTTAAAATGCACGAAAAAGGTTCTTATTCAAGACGTTGCATCTTTCCGGCGAAGCGGTAGGCCATTCGCCAGGATTTTTAGCAGGTAGACGTGACTTACAGGAACGGCCCGCCGTCCGGGTGTTTTTGCACCTTGCCGTTGCCGCTCACGCGCCAGGCAATGCGAGACTGTCTGAAATTGAATGTCTGACTATCACCGCTTATCACCGCTTTTTAAACGGCTCTGGATGGAGTAGCCAAGAGAAAACTCGTCCCGCTCGCTCCAGACGAACACCATGCTGGTGGGGCCGGGATAAGCAGAGGGAAGAGTTGGATTGGCGCAAGGCCTTGATTTGATTGGCGCACCCGACAGGGATCGAACCTGTGACCTTCAGCTTCGGAAACTGACACTCTATCCAACTGAGCTACGGGTGCGGAGAGAGGAAGCGGATCATATCGCGTTTCTCCAGGGGCGTCCATGCGCGGCTTTGTGGGGCCAGTGTTTGCCGGTATAATCCGCGCGGTTATCACCGGACCCCAGTCCGGCCTAAAACGAATCAACTCAATGACAAGGGATGGCAGCATGAGCGGTTCCAATGTCGCCGGCGGCGCACAAAAGGTAGTCGGCATGATTTTGGCAGCGGTAATCGGTTTCCCGCTGCTGATCTTTCTGGTGGCCAAGTTGTTTACATCCGGTTCCGGCGTGGACCTGGGCCTGTCCACCATGACGGGCGAAGCGATTTCCGCGCGGTTGCAACCGATCGGGGCGGTCAAGGTGGTCGAAGGCGGCCCACCGGGATCGCGTAGCGGCAAGGCCGTCTATGAAGCGGTCTGTATGTCCTGTCACGCCACCGGCATGGCCGGTTCCCCGAAGTTCGGCGACGCGGGCGCCTGGGCGGCCCGGATCGCCAAGGGCTTCGAAACCCTGTCCAAGCACGCCATCGAGGGCTTCAATGCAATGCCCGCGCGCGGTGGCGCATCCGATCTGACCGACGATGAAGTGAAGCGCGCGGTGGCCTACATGGGCAACGCGGGCGGCGCCAAGTTCGAAGAGCCGAAGGTTGTGGGCGCGGCAGCGGGTGGTGCGGTCGATCCGGCCACCAAGGGCAAGGAAATCTACGATTCGGTCTGCATGGCCTGCCACGCCACCGGCATTTCCAATGCGCCCAAGTTCGGCGACAAGGCCGCCTGGGCGCCGCGCCTGAAGGATGGCGTGGATGCCGCCGTCGCCATTGGTATCAAGGGCCTGAACGCCATGCCGCCCAAGGGTGGCTATCAAGGCTCGGACGATGAGTTCAAGGCTGCTGCGCTGTACATGATCAACGCCGCCAAGTAAGCGGCTTGCAGCAGATCAACGGGCGGCCTGGCCGCCCGTTTTCATTGGAGTGAACGGATGTCCTTCCTGATCCGCCCCGCCGTGCCGGCCGACGTGCCCGCCATCCTGGCGATGATCCGCGAACTGGCGGAATTCGAGCGCCTGACGCATCTGCTGGAAAACACCGAGGCGATGTTGCACGACACGCTGTTCGGCGCCCACCCAGCGGCGGAATGCGTGGTCGGCGTCGAGGATGGCGCCCCCATCGCGTTCGCGCTGTTCCTGCATAACTACTCCACCTTCGTCGGCCGACGTGGGCTGTACCTGGAAGACCTGTACGTCCGCCCCGCCGGGCGTGGCAAGGGCTATGGCGGCGCCTTGATCCGCCATCTGGCGCGGCTGGCGGAGGAACGCGGTTGCGGTCGCTTCGAGTGGGCGGTGCTGGACTGGAACGAAAACGCCATCGGCTTCTACCGGGGGCTGGGCGCCGATGTCATGCCGGACTGGCGCATCTGCCGCGTCACCGGCGACGCGCTCAAGGCCCTGGCGGCGGGCTGATCATCAAACGGGATGGCGCCTCTTTCGGGTTTCCGGCGCCCCCGTCCTGTCCGAGCCCGAACAGGAGCAATGCAATGTTCAACTATTGGCTGGTCCTTGGCCTCGCGGTGTTCACCGAGATCATCTGGGCCTTGTCGCTCAAATACGTGCAGACCCACCCCAGCCCCTGGGTCATCGCCGGTTCGGTGGCGCTGTCGTTCGTCAATATGGCGCTGCTGTCGTTCGCGATGCGCGGCATTCCCGCCGGCACCGCCTACGCCATCTGGACCGGGCTGGGCGCCGTGGGCGTGACCGTCGGCGGCATCATCTGGTTTGGCGATCCGCTCGGCGCCGCCCGCGTGGCATTTCTGGGGCTGATCGTGGTCGGGGTGGTCGGGCTGAAGGCCGTCTCGCCCTGATGGCGAAGCATCCTTGGAAAAAGCCGGCTTGCGCCGGCTTTTTTTGCTTTGCGAACTACACGCCGTGGCGCTTGAACCACTGCGTCATTTCCAACCAGCCATCCTGCGCGGCGGCGCGGTGATAACTGGGTCGGTAGTCCGCGTTGAAGCCGTGCCCGGCATCTTCATAGACGACGATACGCGAAGGCCGTGCCGAACGCTTGATTGCCACCCGCATCCGCTCCACGCCATCGAGCGGAATACCCTGATCCTTGCCACCGTATAGTCCGAGCACCGGTACCTTCAGTTGTGCCGCGACATCGATCGGCTGCAACGGCGTATTGTCGCTGGCCTTGCCCTCCACCCGGCCGTACCACGCCACGATCGCCTTCAGCGCCGGGTTATGCGCCGCATACAGCCAGGCAATGCGCCCGCCCCAGCAGAAGCCGGTCAGCGCCACACGCGCCGGATCGCCGCCATGGGCGGCCGCCCACGCCACCATACCATCCAGATCCCCCATCACCTGCGCATCGGGCACCTTGGTCACCACTTCGCGCTGCAATGTCTCGATATCCGTGTATTTACGCGGGTCGCCCTGACGGAAATACAGATCGGGCGCGATGGCCAGGTAACCCGCCTTCGCCAGACGGCGGCACAGGTCCTGGATGTGTTCATGCACGCCAAAGATCTCCTGCACCACGATCACCGTGGGCAGCGGCCCGCTGGCATTGGCGGGGCGCGCAACATACGCCGGCAACTCCACATCGCCACGTTCGATGAATGCCGGGCCGACCTCCAGGCCGTCGCTATCGGTCACGATGGTCGATGCGGCCACTGGCCGTACCGCCAGGGCAAAACCCGTGGCCAGAGCGGCGGCCAGGAAGCCACGGCGTTCGTGCAGAAAGGATGTGGGCTGATCAGGCATGGAAACTCCTCGATAGGAAAAGGCAGCTCGGCTGCGGATGGCTACGGATGCGCGATACCGAATACAGGCAAAAATCGGCGCGGCGGACGTCTATGCTGAACGCCATGTCCGTCACATATTAGCAACCGTTCTCATGCAGAAAACCCTTTTACTCACAGGCGCCAACCGGGGCCTCGGGCTGGAGTTCGTCCAGCAATACCTGGCAGCGGGCTGGCGGGTGATCGCCATTGCGCGCCAGCATGCCGATGCATTGACAGCGGCGCCCCCGCCATCGTTGCGCCTGCTCTCGCTGGACGTCACCGACTGGCATGCCGTGGCCACGCTGGGTGACCGCCTGGCGGACGAGCGCATCGACCTGCTGCTGAACAACGCAGGCCGCTACGGTGGCGATGCACAGGAGCTGGGAAAGCTGGACGCGGAGGAATGGTTACGCGTGCTGGCAGTCAATACCATCGCGCCAGCCATGCTGGTGCAGGCATTGCTGCCACGACTGGCCACGGGTGCGGTCATCGCCTCGATCAGCAGTAAGATGGGCAGCATCGAGCAGAACACCAGCGGTGGCGCCTACCTCTATCGCTCATCGAAAGCAGCGCTGAATGCGGCCAACCGCAGCCTTGCGCTCGACCTGCGCGGACGGCATACCTGCGTCGTGCTGCACCCCGGCTGGGTGCAAACCGATATGGGTGGCGCCAGCGCGCCGCTGACACCACACGAATCGGTGCGCGGCATGCGGGCGGTACTGGAACGCGTCATGCCAGCCGACAGCGGCGGATTTTTCGATTACGACGGCGCGCCGCTCCCCTGGTGAGCAGCCCGGCCAAGGTTGCCGGCTGCGGGATTCAGCGTCCCTTGCTGCCGCGCGGCGCCGCCCGCAGATACTGCTTGGGCCAGGAGGCGTCCTGCCGCAGCGCTTCGGCCGCGTGCAACGGCCAGTAAGGGTCGCGCAGCAGCTCCCGCGCCAGCAGCACCAGATCCGCCTGGCCGGTGCGGACGATATGGTCGGCCTGCGCCGGCGCGGTGATCAGGCCCACGGCCCCCACGGCGACGTCGGCTTCGTGGCGTACGCGCGTGGCAAACGGGGTCTGGTAGCCCGGTCCGACCGGAATCTGTGCGTTGGCCGCAGTACCACCACTGGACACATCGATCAGGTCCGCACCCAACGCCTTGAGGGTGAGCGACAGTTTCACCGTGTCCTGCGGGGTCCAGCCGCCCTCGACCCAATCGGTGGCGGACAGCCGGACAAACAATGGCAGGTGATCGGGCCAGACCTCTCGCACGGACGCCACCACTTCGCGCACCAGCCGGGTGCGGTTCTCGAAGCTGCCGCCGTATTCGTCGGTACGCTGGTTGCTCAGCGGGGAGAGAAACTGGTGCAGCAGATAGCCGTGCGCGGCATGCACTTCCACCACGCGGAAACCTGCCGCCAGAGCACGGCGTGCCGCCGCGGCGAAATCCTCAACGACAGCCGCGATACCTGCATTATCCAGCGCCTGCGGCGCGGGATAACTCGGCGAGAACGGCAAGGCGGATGGCGCGACCACCGTCCAGCCACCTTCTGTCGCCGGTACCGCGCCCTCACCGGCCCCCGGCGCATAGGTGCTGGCCTTGCGGCCGGCGTGCGCCAACTGGATACCGGCCACACTGCCCTGCCCATCGATGAAACGCACGATACGGGCCAGCGGTTCGATCTGCTCGTCGCGCCACAATCCCAGATCCTGCGGGCTGATGCGGCCTTCCGGGGATACGGCGGTGGCTTCGAACAGCACCAGCCCGGCGCCGCCGACAGCGCGACTACCCAGGTGCACCAAGTGCCAGTCATTGGCGTAACCGTCCTCCGCCGAGTACTCGCACATGGGCGATACGGCGATGCGGTTGGACAAGGTCAACCCACGCAGGGTCAGTGGCTCGAACAAATGCGGCATGGTGGCTCCCGATCGGTATGGCAGACCGGGTCAATCGCGATTACCCATGGGGTGCACGATCAACCCGGGTTTGCACTGCACATTGGGGGCCACTGCGCAAGTTGCAAGCGAGCCGGTAATTTTGGCACCAGGGTATTTCGTGCTCCTCAATCCAGTGGTGAAACCCCATAAATCAGTAATGTGCACATCGACGCTACGCAAGCGGCGGCCATACCGATCCACAGCGCCTTGCTCCAGGCAGCCTTCATTTCTTCCATGCCGAACTCCTCCAGTGGAACTTCCCATGCTTTTTTCGGCGCGGTGATTTGTTGCGGCGCAGCAGCAAATCCATTGAATTTTATGGATATACAAGCATTCTCGCCATTGTTTTTCCGTGCCGTGACCGGCTTTTTTTCTGGCAAAACCGGTCGCGCACCACTATGCCGTAGGCATGGTCAAAACGGAGTTTTCATGCGATAAGCGGTAGTTTTCAGCGGAAGACTACACAAAACCAACTTTGGGCCAAGACAAGATGCCAACATCGTCAAACCCGTAGATTGGAACTCAATTTCATCCAGTCCCCCGAGGCAGCCATGCGCCGAATCCCGCCCGAGCAATTGCAACGCCCTGTCCAAGCCTATTACGACGGCGTACCGAACTACCTGGTCGATGTTTACGACTGGTGCTATGTGAACCCGCGGCGCGCCCGGCTGCTTGATCGCAACATCGTGGTTCGCACGTTGTTGTTCCTCCAGGATCAGCGGCTGATGCGCAGCTACCTGGAGCGCATCCGCCCTGGCTCCCGCGTATGGCAGGTGGCGCACGTCTACGGCGACCTGGTCACGCGCGCGGCGCGCGCCGTGGGGCCGCATGGATCGTTCCACCTCTCGGACATCACGCCGATCCAGGTGGAGCGTGGCCTGCTCAAGCTGGGTCGCATGCCCTGGGCCCGCGTGTTCCGTGCCGACGCCGGTAGCTTCGGAGGCCAGGGCAAATACGACATGGCATGCAGCTTCTTCCTGCTGCATGAAATCCCCGAGGACAAGAAGCGCGAGGTGGTCGATCGCATGCTGGCGTCGCTGGCCGAAGGCGGCGAAGCGGTATTCGTCGATTACCACCGTCCCCGGCCCTGGCAGCCGATCGGCTGGTTGCTGCGCGGCGTGAACGCACTCTTGGAGCCGTTCGCCTACGCACTGTGGCAGCACGAGATCCAGGAGTACGCCACGAATGCCGATGACTACACCTGGGAGAAGCGCACCTTCTTCGGTGGTGTCTACCAACGCGTGGTGGCGCGCAAGAAATGAAAAACGCGGCCTCGGCCGCGTTTTTTCCGGTTACCACAGCGGCCGGGGCACCTCTTGGACAAGGTGCCCCGGCCGTTTACCGCTTATTTCTTCGCCGGCGTGGCCAGCATGGCTTCCAGTTGTTCCTTGGGAATCGCGCCGGACACGATGCGCCCATTGCCGAAGATCAGCGCTGGCGTGCCGCTGATGCCCAGTTTTTCGCCCAGCGCCAGATTGTCGTTGATCGGGTTGGCGCAATCGGCATTGCTGTCCTCGGGCAACTTCTCGTCGTGCACCCAGGTTTGCCAGGCGGCGGTACGATCTTTCGCGCACCAGATCAGCTTGGACTTGCGATCCGCGTCCGGGTGGATCGACAGCGGGAACAGGAAGGTATAGATCGTCACGTTGTCCACACCGTTCAGGCTGTCTTTCTCCAGCCGCTTGCAGAACGGACAATCCGGATCGGAGAATACCGCCAGCTTGCGGCTGCCGTCGCCGCGCACTTCCTTGATCGCCTTGTCCAGCGGCAGCTTGGAGAAATCGGTGACCGCCAGCTCGGCGATGCGATCCTGCGTCAGGCTGCTCTTGCGGGCCACGTCCACCAGATCGCCGACCAGGATGTAGTCGCCCTTGGCATCGGTGTAGACGATCTGGCGGCCTTCCAGTACCACTTCGTACAGCCCCTTGATCGGCGTGGCGCCGATGCTGACGACACTGCGACCATCCAGCGACTTTTGCAGCTTGGCGCGCAGCGCCGTGGCTTCCTTGGGTTCCTTGGCCGTGTCGGCAGATGCCGAACATGCGGTCAGCGCGATCATGCCGGTGGCGATCACGGTACGGATGAAACGAGCGGGAGCATGCATCTTGTTATTCCTCTAACGGGGTCAGGCATCCATCGCGTGGCGAACCAACCGGTGCTTGAGCCAGGACTGCCGGTCGGTCAACCCAAGGCCGAGATTGCGCGCGGCCTTGAGCAACGGGTTGGGGTTGTTGAACAGTTTCTGCAATCCGTCGCAGACGGTCTGCATCAGGTACACCGGCTCGCGGCGCGCCCGTTCGTAGCGGCGCAATACCAGATAATCGCCGCAGCGCTGCGGCGATTCGGCAATCAATATCCGCGCAAGTTCAGCCACGTCACCGAAACCCAGGTTCACGCCCTGTCCGGCCAGCGGATGTACCGTATGCGCGGCGTCGCCCACCAGTGCCAGCCGTGCTTCGACCAAGTGAGCGACGTGATTCAACTGCAAAGGAAAGGCCGCGGTCTTGCCGATCTGATGCAAGTACCCCAGCCGCCGACCGCCGGCCACCGCCACCCGTTCCGCCAGCGCAACGGCATCCAGCGCCAGCAACTCGTCGCGCAGCGCATCGCCGCAGGACCACACCATCGACATGCGCTGGCCAGCCAAGGGCAGCCAGGCCAGTACGCCATCCTCGAAAAACCATTGGTGCGCCACGCCGCGATGCGGCTTTTCGCATTCGAAATTGGCCACCACGCCCGATTGCCCGTAGGGCCGCTTTGCCACCTGGATGCCACGCTGCCCGCGCACCCAGGAATGGGCGCCGTCGGCGCCGACCACCAGCCGTGCACTCAACGTAGCGCCATCGGCCAGCGTCAGGTGTGCCGCATCGGCATCAATTTGAAGTGCCGCCGGCTGGGCCGGGCACAGCACGCGGACATTGGGCGCTTCATTCACCGTCAGCCACAATGCGCGTTGCAGCGCGCGGTTCTCCAGGATCACCGCCAGTTCGTCGACACCGGCTTCGGGCGCGGCGAAGCCCAGTTGGGCGCGCCCGTCGTCGCCGAAGATGCGCATCTCGGCCACCGGCTGCAAACGGGCCGGATCCAGGCGCCCCCAGGCGCCGATATCGGTCAGCAGACGCCGGCTGGCGCGGCTGATGGCATAGATGCGCGCATCCCAGGTATCGGCGGGAAAATCGAGAGCGGGCGGCCGGCCTTCCAGCAGCAGCACCGACAGCGGCGTATTGGCCAACGCCGCGGCCAGCGCCGCGCCGACCAGCCCGCCACCAACGATGATGAGATCGGCGTCGAGAGATTTCATGCCGGGCAGTGTACCGGCTCACGCCGTGCCATGCGAGTTGCGGCGTGAACGGACTGGGCCGCTATCTACTGACCCTGGGTGCCTTCGTCGCCGGCGTGTGCCTGTTGCAACAGCAGGCGACGTTACCCCCGCTGCTTCCGCTGCTGTTGGCAGCGGCGCTCGCCGCTGGCATGGCCTGGCGCGCACCGCGACTGCGCCTGCCGTGCCTGGCGCTGGCCGCGCTGCTCATCGGAATGGTCTGGGCGGGTTGGCATGCGCAGGTGCGCCTGGCCGATCGGCTGTCCGTCGCGACGGAAGGCCGGACCGTGGTCGCCAATGGCCATATCGACACCCTGCCCCACGCCACACGCCATGGCATGCGCTTCGGCTTTCGGCCCGATTCCGGTAGCGGCCTGCCGAGTCGCGTCCAGGTCAGTTGGTATGGCGAGCCGCCACCGCTGGGCGTGGGCGAGCGCTGGCGACTGACGCTCAGGCCCAAGCGCCCGCACGGCGTCGTCAACCCCGGTGGCCACGATCTGGAACGCTGGATGCTGCAAAACAACCTCGGCGCCACAGCCACCGTGCGACACGGCGAGCGCCTGCCCGGCCACGCCTGGCGCGCGGGCATCGACCGCATTCGCGCACAACTGGGCGAGCGTATCCGCCACACGCTGGGCGACGCCCCCCATGCCGGCGTGATCGTGGCGCTGGCGGTGGGCGAGCAATCGGCCATCACTCCCGATTTGTGGCAGCGCTTTGCCCGCACCGGCATCACGCATCTGGTCAGCATCTCCGGCCTGCATGTCACCTTGCTGGCGACGCTGGTCGGCGGTGCCGTCGGCGCGCTCTGGCGGCGCGTGCCCTGGCTGGCGTCGCGCTGGGCCACGCCGCGCGCCCGGCTCGCCGCGGGCCTGTTCACCGCATTGTGCTACAGCCTGCTGGCGGGGTTCGGGGTTCCGACGCGCCGCACCCTGCTGATGTTGCTGGTGGGCGGCATCTGCCTGTGGCGAGCCGCCCCCATGGCCACGAGCGCGGTCTGGATCACCGCCCTGGCTGCAGTGGTGCTGTTCGATCCGTTCGCCGTGCTGGCGCCGGGCTTCTGGCTGTCGTTCCTCACCGTCGGCGCGCTGTTGTGGCTGGCCGGCAACCGCGATGGCCGGCCGCACTGGGCGCGAGCCTGGGCAGGAACACAATGGGCAGCAACGCTGGCCACATTTCCGCTGCTCGTGCTCTGGTTCCAGCAGGTTCCGCTGGCATCGCCGCTGGCCAACGCGGTGGCGATCCCCCTGGTCAGCCTGGTGGTAACGCCGCTGACGCTGCTCGGCCTGCTCGACCCCAGCGGCCTGTTGCTATGGCTGGCAGAACGCGTGTTCGCCGGGACCGACTGGCTGCTCGGCTGGCTGGCCGCCCTGCCCTACGCCACCTGGAACCTGCCGACGCCACCGGCCTGGATGCTGGCACCAGCCGCGATCGGCGTGCTGCTGGCGCTGCTGCCGACCGGCGTACCCGGCCGCTGGCTGGCGCCACTGTTCCTGTTGCCGCTGTTCCTGATCCGGCCAGAGCCACTGCCGCCCGGCCATTTCCGCGCCACCGTGCTCGACGTGGGCCAAGGGTTGTCGGTGCTGGTTCAGACACGCCACCACGCCCTGCTGTATGACACCGCCACGGAAGGCATGGCCGAACGCGCCATCCTGCCCAGCCTGCGCGCGCTGAATGTGCGCCGGCTGGATACGCTACTGGTGTCGCACGACGACAACGACCACGCCGGTGGCGTGCAGGCCATCCTCGACGGTCTGCCCGTGGAGCGCTGGTCGGGCAGCCTACCACCGACGCATCCGGCCCGCGCCGCATCCGTGCCTTATGCGCCCTGCATCGCCGGGCAACGCTGGCAATGGGATGCCGTGCACTTCGAAGTCGTCTGGCCGCCCGCCGGCCACTCGGCACGGGATGACAATGGCGCCAGTTGCGTGCTTCGCGTCGCCAACGGCCAGACCAGCCTGCTGCTGCCCGGCGACATCGGCCGGCATCAGGAGGCCGCGCTGCGCGACACGGCGCTCGCCCCCGCCACGGTGGTGGTCGCCCCCCACCATGGCAGCCGTTCTTCGTCGGGAGGCACCTTCGTCGCCGCCACCGCGCCGGAATGGGTTGCGTATTCGGCAGGCTATCTCAACCGTTTTCGCCATCCCAACCGCATCGTGGTCGACCGCTACGCGGCGCACGGCGCACAGGCCCTGCGAACCGATGCCGATGGGGCACTGGTGTTCGATTTCGCAGAAACCGTGCTGGCACACGGCTGGCGCCAGCGGGTGCCGCGCTACTGGAGTTCAGCGCTGGTCACGCCCCAATGAAAGAAGGCGACCGGAGCCGCCTTCTTCGCCTTCTCTGTCCTTCAAGGCTGCCGTCTGAAGCTCGCCGAAGCGAAGCGCCCGGCGCGGCCGGGTTTTGTTACCGGGCAATCGACGACAGCAACGACCCTTCGCCGTTACGCCACCCCACGGCTTTCCAGGTAGTCCTCATAGCCGCCGAGGAAGTGGTTATAGGTACCGTCACCGTTCAGTTCCAGCACCTGCGTAGCCAGCGAGGACACGAACTGGCGGTCGTGCGAAACGAAGATCAGCGTGCCGGCATACAGCTCCAGCGCCATGTTCAGCGATTCGATCGATTCCATGTCCATGTGATTGGTCGGCTCGTCCATCACCAGCACGTTGCTGCGTTGCAGGATCAGCTTGCCGTACAGCATCCGGCCCTTCTCGCCGCCCGACAGCACCTTGACCGACTTCTTGGCGTCATCGCCGCTGAACAGCAGCTTGCCGAGCACGCCACGGATCACCTGGTCGTCATCGCCTGGCTGGCCCCATTGCTTGAGCCAGTCGGTCAGCAACATGTCCTCGGCGAAGTCTTCCTCGTGGTCCTGGGCGAAATAGCCGATCTCGGCCTTTTCCGCCCACTTCACGATGCCAGCGTCCGGCTTGAGCACGCCGACCAGCAGCTTCATCAGCGTGGATTTACCAACGCCGTTGCCGCCGATGACCGCCAGCTTCTGCCCGGCTTCCAGGATCAGATCCAGACTCTGGATCAGCGGCTTGTCGAACGATTTGGAGAGATTGCTCAGCTCGAATGCCTGGCGGTGCAGCTTCTGCTTGCCATCCAGATCGAAGCGGATATAGGGGTTCTGCCGGCTGGAGGGCTTCACCTCCACCATGTTTTCCTTGATCTTGTCGGCCAGCTTCAGGCGGCTGGTGGCCTGTCGGCTCTTGGATTTGTTGGCGGCGAAGCGCGAGGCGAACGCCTGCAGTTCGGCGACCTTTTCCTTGGCCTTGCTGTTGTCGGCCAGCAGGCGCTGTCGTGCCTGGGTCGATGCCAGCATGTAATCGTCGTAGTTGCCCGGGTAGATGCGGATCTCACCGTAATCGACGTCGGCGATGTGGGTACACACCTGGTTCAGGAAGTGGCGATCGTGGGAAATGATCAACATGGTGGATTCGCGCGTGTTCAGCGTGTCCTCCAGCCAGCGGATGGTGTTGATGTCCAGGTTGTTGGTCGGTTCGTCCAGCAGCAGCACGTCCGGATCGCTGAACAGCGCCTGCGCCAGCAGCACCCGCAGCTTCCAGCCCGGCGCCACTTCCGACATCGGGCCGGTATGCAGCTCGATCGGAATCCCGGCGCCCAGCAGCAATGCACCGGCACGCGCCTCGGCGGTGTAGCCGTCGTATTCCGCCACCTTGCCTTCCAGCTCGGCGGCGTGCATGTAGTCGTCCTCGGTCGCGTCGGGGTTGGCGTAGATCGCGTCGCGCTCGTGGATGGCGTCCCACAATTCGGTGTGGCCTTGCAGCACCACGTCGATCACGCGCTGATCTTCATACGCGAACTGATCCTGCTTCAGCTTGCCCAGGCGCACGCCCGGCTCCAGGCTGACGTTGCCCGCGCTCGGCTCCAGGTCGCCACCCAGTATCTTCATGAACGTGGATTTGCCGCAGCCGTTGGCGCCGATCAAACCGTAGCGGTTGCCATCGCCGAACTTGACGCTGACTTTTTCGAACAGCGGCTTGGCGCCGAACTGCATCGTGATATTGGAAGTACTGATCATGGGTAGTCTCGTCCTTGCCCCAACGGCCGCACTGGCCATTGGTAATAAAATCGTCCAGCCGCCCTGGTCACCGGCCCTGCCATTCCCATGCCATCCACCACTTCTCTTGGGGGGCTATGCAAGGGAATCGGACTTTCCTGATATACACGGCAAGGCCAAAAGCGGAACTTCTTATTGAAGTGGGGTACCCCGCGGAGCGCATTGCGTGCCCTGGCACGCGGCATCCACGGCAAGGCATTGAAGCGATTCCGAAAACCCCGCACTTTATCACAGCGAGCCACAGCCATGCTTTCCAAGCCCCGTGCCGCCTCACGACTGGCGCAGATCGAGCCGTTCCAGGTGATGCGTATCCTCGAAGCCGCCAAAACCCTGGAAGCCCAAGGGCGCGACGTGATCCATCTGGAGGTCGGCGAACCCGATTTCCCCACGCCGCCGACCATCGTCCAGGCCGGGATCGAGGCCATGACCGCCGGGCATACCTTCTACACCCCCGCCACCGGCCTACCCGCGCTGCGCGACGCCATCGCACGCTTCCATGAAGAGCGTTTCGGCGTGCAGATCGATCCGCGCCGCATCATCGTCACCCCCGGCGCATCGGGAGCGTTGCAGTTGATCCTGGCGCTGCTGGTGGGGCGCGACGACGAAGTGCTGCTGGCCGACCCCGGCTATCCCTGCAATCGCCACCTGATCAGCCTGTTCGAAGGGCGGCCGGTCACGATTCCGGTTGGCGCCGACACCCGTTTCCAGCTCAATGCCGGACATGTGGCGCAACATGCCTGCGCGCGCAGTGTCGCGGCGCTGGTCGCCAGCCCCGCCAACCCAACCGGCACGGTGCTGGAACCCGCCGAAATCGCCGCGCTAGCGCAAGCATGCCGCGAACGCGGCATGGCGCTGATCGTCGACGAAATCTACCAGGGACTGGTCTACGACCGCCCCCATGAAACCGCGCTGTCGGTGGTGGACGACGCCTTCGTCGTCAATAGCTTCTCCAAGTTCTTCCAGATGACGGGCTGGCGCCTCGGCTGGCTGATCGCGCCGGAATGGGCGGTACCCGATCTGGAAAAACTGGCGCAGAACCTGTTTCTCGCACCACCCACCATCGCCCAGCACGCGGCCTTGGCAGCGTTTTCAGACAAGACGCTGGCTTTACTAGACAACCGCAGGTTGGAACTTGATAACCGAAGGCGCCACCTTTACCGGCTGATTTCCGACATGGGGCTGACAGTGCCTTGCATACCCCAAGGTGCGTTTTACCTTTGGGTAGATTTTTCACGGTTTACTGACAACGCTGAGGCCTTCGCACAGCGCCTGCTCCATACCGAAGGAGTGGCCATTACACCCGGCTCCGATTTCGGCGGAAACCCAGCATTCGTACGGCTTGCATATACCCAATCCGTCCAGCGGCTGGAAGCCGCCTGCGAGCGGCTAGGCCGTTCGTTCCGTGGCAGTTGCACGTAGCGTGCCACTGACATAACCTGAAGAAATATGACAAGAATTAGCTGACACGGGAGGTACCCCTGCCATGTTCGATTTCAAAGGACTGATCGGCGCATTGTTCAGTCGGGAACAACAGCAAGGCGTCCACGACTACAAATCCGCCACCATGTTCATGCAGGAGTTGCCCGAGAGCGACATCCTGCAAGCGCATATCGAGATCGTGAAGGCGTTGCGGCAACTGAACGGCAACGCTCGCATCAGCCTGAAAGAGCGGATGCGCACCGTGCCCTACCTGGATGAAAAAGCACGCAGCCTTCAGGATCACCTGATCGAGGTGTATTCGGGCAGCCTGATCGACGATCACGCCGCGCCACACCAGGTGCTGCCATCCATCCTGGCCTACTGGCACCAGATGGCCGAAGCCTACCGGCTGTGCATCAAGCAGGCACTGCAGGCCGGCACGCGCCACTTGGAACAGCAACTGCACCTGTTCCTGGTGCGCTCGCTGCTGCACTACAACCAGGAAGTGAAATGGGGCTACCTGCGCTACATGGAGATCGACGGCCGTGTCTGGCGCAACCTGAACCGCGTCTACCACTATGCGGAACACCTCAAGGTCACCACCACGCCGGTGCAGCCCTACCCCGAAGCGGAGCTGACCGACGCGCGCCGCGAGTACCTGCAACCGCTGATGCTGGCGCTGTCCAATCCGGAAAAGCTGCAACCGTCGCAGATCGAACTGGTCTGGCACTGGTTGCGCCGCTGGAGCGGCCGCATTGAACTGGAGCTTCAGATCCGCCCCAACCGCCAGTTGTTCGCGGTGAACATCGCCGGCTCCACCCCACCCAAGCGGCTCCGCCGCGACATGGTGGGCGACAACTGGCGCTACTGGTTCACCGAAGCGCTTGTGCAGCACGCCCGTGACGTGCACGACCAACTGGACCGCGGCGCCAAGCCCGAGGCGCATGGGCTGCCGATGGAATCCGCCGACCCGGTCCACCTGGAGCTGATGCACAAGCTGCTGAACCTGTGGTCGCGCGATATTCCGCCGCCGGTGCGTCGCTTCGAACGCCAGGACATCCGCAAACGGGTGCAGGTGGTGCGCGGGCTGGACGACGTGATCCGCTTCCTGCGCGGCCAGAACGGCGGCGGGCATCGCCTGATCGATGCCGAACACTGGGTGCTGGAAAACGAAAGCAGCGGTGGCTACGGCATGAACTACAGCGGCAAGGGCGACGACAAGCTGCTGGTGGGCGAGGTCGTGGGGCTGGGCCAGACCGAGGGCCGATCCTTCACCGTCGGCATCATCCGGCGCATCACCAAGCACCGTAACGGCCATGTGCACGTGGGCATCGAACGATTGTCCGCCAACCCGGTGGTGGTGGAACTCAGCCAGCTCCAGGGCGGGCGCGCCTTCCACGGCCTGTATGCCGCAGATGCGGGTACCAACGCCAGCGATCGCTTCCTGATGCTGCCGCACACGTTCTTTGCCGCACATCGCGAGTTCCACCTCGCCGCGCAAGGCAAGAGCTATCGCATCCGGCTGGACCCGGCGCTGGAGCACGGCGGCTACACCGCCATCTCGCGCTTCTCGGTGCTGGAACGGCTGGAAACGCAGCCCGTGTCACATCCCGGCGCCAACGGCGCGGGTATCAACGGCGCAGGGCTGAACGGCGCGGCGCATGGTCATCATCCGACCCACACCGAGGCCGGCGTGAACGGCAACGCCGTCAATGGCCACTCGCCGCACACCACCCTGCCCGGCGCGGGCCCGACGATGCACTGACCGGGTTCCGCGACCACGGCGACGGCGCCCACCCCATCGCGGGGCCGGGCGCCGTCAACGTTTGGCGCGCGGTTTTGGTGTGGGGGTCGGCGTGGGCAACGGCGTGGGCGTGGGGGTCGGCATCACCTGGGCGCAGCGGCCGTAGCGGTCGTACTCGGCGTTCACCTCGGTCAGCCTGGCATTCAGCTTCTCGATGTTGTAGCGATAGGTTTCGCGCGTGAGCCGGGTCTTGATCAACTGGCGCTCACGCACCAGCTTTTCGCAGCGCTCCCGCTCCAGCCGCAACAGCTTGTCCGGATCGGCCCGATAAGGGGCTGGCGTGGGAGCAGCGGCCAGCGCTGTCGAGGCGGCCAGCGCCAGAATCAGCAGGGCACGGAATTTTACAACCACGTCGTTTCGTCCTTTTCCAATTGAGCCAGCTTGGCGGCCACGCCGATATCCAGCGCGTGCGCGCCCCAATGCTGTCCGGCCAGCTCGCGCACCGGCACCAGCCCGATCACGCTGTTGCATAGCCACAGCCGATCCGCTGCCATCAGCGCGGCCGGCGTCAGCAGCGTCTCGCGCACGGCCATGCCCATCTGCGGCGCGGCCTCCATCATCACTTCGCGCATCACGCCGGCCACGCCGCCGCTATCCAGGCGCGGCGTGAACAGCACGCGGCCCGACAGCGCCAGCAGATTGCTCATCACACCCTCCACCACGTGGCCGTCGCGATCGAGCAGCAGGCCTTCGAAGATGGCCGGATCGTGCCATTCGGCGCGCGCCAGCACGTTTTCCAGCCGGTTCAGATGCTTGATGCCCGCCAGACGCGGCTGCCAGCTCGCGCGCGTTTCGCACCAGCGCACGCGCACGCCATCCATGGGTGGGCGTTGCGGTAGCGGCGCTGCCTGCACCATGCGGTTGGGCGCGCAATGTTCCGGCGCGGCATAGCCACGCTCGGAATCGCCGCGTGTGACGATGATCTTGATCACCGCATCATTGGGCTCCAGCGTGGCGATGTCGGCCAGCAGCGTGGCTTCGTCCGGCGCGGCGATGCCGAGCGCGGTGCAATCGTGCACCAGCCGGGCATACTGGCGCGACCAGAAACGCAGGCCACCACTCTCGCAACGCAGCGTGCAGAACACGCCATCGCCGAACTGGTAGCCCCGGTCGAGCAGCGTGATGGAATCGGCGGGAACCCCATTGACCAGTCTCATGCTTCCACTCCCAGCGCGCGCAGCAGGCCGCGTGCCTTGTGCCGGGTCTCGGCCAGCTCGCGCACGGGATCGGAGTCGGCGACGATGCCGGCGCCGGCGCGAAACGCCAGTTGCCTGCCCTGCATGACGAAACTGCGGATCAGGATGTTGAAATCGGCCTGGCCGTCATGGCCGACGTAACCGAGCGCACCGGTGTAGGCATGGCGCGGGCGGTCTTCCAGCTCACGGATGATTTGCATGCAGCGTACCTTGGGGCAGCCGGTGATCGTGCCGCCCGGAAACAGCGCGCGAAGCAGATCGCGCGGCGTGAGGCCCGCACGCAACCTGGCGCGCACATTGGATTCGATGTGATGGACATAAGCGTAACTCGCCACGGCCATCAATTCATTGACCTGGACCGTGCCGGGCACTGCGATCCGCCCCAGATCGTTGCGTTCCAGGTCCACCAGCATGATGTGCTCGGCGCGTTCCTTCACCGTCCCGAGCAGCCGCGCCTTCAGCGCATCGTCTTCCTCGGGAGTGGCGCCGCGCGGATGGGTACCGGCGATGGGCCGGGTCTGCACCAGGCTGCCGCGCACGCTGACCAGCCGCTCCGGCGAGGAGCTGACCACGTGACGCCCCCCACCCAGGTCGAACAGCCCGGAAAACGGCGCGGGGTTGGCCGCCCGCAACCGCGCGTACAGATCGTGCGCATCGCCCTCGCCCAGTATCACCTCCCAGCCGCGCGACAGGTTTACCTGGAATACGTCGCCCTCGACGATGTAACGCTTGCACGCGGCCACGCCGTCCAGGAATGCTTGGGGATCGTCCTCCGCGACCTGCGCCACTGTCAGCGGCGCGGCGGTCCAGGCCGGTCTCTCGACCAGATGCTGGCGCAGCGCCTCCAGGTGATCGACGGTTTCCGCCGTCAGCCACGCCTGCCCCGTGGCACGATCGAGCAGCACCGCCGCCGGGCAGTACACCAGCGCGGCACGGGGGAAATCGTCCTCGGGACGCGCATCGACCGTGGGCTCGAACGCCTCCAGCAACTCGTAGCCGGCATAGATCACCCAGCCGCCGTAGAACGGCAGCGGCCCGGCCGGCGTCCCGCCCAACGGCAGTCCCGCCAGATCGCCAAGAAAGGCGCGCTGCCCCGCTGCGGCGTAATCCAGGCGCGCCTGCGGCAACGCGAACAACAGGTCCCAGCCGCTATCGCCCGAAGATTGGTACAACGCGGGAAACAAATCGGGATGGCAGGCGGCCAGGGCCGGCAGATCGGGAGGGGTATCGAGGGCAAATGAGAACATTCCGCGATTGTACCAAGGGCCTGCTTTAGCGCGGCGAACGCCTTGCAGCTATCTGCCTGGACACGTGCCACCGGGATCTCCACCGCGAACCGGTGGCTCGAACCGATTTTGTTTAGTGATGACAACGGTCGTTGCCAACCAGCTTTTTTTCTTCGCTTGCGCAATCGCTGGTGGATACCCGACGGGGGATCAGGCAGCCAGCGGGGTACGGCCATGCACGCGATCGATCGGGGATTTCCCTTGATTTACTAAACAGGATGACGATTCTACGGTGTGCCCATTGAATAGCCCTTCGGCTATCGCCCCTCGGGAGCCCCCCATGAAACCGCGCATTCTCCTCGGCATGCTCGTTCTGGCCTTCGCTGGCGCCGCCCAGGCACAGACCACCGTCGAGTACTGGTCCAACAGCCTGTCGCCCAAGTTCGACGGGGTGATGAAATCGCTCACCGCGCAGTTCAACGCCTCGCAAAGCGACGTCAAGGCAGTGTGGGTGGACGTACCCTGGGACAGCTATCAGGCGCGCGTGATCGCCGCCGTGGCAGGCGGCAAGCCACCCGGTCTCGTCAACCTGACGGTGCCATGGATGGCGTCGATGGCACAGCAAGGCCTGCTGCAACCGCTGGATGCCGGAATGGCCGGCTTCAAACAGGTGTACACCCAAGGTGCGCTGGCCGATGTGAGCTACGGCGGCAAGCTCTACGGCCTGCCCTGGTACAACCAGGTGGCGGTGCTGGCCTACAACCGGGCCTTGTTCGACAAGGCCGGTGTCAAGATGCCGCCCAGGACCACCGCCGAAACCTTCGCCGCCGCCCGCCAGATCAAACAGCGCACCGGCGTCACCGGCTTCATTCCCAAGCTGAACGAGGAAGGCATCACCCAGGTGTTCCTGCTGGAAGGCCTGCCGCTGGTGAAGGATGGCCGCGCCGTGTTCAACAGCCCGGCACACGTCAGGCTGCTGGAGCAATATGCCCGCGCCTACCAGGATGGCTCGATCCCGCGCGATGTGTTCAGCATCGATTTCGAAGCGCTGATCGCCCAGTACGGCGCCGGCAAGGTGGCAATGCTGAATACCGCGCCATCGGCGCTGATGCGCATCAAGACCGACTCGCCCGCCATCTATGCGCGGACCGCCGTGGCGCCGCACCCGGTGGGCGCGGCGGGCGTGCCCCCGGGGAACCTGTTCATGTGGTCGGTTCCCAAAGGCTACCGCGATGTGGACGCGGCAGTGGCACTGGGTCGCTTCCTCACCAGCGACGCGGCGCAGCTGGCGTTCTCGCGCGCCACGGAAACCACGCTGGCGTCCTCACGCGGTGCGCTGGCCGATCCATACTTCCAGGCAGGCGCGGCCTCGGGCGATCCGGCGGCCAAGGGCCGGGCCACCGCCGCCAATTCGGGCGCGACCGCGCGCACGCTGGTGCAGACCGGTCTGCCCGATGAGGCGGCGATGATCCAGCGGCTGGCGCAGGCGCTGGAAGAAGCCGTCACCGGACGCAAGCCGGTGAAGCAGGCGCTGGACGGCGCGGTGGCGTACTGGAACGAACGCCTCGGCAAGAAGTAACCCCCTCGCCCCGCCGGCCCGGCGCCGACGGGGCGAAACGCATCGACGCAGGAACCCCATCATGACCGTGCTCGTCTTTCACGATCCGCAACTGCCCTTCGACGGCACCGCCCCCGATGCCGACGCCTTGGCCCACTGGCGCCGCCACGCTGTCACGGCGGATGCCGCCCAACTGGCCGAACAGCTCGCCACACTGGGCGCGGGCGATGCGGTGCTGCATGCCCACGGCCGCTATTTCCCGCTGGCCGCCCACCCGGCGCTGCTGGCCTTCCTGCAACGGGGCGGCGGCCTGGTGTCGCTGGGCCGGCAGCCCCTGTCGCAGCCGATCCACGATGGCACGACCATGGCACCGCAGGCCGCGCTGTTCCGCGACCTGGACATCCACGAGATGCTCGCGGTCGATGCCGGAAACGCGGTGCGGCTGACCGTCGGCGAGGAGTTCTCGCTACTGGCCGGCGCCGAAACGCTGTTCGAACCGGGTGCGGCCACCGACGGTTTCGTGCTGATGCCGACCAAGCACAAGGACCAGCCAGCCGACTCCGGCTCGGCCGGCCCTATGGATGCGCACATCTACCCGTTGCTGCTGGCCCGCAATGCCGCCGACGCGCCCATTGCCGCGCCGGTGGTGCTGATCGAACGCCATCGTGGTGTCGGTGCCGGCGGGCGCTGGTTATTCGTCAACGTCGATCCGACCCCGGCGTTCTGGGGCAATGGCGGCGCCCGCACCCTGCTGGACTGGGCGTCATTCGCCGCGCACGGTGCCACCGAATGCTGGCTCAAGCCCGATTTCGCCTGCTATCTGCCGGGCGAGGTACCGACGCTGACACTACAACTCGAAGCCCTTTCGCCGGCCGCCAGCCGCGAATGGCGCGTGGAACTGACCATCGCCGGCCCGAACGGCGCGCGCTGCTTCGCCACCGCGCTGACGCTGCGTCCCGCGCACGGCCCGGTTTCCCAACGGCTGACGCTGCCGTTCGCCGTGGTCGCCGGCCCCTATGCCATCACAGCCACGCTGCGCGCCGACGATGGCGAAACCCGCCAGTTGCGCCAGGGCTTCTGGGGCTGGGACGACACCTTGCTCACGCGCGGCAGCCGGCTGAAAGCCGGCCGCGATTATTTCGAGCGCGATGGCGAACCGCTGCCCATCGTCGGCATGACCTACATGGCCAGCGACGTACACCGCAAGTTCCTGCAACTGCCCAACGTGGCGGCGTGGGACGACGACCTGCGCGACTTCGCCGCGCTGGGCATCAACTACGTGCGCACCGGCATCTGGAGCGGCTGGCGCCACGCCATGTTCGTCGATGGCCATGCCAACGAGGCGGTGTTGCGCGCCATCGACGCCTTCATCCTCACCGCCGCGCGCTACGGCCTGGAAACCTGCTTCAACTTCTTCGCCTTCACGCCCGAAGCCTGGGAAGGCGCCAACCCCTACCTGGACCCGCGCGCCCGCGCCGCACAGAAGCGCTTCATCGGCGCGGTGGTGGCACGCCACGCGCACAGCACCTGCGTGCACTGGGACCTGATCAACGAACCGTCGCTGTTCGACCCGGCGCGCATCTTCCTGGGACCGCGCACGCTACGCGACCCATACGAAGTGGCCGCGTTCCGCCACTGGCTGCAAACCCGGGAGCCGGAGCTCGCCGTGTGGCGCAACCGCTGGGATGTCTCGCCGACGCAATTGCCGTCGTGGGACGCGCTGCTGCCGCCGCAACCCGAGGACATCGGCTTCAACCCCACCGAGATCGCGCCGCGCCAGCACGGCATCTGGCTGGACTACACGCTGTTCACCCAGGCCATGCACAACGAATGGGCCGCCGACCTGACCGAACATATCCGCGCCCTCACCGGCGATGCGCTCGTCACCGTGGGCCAGGATGAAGCGCTGGGCCAGCAACGCCCGGCACCATTCTTCTACGACCGTGTGGTGGACTACACCACCGTGCATAGCTGGTGGCTGAACGACGCACTGGCGTGGGACACGCTGTTCAACAAGACGCCATGCAAGCCGCTGCTGATCCAGGAAACCGGGATCATGCATGTCGAGAATCCGAACGGCCGCAGCAAGCGCGGCGAGGCGGAACTGGCCGCGCTGCTGGAGCGCAAGTACGCCTATGCCTTCGCCGGCGGCGGCGCGGGCGCGGTGCAGTGGATCTGGAACATCAACTACCACATGGACAACATCAACGAGTCGCACATCGGCGCGGTCCGCGCCGACGGCTCGCGCAAGCCCGAGACAGCGGTAAGCGGCGATTTCGGCGCGTTCTTCGCCAAGGTGGCGCCATTGATGCGCGAGCGCAGCCTACCGCAGGTGGCCGTGGTCCACCCATACGCCAACGATTATGGCAATCGCCGCAGCGCGCAGGAAGCCACGCAGCGGCTGGTCCGCGTGCTGCACTACCAACTGGGCGTGCCGCTACGCGCCGTGAGCGAATATCACCTCGATGCACTGTACGACGACCCCGCGTCGCTGGTCCTGGTACCCAGCCCGCAGGCACTGTCCAACCAGGCGCGGCAGCAACTGCGCCAGTTGCTGTCGATCCAGCCGGTGAAGGTGCTGCTGACCGGGCCCGCGTCACTGGACGAATACTGGAACCCGGCCGATTCGCTGTTCGACAGCAACGGCGTGGACGTCGCCAACGTGATGCGCGAGGAAGCCTGCGACATCGACGGCCAGCGCCATCGCGCCGCGTTCGGCGGCGAAAAGATCGCCCGTGTGCTCAAGGGACGGCTGGACGGCGCGGCGCTGGCGCAGGTCCACGCGCAGCCCTGCGGGGCGGGTACATTGCTGTGGTGCCCACTGCCGCTGGAGCTGTCCGACAGCGAGGACACGCTGGCCGCGCTGTACCGCCACGCGCTGGCGCAAGCCGATGTGACCGCGCCGTTGCGGTGTGATGGCGGCATTCCCCACGGCATCTACCTGGAAAAACTGCCTTATGCCCAGGGTGCGCTGTGGATCGCGGTAAACGAATCCGCGCTGAACGAAACGCTCTCGGTACACGATGCGCGACAGGGCTATTGCTTCGAACTGCCCGCCGGGCGAGCGCTGCTGTTCGCCACGGACGCCCAGGGCGCAGTGCTGGCCAGCTTGCGCGACCAACCCGTGGCCTGCCTGTCATGAACGCGCCGCATCGCCCCGAAACACCGCGTTTTCGCAGCGCGGCGGTCGAAGCCCGGCTGGCGCAAGTGGCCGCGTTGATCGACGACGAGGCGCTGCGCCGCATGTTCACGCAGTGCTATCCCAACACGCTGGACACCACGGTCCGGCATACACCCGACGATGGCAGTGGTCAGCCCGACACCTTTGTCATCACCGGCGATATCCACGCGCTGTGGTTGCGCGACAGCGCGGCGCAGGTGTGGCCCTACCTGCCGCTGCTGCGCGAGGACGATGCGCTGCGCCACATGGTGGCCGGGCTGGTACGGCGCCACGCGCGCTGCCTGCTGCTCGATCCGTATGCCAACGCTTTCAACGACGGCCCCGGCGACAGCGAATGGGCCAGCGACCAGACCGAGATGCGCCCCGAACTGCATGAGCGCAAGTGGGAGCTGGATTCACCCTGCTACGCAATCCGTCTGGCGCATGGTTACTGGCACGCCAGCGGGGACGCCGCGCCATTCGATGCAGACTGGCTGGCGGCGATGCGCGCGGTGCTGGACACGCTGCGCGCGCAGCAGCGCAAGCGGGATCGCGGCCCATACCGCTTTCGCCGCCTGACCGCATGGCAATCGGATACGCTGCCGTGCGACGGCTGGGGCAACCCCGCACGCCCGGTCGGGCTGATCGCATCGATGTTCCGGCCGTCCGACGACGCCTGCGTGCTGCCATTCCTGGTGCCGTCCAACTGCTTTGCCGTGGTCGCGCTGCGGCAACTGGCCGAGCTGGTGGATGCGCTGTATCGCGATCCGTCCTTCGCCGCCGAATGCCGCGCGCTGGCCGACGAGGTGGATGAGGCGATCCGCCGTCATGCCATCGTGCACCATCCGGTGCACGGCGAGGTGTTCGCCTTCGAGGTGGACGGCTTCGGTAACGCGCTGTTCATGGATGACGGCAACGTGCCCAGCCTGCTGTCGCTGCCCTACCTGGGTTACGTGACGGCGGACGATCCGGTCTACCGCGCCACGCGCGCGCTGGCGCTGTCGCACGATAACCCGTGGTATTTCAGCGATGCCGCGCTCGGGCTGGCCGGCGTCGGCAGCCCACATACGCTGGCGCCGATGGTGTGGCCGATGGGCATCGTCATGCGCGCGCTGACCAGCGATGACGACGCCGAGATCGCCGACTGCCTGCGCATGCTGCGCGCGAGCGACGCCGGCACTGGCTTGATGCACGAATCGTTCGATGTGCACGACCCCGCGCACTACACCCGCGCCTGGTTCGCCTGGGCCAACACCCTGTTCGGCGAACTGATCGTCACGCTGGCGGGGCAACGCCCTCATCTGCTGAAAGGCAGGTATTGAGATGGCGGCCACCGTGCGCGACATCGCCCATGCAGCGGGCGTCTCGGTCGGCACCGTATCGCGGGCACTCAAGGGCCAACCGGGCCTGACCGAGACCACGCGTGCCCATGTCTGCGCCGTCGCCGCGCAACTGAGTTACGACATCGGGCGGCTGCGGCGCAAGCCGTTGCGGCGCGTGCTGTTCCTGCTGCACCGGCAACACAGCCCGCTGTCGGCCAACCTGTTCTATTCGGAGGTACTGCACGGCGCCGAGGAAGCATGCCGCGACGCCGGCATGGCGCTGAGCTTTCTCTCGCTCGGCCCGACCGACCCAGTGCTGGAGCAGGTGGAACTGCATGCACCCGACGCGCTGCTGTGCGCCGGCTTTTTCGAGCCGGAACTGCTGCACCTGTTGCGCGGCACCGGCCTGCCGCTGGCACTGATCGACATGTGGGCCGATGGCCTGCCAAGCGTGAATCCCGACCACCGCCAGGGCGGCTATCTGGCGACGCGCCATCTGCTGGAACAGAGGCGGCGCAACATCGCCTATCTCTCCGGCTCGCCCGCGCATTACAGCGTGCGCCAGCGGGCGCTGGGCTATCGGCAGGCGCTGTACGACGCCGGCATCCTGGCGGACCCGCAACTGGAAGTGCTGGTCGCCGACGGCGAGGCGCTGGAACAGGATGCGGCGGCCGCGCTGCGCGCGTTGCTGGCCCTGCCCCATCCGCCCGATGCGGTGTTCGCCTTCAACGACGCGGCCGCGCTGGCGGCGCTGCGCACCTGTGCGGAGCTGGGCGTGCGCGTGCCGGAACAACTGGCCATCGTCGGCTTCGACAACATCGCCGCCGCGGCGCAGGCCAATCCCGGCCTGAGCAGCGTGGCGGTGGACAAACCGGGGCTGGGCCAGGCCGGCATCCGCCGCTTGCTGCATCCCGATGGCACAGGAGCCGACGAGGTGATGCCAGTGCGGTTGATAGTACGCGGTAGCAGCCGCACGGGAGCTTGAACCCGTTGTCCACGCAAGGGATTGCCTCAACCCACCCTGTGGGAAGCCACCGGGTGGGAAGCGCGTCGGCCTTACCCACCATCCCGAGCGCATCAGCAGGGCCATCCACGCGCGCCATCCCGGCATCGGCCGCGACGGCAGCCCCGCCGTCGGGCGGCGCCACAAATGACAATGGCAAACGGTAGTCGATGCACGGCCGGCCTTGACTCATATCAAGTCCCCCACAGCCTGCGGCAATGAGAATCATGGTCATTACTGACCTCACTCGCCACGGAACCTCCCCATGGCCGCCGATCCGCTCCACTTTCCCCTGCCCCTGGCCGCGCTCGATGTCCCGTTGCGCGTGGTGCGGCTGACCGCCAGCGGCAATGCCTGCGAGCGACTGGCTGGCATGGGCCTGTTTCCCGGTTGTGAAGTGCGCCTGACGCAACGTCAGGGCGGCAACCTGGTGGTCGCCGTGGGCAACAGCCGGCTGGCGCTGGGCCGTGGCCTGGCGCAACAGGTGCTGGTGACGTCCGAACCCCTTTCCAATTCCCCGGAGCAATCATGAACCTCGATCAGATGAAGGTTGGCCAGCGCGGCCGCGTGCAAGGGTTTGCCCCTGGTGGCCGGGCCTATCGCCAGCGCCTGCTCGCCATGGGCCTGACACCTGGCACGCCGTTCACCGTGACCCGCCTGGCACCGTTGGGCGATCCGGTGGAAATCAGCGTGCGCGGCTTCGCACTGAGCCTGCGCCGCGCCGAAGCCGCCGCACTGAACATCGATCTGGACGAGGCCATGGCATGAAAAACCAGACGCTGGTGGTCGCCCTGCTGGGCAACCCGAACTGTGGCAAGACCACGGTATTCAACGCACTGACCGGCGCCCGCCAACGGGTGGGCAACTGGCCCGGCGTGACGGTGGAGCGCAAGTCCGGCCAGTTGCGCCATGCCGGCCGCGAGATCGAAGTGATCGACCTGCCGGGCATCTACACGCTGGACAGCCTGGGCGACGACAGCTCGCTGGACGAAGCGATATCCCGCGATTACGTGCTGTCGCGCGAAGCCGACGTGATCGTCAACATCGTCGATGCCGCCAATCTGGAACGCAATCTGTACCTGACCACCCAGTTGCTGGAAATGGACGTCCCGGTGCTGATCGCGCTGAACATGACCGACATGGCCGACGACAAGGGCATCGTCATCGACCTGGATGCGCTGGCCCGCGAAACCGGCTGCCCGGTGATCCCGATGGTGGCCGCGCGCAACAAGGGCATCGGCGCCTTCAAGGATGTGCTGGCCAAGGCCGGCGAGATCGTGCCTTCCGCCGCACGCCCCACTTATCCGGACGCGCTGACCGTCGCCGTCGATCGCCTGCGCGAAGCAGCGGCCCCCGAAGGCAACGCCGACGCCCGCTGGCTGGCGCTGAAGGCGCTGGAAGGCGATGCCATGGCCTGCAAAGCGATCGGCCCCACGCTGGCGCAACAGGCCACCACGCTGCGCGAGCAGGTGGAAACCGACCTGGGCGACGAGCTGGACATCGTCACCGCCGACGCGCGCTATGCCTTCATCGACCGGATCGGCAAAGCCGCCGTACGGCGCTCCAGCCAGTTGTCGCGCACGCTGTCCGACCGCATCGATCAGGTGGTGCTGAACCGCGTGCTCGGTATTCCGCTGTTCCTGGTAATGATGTATCTGATGTTCATGTTCACCATCAACATCGGCGGCGCCTTCATCGACTTCTTCGACGTGGCCGTCGGCACCGTGCTGGTCGATGGCCTGGGCCACGCGCTGGGGGCGATCGGCACGCCGCAATGGCTGATCGTGCTGCTGGCGCAAGGCATCGGTGGCGGTACCCAGACCGTGGCTACCTTCATCCCGGTGATCGGTTGCCTGTTCATCTTCCTGTCCATCCTGGAAGATTCCGGCTACATGGCACGTGCCGCCTTCGTGATGGATCGCTTCATGCGCGCCATCGGGCTGCCGGGCAAGTCGTTCGTGCCGCTGATCGTCGGCTTCGGCTGCAACGTGCCGGCGGTGATGGCGACCCGCACGCTGGAAAACGAGCGCGACCGCCTGATGACCATGGCGATGACGCCATTCATGTCGTGCGGTGCGCGATTGCCGGTGTACGCGCTGTTCGCCGTGGCGTTCTTCCCCACCGGCGGTCAGAACATCGTATTCCTGCTCTACCTGATCGGCATCGCCGCCGCCGTGCTTACCGGGCTGGCGCTCAAGCGCACGTTGCTGCCGGGCGAGAACACCCCCTTCATCATGGAGTTGCCCAGCTACCACCTGCCCGCCTTCAAGGGCGTGCTGATCCACGCCTGGAGCCGCCTGCGCAGCTTCATCTTCAAGGCTGGGCGCATCATCGTGCCGATGGTGCTGGTGCTGAACGTGCTGAACGCCACCGGCATGGACGGCAGCTTCGGCCACGAGGACACGCAGGATTCGGTGCTGTCGCACATCGGCAAGACCATTGCCCCGGCGTTCTCGCCGATGGGTGTGACCGAGGAAAACTGGCCCGCCGCCGTCGGCATCTTCACCGGCGTGCTGGCCAAGGAGGCCGTGGTCGGCACGCTCAACTCGCTTTACGACCAACTGGACGCCGCCGCCGCAGACACCGCCGCGGAGCCCGAAGTGCCGTTCGATCTGGTGGCCGGTCTGAAGGATGCAGTGATGACCATCCCGGATAACCTGGCCAGTGTGGCGGACAAGCTGACGGACCCGCTCGGCATCAAGCTGGGCGAAACCGGCGACGCCACCGCCGCCGCCTCGGAGCAGGAAGTCTCGGTCGAAACCTTCGGTGCGATGGCGCACCTCTTCGGCACCCCGGCCGCCGCCTTCGCCTACATGCTGCTGATCCTGCTGTATTTCCCGTGCGTGGCGGTGCTGGGCGCGGTGCATCGCGAAGCCGGCCTGCGCTGGGCGATGTTCATGGCGGCCTGGACCAGCGGCTTCGGCTACGGCGTGGCGGTGCTGTTCTATCAGGTGGCGACATTGTCCGCGCATCCGGCCAGCTCGCTGACCTGGATCATCGCCATCGCCCTGTGCGCGGTGCTGGCGCTGGGCGCCATGTATCGACGCGGCCGGCGACTGCGCCTGGCCATGCTGGCGGGCATCCAGCTGGGAGAAGCGGCATGACCCCGAGCGATATCCGGCAATACCTGCGCGAGCGCGGCCAGGCCAGCCTGGCCGACCTGGCCGCCCGCTTCGACAGTGACCCCGAAATGGTGCGCGGCGTGATCGCCCACTGGATACGCAAGGGAAAGGTCACCGAAATCGGCGGCGGCGATTGCGGCAAAAGCTGCTGCGCCTGCGGCACCACGGCCAGCACCGCTTACCGCTGGCAGGAACAGGACACCCCGACGATCCCACTGCATGCGACGACGGGGACTGGTTGCGGGGGGCACTAAAAAACAGGCAACCGAGAATCCCAAACCTTGGATCACAGAGAACGCAGAGAAAACCCGGAGAAAGATACCAACACACAGAACGGGACCTGCCCGGGCCTTGCTTTCTCTGTGTGACTCCGTGTTCTCTTTGCTCTCCGTGTTTCAGGATCTGGGGTTGGCCTTCCATTTCGGCCACAAATGAAAAACGGCCCAGCATTACTGCTGGGCCGTTTTTTAACTGGCGTCCCCACGGGGATTCGAACCCCGGTAGTCACCGTGAAAGGGTGGTGTCCTAGGCCTCTAGACGATGGGGACGAGGCGCGCTGTCGGTGCTGCTGACAACGTGACGAAAAAGTGGCGCACCCGGAGCGATTCGAACGCCCGACCCTCTGGTTCGTAGCCAGATACTCTATCCAACTGAGCTACGGGTGCGCGGTGCATTGCTGCATGCAATGCCAAAACCTGCATTGCAACTCCTAAGTCTTTGATTTTTAATCAAAATCGCAAACTGGAGAAAAGGCATTCTACGCATTTGCGGCGGCCTGCGCAAGCCCCGCCGCGCGCTTATCGCCGAAATGAATGGCGGGCAACGGTCCACAGCGGCCATGCCAGCGCCAGCCAGCCCAGCACGTGCCAGATACCGGTGGCCAGCAGACAGGCGAGCAAGCCGAACAACGTGGCGCCGGACAGCGCCAAAGGCATGCCCCAGACACGCCGCACGGTGGACAAGGTGCTCATGGCGCCACCTCCACCGCCACATTGCGGGCTGCCGTGGCCGGGCGCGCGGCGCGATGCCTCACCCACCACAGGTACAGGCCACTGCCGAGTACCACCAGCGTGATCAGGTCGAGCAGGCCCCAGATGATCTTCAGCGGCATGCCGCCGTAGTCGCCGAAATGCAACGGCTTGGACACCAGCAATGCCGTCATGTACCACGGCAGCTCACGGCGATCGGTCAGGCCTGCGGTTTCGGCATCGACCAGCATCGGCTTGAGCAGATGCCGCGTCAGCGGCGCCTCGCCGCGCATGAACACCGCGTAATGATGCGGGCTGGAAAAGCGGGTACCGGGGAAGGCGATGAACGACGGCACCATACCGTCGGCGGCCGCGACCGCGCTGGCCATCGAACGATCCAGCGACGCCGGGTTTTTCGGCAACGGCTTGCCCGCGTAGGGCGCAATCATCGCGGCGAGCTGGTCGTAACGCCAAGCCTGCAATGCCAGGTCGGCCAATGAGGCAATCACGCCAGTACCGCCGACCACCAGCACCCACGCCATGGTGGCGATACCCAGCAGGTTGTGCAGGTCCAGCCACTTGATTCGCCGCGCCTTGTGCCGGCGCACCGTGCCGAAATCCAGCTTGCGCATCAGCGGCCCATACACGGCAATGCCCGATACCACGGCGACGACGAACAGCAGCCCCATGAACCCCAGGAACAGCTTGCCTGGCAGCCCGAGGAACAGATCGGTATGCAGCTTGAGCAGGAAAAAGATGAGCGTCTCGTTGAAATTGGGCGCGCCCAGCACCTGTGCGGTCCGCGCGTCGAGCACCACGGTCTGCGTATCGTCCGGTGGCGTATCGGCACGCTGGCCGATCACCACCTGCACCAGATCGGGTTCGTCGGCCTCCCAGATCATGTACTGGATCGCCTCGCCCGGCCGCTGCGCCAGCGCCGCCGCCGCCACGCGGTCGAGTGGCGCATGGGGTGTCCCCGCCGCCATCGCCGGCGCCTCGATCCCATTGCCGAGCGCGTGGTCGATCTCGTGATGGAAAACCAGCGGCAAACCGGTCAGGCACAGCACGAACAGGAACAACGTACAGGCCAGGCTGGACCACTTGTGGAGCCAGTACCAGCGCTTGTAGGCCGCGCCGCCAACGGCTTGCGACGAGGAACGATCAGATTTCATTCAGGCCAGCCCTGAAAATGGAAACGCCCTCGCAAAGCGAGGGATGAGAGGGATATGCAAAGCGCAATGGTTTTGCCATGGCAGCGACAGGAGAATCGACCTGAACCGCCATCTCCCGGAAAATTCCACCTGCCACCATGCCCCACCCCGCCGCCGATCAAGCCACCCGCGAGCGCAGCGAGGCTCCCTCGCGGCGGCGAGGGCGGGGGGAGTGGAATCGACCAGGAAGCACCGTTCCTTGCATGCCACCATGGCGAGCGCCCGGCTTGGCCGGGGGCCCGTATCACGGCAGCACACTTCGCGATGCCCAAGTACATAAAGGTGTGTGCGAGGGCGGGGGGAGTGGAATCGACCAGGAAGCCCCATTCCTTGCATGCCGCCTTGGCGAGCGCCCGGCTTGGCCGGGTGCCCGTATCACGGCAGCACACTTCGCGATGCCCAAGCACATAAAGGTGTGTGCGAGGGCGGGGAAAGTGGAATCGATCAGGATGGGCCTCTGCCGGCAGCCATCGATACAGCGCCCCCGGCTTCGCCGGGGGCATACATCGATCAGCACACCAGCCAGGATTGCGTCCCCCCAGGCACTACCAGCGATACCGCGCCGACAGCGTCGTGGTGCGCGGATAGCCGTAGTAGCACCAGTTGATGCTATTGCACGCAGAGACGTATTCCTTGTCGGTCACGTTGTTCACGTTGAGCTGGAAACGCCAGTCGCGCACGTCGTAATGCGCCACCAGATCCAGCAGCGTGTAGGCGTCCGACTTCCATTCGTTGGCCGCGTCGCCGTACGACGAACCGACGTAGCGCACGCCGCCGCCGAAGCCCAGGCCGGCCAGCGTACCGGACAAGGTGTAGTCGGCCCAGAGGGAGCCCTGATGGCGCGGCAGCAGGGCAACCTGCTTGCCCAGGGTGGCCGGGTCGTTGCTCTTGGTCACTTCGCTGTCGCTGAAGGTGTACGACGCCATGACATTGAAGCCGTTGCCGAAGTTGAACTTGCTCTCGAACTCGACCCCGCGTACCTGCGTCTCGCCCTGTTGCACCGAGTTGAACAGGTGATCCGGGTCGACGGTCAGCGCGTTGCTCTGCACCGTGCGATAACCCGCGAGCGTGATCATGTGGTTGGTGCCGGTCGGCTGGTACTTCACGCCGGCCTCCACCTGCTCGCCGGTGGTGGGCTTGAACGCCGCGCCGTCGAACGCGCGCTCCAGCGTGGGCTGGAACGAGCGCGAATAGGCGACATAAGGCGCTACACCCGAATCGAACAGGTAGTTCAGGCCGACACGGCTGGAAAATGCATTGTCATGCTGCGTGGTGGAGGTGCCGGCGATCTTGTTGTCGGCATCGGTGCTCACCCAGTCCTGGCGCCCGCTCAGTGTCAGCACCCAGTTCGCGTACTTCAGTTGGTCCTGAAGATACAGCCCGGTCTGACGCTGCTGCTGGACGATGTGATAGCTGTCGGCAGGCATGGTGATCGGCGCACCGTAGACCGGGTTGAACACATCCAGCGTCGGCGCGGTGCCAAAGCCGGAGGAATAATCGTCGTCAGTGGTGCGGTAATCCAGGCCCAGCAGCAGCGTATGCGCCACCGCGCCGGTGGCGAAACGCGCTTCGGCCTGATTGTCCACGGCGAAGATCTTCGACTTGTCGTGCGGGGTGTAAGTGTAGCGGTTGAGCGTGCGCAGGTCGGGTTGCAGCCCCAGGCTGCCGACCACGTCGTGGATCACCTTGGTTTCGGCGTAGCGCAGGTTCTGCCGCACGGTCCAGGTTTCGTCGAACACGTGGGCGAACTCGTAGCCCACCGACGTCATTTCCTTTTCGTATTTGTCGAAATCGGGCTCGCCGGTATTGAGCGACGGCGAAATGGTGCCGTTGGGATTGGGCAACACGGTGCCCTGCGCGGGCAGGAAGCCGCCAGCGTTGCCGGTATCCGCCTTCTGGTAGCGGGCCAGCAACGTCAGCGAGGTGCGCTCATCCGGCTTCCAGGTCAGCGCGGGAGCGATGAAATAGCGCTTGTCGTCGCTGTAATCGACATTGGTCTCGCTGTCGCGCGCCAGCGCCGTCAGGCGGTAGAACCAGGTGCGGTCCTCATTGAGCGGCCCGCTCAAATCGAGCGTCGCCTGCTTGTGGTCGAAATTGCCCAGCTCCAGGCCGATCTCGTGCAACGGGTCTTCGGTGGGCCGCTTGCTCACCAGGTTGACCATGCCGCCCGGCGGCAACTGGCCGTACAGCACCGACGACGGCCCCTTCAGCACTTCCACCCGCTCCAGCCCATAGGGTTCGACGCGCGAAGCGCCGGTCCAGGTACCGCTGGGCATGCCCAGGCCGTCCATGAAGATGGCGGGCGTGAAGCCGCGCACCAGCAGCCAGTCGCTACGCGCATCCGGGCCGTAGGCGCCCCCCATCACGCCGGAGCTGTAGCGCAATGCCTGATCCACGCCCTGGATCGCCTGATCCTGCAATTGCTCCTTGGTGATCACGGTGACCGACTGCGGGATTTCCAGCAGCGGGGTATCGGTCTTGCTGCCGGTGCGGCTGCGCTTGGCGACGTAGCCATACACCGGCCCCTGGGCATCCTCCAGCGCGCTGGCGCTCACCGTCACCACCGGCAGCGTCGCCTCGCGCGGCGCCACCGCCGTCCGCACCACCACCGTGCCCTGATCGTTGCTCGCCTCCAGGCCGCTACCGGCCAGCAGACGCTTGAGTGCCTCGTCCGCCGACAACTTGCCCTGCACCGCCGGCGCGGTCTTGCCCGCCACCAGTTCGGGCGCGACGATCAGTTGCAGCCTGGCCTGCCGTGCCAGTTCGTTCAGCGCCTGTCCCAATGGCTGGGCGGCGATGTTGATTTCCACCGGGGCGCCGGCATCCGCCGCACTCCCGATGGGCGATGCGAGCAACAGGCCCAGGGCCAGGGCTAGCGGGGTCAGTCGATGCAGGGTTGCGGTACGGCGCATGAAACAGGCTCCAGATGAGAAAACAAGAATCGTTCTTGTTAAGACGCACCACCCGGGCAAAACCTGACATCGCCCACGAAAAAAAAAAGCGCCCACTTCCCTCGGCAACAAGCCGATGCGGCAGAACACGCTACCGACATCGCTCACGGATCAGCAACAGCCCTAAAATGCCGCCATGCCGATCCGCCCCCCCTCCCCATTCCAGCCCCGCCCGTTCGATGACGGCGAGCGCGCCGCGCTGTTGCGGCGGCTGTCCGATCTGGATGCGGGAACGCCACGGCAATGGCTCTGGCTGGAACTCGCGGCCGGCACCGCCACCGGCGAAACCCCGCGCACCCGCCGCATCGGCCGGCTGCTCGCACTGGGCGGCCCCTGGCTGGCCTGGCGCTGGCTGCGCCGCGCCGAGCTGCCCGGCCTGACGCTGTATGCACGGCTGGCCGGATCGCTACGCGCGCGCCTGCGCCATGCGCGCCAGGACGGCCTGCTCTGCGTGCTGTGCCTGCCCGCGCTGTTGGCCGGGTTCGAACGCCTGCCCGCCATCCAGGCCATGAGTGCCTGGCTGGTCGTGCTGCTGGGGACGCTCTGGCAAGCCTGGCGACAACCCGGCGCGCAGGCGTCCACACACACCGCCGACGACGACGGCGATGGCGAGGAAGAACTGCCCGGCCCGGAGGCTGCGCTGGGCCTGGCAGGGATGCTGATCGGCGCCGGACAGGCCCCGCTGGCCGCGCAACGGCTGGTGGTACAACTGCGCGCCGCCCCCGATGCCACGCTACCGGCCCTGCTGGCTGTCCTGCCCACGCTGGCCCCGTCGCCCCCGCCACCCGCCACCCGCCGCTGGCTGACCTGCCTGCACTGGCTGGCCGCCACGCTGCCCCCCGCCTGGCTGATCGGCGCCCTGCCCACGCCCTGGGGGCTGGGTGCGGCCGTGGCCTACGGCGTGCTGCTGGCGGCGAAAGCCAGCCGGGGCACGGCGCTGCTGGTCGCCGTGGCCACGCTGCTGGCCCATGCGCTGGGACGGCTGGGACATTGGCTGTAGTCGTCACGCCCGGCCTTGCGCCAGCACAACGCCGACAGCGATGGTGTCCGGCCGCGCCGTGCTAAAATCCGGCGTCATTTCAACCTACCCACGCAGGAAATCGCATCATGGCCGGCCATAGCAAATGGGCGAATATTCAACACCGCAAGGGGCGTCAGGACGCCAAGCGCGGGCAAGTCTTCACGCGGTTGATCAAGGAAATCACCGTGGCCGCCAAGATGGGCGGTGGCGATCTCAACATGAATCCGCGCCTGCGGCTGGCGGTGGACAAGGCCCTGGCGGCCAACATGCCGAAAGACAACATCAGCCGCGCCGTCGACCGGGGCACCGGCAATCTGGAAGGCGTGGACTACGTCGAAACCCGCTATGAGGGCTACGGCATCGGTGGCGCGGCGGTGATGGTCGATTGCCTGACCGACAACAAGACCCGCACCGTGGCCGACGTACGCCATGCGTTCTCCAAGTATGGCGGCAACATGGGCACCGACGGCTGCGTGAGCTTCCAGTTCAAGCATTGCGGTTACCTGGTGTTCGCACCCGGCACCAATGAGGACGCGCTGATGGAAGCCGCCCTGGAAGGCGGCGCCGAGGACGTGATCACCAACGACGACGGCTCGATCGAAGTCATCACCCCGCCGTACGAGTTCGTCACCATCCGCGAAGCGCTGGAAGCTGCCGGCTTCAAGGCGGAGATGGGCGAAGTCACGATGAAGCCCCAGGCCGAGACCGAGCTGGCCGGCGACGACGCTGCCAAGATGCAGCGCCTGCTGGACGCGCTGGAATCGCTGGATGACGTACAGGATGTGTACACCACGGCGGTGATGGACGACGTGGAGTAACCCACGCTGCCGACGAAACAGGCGCCCTGCGGGGCGCCTTTTTCATGGCCGTCACGCCGAACCCGATCGCAATGCCTCCAGCGCGCGATAGGACGGCATTGCCCATTGCTCGATGGCTTCGATCAATGCAGCCGGCGCCTCGGCACGTTTGCTGGCGCCATCCTCCGCAAAAGTGGCTTGCGGCTGCTTGGCGTGATGTGCGGCTTGCGCCAGCACCGCTTCATTGCATGCGGGTGGCACGCCCAGCAGGTCGCCCAGCCGGCCGCAGACCGCGTGCGGCAGTTCGAGATAATTCACCGGTAGCAGGTGGCGCGCCTCGCATTGCGCCAGCCCGGCCGCGAGCAGCCGTCCCAGCGTCCTGGCGATGAACTGCACCCGAGGCATCGCGGCCGCCTCGTCCGGCGCGAACGCCAGCGGCGATGCGCCGATCAGGCCCGGCACCATATGCCGCCCCGGCTGGCGCAGGTGCGAGACGGCGATTTCCAGCGGATGGCGATACAGGTAAATGCCCGGCACATCGGGGAACGCAGCGCGCATCCGGTCAGCCTCGAAGATGTTCCAGGCGTCCAGCTTGATCACGACACACTGCTCGGCGCCCTGCCGCCGCTGGCCCAGCGCCGATACCAGGTCGCGCAGCCAGGCGCCTTGATGCGCTTCGGCGGTGGCATCGCGCCAGGGTGCGCGCAGCACCGCATCCAGCGGTGGCGGTTCAGCGTAGACCGCATGGCTGTCGAGCGCGCACAGCATCCGGGTGATCAGCGTGGAACCACAGCGCGACGCATGATAGACCAGCGCCTGCAACGGCACGCCCGGGCTGGCCTCGCGCCAGCGCGACAACTCGGCCATGGCGGTCTGTCGGCGCAGCGCCTGGTTGAACGGGCGCCGCAACGCCGCTTCGATGCTGTCCTGGAAAAAAGGCTCCGTCAGCGGTGCCGCGCCGAACCAGGCCCAGTCGATCGACCAGCCCCCCTCCGCGCCCCACGCGCGGATCGGCAGCCAGTCACGATAATCCATCACGCCATCCATTGTTCGCTCCAGGCGCGCCGGCCCTGCCGCATCGCGTTCCGGACATCGTCCGCCCCCAGCTTCAGGCCGATCTCCCCCGCCAGTTGCAGCAGCGTATCGGTGAACTCGGCGGCGGATTCCAGCCGGGCCAGTTGCGCGATCAGCGTGGGGTCGGCATGGATATGCGCGCGCAGTCGGGCGAACTCGCGCGCGCCCCGCGCCGGGCGGGATGGCGGCGTATCGCCCAGGCCGGCCGCGATGGCGGTGGACAGCCAGTCGCAACGGGCCACGTCGATGACCAGGTGCACGCGCTCGAGCGCGCTGTCGTTGTCCACCCGGTGCGGGCGCGACAGATCCAGCATCCAGCATTCACCCGCCACCATCGGCACCGCCTCGCCATCCAGCACGAATTCCACCTGCGGATGGGTGCGCAGCGGAATATGTAGGCGCACGTCACCATCGGGCGCACCCAGGTCCGGGTCGCGATGCTCGCGGATGCGCGCGCCCGCCGCCAGTGACAGTAACCGCGCGCTACGGATGGGCGCCTTGATGCGGTCCAGTACCGTTTGCCATGCGGGGAACCGTTGCAGCCATTCGGTAGCGATTACCGACTGGCATCGCTCCGGCGGGGCCAGCGGAGTCAGCGCTCCGGCTGGCGCGATCAGCGCGATGCCCCGCCACTCACCTTCGTAGTGCTCGGTATTGAAGTGGCGGCTCCAGGCCGCATCGGGCATGCGATCCAGCCAGATCGCCAGTTCGGCGGCATCGAAACGCAGTGGCAGGCGGGCATGGCGTGGCAGTGGCGAAGACATCGGCGTCGATGGCGTTAAAATGATGACGCCGAATTCTAGACGTCCACGATGATCCTACCCAATTCCATTTCGTTATCAGCGTATCCCGGGAATGGCGCGGTACTGCTGTTCACCGGCCTGCCGGGTGCCGGCAAATCGACGCTGTCGCAACAACTGCACGCGCAGCTCACCGCGCAGGGGCACGCGGCGGCGATCCTGGATGGTGATGTCCTGCGGCGCGGTCTGTGCGCCGACCTGGGATTTTCCGAGGCGGATCGTAGTGAAAACGTACGCCGCGCCGGTGAAGTGGCGCGGCTGATGGCAGAAGGCGGGCTGTTGGTGCTGCTGGCGCTGATCGCGCCGTTGGCACGGCAACGCGCCATGTTGCGGGAGCGGGTCGGCGCACCGTTCCTGGAAATCTGGTGTGCGGCGCCACTGGCAGCCTGCGAGGCCCGAGACCCGAAAGGGCTGTACGCGCGGGCGCGGGCTGGGGCGCTGCCAGGGCTGACCGGTATCGATGCGCCCTACGAAGCGCCACGCCAGCCCGACCTCATGCTCGACACCGATCGCCTGACGCCGCAGCACTGCCTGCAACAGGTAACGGCACTGCTGGAAGCACGGCTACCGCATCTGACACGGCGCGGCTGATCCCGCGCCGCACCCATGAAAAACCCCACCCGAAAACAGGGGTGGGGCGGTCGGCGATGCGGATCGCGCTCAGGATTCGCGCACGTAGAGGCCCGGGGCGGCGTCGATGACCGGGTACTTGCGGCTGGCCGTTCTGGGCTTCACCTGGTCGCCCGAACGCGGACGCAGCCATTCCACCCAGCTCGGCCACCAGGAGCCGGGTTGCTTGGTCTGGGCGCTCTTCCATGCTTCGTCCACCGTGCCTTGCGGCACGTCGCCCTGCCAGTAGCTCCGCTTGGAGTCGGGGCGCGGCGGGTTGACGATACCGAGGATGTGGCCGGAGGTGGACAGCGTGAACCTCACCGGCGCGCTCACCCGTTCGGTCAGCTTCCAGGTCTGTTTCCACGGCGCGATGTGGTCTTCCTCGGTGCTCACCATGAACAGCGGCGAACCGATGCGCCCCAGGTCGATCGGCTGGCCGGCAATGGTCAGCGCGTCGGGCTGGGTCAGCCGGTTGTTGAAGTAGAACTCGCGCAGGTAGTAGCAGTGCATGCGCTCCGGCATGCGCGTGGTGTCCATGTTCCAGTAAAGCACGTCGAACGGCATCGGCGTTTCGCCCATCAGGTAGTTGCCCACCCAGTAGTTCCACACCAGGCTGTTGGCGCGCAGCATGCGGAAGCTGGCCGCCATTTCCTTGCCGTCCAGGTAGCCCTTGCGCTTCATGGTGTTCTCGACGAACGCCAGGCCCTCTTCATCCAGGAAGACTTCGATGTCGCCCGGCCAGGAGAAATCGGTGAGCGAGGTCAGCAGCGTGGCGCTGGCGACGAGCTTCTGCTCTTCTTCACGCTTGGCCAGCCACGCCAGGTAGGTGGCCACCAGCGTGCCGCCGATGCAATAGCCGACGAGGTTGACCTGTTCGCTGCCAGAGATTTCGCGCGCCACTTCGACAATGCGCGCCACGCCATCGGTCAGGTAATCGTCGAATGCGACGTCGCGCGAATCACCGTCCGGGTTCTTCCAGCTGGTGATGAAGACCGAGAAGCCCTGGTCGACCAGGAACTTGATCATGCTCTTCTTGGCATCCAGGTCGAGCACATAGAACTTGTTGATCCACGGCGACACGATGACGATGGGCACCTTGTGCACGTTCGGCGTGGTGGCCTCGTAATGGATCACCTCGAGCAATTTGCCACGATAGACCACCGCGCCGGGCGTGGTTCCCAGATTCTCGCCCACCTTGAAGGCGGACATGTCGGTCATGGCGATGTCGCCGCGGGCCACGTCGCGCGAGTAATTGATGAACCCTTCGAACACGCTTTCGCCGCGCGTGGCCAGCGCCTTGACCATGGCCACCGGGTTGAGGAAGAAAAAATTGGTGGGGGCGACCGCGTTCAGGTACTGCCGCAACCAGAATGCGGCGCGCGAACGGTCATGCTCGTCCAGTTCCGGCGTGGCGTAGAGCGCATCCTGCAACCAGCGGGTGTTGAACAGGTACCACTCCTTGACCATGTCCCAGTACGGCGAATCGTTCCAGATGGCATCGGCGAAACGCGTATCTTCGGGGTTTGGCACGAAGGGATCGTTTTCGGGCAACCCCAGCGCACGGCCCGCCGCCGCGTTGCACCAGCGGATGTAATCGTTGGTCCAGTCACCGAGCGTGGCGGCGAGTTGGTCGGGATGGGACAGCCACGCACGTTGTGCGTCGAACCCGGTCTGCATCAGGCCGAACGGGTCGAAGGCCTGCCGCAACGCATGCTGCATCTTGTTGTACCGAGCTTGTTGCTCAGAGAGAAAGCTGGATTGCGACAACGTCATGGTTCAGCTCCTGAAAGGCGTTCAAGCCAGATTACGCCGCACTGCAACATGCCAGCAAGTTACAAATCCGGCATATTTGATGGCACTTCGACCACTCGCCGATTAGCTTCATCCAGCCGTTCCACGGTTCCTACATCCAGCCAGCACCCGTCGAAGCGCTCCGCGCTGACCTGTCCGCGCGCCATCGCATCCAGGAAGCACGGCAGCAAGGGCTTGGGTGCAGCGGGTGCAACATCGGCGAAGAATTCCGGCCGGTAGAGCGCGATGCCCGAAAACGTCAGCGGCGCATCACCGTCCTCGCAGGGCCTGGCCCGGCCATCCGCGTCCAGCGTCAGATCGCGCCCTGTCGGATAACCCGCCTTGGGTACCAGCACCAGATGGGCCGTGGCACCGGCAGGCATCTCACCCAGCCGGGCGGCAAGACCGGCAAGCCTGTTGAAATCGTAGTCGGTAAAAATGTCGCCGTTGATCACGGCAAAGGGCTGCCCGCCGAGCAACGGCAGCGCATGCGCGATGCCCCCCGCCGATTCCAGCGCCCGGCGTTCCGGCGAATAACGGATCGATACCCCGTAATCGCCACCATCGCCCAGCCGCGCTTCGATCAGGTGACCGAGCCAGGCATGGTTGATGACCACATTGGTGATCCCCGCCGCAGCCAGCCGTCTCAGGTGCCAGCCGATCAACGGTATGCCCGCCACTTCCAGCAGCGGCTTGGGGCAGGTATCGGTCAGCGGGCGCATGCGTTCGCCGCGGCCGGCGGCAAGGATCATTGCTTTCATTGGGGCGTGTGCTCAAGGGATGGGGGCGACGGTCTTCCGTCACATGGCGTTGCTCGCGCGACTAAAAGGTGTAGCCCACCGTCTCGCGTTCGCCGTGCAGGTCGAGCAACAGGCGGCCGAGCGGCGTCAGTTCACTGTAGCGGCGACAGACCGCCCTGACGTAGCCGAACACGCGCGGGATATCGGCGAGATAGCGATCCTTGCCGTCGCGATGCTTCAGCCGCGCAAACAGGCCCAGCACTTTCAGGTGACGCTGCAAACCCTGCCACTCGAAGGCGGCGTAGAAATCGCCGAAGTCGGCGTGGACCGGCACACCCTCGGCGCGAGCACGCTCCCAGTAACGGATGGCGAGATCGAGCACGAAATCCTCGCTCCAGTCGATGTAGGCATCGCGCAGCAGCGACATCAGGTCGTAGGCGACAGGGCCATGCACGGCATCCTGGAAATCCAGCACCGCCAGCTCGTTGCCCACCACCATCAGATTGCGCGAGTGGTAGTCGCGATGCATGAACAGCATGGGTTGCGCGGTGTTGCGTGCCACGATCAGGGCAAGCGAACGCTCCCATACCGCGAGCTGGCGCTCGTCGAGCTGGCACCCGAGGTGCACGCCGACATACCACTCGCGGCAGATTTCCATTTCGCGACGCTGGAACCCGGCGTCGAACACGGGCAGATGTGCGCTGGCAAGGCCCGCCTGCATCCGCACCAGCAGGTCGATGGCCTTCAGGTACCAGTCACGTGCGACAGCGGGGCCATCCAGTAGCGGCGTCAATTCCTGGGTGCCGAGATCTTCCAGCAGCACGAAACCCTGCGCCGCATCCTGCGCCAGCACCGCCGGCACGCGGATGCCAGCGGCCACCAATTCGGCCTGCCGCGCCAGGAAAGGGGCAACGTCGAACTGCGCCGGGTCGGCATCCATGACCAACACGCTGCGGTCGGGCAACCGGGCACGCCAGTAGTGCCTGACGCTGGCATCCGAGCCGCCCGCCTCCAGCGACAATGGCTGGGTGTCGGTCACCGTGGCCAGCCAATGGCGCAAGGTCTGTCGGCGCGCATCGGCGTTCGGGGAGTCATTCACATTGGTTTGCTGCATGGCGCCAGGGACATTGGGGTAGAATCCGCGAATTCTATCAGTTGCCCGGCCTATGTTCGCCTTCCCGCCGCTCCGACTTTCAGCCCTTACGCTCGCCCTTCTGGCCGTTCACGCGATCGCGGCGGAGGAAGTGCCCGAGCCCGCGATCCAGATCGAAGCCGACGAGGCCATCGCCCGCTCCCGCACCGAGGCGGAAGCGCACGGCAACGTGATCATTCAGCGCGATACGACCGAAGTGCGCTCCGAATGGGCGCAGTACGATTCGGCAACCGATCACCTGAAGGCCGGCGACGCGGTGCGCATGACGCGCGACGGCGACGTCCTCACCGGCAACAATCTCGACTACTACCTCGGGCCGCGCCGCGGCACGCTGGACAACCCGGACTATCACGTGGCGCAAGGCGTGGCGCGCGCCGACGCGGTGAAGCTGCTGTTCGACGGCCCCGATCGCTACAAGATGCGCAGCGCCCGCTTCACCACCTGCCCGGCCGACCGGGATGACTGGTACCTGCGCGCCAGCACGCTGTCGCTCGACTACGCCAACAACGTCGGCATGGCCTACAACGGCTGGATCCAGTTTTACGGCGTGCCGATCCTGTACTCGCCCTGGCTGAATTTTCCGCTGTCGGGCAACCGGCAGACCGGCTTCCTGGCCCCGTCGATCGCCTTCGACAACCGTAACGGCATCGACATCCAGACCCCGTTCTACTGGAACATCGCGCCCAATTACGACGCCACCTTCTATCCGCGTTACCTGACCGATCGCGGCACCATGCTGGGAGCGGAGTTCCGCTACCTGCAACCGTCCTATAACGGCCAGATCCGTGCCGAGCGAATCAGCGATCACAAGGAAGAAGAGGATCGCTACAGCATTTCCTTCCTGCATCGGCAACAGATCACGCCGCGACTGTCGATGTCGGCGCAGGTGGAAAAAGTATCGGACGACGATTACTTCAACGATTTCGGCGATCAGGTGGCGGTGGCTTCGCAAACCAACCTGCCGCGCGAGCTGGCGTTCAATTACGCCGGCGACGGCTGGAGCGGGCTGGCACGCTGGCAACGCTTCCAGACACTGCAAAGCGAATCCGACCCGGTCGATATTCCCTATGCGCGGCTGCCGCAGCTTTACTATTCGAGTTCGCCTCACTGGATCAAAGGCGCACAGATCAGCCTGACCGGCGAATACACCGATTTCAGCCACCCGACCAAGATCGACGGCCAGCGGATGTGGGTCAATCCCACCATCACCTATCCGTTGTTGCAGACGTCGTATGCCTTCATCAAGCCCAAGGTCGGCGTGCACGCCAGCTACTACATGCTGAACGACAACGGCAACATCGAAGGCGATAACATCAGCCGCGTCCTGCCCACTTTCAGCCTCGATTCCGGCCTGATCTTCGAACGCGACGACACCTTCAAGGGCTGGGATTACACACAAACGCTGGAACCCCGCGCCTACTACGTGTACATCCCGTACAAAGACCAGTCCAACCTGCCGAATTTCGATTCGGCGCTGACCGATTTTTCGCTGGCGCAGATTTTTTCGGAAAACCGTTATTCCGGCAATGACCGGATCAACGATGCCAACCAGATCACCTTGGCGCTGACCACCCGTTTCTTCGAAGGGGATAGTGGCGAGGAACGGTTCAACGCCACCATCGGCCAGCGTTTCTATTTCCAGGACCAGCGGGTGACGCTGGATGCCTATGAAAAGCCCGCCGATGTGCAGGAGTCGGACCTGCTGATCTCGTTCGGCGGCCGGTTATGGCGGCAGTTCATCGCGAACTATTCATTGCAATACAACGTCAATGAAGGCGCCACCGCCCGGGCCGACGCCGGGCTTGGCTGGGCGCCCGGCGAGGGCCGCGCGCTCAATCTGCGCTACGTGATGAACCGCAATGTCAGCCCGATCATCGAGCAGATCGATATTAGCGGCCAATGGCCCATCACGCGCAACTGGTATGGCGTAGCCCGCTATAACTACTCGCTGAAAGACCATAGCTCGTTGGAGGCCCTGGCGGGGCTTGAGTACAATGCCGGTTGCTGGGCGCTGCGGCTGGTGGCCCAGCGCTACGTCAACGACGACAGCGATACGGCCGAAGACGAAGACAAATACACTGTCACCTATTTCGCCATGCTCGAACTTGGCGGACTGGTCGGCCTGGGGAGCAATCCCGTTGCCACGCTGCGCCAGTCCATTCCCGGTTATACCGATGTCGTTGCACCAACCTCGATCAAGTAAAGCCATGAAGCTGCTCCAATCCGTTCTACCCGCCCTGGCCCTGTGCCTGACCGCCCTGGCCGCACCGGCCCAGGTGACCACCGTCGATCGTGTCGTCGCGGTGGTCAATCGCGGCGCGATCACCGAGGGCGAACTCGACGCCCGGATCGCCTCGGTCAAGAAGAACCTGCAAGGCAAGAGCGTGCAGTTGCCACCCGATGACGTACTGCGGCAACAGGTGCTCGAACGCATGGTCCTGGACCAGATCCAGATCCAGTACGCCAACCAGATCGGCATCCGCGTGGACGATGCACAGCTGGAACGCGCCATTTCGCGCATCGCGGAGCAGAACAAGCTGTCGATGGCCGAGTTCCGCGGCAAGCTGGAAGCCAGCGGCATGAGCTGGAAGGCGTTCCGCGAGGATATCCGTAACGAAATCACCATCGCCCGGCTGCGCGAGCGCGAGATCGACAACAAGGTGTTCGTCTCCGAAAACGAGGTGGACGACTACCTCAAGCTGAATGCCGGCAAGGCAGAGCAGGAATTCCAGTTGTCGCAGATCATGGTGTCGATCCCCGAAAACGCCTCCGCCGACCAGATCCAGGCCCGGCGGGCGCGCATCGTGGCCGCCCGGCAGGAACTGGCTGACGGCAAGGCATTCTCCGCCGTTGCCGCCAGCTATTCCGACGGCAAGGAGGCCATCAGCGGTGGTTCGCTGGGCTGGCGCCAGTCGGGCAGCCTGCCGCCCGCAATGCTGCAACTGCTGGACAAGATGCAGGTCGGGCAGGTCACCGAGATCATCCGCAGCCCGATCGGTTTCCACATGTTCAGGCTGGATGAAAAACGCGAGGCCAACCACCGCGAGGTGGTCCAGCAGACCCACGCCCGCCATATCCTGATCAAGACCAGCGAGCTGGTTTCGGAAAGCGATGCCCACCAGAAGCTGCAACAGTTGCGTGACCGCATCGTGGCCGGCGCATCGTTCGCCGAGGTGGCGCGCGGCTTCTCCGAGGACGGCAGCGCCGCCAACGGCGGCGACCTGGGCTGGGTCAACCCTGGTGAAACCGTGCCCGAATTCGAACAGGCGATGAATGCGCTCAAGCCGGGCGAAGTCAGCGCCGTGGTGCGCTCGCCGTTCGGTGTCCACCTGATCCAGGTGCTGGAGCGCCGCCAACAGGACGTCACGGAAGAACGCGAGCGCTTCCGCGTGCGGATGGCGCTCAAGCAACGCAAGTCCGACGAAGCCTTCGACGACTGGCTGCGCCAGGCGCGCGACCGCGCCTACGTGAACATCCGCCTGAACGACGATTGATGCGCCCAGCCCTCGCGCTCACCACCGGCGAACCCGCCGGCATCGGCCCGGAGATTGCGGCCGCCCTGGCGGCCGGCAATCACGAGGCGCGGCTGGTCTTGCTGGGTGACCGCGATCTGCTGACCCAGCGCGCGCAGGCGGTCGGGGTCACTGCCGCGTGGCCGGACTTCGATCCGGCGCGTGACGACGACGTCGCCATCCTGCATTGCCCACTGGCCGTTCCGTCACAGCCCGGCCAACTGAATCCGGCAAACGCCGCATATGTACTGAAGCTGCTGGACACTGCCATCGACGGCTGCCTGGATGGCACCTTCGGCGCCATCGTCACCGCTCCCATCCACAAGGGCGTGATCAATGATGCCGGCGTAGCCGAGGGTTTCTTTTTCGGCCACACCGAGTACCTAGCGGTACGTACCGGCACCGAACAGGTGGTGATGATGCTGACCGGTGGCGGAATGCGCGTAGCGCTGGCGACCACGCATCTACCATTGGCGGAAGTGCCGGATGCCATCACACCCGAGACGCTCAGCCGCACGCTGCACATCCTGCATGCCGATCTGAAAACCAAGTTCGGGCTGACCGCACCGCGCATCCTGGTTGCCGGGTTGAATCCCCATGCCGGCGAAGGCGGCCATCTGGGTCGCGAGGAAATCGACGTCATCGAACCAACGCTGGCCGCGCTACGCGCCGAAGGCATGACGCTGATCGGCCCGCTACCCGCCGATACGCTGTTCAACCGCAAGCAACTGGAACAAGGCGATGCCGTGCTGGCGATGTATCACGACCAGGGCCTGCCGGTCCTGAAGTTCGCCAGCTTCGGCCACGGTATCAATGTCACGCTGGGCCTGCCACTGATCCGCACTTCGGTGGACCATGGCACCGCGCTGGACCTCGCCGGCACGGGCAAGGCCGATCCAGGCAGCCTGCAAGCCGCGCTGGCACTGGCCCGGGAACTGGCCACCGCTGGCGCCGACCGTCAATCCCGCTAAATTCCATGGCACATATTCCCCGCAAGCGCTTCGGCCAGAACTTCCTGCAAGACCAGGGCGTCATCGCCGATATCGTCAATGCCGTCGATCCGCATCCAGGCGATGCGCTGGTCGAGATCGGCCCTGGGCTGGCGGCACTGACCGGCCCCCTGATCACCCGTGCCGGACGCCTGCACGCAGTGGAAATCGACCGCGACATCGTCGCCCATCTGACTCAGCGTTACAGCGCCGAGGAACTGGTGATCCACAACGTCGATGCGATGAAGTTCGACTTCGGCCAACTGGCCGACGAGATCGCGCCTGGCGGCAAGCTGCGGCTGGTCGGTAATCTGCCGTACAACATCTCGACGCCACTGCTGTTCCATCTCGCCAGCTTTGCGCCGCGCATCGCCGACATGCACTTCATGCTGCAAAAGGAAGTGGTCGATCGCATGGTCGCCGAGCCTTCGACAACCGACTACGGGCGGCTGTCGGTGATGCTGCAACTGCGTTTCTATATGGAACGGGTGCTGGATGTGCCTCCTGGCGCGTTCTACCCGCCACCCAAGGTGGACTCCGCCGTGGTACGGCTGCTGCCGTGGCCGGAGCCACGCTATCTGGTAAACGATCTGGGGCGGCTGGAAGATCTGGTCGTCGCGGCCTTCGCCCAGCGTCGCAAGACCCTGCGCAACAACCTGAAGGGCATTGTGGACGACACCTTGTTCGCCACCCTGGGAATCAATCCCGGCCTGCGCCCGGAAAACCTGGAAGTCGGCCAGTTCGTCGCACTCGCCAACGCGCTGGACACGGTTCCCTCCCGCCGCTAGCCGCGCGCGCCCATGGCGCGCGATTCAGGGATTTCCCGTCTTGCGCACGTGCCAGCGCCCACACACACTGCTGGCAATCCAAGGCGAGACAATCCCATGATCCGCTTCAGCAATGTCGATAAGTGGTACGACCGCGAGCACCACGTGCTCAAGAACATCAACCTCAAGGTGAACGTCGGCGAGGTGGTGGTGGTCTGTGGCCCCTCCGGCTCGGGCAAATCCACCCTGATCCGCACCATCAACCAGCTCGAACCGGTGGAACGCGGCGAGATCTGGGTGGACGAGGTGCAGGTGAACAATCCGCGGACCAACATCAACCGTATCCGCGAGGAAGTCGGCTTCGTCTTCCAGCACTTCAATCTCTATCCGCACCTGTCAGTGCTGGACAACATCACCCTCGCGCCGATCAAGGTCAAGAAACTCGCCCCCGCCGTGGCGCGCGAACGCGCGCTGGAACTGCTCAACCGCGTGGGACTGGCGCACAAGCGCGATGCCTATCCGGCCAATCTGTCCGGTGGCCAGCAACAGCGCGTGGCCATCGCGCGCGGGCTGGCGATGCAGCCCAAGGTGATGCTGTTCGACGAGCCCACCAGCGCGCTCGACCCGGAAATGATCGGCGAGGTGTTGCAGGTCATGCAGGACCTGGCCAAATCCGGCATGACCATGATGGTCGTCACCCACGAAATGGGCTTTGCCCGCGAAGTGGCGGATCGCGTGATCTTCCTCGATCACGGCGAAATCCTGGAAGACACCCAGCCGGAATGGTTTTTCACCCGCCCCCAGCACGAGCGCTCGCGCCAGTTCCTGCGTCAGGTGCTGGCCCCGATGCACGGCTGATTCCAAGAATTTCACGGAATTTGCCGCATTTTGGCAACATCTCGATGCGAATGGCGCTTCCCCAGCGCTAGGGATATCACTGAGAGCAGCAGGGAATCGACCTGCCTATACTAGCGTTCACGCTGTTCCCACCCACTGGAGTGTGAGATGAAGAAAATGTTGCGCCTCAGCATTGCCGCCACAGCCCTGATCGCCATCGGCGCCCAGGCCGAAGAACTTTCCGGCACGCTGAAGAAGATCAAGGACAACGGCGTGATCGTCATCGGCCACCGCGATTCGTCGATTCCGTTTTCCTATCTGAACAACCAGAAACCCATCGGCTACTCGATGGATCTGGCCGACAAGATCGTCGCCAATGTAAAGAAAGAACTGAAGATGCCCAATCTTCAGGTCCGCTATAACCTGGTGACCTCGCAAACCCGCATTCCACTGGTACAGAACGGCACGGTCGATTTCGAATGCGGCTCCACCACCAACAATCTGGAACGCCAGAAGCAGGTGTCATTCTCGGTCGGTATCTTCGAGATCGGCACCCGCCTGCTGACCAAAAAGACCTCCGGCGTGAAGGATTTCGCCGATCTGTCCGGCAAGAACGTCGTCACCACCGCCGGCACCACCTCGGAACGGCTGATCAAGGCGATGAACGCCGAGAAGAAGCTGGACATGAACATCATCAGCGCCAAGGATCACGGCGAATCGTTCCTGATGCTGGAATCGGGCCGCGCCGTGGCATTCATGATGGACGACGCGCTGCTGGCCGGCGAAATGGCCAAGGCCAAGAACCCCAACGACTGGGTGATCGTCGGCAAGCCGCAATCGTACGAAATCTACGGTTGCAGCCTGCGCAAGGACGACCCGCAGTTCAAAAAGGTGGTGGACGATGCGCTGAAGGCCACCTTCAAGTCGCCGGAGATGGCCACCATCTACAAGCGCTGGTTCCAGAGCCCGGTTCCGCCCAAGGGGCTGAATCTGAACTTCCCCATGAGCGAAGAGCTGAAAGAACTGCTGGCCAACCCGACCGACAAGTCTGCCGAGCAGATGTAACGCCCTTCCCGCCCGACCGCACGCCGCCCACCATGCGGAGCGCGGCCGGGCCACCATCGGCATCCAGCCGTACCTGGCGCACCTTCGGCGCCATGCTGACGGGCAGCGGCACGGATCGGCGCATACTCGCGGTACCCATCGCGTATGCGCCGATTTTTGTATCCATGCCGCTCGAACGCGTTTGAAACGCGACGGCCTGCGACATCGAGGAGGAAAAGCATGAATTACAACTGGGACTGGAGTGTTTTCTTCAAGTCCACCGGCATCGGCAGCGAAATCTACCTGGACTGGTTCATCGCCGGCCTGGGCTGGACCATCGCCCTGTCGCTGTCCGCCTGGGTGATCGCGCTCCTGCTGGGCACCGTGCTCGGCGTGATGCGCACGCTGCCCGGCCGCTTCGCGGCCCGCGCCGCCACCGTCTATGTCGAACTGTTCCGCAATGTGCCGTTGCTGGTGCAATTGTTCATCTGGTACTTCATCGTTCCCGACTGGCTGCCGGAAAAGATCGAACTGTGGTTCAAGCAGGACCTGCACCCGGCCACCAGCGCGTTCATCAGCGTCACCGTCTGCCTGGGGCTGTTCACCGCCGCGCGCGTTTGCGAGCAGGTGCGTACCGGCATCCAGGCGCTGCCGCGCGGCCAGTCGATGGCAGCCTACGCACTGGGGCTGCGGCTGCCGCAAGTCTATCGCAAGGTGCTGCTGCCGCAGGCGTTCCGCATCATCATCCCGCCGCTCACCAGCGAGTTCCTCAACGTCTTCAAGAATTCATCGGTCGCGTCGCTGATCGGGCTGATGGAGCTGTTGGCGCAGACCAAGCAGACCGCGGAGTTCACCGCCAACCTGTTCGAGGCCTTCACCCTGGCGACGGTGATCTACTTCGTGCTCAACATGGGCCTGATGCTGGTCATGCGCACCGTGGAAAAACGTGTCCGCGTACCGGGCCTGATCGCGCTGGGAGGCAAGTGACATGGATTTCACTCAGGTTATCCAGGCCTTTCCTTCGCTCGGCAACGGCCTGCTGCTCACCCTCGAACTGACCGTGCTGGCCGTGATCGGCGGTGTGATCATCGGCACCGCACTGGCCCTGGCCCGGCTATCCAGCATCCGGGTGCTGTCCTGGCTGGCGGGCTTTTACGTCAATTACTTCCGCTCGATCCCGCTGCTGCTGGTCATCACGTGGTTCTACTTCATCGTGCCGTTCATGGTGGGCTGGGTCACCGGAACCAACCAGCCCATCGGCGCATTCACCTCGTGCCTGATCGCCTTCATGATGTTCGAGGCAGCGTACTTCTGCGAGATCGTGCGTGCCGGCATCCAGTCGATCAGCAAGGGCCAGGTCAACGCCGCCTACGCGCTGGGCATGACGTATCCGCAGGCGATGCGGCTGGTGGTACTGCCGCTGGCCTTTCGCAAGATGACGCCGCTGCTGTTGCAACAGTCGATCATCCTGTTCCAGGATACGTCGCTGGTCTACGCGGTCGGGATGATGGACTTCCTGAACGTGGCGCGCTCGCAGGGCGACATCACCGGCGAACTCCATACCTTCCTGCTGTTTGCCGGGCTCGTTTATTTCGTGATCAGTTTCGGCGCCTCCACCCTGGTGAAGCGCCTGCAAAAGAGGTTGACCGTATGATTTCAATCCAGAACGTCAGCAAGTGGTACGGCGACTTCCAGGTGCTCAGCGATTGCAGCACCGAGGTGCAGAAAGGCGAGGTGGTCGTCGTCTGCGGCCCGTCCGGCTCGGGCAAAAGTACGCTGATCAAGTGCGTGAACGGGCTGGAGCCGTTCCAGGCCGGTACCATCGTCGTCAATGGCACGTCGGTGGGGGCACCCAAGACCGACCTACCCAAGCTGCGCAGCCGCGTCGGCATGGTGTTCCAGCATTTCGAGCTGTTCCCGCATCTGTCGATCACCGATAACCTCACCCTGGCACAGCGCAAGGTACTCGGCCGCAAGGAAGACGAAGCACGCACCAAGGGGCTGGCGCTGCTCGACCGTGTGGGGCTGTCCGCCCACGCCGCCAAGTTTCCCGGCCAGCTTTCCGGTGGCCAGCAGCAGCGCGTGGCCATCGCCCGCGCGCTGGCGATGGACCCGATCGCCATGCTGTTCGACGAGCCGACCAGCGCGCTCGACCCGGAAATGATCAACGAGGTGCTGGATGTGATGGTCGAGCTGGCACGCGAAGGCATGACGATGATGGTGGTCACCCACGAGATGGGCTTCGCGCGCAAGGTGGCCAATCGCGTGATCTTCATGGACCGGGGGGCCATCGTCGAGGACGCGGCGAAAGACGAGTTCTTCGGCAGCCCGCGCAGCGAGCGTGCCCAGGCCTTCCTCTCGAAAATCCTGTCGCACTGAGCAGCCGGACCGCAGGCAAAGAGGCGCCACCCGGCGCCTCTTTGCATTCCAGCACCGGAAAACTTGCCTGCCATACACCTCGACCGCTAAGAAGAAATCGGCTCATAGCAAGGCACCCCATGCAGGATTTTCTTCTTCCCCTGACGCTCCTCGCCGCCATCGCGCTGGCCGGCGCAGCCTGGACCATCCTCCAGCTCAGCAAGCGCCGGACCGCATTGCGGCGCATCCGCGAGGAAGCCGGCGAACTCCGTCCCCAGGCGGAATACGATCCGGAAACGGGCCTGCCCACGCGCGCATTGCTTTACCATCGCCTGCATCGCGCCATTACGGCACCGACCGCAACCCACGCCTTCACCGTAGCGCTGGTACGGATTCCCGATGCCGCCGGACAGGCACGCATGGCCGGGCTGGGGGCGGAGCGCGCATTATGGGCGGCGGCCTTCAACCGCCTTGCTTCCGTGCTACGCGAAGGCGATATCGTGGCGCGCTGGGATGCAGAAAGCCTGGCTTTGCATGTGTCGTCGCAGCTCGATGCGATACGCCTGGACGAAACGTTGCGCATTGCACTGGGGCAGGTGCTGGTGATGCCGGAACGACATCTGGCCCTGAACGTGGAGGTGGGCACCAGCGCCTTCCCCACGGATGGGCGGGCGCCGGGCCTGCTGCTGGCCGAAGCGACGCATCGCTTGCGGCCGGTTGTCGCGGCCGGCTAGCCGCAGCGACGAACCGTCAGATCTTGCCCGACAGCCCCAGCCGCATCCACAGCTCGGCCACACCGGACGGTACCGGCTCGCTGAAATGGAAACCCTGGAGATAATGCACGCCCAGCCCTTGCAGGAAGCGCGCGGTTTCCAGGTTCTCCACCCCTTCGACCACGATCTGGAGATCCAGGCCGTTGCCGAGCTGGACGATGGCCTGCATGATGCGACGGCCTTCCTCGGTATGCAGCCGCTGGGTGAACGAGACATCCACTTTCAGCAACTGCGCCGGCATTTCGTGCAATTGCGACAGCGAGGAATAACCGGTGCCGAAGTCGTCAATGGCCAGTTGGAAGCCCGCCGCGCCCAGCAGCTTCAGGTGCTTGAGCTGCCGCGAGTAGTCGGTAAGCGCCACCGACTCGGTGATTTCCAGGATCACGTCCGAAGGACGCAGGCGGAACTCGTTGAGGCGCTCCACCAGGTTGGAGACAAAGCGCGGCGCAAACAACTGGCTGCGCGAGATGTTGAGCATCAGCTTCTGGTGTAGCCCGGCATCGCGCCATTCGCGCAATTTACAGAAGGCCTGGTGAGTGACGACGTCGGACAGTTCCTGGATCAGGCCCACCTTCTCGGCCATCGGAATGAACAGCTCGGGGCTGATCCAGCCACTCTTGTCGTCCTGCCAGCGCGCCAGCGCCTCGATGGCGAATACCTCGCCACCCTTGGACTGCACGATGGGCTGGTAGAACACCTGGAGCCCGCCCAGGCGGATCGCGTCCGACAGGCGCGCCTGGATCGCCACGTGTTCGCGCCCCAGCGCCTTCAGGTGCAGGATGTCGCTGTAGAAACAGACATTGTTCCGTCCGGCGTTCTTCGCGTGGTACATCGTGTGGTCGGCGGCGGTCAGCAGTTCCTCGCCCGATTCCGCGTTGTCCGGATAGATGGCAAAGCCCACGCTGATGGTCGGCTTGGCCTCCATACCGTCGAGCACCACGCCCTGGCGCGCGGCCTGGCGCAGGCGATCGGCGATTTCCGGCAGGCGGGCGATATCGGTCAGGTCGGGCAGCACCACGACGAATTCGTCGCCGCCCCAGCGCGCCAGCAGGTCGTTGTCGCGCAGCACGCCCTTCAGGCGGGTCGACAGATTGACCAGCAGCTCGTCGCCCATCTTGTGGCCGAACGCATCGTTGATCTGCTTGAAGTGATCCAGATCGATGAAGCCCAGCGCCACCTTGGTGTTGTCGCGCCGCGCACGGTCCACCGCGTGCGCCAGCGCCTGGTCCAGCAGCAGCCGGTTGGGCAGCTTGGTCAGCGTGTCGTAGTGGGCAAGCTGGGTGATGTGCTGTTCGTTGAGGTGCGCCACGGTCACGTCGCGCAGCACGCCGCGCACGCCATGACAGGCACCATCCGGGCCACGCTGCGCGATCAGCCGCGCCTCCACCCACAGGAAATCGCTGGATTCCTGCATCAGCCGGAAGCGCTGGCTGGTGGGCTCCGACGAATTGAGCAGGCGCGTAAAGGCGGCGCTGGTGGTCGGCAGGTCCTCCGGGTGGATCCAGGTGAACAGCGCCTTGCCCAGATCGACGCCGAGGTTGCGCGGATCGATGCCACGCAGCTTGGCCCAGGCTGGCGTCGTTTCGAGCAACTCGCCGGCGGGGTCCATGTCGATGATCGCTTCTTCCAGCAGATTGAGCGTATCGAGCATGGTTTTCTTGCGTGCTGCGTCGCGGGCCAGCTCGGTCACATCGTGCACCAGCACCACCACGCGAGGCTCGCCCACGGTCACCGGCTGCAACCGCGCATGCAGCCACACCCCCGCCTGCGGCAAGACGCATTGCAGCGAGATGCTACGCCCCGCAGCCAGCGCCTCCGGCACGCCGCGCGCGATCTGCTGCGCCATCTCGGGTGGGAATACGGACGCCAGCTGGCGTCCGGTGAGCGTTTCGGCGGCGGGCAATGCCGGGTGTCCGGACCAGACCTGGCCGATGGCGCCCGACGGCGTGACTTCGAACACCATGTCCTCGGTGGCGCCAACCAGTGCGCGCAGGCGTTGCTGGTTGGCCAGCATCGCTTCCTCCATCTGGAGCCGCGTCAGGGCCTGTGCCACGTGGTTGCCCAGCATGGCCAGCAGTTTGAGTTCGGTCTGGCTGCGTTCGCGGCGTTCGTCGTCGTCCAGGAAGCACAGGAAGCCGAACAGCTCGCCGCGATTGAGCAAGGGAATACAGAGAATGCGCCGCGCGCCGATCTGGGCCAGCAGCATCTGCTCGGCCAGCGGCAGCTCCAGCAGGGATTTATTGAGCACCATGCCCACGGCCAGCGTATCCGCCAGCAACGGATAGCTGCTGTAGTCCAGCAGCTTGAGCGGTTCCGGCGTTACCGCCGCCAGGCGGGTGTGCGGATCGCGCCAGGCGGCGACCATGCGGGAACTGCTGCTACCGGGCGTGTCGAGATACAGGCTGACCACGCTGGCGCGCGTGACGTCGGACAGCGCCACCATCGCATCGCCCAGGCTGGATGAGCCGTCGCCGACCAACAGCCGCGCCACCACCCGGTCGAAGGCATCGAAATAGGCGTGATAAAGCCCCAGCTCACGTTGAGCGACAAAGCGCTCGTCGTCGGTCACCATCCACTCGGGCTTGGCCATTCTTCTCATCCCCTTGGGCCGGTCGATCGGACCGGCGCTGCGAACCGCGCCACACCTGATGGGGCGTGCCTGCTCCGCGGCTCAAAATACGAAGCCCTCGTTGGCGTCTTGGCCTATCGAGGGCTTGTAAGTTTGCGGGCGACCTTGAGGCGGGTCAACCCTTGACGGGTCAGCACGGCGTGCAATCCACCGGTAGGGCGCGCCAGTGGTGGCACGCCGACTTTGGCACCCGACACACGGCGGGATTCACCCCGCCGTCGTCGATCACTCCTTGGGTGCCGGCGGCTCGATCACCTCGGACCAGCCGCATTCCTTCTGCGGGCACTTCTTTTCCACGCCACGACGCTTGGTGGTCTTGATGGTCAGCACCGGCCACTGGCACTTGGGGCAGGCTTCGGCGATGGGCGGGTCCCAGGTGGCGTAGTTGCACTTGGGATAGGTGCTGCACGAATAGAACAGCTTGCCGTAGCGGCTCTTCTTCTCCTTCAGCGTGCCCTTGTGGCATTGCGGGCATTCCACGCCGGTATCGCGCGGCGCTTCCAGCGGCTCGATGTGCTTGCACTTCGGGTAGGCCGAACAACCGATGAACTTGCCGTAGCGACCGGTCTTGATATGCAGCGCGGAGCCGCATTCCGGACAGGTACGGCCCTCGACCACCTCCGGCTCGGTCGGCGCGGTTTCGGCATCCTCACCCATGTTGCGGGTGTAGTCGCATTCCGGATAGCCGGTGCAGCCGATGAAGCGACCGCGCTTGCCCAGCCGGATCGCCAGTTTCTTGCCGCACTTGGGGCAATCCTCCTCCAGCTCTTCCTGCGTCACTTCCTTGCGACTGAGGCTCTGCTTTTCCTCCACCTGCTGCGAGAAGCGCTTCCAGAACTCCTCCAGCACCGGCACCCAATCCTGGCTGCCGTTGGAGATCTCATCGAGCTGATCTTCCATCTTCGCGGTGAAGTGGTAATCCACGTACTGGGTGAAGTGCTCGGTGAGGAACTTGTTGACCACTTCGCCGGTATCGGTGGGAATCAGGCGCTTTTTGTCCACATCGACGTATTCGCGATCCTTCAGCGTGCGGATGATCGACGGGTAGGTGGACGGCCGGCCGATGCCGAACTCTTCCAGCGCCTTGACGATGGACGCTTCGGAATAACGCGGCGGCGGCTGCGTGAAATGCTGCTCGCCGAAGATCTTGTCCACCGGCAGCGTTTCGCCCTCCTCCAGGATCGGCAGGCGCGCTTCGTCTTCGTCCTCGACGTCGTCCTCGTCTTCCTGGTAGACCGCGATGAAACCGGGGAACACCAGCGTCTGGCCAGAGGCCCGGAACACGGCCTCGTCGCCCACCTGGATATCGATGCCCACGGTATCGAACTTGGCAGGCGCCATCTGGCAGGCCAGCGTGCGCTTCCAGATCATCTGGTACAGCTTGAACTGCTCAGGGCTGAGGAAGCCCTTCAGCGATTCCGGCGTGCGCGAGATCGCGGTGGGGCGGATCGCCTCGTGCGCCTCCTGCGCGTTCTTGGCCTTGTTCTTGTAGACCACCGGCGCGCCGGGCAGGTAATTCTTGTCGAAATTGGTTTCGATGTACTCGCGGATTTCGCCAACGGCTTCGTTGGCCAGCGCCACCGAGTCGGTACGCATATAGGTGATCAGACCGACCGTACCCTGGCCAATGTCGATCCCTTCGTAAAGCTGCTGCGCGATGCGCGTGGTGCGGTCGGTGGTCATGCCGAGCTTGCGCACGGCTTCCTGCAGCATGGTCGAGGTGGTGAACGGCGCGGCCGGACTGCGCGATTTCTTTTTCTTCTCGACCTTGGCGACACGGGCGTCCTTGCCAGCCAGCGCGGTGACGATCCCGGCCTGGGTGGCTTCGTCGGGCACGTCGAACTGGTCGAGCTTCTTGCCCTGCCACTCGTTCAGGCGCGCGCCGAACTTGGTGCGCCCTTTGTGGCTGTCCAGGTGGATGGACCAGTATTCCTGGCTGGTGAAGGCACGGATTTCCAGTTCGCGCTCGCAGATCAGGCGCAGCGCGGGGCTTTGCACCCGGCCGGCCGACAAGCCGGAACGCACCTTGCGCCACAGCAGCGGCGACAGATTGAAGCCCACCAGGTAATCGAGCGCGCTGCGCGCCTGCTGCGCATCGACCAGGTTGCCGTCGATGTCGCGCGGATTGGCCACGGCGTTCTTCACCGCCGATTCGGTGATTTCGTGGAAGACCACGCGCTTGAAGGTCTTTTCCGGCTGGATCAGCTTCTTGCCCTTGAGGATCTCCATGATGTGCCAGGAAATCGCCTCGCCTTCGCGGTCCGGGTCAGTTGCCAGATAGACGTTCTGTGCATCCTTGACGGCGGCGCAGATGGCATCGACGTGTTTCTTGTTCTTGTCGATGACCTGGTACTTCATCTTGAAATCGTGTTCGGTATCGACCGAGCCGTCCTTGCGCACCAGGCCGCGGACGTGACCATAGGAGGCGAGGATCTGGAAATCCTTCCCCAGATATTTTTGCAGCGTTTTGGCCTTGGACGGCGATTCGACGATCAGCAGGTTGGCGGGCATGGGCTCAGCTTCGGAAAGTTGGCGCGTGGAAGTCGGCGCTTTATTAATTAGTGGCGGAACGTGGACAAGGCAAGAGCCGCTCCGGTTCACGCCAGAGTTCAATGCAGGGTGGCGTTTTCCCGGCCGAACAGGATGTCTTCGATCAATAGCGCGGCATGATCGTGCCGTTTGTGCCAGATGGCGAGCAGCACCAGCCGCTTCAGCCGTTCCAGCCCGGTGCCGACCGGCGCGGCTTCGCGCACCCGGTCCAGCACCATCTCGCGCTCGGCGGCATCCAGCGCGTCGGCGTGGTTCAGACCATGCCAGTAACGCAGCGCATCGGCGCTGAGCAGTGATTCCTCGTCCGGATGAAGCTGCCGGGGCAGGTGACGGCCGGCCAGCGCCGCGTATGGCTCCAGATCCACCTTGCCCAGGTCGTCCAGCCACGCCAGCGCCTCGCCGATCTCGTCATCCTCGAAACCGGCGTCCGCCAGTTCGCTGGCGAGCTTGGGCACGTCCGGCATGCCGTCCGCGTGGTAGAACACCTGAAACAAATAGGCCAATACATCCAGCATGTGCTTTACGCCAGTTCCTGCCAAAACAAAGACCATCCCGTGGGATGGTCGGCATCCGTCCATATACGACGCGGATATCCGCCACACAGGCCGGGATACGCACGCCGCCCGTCAGCCGGATGATCCAGCGCCCTGAAGCCGCTGGTAGCGACCGCCGGGCAGGGCCGAAACAGCCCCGTTCAATTCCAAACCCAGCAGAATTGCGCAGAGCCGGTCGGCAGTCAAGTTGCATCGTTGCAACAGGGTGTCGAAATTCACCGGATCGAAGCCAGCGGCATCGAGCACAGCCTGCTCCTCGGCGTCCCAGCGTGGTCTGGCACTTTTACCCATTCCGGGTAGCGCGGGCGTACGGCCCCCCCAGCCCAGCTCGCCCAGGATGTCGTCGGCGGATTCCACCAGCTTGGCGCCATCCTTGATCAGACGGTGGCAGCCACGCGCCACCGGCGAATGGATCGACCCCGGGATGGCGAAGACTTCCCGTCCCAGCTCCGCAGCCTGCCGCGCGGTGATGAGCGAGCCGCTGCCCAGTGCCGCCTCGACCACCAGCGTGCCGCGCGCCAGCGCCGCGATCAGCCGGTTGCGGCGAGGAAAATGCTCGGCACGCGGCATCGTGCCCAACACGAACTCGGACACGATCAATCCTTCCTGCGCGACACGGTGCGCCAGTTCCCGGTTGCTGGCCGGATACACCCGATCCAGGCCGGTGCCCACAACCGCGATGGTCGCGCCCGGCCCCGCCAGCCCACCGCGATGCGCGGCGGCATCGATACCCGAAGCCAGGCCGCTGACGATGCACAGCCCGGCCGCGCTCATCGCCTGCGAGAACGCCTCGGCGTTGCTGATCCCCTGCGGGGTGGCATTCCGGCTGCCCACCACGCCGAGCGCTTCGGATGCCAGCAACTCCGGGCGACCTTTCAGGAAAAGCACCGGCGCGGCATCCGGCAGATCCAGCCAGGGGCGTGGATACCAGTCGTCGGCCAGGGTCAGCAGGCGGTTACCGGGCTGTTCCAGCCAGGCGAGGTGATCGTTCACCGCCTCGTCGTATGCACCGTCGCGCGCGGCGAGCCACAGGTCGATCAGTTCGGGCGGAAGAATGGATGTGAGCTGCGCCCTGGAAGCAAACAGCGCGGCTTCGGGGGTACCGAAGCCGCGCAGCAAGGCCAACTGTCGACGGGGGCCAACGCCTGGAACCAGCGTGAAACGCAGCCAGGCGCTTACCTCGGCCACGGTCATTCGGGCGATTTCACCTCATCGCCGATATTGATCGGCATGGTGGCGTTGAGCACCAGACCATACGACACCGTCGGGAACACGCGATAGACGAAGACGTTGCCGCTCTTTTCTGGCGGCGTGAAGCGATCCGGCTCGTCCTTGCTTTCCTTCTTGATCAGGCGCGGCTTCTTGTAGGCTTCCAGCACGCTGCCGATATCGAGGCCGTCGTTGGAGCCACGGTTCATCACGATGGTGGTGTACGGACCGGCCTCGGCCACACCGCCGTAGGATGCGGCCACACGCCCCTGCACCGCCTGTTGCGGCGCGTGGGGCGCGAAGTTCATGAACGGCAGTTCCTCGGCACGGATCAGACGGCTACCAACGGCGACCTCCTCGCGGTTGGCGACGATGCGCAGTGTGGCCACATCGCCCGGCACGTCGAGCACGGCATCGCCGAGGTAATCCACCTCGGTGCCCAGCACACGCTTGCCTTCGGGATCGTCCGGGTCCATCAGCGGGCGCCCCGGGCGGAACACATGCCAGGTACTGGCCACTTCGCCGGACAGGCCCACCGCGTACACCCGGTCGCCAGCGCTGTAGTACACGCGGTCATCCGGGCCAGCGGCAATGCGCGGCGCGTTGAGCAGGCCACCCTCGTCCACCACCAGCGGGCGATTGAGGAACGGCTTGATCGCATTGAACGGGATGCTGGGCGCGGCATCGCCGACCAGTTCCTCGAGACGGACACGCGGCCCGAGCTTGACCACGCCGCTGGTACGCCCGGCGTTCTTGCTGTCGCGCAACAGGCGCAGGCGTGGCTCGGCGCCGGAACGATCCAGGACGATCACGTCGCCGGGATAGATCCAGTGCGGATTCTTGATTTCCTGTTTGTTGAGCGCCCAGATTTCAGGCCAGCGCCAGGGCTTCTTCAGGAACTTGCCGGAGATGTCCCACAACGTGTCTCCCTTCACCACCACGTAGCGATCGGGGGCGTTGTCCTGTAGCGCCAAAGTGTCGGCGTAGACGGAACCGATGCTGCCGCTGATCAACAAAAGAAGGGATATAATCTTTTTTCGCATGGCGACGCTCATGATTATTGTTGCCGGCTCGGCCGGTGGGCGGGGCTCGAAAGCTGGAATCATAAGCTGAAAGGCGCGATCCTGCTTCGCTGCGAGCCGCTGCGGTATCCCTGAATACCGCTTACTGATTCTGCATATATTCTTTTTTCGCCGCAACCTAACATGGCCTTACTCAATATCCTCCAATATCCCGACGAACGCCTGCATATCGTCGCCAAGCCGGTCACGCGTTTCGATGACGCCTTGCAAAAGCTGATCGACGACATGGCCGAGACGATGTACGAAGCACCAGGCATCGGGCTGGCCGCCACCCAGGTCAACGTGCACGAACGCCTGATCGTGATCGACATTTCCGAGACACGTGACCAGTTGCTGGTACTGATCAACCCGGAAATCATCGAGCAGGAAGGCCAGACCACCTACGAAGAAGGCTGCCTGTCGGTACCCGGCATCTACGAGGAAGTGGAACGCGCCGATCACATCAAGGTGCGTGCGCTCGACCGCCACGGCAAGCCGTTCGAGATCGCGACGGGTGACTTGCTGGCCATCTGCATCCAGCATGAGATCGATCACCTGGACGGCAAGGTCTTCGTCGAAAGGCTGTCCCGGCTGAAGCTCAACCGTATTGTGCAGAAGCTGAAGAAAAACCAGAAAAAGACCATGTAGCAGCCAGGCGTCGCCAGGAAGCGGCGATCGCGGCCGGCCTGCTTGCCGGCCGTTCTCCTATCTACCTCTCTCCAAGCTCCCGCCATGAAACTGATCTTCGCAGGCACGCCCGATTTCGCCGCCAGCGCGCTGGCCGCATTGATCCGGGCCGGACACGAAATCGCCCTGGTACTGACCCAGCCCGATCGCCCGGCCGGGCGTGGCATGAAACTGACGCCATCGCCGGTGAAGGTGCTGGCCGAACAGCAGGGGCTGCCGGTCTATCAGCCGGAAAAGCTGCGCACGCCAGAGCAACAGGCGCCAGTCGCCGCCGTGAACGCCGACTTGATGGTGGTCGCGGCCTACGGCCTGATCCTGCCGCAGGCGGTACTCGACCTGCCGAGGCTGGGCTGCCTGAACATCCACGCGTCGCTGCTGCCCCGCTGGCGCGGGGCGGCGCCGATCCAGCGCGCCATCCTGGCGGGGGATGCCGAAACCGGCATCACCATCATGCAGATGGATGCCGGCCTGGACACCGGCGACATGTTGTCGATCCACGTCACGCCGATCGACATCGACGACAGCGCGCTCACCTTGCACGACAAGCTCGCGGTGCAAGGCGCCCAGGCCATCGTGTCGGCGCTGGAACACCTGCCGGCGCTCCAGGCCGGCCGCACCCGACAGCCCGACGCAGGCGTGACCTACGCCGAAAAGCTGAAAAAGGAAGAAGCCTGGATCGACTGGCGGGACAGCGCACAGGCGCTGGATCGCAAGATCCGCGCTTTCAACCCGTTTCCTTCCGCCCAGACCACGCTCGGCGGCGACACGCTCAAGCTCTGGCGCGCCGAACCGGTCACCGGCAATGGCACGCCGGGCGAAGTGCTCGCGGCATCGCGTGACGGGCTGGTCGTCGCCTGCGGCACCGGCGCGCTGAACATCACCGAACTGCAACGGGCCGGCGCGCGGCGCATGGATGCCACGGCTTTCTTCGCCGGCGCCCATGTCGCCGTCGGCGACCGGCTCGGCGAATAACCGCCCCCTTACTCCCATTCTCCAGGGTCTCATGTTCGCTACCCAGAAACTCGCCAGCCAGGCACTGGCCGATGTCTTCGCCGGCCATACGCTGACCGACGCGCTCGCCAGGATCTGGCAGGCGGAACCGGAACTTCGCCCTCAGCAACGCGGCGCGATCCAGGATTTGAGCTACGGCTCGCTGCGCCACCTGGGGTTGCTCGAAGGCGTGCTCAAGCAGTTGCTGCACAAGCCATTGCACGAAGAGGCCCTGCGCGCGCTGTTGCTGGTGTCGCTATACCAGTTGCACTTCACCCGCGCCGCGCCCTATGGCGTGGTCGATCACGCGGTGAAGGTGTCCACCCACCTGGGCCGCGGTCAGGGCAAGGGGCTGGTGAACGCCATCCTGCGCAACTTCCTGCGTCAGCGCGAAGCGCTGCTGACCAGTGCGCGCGACACCCCGCGCGGGCGCTGGTCGCACCCCGACTGGTGGATCGCCGCGATGCGCGAAGCCTACCCCGACCAGTGGGAAACCGTCCTCGCCAACGCTAATCTGCACCCACCGCTGACGCTGCGCGTGAATCGCCACCGCGGCGACGTGCCGACCTATCTGGCCCGACTGGCACAGGAAGGCATCGAAGCCCGCGCGCTGGACGACACCGCCATCCGCGTCGGGCATCCGGTGGGGGTCGATCGTCTGCCGGGCTTCTTCGATGGCGATGTCTCGGTCCAGGACTGGGGCGCCCAGCACGCCGCGCGGCTGCTCGATGTGGCCGATGGTCTGCGCGTGCTCGACGCCTGCGCCGCCCCCGGCGGCAAGACCGGACATTTGCTGGAGCTGGCAAAACTCGATCTCACCGCCGTCGATGCCGATGCCGCACGCCTGCGCCGGGTAGCGGACAACCTGCAACGGCTGGGCCTCGGCGCCACGCTGCTGCCGGGCGACGCCGCCCAGCCGGAACAATGGTGGGATGGCAAACCGTTCGATCGCGTCCTGGCGGACGTGCCGTGTTCGGCCACTGGCGTGGCGCGGCGCCATCCCGACATCAAATGGCTGCGCCGCCCCGACGATTTCGCCGGCTTCGCCGCGCAACAGGCCGCGATGCTCGACGCGCTATGGCCGCTCGTGGCGCCTGGGGGCAAACTCCTCTATGCTACGTGCTCGATATTTCCGGCGGAGAACGCGCAGCAGGCCACGGCGTTCTCCCACCGGCATGCGGACGCGCAGCCTCTGCCCCTCGGGCCCGCCCTGCCGGAAAACGGCCAGCTATTGCCCACGCCCGAGCACGATGGTTTCTTCTACGCACTATTCCGGAAAGCCGCAGCCTGATCGTCATGCGCCCCATGCCGAACACGGCGGGCTCATGGCCCTGATCGCTGCGGGCCTGCGCGCCCTGCGGCGGCAGGCCGGCCTGCCGCTTCCGCATCTGGTGCGCCTCCACCTGCAACTGGCGGCCCTGCTCCTCGGCTGCCTGCTCTGCCTGCCGGCCTGGCCCCAGGAACCCGGCATCCGCGCGCGCGACGCCACCTTCGATTACGCCGGTGACCATGTCGAACTGGCGGCCCGCTTCGACGTCACGCTCAAGCAGGGGCTGGAAGATGCGCTCGCCAACGGCTTCAGCCTGCCGTTCAGCTACGAATTCCAGCTGACGCGCCCCCGCCTCTATGCCTGGTGGAGCAATCTTTCCAGTGGCTTCGACCCTACCGCCAAGCTGAACTACCGCCTGTCCTATCACAACCTGTCGCGGCAATACCGCCTGCACCTGGGCAATTTCTATCGCAGCTTTTCCTCGCTGAACGAGGCCCTGACCGCACTGGGCGTGGTACGCAACTGGGAAGTGCTGAAAGACACCGATCTGGCGCGCGACAAGGAACCGCTGGCCGGCCGCGTGCGCCTGCTGCTCGATGTGTCGCAACTGCCCAAGCCCCTGCAACTGTCCGCCATGGGCAAGGATGACTGGGAACTGGCATCCGGCTGGGTCGACCTGAAGCGCAGCATCCCGCAACCGGAGGATGCGCCGTGAGACGCGCACTGCTCATCCTCGGCTCGCTGGGCACCATCCTGCTGTTCCTGCTGGCAACCGCCGCCGGCAAGACCTCCGCCTTTGCCGAGTACTACAACGAGCTGCTGATCCTGAACGGCCTGCTGCTGGCCGGCCTGCTGGTGCTGGTCGGCGCCAGGCTGTGGGACCTGATCCGCAAGGTACGGGCCAAGGTATTCGGCTCTCGCCTGACACTGCGCATGGTACTGATGTTCGCCCTGGTGGCGGTGCTGCCCGGCACGCTGGTGTATACGCTGTCGGTGCAGTTCCTCAATCGCTCGATCGAGAACTGGTTCGACGTGCGCGTGGACAACGCGCTGGACCGTGGCCTCAACCTGGGCCACAACGCCATCGACTACCAACTGGGCGACCTGTCGCGCAAGGCGCGCATCGTGGCGCTGGACGTCCACGACGACAGCGGCAGCACCCTGCTCAGCCGGCTCACCCGGATGCGCGAGCAACTGGGCGTGCAGGAAATTTCCATCTTCGACGAGACCGGCAACACCATCGCCCACATCGGCAACGAGAACGCCGGCCTGTTTCCCGACCTGCCCGATCGCACGATCCTGCGCCAGGCGCTCAAGGAGCCGGTGCGCAAGCTGGAGGCGAAGTCGGGCACCGACCTGATGATGCGCGCAGTGGTGCCGATGCCCGGCGCCCGCTTCGGCATGCGCACGCGGCTGTTGCAGTTGATGCAGCCGGTGCCGGAGCAACTGGCCGCCGACGCCGAGCTGGTGGAACAGGTACGCAGCGAATACAAACAGCTATCCGAAGCGCGCTCCGGCCTGAAGCTGGTCTACAGCCTGACGCTGACACTGGCGCTGCTGATGGCGTTGCTGGGCGCGCTGGCGCTGGCGATCTATCTGTCGGACCGGCTGGCGGCACCGCTGTCGGTGCTGGCCCGCGCGACGCGCGCGGTGGCCTCGGGCGATTTCTCGCACCAGCAGCCAGTGATCAGCCGCGACGAGCTGGGTATCCTCACCCATTCCTTCAACCGCATGACGCGGCAGTTGTCCGAGGCACGCACCTCGCTGGAACAGCACCAGAGCGAACAGGCAGCCGCCAACGCGTATCTCCAGGCGATCCTGGGCTCGCTCTCCGCTGGCGTGGTGTCGTTCGACGAAGGCTGGCGGCTGGCCTCCACCAACCAGAGCGCGCTACGCATCCTGGGCATCGACCCTACCGCGCTGCGCGACACCCCGCTGGCCGACTGGCCGCAGCGCTATCCTGCACTGACCGGCTTCTGTACCCGTATCGTCGAAGGCTTCCTGTCCGACGAGGAACACTGGCAAAGCCAGGCCGAAGTTGCCGAAACCCGCGTGCTCAACATCCGCGGCACGCGGCTATGGGTGGACGACATCGAGGCGCGCCAGGGTTTCCTGGTGGTGTTCGACGACATCACCGAACTGATCTCCGCCCAGCGTGACGCGGCCTGGGGCGAAGTGGCGCGGCGGTTGGCGCACGAAATCAAGAACCCGCTCACCCCGATCCAGCTCTCGGCGGAGCGTCTGGAACTGAAGCTGGCCGACAAGCTGGATACGCCCAGCGCGGAGCTGCTGTCACGCAATACGCAAAACATCGTCAAGCAGGTGCAGGCGCTCAAAACGATGGTCGATGCGTTCCGCGATTACGCGCGCAAGCCCACCGGCAAGAAAAAACCCCTGGACTTGCAACAACTGCTGGCCGACGTACTGGTACTGTATGAGGCGGCGCCCGTTTCGCGCATCGACATGGTGCATGCGCCACTGACCGTCGAAGGCGATGCGACCCATTTACGTCAGGTGATCCACAACCTGTTGCAGAATGCGCAGGATGCGTTTCAGGGCTGTGAAACGCGGGATGAACCTCCACGGATTTGCGTGCGGACCGAAAAGATCGATAAATTGGCGCGCCTTACGGTGGAAGACAATGGCTGCGGTTTCCAGGCGGAAATCCTGGCACGGGTGTTCGAGCCCTATGTGACGACCAAGCAACGGGGGACGGGCTTGGGGTTGGCCATTGTGAGAAAGATCATCGAAGAGCACCGGGGCCGGATCATTGCCGGTAACCGCGAAGAAGGCGGCGCCTACGTAAGAATTGAGCTACCGCTCATGGAGGGATGAAGTTTGCTTAGTCAGGATATTCTGGTCGTCGATGATGAAATCGGCATACGCGAGTTGTTGTCCGAGATCCTTCAGGATGAGGGCTACAGCGTCGCGGTCGCCGAAAACGCCGAGAAGGCGAGACAGTTGCGCAACCAGGCGCAGCCCAGGCTCGTCTTGCTGGATATCTGGATGCCCGATACCGACGGCGTCACCCTGCTGAAGGAGTGGGCCCGCAACGGCCAGCTCACGATGCCGGTGGTGATGATGTCGGGCCACGCCACCATCGACACAGCGGTGGAAGCCACGCGCATCGGCGCGCTCGATTTCCTCGAAAAACCCATCGGCCTGCAAAAGCTGCTCAGCGCCGTCAAGCGCGCGCTGGCACAGCCGGTGAGCGATCAACGGCAACAGCACGCACCGACGCTGGCACGGCTGGGCGAAGCGGAAGCGATCAAGGATCTGGCAGCCGCGCTCGACAGCGCCGCCGCCGCGCAAGGCGCGCCCATCCTGCTGGTCGGCGCGCCCGGTGTCGGGTTCGAACTGTGCGCACGCTACCTCAACCTGCCGGAGCGCCCGTTCGTCGCGCCGCTGTCGAACGAAGACTTCGCCATCGCCCCGCAGGAGCTGGCAAACAAGGCGGCGGGCGGCACGCTGTTCCTGCGCGACCTGGCCTACCTGGACCGTCGCGCGCAGGCCGGGCTGAAAAGCGCGCTGGCCAAGCTGGAAAAGAACAAGGTCCGCATCGTCTCGGCATCCAGCCGTCCGCTGGACGCGCTGGCCTCCTGCGTCGATCCCGAACTGCTCAAGGCGCTGTCGCAGTTGATCGTGCCGATCCCGGCGCTGGCCGAACACCGCGAGGACATCCCGCGTATCGCCGAAGCGCTGCTGGCCGAAGTCGTCGCCACCAACCGGCTGGAACCGCGTCGCTTCAGCGCCCAGGCATTGCAACTGCTGGCCCGCCAGGACTGGCCGGGCAACCTGGACGAACTGGCCAACGTGGTGAAGAGCCTGGCGCTCACCTGCCGCGAAGGCGAGATCGACCTGGCGCCGGTATCGCGCATCCTGTCGCAGTTCTCGCCCACCGGCACCATTCCCGCCGCGCCGCCGATGCCGGAAATCACCGCGCCAACCGCCGTGGACATGGATCTGCCGCTGCGCGAAGCGCGCGACCAGTTCGAAAAATACTATCTGGAACGCCAGATCGAGCTGTCCGGCGGCAACATGAGCCGGGTGGCCGAACGTATCGGGCTGGAACGAACCCATCTTTATCGCAAACTGAAACAACTGGGCATCAGCATGCCCAAGAAAAACCGCCCGCCCGAGGACTGAGCTGGCGGCAGCCACAGATTAGAGCGTGTCGTCACATGTTTCGCGGCAGTGCAGTTCGTGAAACATGGGGCGACACGCCCTGAGAGGGAAGGACAAAAGGTAAAGGCAGTTGCTTTTGCTTGGCGTCCTTCCCTCTTTTTCCTTATATGCATTGATGCGGCCATCGTTCGCCCGATCGCCGCGCGACACAGCGGGATTCCATGGCCAATATCCTGATCCTCGGCGCCGGACGCGTAGGCAGCTCGGTCGCCGAACAACTGGTTCACGAGCGCTACAGCGTCACCCTGGTGGACAGTAACGCCGCCGCGCTCAAGCCGCTCCAGGATCGGCTGGACCTGCGCACCGTCGTCGGCCACCCCGCCAGCCCCAGCGTGCTGGAAGCGGCGGGCGCCCGCGATGCCGACCTGCTGCTGGCGGTGACGCCCAGCGATGAGTTGAATCTGGTCGCCAGCAAGGTCGCGCAGCAACTGTTCAACGTCCCCACGCGGCTGGCGCGCATCCGCAACCAGGATCTGCTGGCGCAGGACAGCCTGTTCGGCGAAAACGGCTTCGCCATCGACCACATCATCACGCCGGCGCAGATCGTTACCGATTATCTCTACCGCCTGGTCGAAACGCCCGAAGCGTTGCAGGTACTGGATTTCGGTGGCGGGCTGGCGCAGATGGTGGTGGTGCGGGTGGAGGCGGACGCGCGCATGGCCGGCAAGCCGCTATCCACGCTGGATACGCTGCTGCCCAACGTCGATCGCCGCGTGGTGGGCATCTATCGCCGCAACCGTCATATCCGGCCCGACGGCAACACCCTCAGCGAAGTGGGGGACGAAGTGTTCGTGCTGGCAGCCACCAAAAACATCCGCGCGGTGATCCGCGCCTTCCATGGCGAGGACCGCCGCGCGCGGCGTATCACCATCGCCGGCGGCGGTAACGTCGGCTTCCGCCTGGCAAGCGCGCTATGCGGCGACTATCAGGTGAAACTGATCGAAACCAACCGCGAACGCGCGGTCTGGCTGTCCGAGCAACTGCCCAAGGCGCTGGTGCTCAACGGCGACGCCACCGACGAAACGCTGCTCGACAACGAACAGGCCGAGCGTACCGACCTGTTCCTCGCACTGACCAGCGACGACGAGGACAACATCATGTCCGGCCTGCTGGCCAAGCAGATGGGCACGCGCAAGGTGATCGCCATCATCAACCGCAGTCGCTACGTCGGGCTGTTGCAGGGCAGCCGCATCGACGTGGCACTATCGCCGGCGCAGGCCACCATCGGCTCGCTGCTGGCCTTCGTGCGCCAGGGCGATATCGTCGCCGCGCACAGCCTGCGCCGTGGCAGCGCCGAAGCGCTGGAAATCGTCGCGCACGGCAATCGCAACACCTCGCGCGTGGTAGGGCGCCGGGTGGAAGAACTGCGCCTGCCCGAGGGCATCTACTTCGCCGCCGTGGTGCGCGGCGAACAACTGGTGGTGCTGCACGGCGAAACGGTGATCGAATCCGAGGACCACGTGATCGTGTTCTGCGACAACAAGCGGCGCATTCGCGAGGTGGAGCAGTTGTTTGCGGTGAAGCTGGGTTTCTTTTGAGCGCCGGATGGGGATGGTTTCTGAAGTGGTTTGCAGAGCAATGACAAGCCCCCGGCGAAGCCGGGCGCGTCTCGGCAGTGGGGCACGTGCATCGGCGCTCCCCTGCTTCACCCCGACTCCCCCCGCCCTCGCCGCCGCGAGGGAGCCTCGCTGCGCTCGCTTGTTCTTGCGTGCGCCTGAGGTAGTTTGCAGAGCAATGACAAGCCCCCGGCGAAGCCGGGCGCGTCTCGGCGGTGGGACGCGTGTATTGGCGCTCCCCTGCTCCACCCCTACTCCCCTCGCCCTCGCCCTCGCCCTCGCCGCCGCGAGGGAGCCTCGCTGCGCTCGCTTGTTCTTGCGTGCGCCTGAGGTAATTTGCAGAGCAATGACAGGCCCCCGGCAAAGCCGGAGGCGTCTCGGCGGTGGGGCGCGTGTATCGGCCCTCCGCTGCTCCACCCATACTCCCCCCGCCCTCGCCTCAGGAGCGCCTATGCAGAATCTGCGATCAGAAGTGGCGAACGAATCCATCGCAGGCCCCCGGCCAAGCCGGGTGCTCCCCAGTAATGGCGCGCCGGTCACGGCCCTCCGCTGTTCCACCCCCACTCCCCCCGCCCTCGCCGCCGCGAGGGGGCCTCGCTGTGCTCGCGCGTGCGTGTGCACGTCGGTGGCAAGTCGCAGGCGGATAGCAGGTCGCCGACGTGTACCTGCCCCTGGCCGGCATGATCATCGCCTGCTGGGGTTGGCGTCTTCCTCCCGCGCACTTTCAACCTTCACCCGGTCCGCTCCAACATGAGCAACGCTCCCGCCTTTGCCCTGCCCCAGACCAACAGCTATCCGCTACATCAGCGGCTGCTGCCGGCGGTGAACTTGCTGGCCCGCATCGCGGCCATCTTCTCGCTGACCATGCTCTTCCCCATCGCGGTGGCGTGGTGGGGCGATGATGCGGGGCTGATCCCCTTTGTCGAATCGTTGGGCGGGCTATTACTGCTCAGCCTGTTGATCGTGGCGGCCACGCTGCGCTACCAGCGCGAGTTGAAGACCCGCGACGGTTTCATCCTGGTGGTGGGGCTGTGGACGATGCTGCCTGCCGCCGCCACCGTGCCGCTGTTGCTGTACGACCCGACGCTGAAGTTCAGCTACGCCTATTTCGAGGCGATGTCCGCGCTGACCACCACGGGCGCCACCGCGCTCACCGGGCTGGAGCACCTGCCGGCTTCGATCAATGTCTGGCGTCATCTGCTCAACTGGCTGGGTGGCATGGGGATTCTGGTGCTGGCCGTGGCCATCCTGCCGATGCTGGGCGTGGGTGGCATGCAGTTGTTCAAGGCGGAAACGCCGGGACCGATCAAGGATGCCAAGCTCACGCCGCGCATTCGCGAAACCGCGCGCAACCTGTGGCTGATCTATGCCGGGTTGACAGTGGCTTGCGCCCTGCTGTTGCGGCTGGCGGGCGAACTGAGCTGGCTGGATGCGATATGCCATGCCTTCTCGGCGGTATCGCTGGGCGGTTTTTCCACCTACGACGCCAATGTCGGCCAATTCGATTCGCTGGCCATCGAAGCCATCCTGGTGCTGTTCACCGTGCTGTCCGCCACCAACTTCGCCACGCACTTTCTGGCGCTGGCGCGACGCGATATCCGGGTGTACTGGCGGGATTCCGAGTTCAAGGCAATGATCGCGGTGATACTCGGCAGCATCGTGATCCTGGCCGGCGTGCTGTACTGGCGCGGCACCTATGCCGACTACGCCACCGCGCTACGGCACGTGACGTTCAACGTCGCCTCGGTCGCCACCGGCAGCGGTTATGCCAGTACCGATTTCGCACAGTGGCCCATCGTCGCGCCGCTGTGGATGCTGTTCCTTTCCGGCATCACCGCCTGCGCCGGATCGGCCGGCGGCGGTATCAAGATGATCCGCACCATCGTGCTGGTGCGCGAAGCCGGCCGCCAGTTTGTCACGCTGCTGCATCCGGCCGCGGTGCGGCCGTTGCGGGTGAACGGCAACTCACTGTCGGGCCAGGTGGTGTTCGCGGTGCTGGGCTTCATTTTCCTGTACTTCATGAGCATGGTCGGGCTGACCTTCGCGCTGCTGCTCACCGACCTGGATTTCCTCTCCAGCCTGACCGCCGTCGTAGCCTGCCTGAACAACGCCGGCCCTGGCCTGGGCATGGTGGGGCCGGCGTCCAACTATGGCGTGCTGACGCAGGCGCAGGTATGGATCTGCTCCTTCGCCATGCTGCTGGGCCGGCTGGAGGTGATCTCGGTGCTGGTGCTGTTCACGCCCACGTTCTGGCGGAGCTGATCGCCCCCGGAAGGGCTTGTCACGCTGGGGCTATCCCGCATCGTGGCGTCGGGCGCCAGCCTCTAGGGCGTGTCGTCACCTGTATCGCGGCAGCGCTGGGCCGAAAAAGCACCCGCCATCAGGCGCGCGACGCCGCCAATAACCGGTTATTGGCAAGGAGCGCAACGCAGTGGAGGGTGTTTTTTCGGCCCAGCCCGCCGGGTTCGGCGCATTTCGGGCGCCGCGCGGTGTCACCGGCCGCTTGCGGTATTCATACCGCCGCGCGTCCAGCTCCTGGCGCGGCATCCCGAACTGTGCCGAACGCTGTCGTGACACAGGTGACGACACGCCCTAGCATCGCGGGATGGACGTTTTCCTCACCGGCTTTCTGCTGTCACTCTCGCTCTGCCTGGACCTGGGCATCGTCAACGTTGCCCTGATCGACGTCAGCCTGAAATACGGCGCGCGACCGGCGCTCTGGATGGGCCTGGGCTCGTGCTTCGGCGATCTGGCCTACGCCATCCTCTCGCTGGTCGGCATGAGCGTGCTGTTGCGGTTCGAGGCAGTGCAATGGGCGACCTGGCTTGGCGGTGGCGGCATCCTGCTCTGGCTGGCGCTGAAGATGGCGCGCGAAGCCTGGCGCGACGCACACCGTGGTGAGGTGGATCACCCGCCCCTGCCCGGCAACCATCACCTGTTCGGGCGCGGGCTGGCCCTCGCGCTGGCGTCGCCATCGGCCATCCTGTGGTTCGCCGCCGTCGGTGGCAGCCTGATCGCCCAGGCCACCGATGGCACGCTGCCGTCGGCAGCGCGCTTTCTCGCCGGATTTTTCAGCGGCGGGCTGGCCTGGACCGTCTTCATCGTCGCCGCCGCCAGCCATGGCGGCAAGCTGCTGGGGCGACGCTTCATCCAGGCGTGCCACGCGATCTCGGCCCTGCTTTACCTTTACTTCGCCGGGCTGGTGCTGGTGAACGGGGCGCGGAATCTACTGTAAAACCAGGAGCATCCATCAGCACAAGGCGGGATAAAGCTGTCCCGCCTTCACCGCCGCGAGGACCAAGCTTGCATGCCCTATCCTCAGTGTGCGGTGGTCTTGAAGCGCGCCATCTCCTGCGCCAGGCCGGCGGCCAACCGATTCAGTTCGTCAGTGCCCTGCTGTGCGGCCTTGATCGACTGGAAGTTGGCATCGGCCATGGTGACGATCTGTTGCACGCTGACCGCGATCGACTCGGCCGCCTGCCCTTGTTCGCGCGACGAATCGACAATGGCCCGCACGTTTTCGGCGGAGTGCTCGGCCTCGTGGCTGATCTCGGTCATGGCGGAAGCGGCCTGCTCCACCAGTTGCCGCCCGCCCTGCATCCGTTCGACGCTGCCGCGCATCGCCGTCGCCACGGATTCGATCTCACCATGGATGCCTTGCAGCATCTGGCTGACCTCGCCTGTGGCCGTCGTCGTGCGCTCGGCCAGCTTGCGCACTTCGTCGGCAACGACCGCAAAGCCACGCCCCAGCTCGCCGGCGCGTGCCGCCTCGATGGCGGCGTTCAGCGCCAGCAGATTGGTCTGGTCCGCGATGTCGCGAATCGAATTGACGATGCCACCGATGCTTTGCGAGCGGTCGGCCAGTTGCAACGTCAGGCGCGCTGCGTCTTCCAGCGTGTCGCCGACCTGGCCGATATTGCCGCGCGTCTGCTCCAGCAACTGCATGCCTTCGCGCGAGCGCGTCTGCACGAGGTCGGCGAGCTGGGCCGCCATTTCGGTGTTGTCGGCCACATGGCGCACGCTCACCGCCACCTGCTCCACCGCCGCGGCGGTAGCCTGGGCCGCGTCGGTCTGCCGCTGCGACGCATCGGTGACATCCCCGGCATGTTCCGCCACACTGCCTGCGGTGCCACGCACCGAATCGGCAAAGCGCTGGGCCTTGCCCACCGCTTCGTCCAGCTTGGCAATGAACTGGTTGTACGCCTGCGCGATACGCGCCAGCTCGTCGCTGCCACCGATGGTGCTGCGGTCGCGCAATGCAAGATGCTCCGACGCCTGCTCGATCTGGCTTTGCAGTGCATTCACGCGCTGGGTGAGGTAGCGCAGGATGACGACACCGAGCGTCAGGCCGACCAGCAACGCGACCGCGCTGGCGGTCAGCATCCTGACCGTGGTGTCGCCGAACTCGGCATCGGCGGCCTCCTTGTTGCGGCCAGCCTCGTCCACCAGATGCTCCATCACCGAGTTGGCGCTCAGACGCTGCGCGGTATACAGATCGGCGTAGTGCTGGTCGTAGATGCGACGTGCCGCCTCGACATCACCTTGTTCCAGCGCTTGCAGCATGGGCGCCAGCGCCTGTTGTTCCAATTGCGCGAACTGCCGTTGCAGCGCGGTGACCTCATCGCGGATCGACGGGTTGACCTGCGCCTCCACCGCAGCCTGCAACGCCTGCTGCATGGCGGGGATGTCCTCCTCGCGCGTTTCACGGATGCGGGTGGCGGTTTCCTTGGCGCCACCCATGCCCAGATCGCGCAGGAACATCAGATCGATGCCGACGCGCATGCGCGGGATGCGCGACAGTACCTCCGCCATCGCCCGCATCGGACGCGCGCCGTTGTGATAGCTGGATTCCACCGTGCCATGCAGCCGCGCCATCCCCAGGTAAGCCAGCCCGCCAACCGCCAGCGTGCCGAGCAGCGGCACCGCCAGCAGGATCAATAGTTGTTGTTTGAAACTCAGTCTGGTGAGCATGGTGGTCTCCCTGATGAAGGCGACGGGGACACGGCGAGGTCGAACGGCCCCCGGCAATGGGCTACATCCGGCCGGCAATGATCGATCGTCGCCCGGGATTTCTTCGTGCGCGCCAGTACACCATAAATAGGCGGCATAGCCCTGCTGGGGATATCACCGACAAAAAAACCGCCGTGCATGAAAAAGGGGCGCGAACGCCCCTGTCTCACCGGAGGCACCAGCCCGTCATTCCGCGATCTCCACCCGGCCACGGCCAGTGTGCTTGGCGCGGTACAGCGCCTCGTCGGCACGCAGCACCAGCGCACGGCCGTTCTCGTCGTCGTGCAATTCGGCAATGCCACTGGAGAAGCTGATTTCCACGCGGCGATTGTGGTGCATGAACGGCGTCTTGGAGGCAACCAAGCGTAGCCGGTCGGCCACATAGCTGGCGCCGTGGAGATCGGTTTCGGGCAACAGCAGCAAAAATTCCTCGCCACCATAGCGCACCAGGAAATCGGTCTCGCGCAACACGGCGCGCGCCAGGTTGGCGATGTGCACCAGCACCTGGTCGCCGACCAGGTGACCAAAGCGGTCGTTGATCTGCTTGAAGTCGTCCAGGTCGAACAACACCACCGAGAACTTGCCGCCGCCACGCTGGGCGCGCTTGACCTCGAGCGCCAGCAGGTGATCCAGCCCCTGCCGGTTCAGCGTGCCGGTGAGCGGGTCCTGTTCCAGCATCTTGCGGTTGAACGCCAGGTCTTCCTCGATATGGCGCACCGATTCGCGGATCGACACGATATCGTCATGCGATGAGGACACCGATGCATGCAGGTGCGAAGTGGAGCTGATGATGTCTTCCAGCAGCGCCGTCACGGTGCCGTGCGCCTGCTCGTCGAGCAGTGCCGGGTTCTCTCGCCGCGCGTGATGCAACTGCCCCAGGCTGGCCGCCATGCTTTCGCCGCTTTCCGACAGCGATTCGAGCAACTGCGCCGTGGTGTCGCGTGCCTCGGCCAGGACGTCGTCCAGCTTGCACAGCACCTGCCAGGCATGCTGGAGTTCGTCGCTGGTCTTGGTGCCGGGTGACTTGATCGTGACAATCGCGTTGTAGAATTGCGAGTAGTTTTCCGGCGTGGGCGGCAAGCCGCGCTCCGCAAGACGCTTGAGGGCAATTCGGGCGATTTCCACCGGATTGACTGGTGGCGGATTAGACGTCATGAGTATTTTTTAGTCGTTGGTGAACAGCGGGCAGGGCCGGCCGATTCTACGCAAACCCAGGCCGCCGCGCCACGCCATTTACCCACGTAAACCATTCTCCTAGCAAAGAAAATTCGTACCCATGCACATCCATATCCTGGGCATCTGCGGCACCTTCATGGGCGGCATCGCGGCGCTCGCCCGCGCGGCCGGCCACACTGTCACCGGCTGCGATGCCAACGTGTATCCGCCGATGTCAGACCAGTTGCGCGCGCTGGACATCGACCTGATCGAAGGCTGGAGCCCGGACCAGCTCCAGCCCGGCATCGATCTGTACGTGGTGGGCAACGTGGTCACGCGTGGCAACGCCTTGATGGAAGCCATTCTCGATCGCAGCCTGCCGTATACCTCCGGCCCCGAATGGCTGCGCGACCACCTGCTGGCGGATAAATGGGTACTGGCCATTGCCGGCACCCACGGCAAGACCACTACCACTTCGATGCTGGCATGGATTCTGGAATACGCCGGCCTGGCGCCGGGGTTCCTGGTGGGTGGCGTACCGGAGAATTTCGGCATCAGCGCCCGGCTGCCCGGCACACCGCGCCAGGATGCGGCAAGCGTCTCGCCGTTTTTCGTCATCGAGGCCGACGAATATGACACCGCGTTTTTCGACAAACGCAGCAAATTCGTCCACTACCGTCCACGCACCGCCATCCTCAACAACCTGGAATTCGACCACGCCGACATCTTCGCCGATCTGGCCGCCATCGAAACCCAGTTCCACCACCTGATCCGCACCGTGCCTGGCAACGGCCGTATCGTGGCAAATGGCCGCGAAGCCAGCCTGGAGCGCGTGCTCCAGCGCGGGTGCTGGACCCCGGTGGAGCGTTTCGGCATCGAGGATGGCTGGACACTGGGCGAAACCCACGCCGACGGTTTCGACGTCTGGTTCCAGGGCGTGCCGCAAGGGCGCGTGGTGTGGAGCCTGCTGGGCGAACACAACGCATTGAACGCCCTGGCCGCCATCGCCGCCGCCCGCCACGTGGGCGTCACGCCCGAGGTAGCCATCGCTGCGCTGGGCGAATTCCAGAACGTGAAGCGCCGCATGGAAATACGGGGCATCGTGCACGGCATCACCGTTTACGACGACTTCGCCCACCACCCCACCGCCATCGCCACCACCGTGGCCGGCCTGCGCCGCAAAGTAGGTACCGCGCGCATCCTGGCCGTGCTGGAACCGCGCTCCAACACCATGAAGCTCGGCACGATGAAGGCTGCGCTGCCCGGTTCGCTGACCGATGCCGATCGGGTGTTCTGCTACGGCGCCAACCTGGGCTGGAACCCGACCGAGGCACTGGCCCCCCTGGGTGACAAAGCCACCAGCTTCGACGATCTGGATGCGCTGACCGATGCCATCGTCGCCGCGGCGCAGCCCGGCGATCAGGTGCTGGTGATGAGCAACGGCGGTTTTGGTGGCTTGCACGGCAAATTGCTGGCGGCGCTGGAAGCGAAGGGAAGCTGAAATGCCTTCGGCCGGCGAGACGGCTGCTATACAGAAGTCTCGCTGATATGACTGGGGCATGAAATGGATTGGCAGAGCAGCCTGCGCGCATCGAAAGGTGGCGGCGCCTTCGTGACCGGCAAGGCCAGCGCGGCGGGAAACCCGGACAGCGTCAGCCATCACCGCAATTCGATCGCCTTCCGCGCGCAGGGGGCCGATACGCTGTCGCCGATGCCGTCGCTCAAGCGCAACGCGGATTCGGCATTCACCCTGTCGCCCATGAACAGCGCTTCGCTGGCGGGCGCGGGTGGCGACCCGCCCAAGCGCCCGAACGGGTTCGACAAATCCAATACCGGCCATTACGCGCCCGAGGGCGGGCCGTTCATCCCGCTGCCGTCCAGTATGGCGGCGCAGATGCAGCCCAACGAGGAAATGCGCCGGGTGCGCCCACGATTGCAACCACCGCAGGCGCTTCAGCAGGATGGGCCGCCACGGCGCCTGCAACGCGCCAACTCGATGCCCAGCCTCAATGACAACGCGGGCTTCTACCACACGTTCCGCAGCGTGGCGACGCACGGGCTGTTGTCACAGAACGAGATGCGGGACCGGGGCATCAGCTTCAATCCGTCGAACGACGGCCGCCAACGCAACGCCAACACCATCGACGTGACGCGTATGCCAGGCCACCTGGACAATGGCCAGGCAGCGATCTCACGGCAAGCGCTGACCAATCCCTATCACGGTGCGCTGAGCGTGGTGCTGGAACGGGATCAGCCACTGGGCTTCCAGGCGCCGACTCTCAACGACCTCGACGCCCACACACGCAACCAGTTGTCGCAAGCACCGGAGAGCATCCGCGAAAGCCTGACCCGATCGGTGCTTTCCTATCAGCCACAACGCCTGAGCAACCCCGACGACGCCAGCCGGCGCATGCACAACTCCTTCATGGCGATCGGCACCTCCAGCACGGGGTCCACCGTACCGCGAGCACATGAAATGACCCGCCCCGGCATGCAGCCCGGCCAGATCGACCGACTGGTCGTGCCGGAACAGCACCGCTCCACCGTCGGCCAGGTACAACGCGACCTCAGCGTGCGCGGCGGAACCACGCTGCCGCCGGTGGAATTCGTGCACAGCACCAACACCATGGTGCCGCGATACCAGACACCGCGCGGGGACGTACACGCGATCCAGGGCATCCATGCGCCGGCCTACCAGCATGCCGTCACCTCGCACGCGCAGCAGCACGGCGACACCGACATTCACATCGTCAAGACAGGGATGCAGGATCAGCCCAGGCAGCCGGAGACACGGCCGCGCTCCAAGAGCCTCTAGCGCCGCTCAGCCTGCATGCGAACGCACTCTGGGGGGAGTACCCGCTCGCCGGCAGGGCGCTACCACCACACCGGTTCCGGCTCGATCGCCACATCGAAGCGTGCCAGCACATCGGCACGCACGGCATCGGTCAGCGCCGCCACGTCCGCGCGCGCCGCGCCACCATGGTTGACCAGCACCAGCGCCTGGCGCTCGTACATGCCAACCGGGCCGAGCGCCCGCCCTTTCCAGCCGGCCTGTTCGATCAGCCAGCCGGCCGCCAGCTTGTAATCGCCGTTGGGCATGGCGTACGACACCAGCGCGGGGTATTCGATCAGCAGCGCGTCGCGCGTCGCGGCTGGCACGATGGGGTTCTTGAAGAAGCTGCCGGCGTTACCGATCACGGCCGGGTCGGGCAGCTTGCGGCGCCGCACATTGATCACCGCCTGGGATACGCCTTGCGGCGTGCGCGGCAAGCCGGCATGGGTCAGCTCAGCTTCGATCTCGCCATAACCGGTGCGTAACAGCGGCGTATGCGGCAAACGGAACACCACTTCGCCGATCAGCCAACGCCCTGCTTCGTCGTGTTTGAACACGCTGTCGCGGTAGGCGAATGCGCATTCGGCATTGCCGAAAACGCGGTGCTCGCCGTCGGCCAGTTGGTAGGCGGTCAATTCGTGTAGCACGTCCTTCACTTCGACACCGTACGCGCCGATGTTCTGGATCGGCGCCGCGCCGACCGTGCCCGGAATCAGCGACAGGTTTTCCAGCCCACCCCAGCCGTGTGCCAGCGTCCATTGCACGAAATCGTGCCAGGGCTCGCCGCCGCCCGCTGCGACGTAAACCGCGTGTTCGTCCTCGCCCACCACTCGGCGACCGGCAATCTCCACCTTCAACGTCAGGCCGGGCACCACCTCCGGCAGTACCAGGTTGCTGCCACCGCCCAGCACCTGCCACGGCATGCGCGCCAGTGCCGCATCGGCCGCCAGCGCCGCGATCTCTTCCCCCGCCCGCACCACGGCCAGATGCGCCGCGCGCGCCGCCAGCCCCAGGGTGTTGAGCGGGCTAAGGTCGATATCGGTGGCAATCTGGGGCATGGGGGGACTCCGGGGAAAGCGGGATTATGGGGGATGCAAGCGGGGGAAGAAACTTCATCCCGATCCAAACAAAACAGCCCCCTGAGCATTCAGGGGGCTGTTTTGTTTGATGCAGCAGGCTGAAACGGCTTACCAGACCTGCAGGTACTCCAGAATGCCTTCTGCGGCCTGCCGGCCTTCGTACACCGCGCGCACCACCAGATCCGCGCCGCGTACCTGGTCACCGCCGGCAAAAACCTTGGGATTGCTGGTCTGGTGCTTGAACTGTTGCTTGAACGGCGCCACGGTGCGGCTCCAGTCGTCGGTGGCAATGTTGGCACCATCGAACCAGGACTGGCGTTCGGCCTGGAAGCCGAAGGCGACGATCACATGGTCGCATTGCAGGGTGCGCTCGGAACCGGCGACCACTTCGGGGCGACGGCGGCCCTTTTCGTCGGGGGCGCCCAGTTCGGTGGTCACCAGCTTCAGTGCCAGCGTGCCGTCCGGGTTGGCTTCGATGCCAACCGGCTGGCTGTTCCACTGGAACTGCACACCTTCTTCCTTGGCATTGGCCACTTCGCGTTTGGAACCGGGCATGTTGGCTTCATCGCGGCGGTAGGCGCAGATCACGCTGGCGGCTCCCTGGCGGATGCTGGTGCGGTTGCAGTCCATGGCGGTGTCACCGCCGCCCAGCACCACCACGCGCTTGCCGGCCATGCTGACGAAGGCTTCGCCCTCGGGCAGCGTGCCCATGTTGTTGCGCACGTTGTTGATCAGGAAGGGCAGCGCTTCCAGCACGCCGGGCAGTTCCTCGCCGGCGAAGCCGCCCTTCATGTACTTGTAGGCGCCCATGCCCATGAACACGGCGTCGTAGTCGCGCAGCAGGTCGTCGATGCTCAGATCGCGGCCGATCTCGGTGTTCAGGCGGAACTCGACGCCCATCCCTTCCATGATCTGGCGGCGGGTGGCGATCACTTCCTTTTCCAGCTTGAACTCGGGAATGCCGAAGGTGAGCAGGCCACCGATTTCCTCATAGCGGTCGAACACCACCGGCTTCACGCCATTGCGCACCAGAATGTCGGCACAGCCCAGGCCCGCGGGGCCGGCACCGATGATGGCGACCTTCTTGTCGGTCCACACCACCTGGCTCATGTCGGGACGCCAGCCCTGCTTGAAGGCTTCGTCGGTGATGTACTTTTCCACCGAGCCGATCGACACCGCGCCGAAGCCGCCCTGGTTCAAGGTGCAGGCGCCTTCGCACAGGCGATCCTGCGGACAGACGCGGCCGCAGATCTCGGGTAGCGAGTTGGTCTTGTGCGACAGTTCGGCCGCCTCGAACAGCTTGCCTTCCTTCACCAACTGCAACCAGTTGGGAATGTAGTTGTGCACCGGGCATTCCCATTCGCAGTAGGGATTGCCGCAGGACAGGCAACGGCTGGATTGCTCGCCCGCCTCGGCGCGGGCCAGCGGCTGGTAGATTTCGCGGAACACGAACTTGCGCTGCTCCACCGGCACCTTCTCGCCGGGGTTGCGCGCCACGTTCATAAACTGGAATACGTCGGACATTGGAATTAAACCCCTATGAGGAGTAAGGCGTGAGGGGCGAGGGGGCAAGGCACACGCCTCACTCCTCTCACACCTCACACCTCACCGCCTTAATCTTTCAGCAGATCGTCCAGCTTGGCCGCCTTGGGCTTGACCAGCCAGAAGTAGTCCACGGCCTCGTCGAAGTCGCGCAGCAACTCGGCAGCCTTGGACGACCCGGTCAACGCCACGTGCTGGCTGAGCTTTTCGCGCAGGAAGGCCCGTACCGCGCCGTAGCTCTCGCCGTTGATGGTGTTGATGTCGATCAGCTCGTTGTTGATGCGATAGGCGAACTTCTCCTTGGCGTCATGCACCAGGGCAAAGCCACCGGTCATGCCGGCGCCGAAGTTGTAGCCGGTTTCGCCCAGCACGATCACCACGCCGCCGGTCATGTATTCGCAACCGTGGTCGCCGATGCCTTCCACCACGGCGGTGGCGCCGGAGTTGCGCACTGCGAAGCGTTCGCCGCCACGGCCCGCGGCGTACAGCTCGCCGCCGGTGGCGCCGTAAAGGCAGGTGTTGCCGACGATCACGCCGTCATCCGACTTGAACGGGCTGTCCTTGGGCGGGTAGATCACCACGCGGCCACCGGCCATGCCCTTGCCCACGTAGTCGTTGGCGTCGCCAGCCAGCTCCAGCGTCAGGCCACGGGCGTTCCACACCCCGAACGACTGACCGGCCGAGCCTTCCAGCTTGAGGTGCAGGCAGTCGTCCGGCAGGCCGTCGGCGCCGTGCGCCTTGGCGATCTCGCCGGACAGGCGCGCACCGATCGAGCGGTTGATGTTGCGCACCTTGTAGCTCAGCCGCTGCGGCGTCTTGCTGCGGATGCCGGCGATGGCGTCCTTGACCATCTGTTCGGCCAGTTCGCCCTTGTCGAACGAGGGGTTGGAATCCTCGACGCAGAAGCGCGGCTCGCTCTCGGGGATGTCGCCCTGGCTGAGCAACACGTCCAGGCGCAGCTTCTGCTGGCGCGCGGTGGCGCCTTCGGCCAGGCCCAGCACATCGGTGCGGCCGATCAGCTCTTCCATGGTGCGCACGCCCAGCTTCGCCATCCATTCGCGCGTTTCCTCGGCGATGAAGGTGAAGTAGTTGACGACCATGTCCGGCAGGCCGGTGAAGTACTTGGAACGCAGCTTGATTTCCTGCGTGGCCACGCCAGTGGCGCAGTTGTTCAGGTGACAGATCCGCAGGTATTTGCAGCCCAGCGCCACCATCGGGCCGGTGCCGAAGCCAAAGCTCTCGGCGCCCATCGCAGCGGCCTTGACCACATCCAGGCCGGTCTTGAGGCCGCCGTCGGTCTGCACCCGCACCCGGCCGCGCAGGCCGTTGGCGCGCAGCACCTGCTGTGCTTCGGTCAGGCCCAGCTCGAACGGCGTGCCGGCGTATTTCACGCTGGTCAACGGGCTGGCGCCGGTGCCACCGTCGTAGCCGGAAATGGTGATCAGGTCGGCGTAGGCCTTGGCCACGCCGGCGGCAATGGTGCCCACGCCCGGCTCGGCCACCAGCTTCACCGACACCAGCGCATCGGGGTTGACCTGCTTCAGGTCGAAGATCAGTTGGGCCAGATCCTCGATCGAGTAGATGTCGTGGTGCGGCGGCGGCGAGATCAGGCTGATGCCTGGCTTGGAGCAGCGCAGACGCGCAATCAGCGGGCTGACCTTGTCACCCGGCAATTGGCCGCCTTCGCCCGGCTTGGCGCCCTGGGCCACCTTGATCTGCAACACCTCGGCATTGACCAGGTAATGCGGGGTGACGCCGAAACGGCCGGACGCCACCTGCTTGATCTTGGACATCCTGGCGGTGCCGTAGCGCGCGGCATCCTCGCCGCCCTCACCCGAGTTGGAACGGCCGCCCAGGCGGTTCATGCCTTCGGCCAGCGCTTCGTGCGCCTCGGGGCTGAGCGCGCCCAGCGACATACCGGCGGAGTCGAAGCGCTTGAGGATGGATTCGACCGACTCCACCTCGTCCAGCGGCACGGCGCGCGCCGGGTCGAGCTTGAGCGACATCAGGTCGCGCAGCATCGCCACCGGGCGGTTGTTCACCAAGTCGGCGTACTTCAGGTATTCCTTGTAATCGCCGCCCTGCACCGCCTTTTGCAACTGCATCACCACGTCCGGGTTGTAGGCGTGGTACTCCTCGCCGAACACGTACTTGAGCAGGCCACCCTGTTGCAGCGGACGCATGGTGTTGAAGGCCAGGCGGGTCAGCTTTTTCTGGTCTTCCTCGAAGTCGCCGAAGCCCGCGCCGCCGATGCGCGACACGGTGCCGTTCAGGCACAACTCGACCACTTCCTCGCCGATGCCCACGCCTTCGAACAATTGCGAGCCACGATACGAAGCGATGGTGGAGATGCCCATCTTGGACAGGATCTTCAGCAAGCCCTTGTTGATGCCCTTGCGGAAATTGTTGGCGGCCTTTTCCAGCGGCAGTTCCAACTGGCCCAGCTCGAGCAGTTCCATGATGGTCTGGTAGGCCAGATACGGGAACACTGCGGTGGCACCATAGCCGATCAGGCAGGCGAAGTGGTGCGGATCGCGCGCCGTGCCGGTCTCGATGATGATGTTGGTCTTGCAGCGCAAGCCGCTATCGACCAGCGCGTGATTCACCGCGCCGACGGCAAACAGCGCCGGAATCGGCAGGCGGTCGCGGGCGATGTGCTTGTCGGACAGCACGATGATGACGGTCTTGTCCTCGCGCACACTACGCAGCACATCTGCCTGGAGCGCCAGGATGGCGACCTTCAGGCTGGAGCACGCCGGGTCGTAGCTGATGTCGAAGCGCGCGGCCTTGTAATCCGGGTCGTCGATGCTGGTCAGTGCGTCGAACTTGTCGCTGGACAGTATCGGCGAGCGCACTTCCAGGCGGCGGGCATTGAACTCGCTCTCATCGAACAGGTTGCGCTCGGGGCCGAAGCAGGTGTTCAGCGACATCACGATCGCTTCGCGGATCGGATCGATCGGCGGGTTGGTCACCTGGGCAAACTGCTGGCGCAGGTAATCGAACGGCGAGCGCACCTTTTCCGACAGCACCGCCATCGGGGTGTCGTCACCCATCGAGCCGACGGCTTCCTGGCCGGCCTCGGCCAGCACGCGGATCACCTGGTCACGCTCTTCGAAAGTGAGCTGGAACTGCTTCTGGTAGGTCAGGCGCTCGGCCTTGTCCATCGCCGGCAGCACGCCGACATCCTCGGCGATCTCCAGGTGCTGGGCGTGCCTTCTCACCCATTCGCGATACGGATGCGCGGTCTTCAGGCGGTTATCGATGGTCTCGGTATCGAGGAACTCGCCGGTCTTCAGGTCCACCGCGACGATCTGGCCGGGCTTGACGCGCCCCTTCTGCACCACATCCTCCGGCTTGTACGGCCAGGTGCCGACTTCGGAGGCGATGGTCAGGTGGCGATCGCGGGTGATGACATAGCGCGCCGGGCGCAGGCCGTTACGGTCGAGCGCACAGCCGGCGTAGCGGCCGTTGGTCCACACCAGGCCGGCTGGGCCGTCCCACGGCTCCATGTGCATCGAGTTGTATTCGTAGAAGGCGCGCAGGTCGCGGTCGTTGCTGTCCACGTTCTGCCAGGCCGGCGGCACCAGCATGCGGAAGGCGCGGAATACATCGATCCCGCCCATCATCAGGCCTTCGAGCATGTTGTCCAGGCTCATCGAATCCGAGCCGTTGGTCTGCACGATGGGGCGCACGGTATCCATGTCGAGCAGCGGGCTGTCCATCACGGCCTCGCGCGCCTTGGCCCACAGCCGGTTGCCGTGCAGGGTGTTGATCTCGCCATTGTGCGCGACAAAGCGGAATGGCTGCGCCAGCTTCCATTGCGGCCAGGTGTTGGTCGAGAAACGCTGGTGGTAGACGGCCAGGCTCGAAGCGAAACGCTCGTCCTTCAGGTCGAGGTAGAACACCGGCAGGTTGTCCGGCGTGACCAGGCCCTTGTACGAGAGGACCTGCGAATTGAGCGTCGGCTGGTAGAACGAGGTGTCGGCGTGATTGGCTTTCTCGGCCAGGCGACGCGCCTGGTACAGCTTGCGGTCGAACGCATCGTCGTCCAGGCTGCCGGGCGCATTGACGAACACCTGCGAGATGGTCGGCAGCGTCCGCAAGGCATATTCGCCACAGGCATCCAGGTTGACGGGCACGGCGCGCAGGCCGGCGAATTCCAAGCCCTGGGCCTCAATGGCGGCTTGCAGGTTCTTGATGGATACATCGCCCACGGCGGCATTGGTGCTGTGGAACACCAGGCCCGCGGCGTAGCGCTTGGCCAAGGTGATACCGGCCTCGGCAGCCACTGCGCGCAGGAAGCCATCCGGCTTGCGGAACAGCAACCCACAGCCGTCGCCCGACTTGCCATCGGCGGCCACGGCACCACGGTGGGTCAGGCAGGCGAGCGAACTGATCGCGGTGGAAACAAGCCAATGCGACGGCTTGTCATCCATTTGCGCAATCAGGCCGAAACCGCAGCTATCCTGTTCAAACTGCGGGCTATATAGCGTGCCCTCCAACCAGCTTTGTCTATCCATCACAGGCACCTTGCGAAAAGCCAATAAAAGCTAATAAATCCAAAGATGTCGGCTTGATCGGAATCAAGCGAAAGGGCTTGATTCTAGCCATAAAGGGTGCTACCCCGCAACCCAAGACGGGGCTTGGCCGGCAATCGGGAAAAACCCTGAACCCCGCGCCACGATTGGCTTTCGGCGATGTCAGCCGCTTCGCCGACCGACCTGTTTCCCCCCACGCCTTCAATCAGCCTGCATTGCAGCAAAAACGGCCATTTGCGGGCCATCGGGCAATGAGTTCATTAGCCAAAAGGCAGTAAAAAACGTGCAAGTGAAAACCCATGGAATTCACCAAATCGGTGCACGACAATTCGTCAATTCACCAAACTGGTGCATATCGCCAATCAAAGCTTTCAGCGGTGCAACACGCTGCAAAATGCGGATACAAAAAAAGCGGGCCGAAGCCCGCTTTCTTTCACCGTGATGCAATGCCGCCGGATTATCTCGGTAGTTCGCTGTGCCCCATCAGGAACGCATCGACCTCGCGCGCGCACTGCCTGCCTTCGCGGATCGCCCATACCACCAGCGATTGGCCGCGCCGCATGTCGCCGGCCGCGAACACCTTGTCCACGTTGGTGCGATAGGCACGCGTACCCTCGCAGACTGCCTCGGCGTTGCCACGCGCATCGCGCGTAACGCCGAGGCCGCTCAGCACAGCACCCGCCGGATGGGTGAAACCCATCGCCAGGAATACCAGGTCGGCCTTCAATTCGAACTCGCTGCCCGGCACTTCCACCGGACGGCCATCGCGCCAGTCCAGCCGCACCGCGCGCAATGCGCTGATCCGGCCATCCTCGCCGATGAATGCCTTGGTCATCACCGCGAAATCGCGCTCACAGCCTTCTTCCTGGCTACTGGAGGTACGCAGCTTGGCCGGCCAGTATGGCCAGGTCAGCGGTTTATCCTCCTGTTCCGGCGGCATCGGCATCAGTTCCAGTTGCACGACGCTGGCGGCGCCATGGCGGTTGGCCGTGCCGACGCAATCAGAGCCGGTGTCGCCGCCACCGATCACCACCACATGCTTGCCGCTGGCGTCGATCGGATTGGCCGCGCCGCCGCCGACCTGCCGGTTCTGCGCGATCAGCAGTTCCAGCGCGAAATGGATGCCACCCAGTTGACGCCCCGGCACCGGCAGATCACGCGGCACTTCGGCGCCACCGGCCAGGATCACCGCGTCGAAATCCGCCAGCAGCGTCTGTGGCAGCACCGTGCTGCGCGCATCGTTGGCTATGCCGGCGCCCAGCGGCTCCGCCGACACCAGCGTACCGCACTGGAACACCACGCCTTCAGCCGCCAGTTGGCCCAGGCGGCGATCGATCACCCGCTGTTCCAGCTTGAAGTCGGGGATGCCGTAGCGCAGCAGGCCACCTGGCTGTTCGTTCTTTTCGAACACCTTCACCGCATGGCCGGCACGCGCCAGTTGCTGCGCCGCCGCCAGCCCGGCCGGGCCGGAGCCGATCACCGCCACCTTTTTGCCGGTGGTACGCGCCGCCGGCTGCGGGCCGATCCAGCCTTCCGCCCAGCCTTTTTCGACAATCGCGCGTTCCAGCGATTTGATGCCAACCGGCTCGGCGTTGATACCCAGGGTGCAGGCCGCCTCGCATGGCGCAGGGCACACGCGCCCGGTGAACTCGGGGAAGTTGTTGGTACCGTGCAGCACCGTCAGCGCCGAGCGCCAGTCCTGGCGATATACCAGGTCGTTGAAGTCGGGGATGACGTTGTGCACCGGGCAACCGGTGTTGCAGAACGGGATGCCGCAATCCATGCAGCGCGCGGCCTGTCGTCCCGCCTGGGTGTCGTCCAGCACGGCAACGAACTCGCGGTAATGGCCCACGCGCTCCTTGACCGGCTGGTACTGCTCGGCGACCCGCTCGTATTCGAGGAATCCTGTTGCCTTGCCCATTTATGCCACCTCCTTGTGTTGCGCGGCTTCACGGACGGCCAGTTCCTTGAGCGCACGTCGATATTCGTTCGGGTACACCTTGACGAAGCGGGCGCGCCATTCGGGCCAGTCGGCCAGGATGGCGGCGGCACGCAGACTGCCGGTGAGCGCGGCGTGACGTTCGATCAGCGCCTTGAGCTGGGCTTCGTCGCTCTGGCCGCGATGGCATGGCTCGGCAACATCCTGTTCGGCCTCGGGCAGTACGCGCTCCATCGCCACCTGCGTGGGATTGCAGCGTTCGGCGAAGTCGTCGTGCTCGTCCAGCACGTAGGCAATGCCGCCCGACATGCCGGCGGCGAAGTTGCGCCCGGTTTCGCCCAGCACCACCACGGTGCCGCCGGTCATGTATTCGCAACCGTGGTCGCCCACACCCTCGACCACGGCAGTGGCACCCGAGTTGCGCACGGCAAAGCGTTCGCCACCGATACCGGCGAAGAACACTTCGCCCTCGGTAGCCCCGTAGAGCACGGTGTTGCCGACAATGATGTTCTCCGCGCCATGGCCACTGAAGTCGGCGTGCGGACGCACCACGATGCGGCCACCCGACAGGCCCTTGCCGACGTAATCGTTGCCCTCGCCCACCAGCTCCAGCGTGACGCCGCGCGCCAGGAAGGCGCCGAAGCTCTGGCCGGCGGTGCCGGTGAAGGTGGCATGGATGGTGTCGTCCGGCAGACCGGCATGGCCGTAGCGCCGGGCCACCACACCCGACAACAGCGCGCCGGTAACGCGATTGATGTTCTTGATCGGCAATGCGATACGTACCGGCGCGGCGCGTTCCAGCGCCGGCATCGCCTGTGCGACCATCTGGTGATCCAGCACGTTTTCCAGCGCGTGGTCCTGGCAGTCCTGATGCAGCCGGGCCACATCGGCAGGGGCTTCCAGGCGATGGAACAACTTGCTGAAATCCAGCCCCTTGCTCTTCCAGTGCGTGATGCCGGCGCGCTGGTCGAGCAGATCGGCGCGACCGATCAGTTCGTCGAAGCGCCGCACGCCCAGTTGCGCCATCAGTTCGCGCACTTCCTCGGCGACGAAGAAAAAATAGTTGACCAGGTGCTCCGGCTGGCCGGTGAAGCGCCGGCGCAGTTCCGGATCCTGCGTGGCCACGCCCACCGGGCAGGTGTTGAGGTGACACTTGCGCATCATGATGCAGCCCTGCACCACCAGCGGCGCGGTGGCGAAGCCAAACTCATCGGCGCCCAGCAGTGCGCCGATCACCACGTCGCGCCCGGTGCGCAACTGGCCATCCACCTGGACGCGGATGCGGCCGCGCAGGCGGTTGAGCACCAGCGTCTGCTGCGTTTCGGCCAGGCCCAGTTCCCACGGCGTGCCGGCGTGCTTGATCGACGACAGCGGGCTGGCGCCCGTGCCGCCGTCGTAACCAGCGATCACCAGGTGGTCGGCCTTGGCTTTGGACACCCCCGCCGCAACGGTGCCGACGCCCACTTCGGACACCAGCTTCACCGAGATCGACGCCTGCGGGTTGACGTTCTTCAGGTCGTGGATCAGTTGCGCCAGATCCTCGATCGAATAGATATCGTGGTGCGGCGGTGGAGAGATCAGGCCAACGCCCGGCACCGAGTGGCGCAGCATGCCGATGTACTCGGACACCTTGTGCCCTGGCAACTGCCCGCCTTCGCCCGGCTTGGCGCCCTGCGCCATCTTGATCTGGATCTGGTCGGCGTTGACCAGGTATTCGGTGGTGACGCCGAAGCGGCCCGACGCCACCTGCTTGATCGCGGAGCGCAGGCTGTCGCCTTCCCGGAAGGTGTAGTCGCGTTCGATGCGGTCGGCGCCGATCACTTCGGACAACGTCTGCCCCGCCTTCAGCGGCACGAAGCGGCGCCGATCCTCGCCGCCCTCGCCGGTATTCGATTTGCCGCCGATGCGGTTCATCGCCACTGCCAGCGCGGTGTGTGCCTCGGTGGAGATCGAGCCCAGCGACATCGCGCCGGTGGCGAAGCGCTTGACGATGGCGCTCGCCGGCTCCACTTCGTCCAGCGGCACCGGACTGCCCGCCGGGCGTAGCTCGAACAGGCCGCGCAGCGTCAGTTGCCGCCGGCTCTGGTCGTTGATCTCGTTGGCGTATTCCTTATAGGTGCTGTAGCGGTTGGCACGGGTGGCATGTTGCAGTTTGGCAATGGCCTCCGGCGTCCACAGATGATCCTCGCCGTTGACGCGGTAGGCATATTCGCCCCCGGCCTCCAGCAGCGCCGCCGGACGTTGCGCGGCAAAAGCTGCGCGGTGCAGGCGCACGGCCTCCTCGGCCACTTCGAACAGACCGATGCCTTCCACCTGGGTCGGAGTGCCGGTGAAATACTTGGCCACCAGCGCGCGCGACAGGCCCACCGCTTCGAAGATCTGCGCGCCGGTATACGACATGTAGGTGGAGATGCCCATCTTGGACATCACCTTGCACAGGCCCTTGCCAATGGCCTTGATGAAGTTCTGCTCGTACTTGGTCACCAGCGCGTCGTCGCCATTGGCGAGATCGGCCAGGGTTTCCAGCGTCAGCCAGGGGTGGACCGCTTCGGCGCCGTAGCCACCCAGCAGTGCGAAGTGATGCACTTCCCGCGCGGAGCCAGTTTCCACCACCAGGCCGGTACTGGTGCGCAGGCCTTTCTTCACCAGATGCTGGTGTACCGCCGAGGTGGCAAGCAACGCGGGGATGGCCACATGCGCGGCGTCCACCTGGCGATCGGACACGATCAGCAGGTTGGCGCCGGACTTCACCGCATCCTCGGCCTGCGCCACCAGCGACGCCAATCGCGCTTCGATACCGCGCGCGCCCCAGGCAGCCGGATAGCAGATATCCAGTTCGTGCGAGCGGAATTTGCCACCGGTGTATTTGCCGATACGGCGCAGTTTGGCGATGTCACCACAGGTGAGCACCGGCTGCGCCACTTCCAGCCGCACCGGCGGGTTGATGGCGGTGGTATCCAGCAGGTCGGGCTTGGGGCCGATATACGACACCAGCGACATCACCATGTCCTCGCGGATCGGATCGATCGGCGGGTTGGTCACCTGGGCGAACAGTTGCTTGAAGTAGGCATAGAGCGGCTTGGCGCGGCCGGACAATACCGCCAGCGCAGCGTCGTTGCCCATCGAGCCGGTAGCCTCTTCGCCGTTTTGCGCCATCGGCGCCAGGATGAACTTGAGGTCCTCGGCGGTATAGCCGAACGCCTGCTGACGCTGCATCAGCGGCAACGTCGGCGCGACGACGGGTTCTTCCGGCTCGGCCACTTCGTCCAGGCGCAGGCGGATCTTGTCGATCCAGGCGCGGTATGGCTTGGCGCGCGCCAGGCTGTCCTTCAGTTCGGCGTCGTCGATGATGCGGCCTTCGACCAGGTCGATCAGGAACATCTTGCCCGGCTGCAAACGCCACTTGCGCTTGATGCGCGACTCGGCGATCGGCAACACGCCCGATTCGGACGCCATCACCACCAGGTCGTCATGGGTGACGAGATAGCGTGCGGGGCGCAGGCCGTTGCGGTCCAGCGTGGCGCCGATCTGGCGGCCGTCAGTGAATGCCACGGCAGCCGGGCCGTCCCACGGCTCCATCATCGCCGCATGGTATTCGTAGAATGCGCGGCGGCGTTCGTTCATCTGGGCGTTTTTCTCCCACGCCTCGGGGATCATCATCATCACCGCCTGCGCCAGCGTGTAGCCGCCCATCACCAGCAGCTCCAGCGCGTTGTCGAACGACGCCGAGTCGGATTGCCAGGGGTAGATCAGCGGCCAGATCTTGTCGAGATCGCTACCCAGCACCGGCGAGGAAATCGAGCGCTCGCGGGCACGCATCCAGTTGACATTGCCCCGCAGGGTGTTGATTTCGCCGTTGTGCGCAATCAAGCGGAACGGGTGTGCCAGATCCCACGTCGGGAAGGTGTTGGTGGAGAAGCGCTGGTGCACCAGAGCCAGCGCGGACAGACAGCGTGGATCGGCCAGATCGCGGTAGTACAGGCCCACTTGGTCGGCCAGCAACAGACCCTTGTAATTGACGGTACGTGCCGAGCAGGACGGGATGTAGTACTCGTTGCCGTATTCCAGCTTGAGCGCCAGGATGGCGTGGCTGGCCCGCTTGCGCAGTACGTACAGCTTGCGCTCCAGCGCGTCGGTCACCAGCACGTCCGGGCCGCGCCCGATGAACAACTGGCGAATCACCGGCTCGGCCGCCTTGGACTTGGGCGACATCGGCATCGCGCCATCGACCGGTACGTCGCGCCAGCCCAGCACCACCTGCCCTTCCGCGCGCACTGCGCGCTCCAGTTCCTCCTGGCAGGCGGCACGCGACGCAGCCTCTTTCGGCAGGAAGCACATCGCCACGCCATATTCGCCTTCGGGTGGCAGTGCCACGCCTTGGGCAGCCATTTCCTCGCGATACAGCGCATCGGGTATCTGCAACAGGATGCCGGCGCCATCGCCCTGCAACGGATCGGCTCCCACCGCCCCGCGATGATCCAGATTCTTCAGGATCAGCAGACCCTGTTCGACGATGGCGTGGCTTTTATGGCCCTTGACGTGGGCGACAAAGCCGACGCCACAGGCATCGTGTTCATGGGTGGGGTCGTACAATCCCTGCGGGTCGGGCAAGGCCGGGTGCATGTGTGGTTCCTCTTGCGGTGGCGGCCCGCCGAGGGTCAAAAAAAGCTGGCGCGCGGCCAGCCGGGATCGGCGGGAGGGGATGGAGAACGACTTGCCCGGCAAAACGCCGCGCAAACCCCGAAAGTTTGCCAGAACTGACTTTTACGCCCGGCAGAAACCCCAAGAAACTTAATCCAGATCAGATCATTCCGCACCCAATTCATGCAATGCACCGAAACGGTGAATGGCGCACCAAAACAGGGCATTAAATCGAAAAAACACTGCTGACATCACGGTGTCAGTAGGGGTACGGCAACATGACAACGTCTTTCCCCCACCCTGGAGCCCCCCATGAATGCCATCAACTGGTTCGAGATTCCCACCCTCGACTTCGACCGCGCCACCGCCTTTTACGAACGTCTGTTCGGCCAGAACCTGCGCCGCGATCCCTGCGGCGATTTTGAACTGGCCATCCTGCCGTATGCCGGCGAAGGCGTCGGCGGCGCGCTGGTGTCACCCGGCCCGATCAAACCGGCCGCCGACGGCGTGCTGCCCTACCTGAACACCCCTGGCGATCTCGACGACTGGCTGCGGCGGGTAGAGGATCACGGCGGCTGCGTGGTCCGCCCCAAGACACTGATCGACGCGGAAATCGGCTACATCGCCACCTTCCGCGACACCGAAGGCAACCTGATCGGGCTGCATGCAGCGCCTTGATTGAGGTGGGCTGACACCCCGACACCTTGAATCACCGAGGACAGTGAGAACACAGGGGGTCACAGAGAAAATCAAAAACGAGTCAACGCGAATGGCATCCGCTCTTCGATTGTTCTGATTTTCTCTGCGCAACGCCGTGTTCTCACCACGGTCCTCTGTGGTTCAAGATTCAGGGTTCAGCCACCATCCATTCCATCCACCACCAAAGACCGAGCCATGCGCCGCGCCGACCGTCTTTATCAGATCACCCTGTTCCTGCGCAGCCGGCCGCTGACCACCGCGCGCTGGCTGGCGCAGCAACTGGGGGTGTCGGAACGCACCATCTACCGCGATGTCAGCGATCTGCTCGGCACGGGTCTGCCCATCGATGGCGAAGCCGGCGTCGGTTACCGGCTGAAGCAGAACCTGGACCTGCCGCCGCTCAGCTTCACCCGCGAGGAACTGGATGCGCTGCGATTGGGAGCGCGGATGGTCCAGGGCTACGGCGATGCCGACCTCGCCAGCGCGGCGCGTAGCGCGCAAGCCAAGATCGAAGTCACACTGCGCCGCCAGATCGACCTGCCCACCCGGCTGTACGCACCGATACCACAACTGCACGCCACGCTGCGTCCACTGCTTGGCCGGCTGCGCCAGGCGGTGCATGCGCTCAACGTCGTCCATATCGCCTACACCCGCGCCGACGGCACACCCAGCGAGCGCGAGCTGCATCCGCTGGGGCTGTTCTTCTGGCACGGCAACTGGACGCTGGCCGCATGGTGCGAACTGCGCGGCGACTATCGCCACTTCCGCCTCGACCGCATTCGCGCCTGCCAGGTGTTACCGCAGCGCTTCCCTCAGGTCGCCGGCCGCAATCTGCACGATATGCTGCGACGGATGGGGGTCGACCCGGCACTGGTGGATTGAAACACCCAGCAAAAAACCCACCGCTGACGCGGTGGGTTTTCAACAAAACAGCCTCGATCAATGGTAGGCGCGGGGCATCTGGTACTTGATGCCATTGACCACGCGGTAATCCAGGTCACGCTTCTGATCGTACGATGCCACGATATAGCCCTGGCCGCTGACCTCTACCTCTCTGGCAACACGATGCACCACGCCCAGCGTCGGCAGCACCCAGTATTCCTCGGTGATCTGGGTAACATTGCCCATCGGATTTCCCTGCTCGTCCAGCCAGGTCAGTTGGCCAGTGTTGGCCATCTTGCAGGCGGTCAGTTCGCCGGAAAGCCCAGTCTGTACCGTGCCCTTGCCCAGGTACGTCACGTCATACTCCACCAGTCCGGTCGCCTGACCCTGACGCGCACCACTGGCGCTTCCTCGCGCATAGCGTTTGTGCGGCGCAACGTGGAAAGGAACGTCCTTTTCCAACGCATCGCGACGCGCGGCATTCATGCCCTGGAGATCAGTGCCATAGCCAAAGCCCCAGGTGTAGTTCGACCCGGTTTCCAGATAACCCAGGTACATGCCGGTGGACGAGTAGAACTCCTCCACCTTGAGTGAGACGCTGTCGGGCGTCCCCTGACCACTGAACAGGCTATCGAAGCTCGCCGACAGATAGCTCATCCGGTTGGGAATATTGAAGTCACTGGCCACCACCTGCGCCGCAATAGCACCGTGTTCGTCCAGCCATTGACCGGCCTGCGCCGGGTACTCGGTCAGCGAAGCGCCCTGATCCTTGTTGCCTCGCCAGAACGCACCGTCGTACCACGTGCTCTGGTAATCGTAGAGATCCGCTCTGGCGACCGGATCACTGGCGGCAAGCGACACCGGCGTCGCCGTCACCGTATCCGGCAACTGGGCCAATTCGCTCATGCAACCCGCAAAGGTGTCGATCACTACCGGATCTTCGTTGCCGCCACTACCACCACCGCACCCCACCATCCCCGTCGCCAGCGCTGCCAATACCGAGGCTTTCAATACGAAACTCGTCATTTTCAATCCTTTTGATATTTTCGAATTGCCCGTTTTAATCCGCACAAAACCGAACAATTTCCTTACTAGGCGCCCTCGATGTTCGGAGAATTAATCGAGTCCAATCTGAACCCAGATCAAACGGGCAGAGAAAAGCACTCATATAGACTGGCCCTTCCCTTTTTTTGGATGACCATCATGCGCCGCGCCCCCTGTTTATTCTGGTTGCTGTGTCTGCTATGGCTCACCGGATGCGCCAGCATGACCCCGCAGCCCTCAGCCACCGCAACCGCGTTGCTGGAGGCGCAACTCTCCGCCATGCCCGCCAAAGCGGAGCAACCCAAGGTCTATGGGCTGAGCATCGCCGGTTATGCCTGGCCCGAGGTGTTCGGCAACGAGGCGCGCCATGCCTCGGCCACCCTGGCGACACGCTATGGGGCCGAGGATGCCCAGGTGCTGCTCAGCAACGATCCGGGCGATCGCGAGCGCTATCCGCAGGCCAATCTGGATACGCTGGAGCGCGCACTGCGCGGCATCGGCGCCCGGATGGACCCGCAACGCGATGTGCTGATGCTATACATGGTGTCGCACGGGCAGCAGGACGGCAGTGTCCTGCTGAAGCAGCCCGGGCGAGCCGGAGAAGCGCTGTCGCCGACCTGGCTCAAGACCACCCTGGGCAAGGCGGGGATCAAGTACGTGATGCTGGCAGTGTCGGCCTGCTTTTCCGGCAGTTTCGTCAACGCGTTCCTCTACGACCCGGATGCGCTGGTGCTGAGCGCATCGCGGTCGGATCGGGTGTCGTTCGGCTGCTCGGTACGCGACGACTACACTTTTTTCGGCAAGGCGCTGCTGGTCGATCAGGACACGCGCCACCTGGATTGGCCGGCGCTGTTCCTCACCGTTTCGGACAAGGTGGCCGCCCGGGAAAAGGAGATCGGCGAGAAAATCGGCTCGGTACCGCAAATCCACTTCGGCAACGCACTACAGGATCATCTGCTCCAGGCCGGCCTGCGCCCCGGCAAATGAATGCGCCGCAAAACAAAACGGGAAGCACACCGGCTTCCCGTTCTTGTCGAGACTGAACCGCCTAAGCCAGCCAATCCCTCACCGGCAGGAACTCGGTCAGCAGCCGCTCCTCCGCGCTACCCTGCGGTGGCTGCCAGTCGTAGCGCCAACTGGCGGTCGGCGGCATGGAACAGAGGATGGATTCGGTGCGGCCGCCCGATTGCAGGCCAAACAGCGTGCCGCGATCCCACACCAGGTTGAATTCCACATAGCGCCCCCGACGATAGGACTGCCAGGCGCGTTCGCGTTCGCCGTAGGGCTGCTCGCGGCGCGCTTCTACAACGGGCAGGTAGGCGGGCAGAAAGGCATCGCCGACGGCGCGCATCATGGCAAAGCCGCCGTCGAAGCCCCCTTCGGCGAAATCGTCGAAGAAGATGCCGCCGATACCGCGCGCTTCGTTGCGATGCTTGAGAAAGAAATATCGGTCGCACCAGTCCTTGAACGCCGGATAGTACTGGGGGCCGAGCGGGTCCAGCGCGGCCTTGCAGGTGGCGTGGAAATGGCGGGCGTCGTCCAGCTCGCCGTAGTAGGGCGTGAGATCCATGCCGCCGCCGAACCAGAATACGTCTTCGCCGGAACCGTCGGCATGATAGGCGCGAAAGCAGCGCACGTTCAGGTGCACGGTCGGCACGTAGGGGTTGCGCGGGTGCAGCACCAGCGACACGCCCATCGCTTCCCACGCTCGGCCGGCCAGTTCTGGCCGGTGCGCCGTGGCGGACGCGGGCATCGCATCGCCCATCACGTGCGAGAACAGCACGCCGCCGCGCTCCAGCAGGGCCGAATCCTCGATCACACGACTGATGCCGCCACCGCCCTGCGGGCGTTGCCAGGCGTCGTGAATGAACGCACCACCATCCAGGTTTTCCAGGGACGCGACGATGTTCTGTTGCAGGGTCAGCAGGTAGTCCTTGACGGCGGTGATGTCCATGGTGGCTCAGGAAAGAAAGGGTAACGGATCGCCGGCGTGGAACGGAAAGCCGAGTGGCATCCCGTTCCACGCCGGCTGCGGATCAGTGCTTGGGGCCCGCCGGCGCGCTGGCGCCCAAGGCCTCGACCTTGACGTGCACCTGTACGGCCCCCGCGTGCTCGAAAGTCAGTGTCAACGGAAAGCTCGCGCCTTCCTTCAATGGCTGCTTCAGGCCGGTAAGCATGATGTGCAGCCCACCCGGCGCCAGCGCCTGCTTGGTCTTGGCCGGGACGTCGATGGCCGGAACCTGTCGCATCTTCATCACGCCGTTCTCCATGCTCATGCTGTGCAGTTCGGCACGTTCGGCGGCCGGGGTGGCGGCAGAGAGCAGTTTATCGGCCTCACCGGCGGTGTTGTCCAGTGTCAGGAACACGCCGCCCACGGTAGCGCCCGGCGCGGTGGCACGGGTCCAGGGGTGGCCGATCAGCAAATTGCCGGCCTGGTATTCGTGGGCCAGCGCCAAGGTGGCGCCCAGCGCCAGCAAGGCGCCCAGGATCAGTTTTTTCATGAAAATTTTTCCAGTGGTTTGTAAGAGTCGGTTCACGCGATGACGACATCACCGGGTGGACCGCGCGCATAGGCTTGCACCGGAAAATACGGTAACGCGACAAAAGCCGCCGCAATGTGCGCCGGGTTGGCCAGCGGTGCAATGAACAGCGTCGGCGGGTTGCGTGGCACGGCGTTGTCGCCGGCCCATTGCGCCGCCAGGCAATCCGGGCACAACGGAGGTTCGATGCCGGATAGCGGTACTGGCCGTGTCGTGTCGAGGCTGCCGCTCACGCACCAGCTCAGGGTCGGCGCGGCGCCAGCAGGGCCGTGCAATCCACGCCAGACCGCGGCACAAGCCATCAGCAGGCACAGGATCAGGGCTAGGCGGGAGGATGCTCGCGGCACGGCACGCTCGACATAGGGAGTGGCGGGATTATAACCAGAGGTTCGCGCTGAAATGGGCTTGGACTTTGCTACAGTCGGGGCATCGTCTTCCTCCACGCGCTCCATGGCCCCTCGCACCCTGCTGCCCGCCGCCCTGCTGACCCTGGGCACTCTGCTCACTGGCTGTGGCGCCTTGCCCGCCAAACCCGAGAGCGTCGCATCCACCTCGGTGGTCGATACGGCCGATACGCCGCTCGCGCATGCCGTGGCGCCGTTGCTCGCTCAGCATCCCAGGCTGACCGGGCTGTATCCGCTCGACCGGGGCCGCGATGCGCTGCTCACGCGACTGGCGCTGGCGATGGTGGCGCAAAAGACGCTCGATGTGCAGTACTACATCTGGCACGACGACCTGACCGGCCGGCTGATGATGGCCAAGCTGCTGGAGGCCGCGGATCGGGGTGTTCGGGTGCGACTGCTGCTGGATGATGTGGGCGCCAACGCCGACGACGACCTGCTGCTGGCGTTGTCAGCGCACCCGAATATCGAGATCCGCCTGTTCAACCCGGCCGCCAACCGCAACTGGCGTGCGATGTCGTCGTTGCTGGATCTCAGCCGCATGAACCAGCGCATGCACAACAAGGCGCTGATCGCGGACCACCGCGCCATCATCGTCGGCGGGCGCAATATCGGCGACGAGTATTTCGAAGCCAATGAAGAGATCGATTTCAGCGATCTGGACGTGCTGTGCATCGGCCCGGTTGTGCCACAGGTGGCGCGCTCGTTCGATCTGTTCTGGAATCACAAGCTGGCGATCCCGGTGAAGCTGTTCTACCCGGAGCGCAAGCTGGACGGCATGCTGGACGCGCTGCGCGTCGAGTACGGCAAGCAATTGCAAGAGGATCGCGCCAGCGATTACCTGCGCGCGCTGGAACAGCAGGCCATGGCCGAGCGCCTGCGCGCGGTGAAGCTACCGTTCTACTGGGGCCGCGCCCGCGCGCTGTACGACGATCCCAAGAAGATGGACCCGGACGAGGATGCAACGCTGCTGGCCGAGCGCCTGGCGCCGGTGGCACAGAAAACCCACCGTGAACTGGCCGTGGTCTCACCCTACTTCGTGCCAGGCGACGATGGCACCACCTGGATGGCCAATCTGGTGAAGTCGGGCGTCGAGGTGAAGGTGCTGACCAACTCGCTCGCCGCCACCGACGTGGCCGCCGTGCACGCCGGTTACGCGCGTTATCGCAAGCCGCTGCTGGAAGCAGGTGTGAAGGTGTTCGAATGGAAGCCCGATCCGCCGCCCGGCCAGGGTAGCGGGCTGGCACGCTCGGCCAAGCGTTCGGGCGGCAGCGGCTTTGGCAGCGGCTCGGGCTTTCGCGGCTCCTCGCGCGCCAGCCTGCACAGCAAGGCGTTCGTGTTCGACCGCCGCAATGTCTTCATCGGTTCGCTCAATATGGACCCGCGTTCGATCGAACTGAACACCGAGATCGGCGTGCTGTTCGAAAGCGATCTGCTGGCCAGCCGGATGGCCGAGCAGTTCGACCGCCTGGTCGCCCGCGATGCATACGCGCTACGGCTGGATGATCAGGGGAATGTGGTGTGGCGCGATGGCGCCGACGGCCAGGAATATGACGCCGATCCCAAATCCAGCGGCTGGCGACGATTCACGGCGTGGCTGATGTCGCTGCTGCCAATCGAGTCTCAGCTCTAGATGCTACGCGCCTGAGAAGGGAGAAGGATCAGACCTGAACCCCAAATCCTGAAACACAGAGGACACGGAGAACACAGCGTTTCACGGAGAAAACCAAAGAAAGAGCAGGAGGAAGAAGCAAGCCGGGCGCACCGGGCAATGCGTTGCCCCGCCATGACGCTTCTCTCTTTCATTTCCTCCGGTTGTCTCCGCGTTCCCCGCGCTCTGCGTTTCAAGATTCAGGGTTTGGGAGGTCGCGCGCGGTTACCATTCCCTCTTCCATGGCGCGATGCCGCCGCCGCGCTATGCGGGCATCTCGGGCAGCGGCAGCACGGGCATGCGTTCCATCAGTTGCCGGAACTCTTCGGCCGGGATCGGGCGGCTGAAGAAGAAGCCCTGGATGGCGTCGATGTCGGCGCTTTGCAGGAAGGCCAGTTGTTCGGCCGTTTCCACCCCCTCGGCCAGTACGGACATGCCCAGTGTCTTGCCCAGGCCGATAATGGCCAGCACGATGGCGGCGTCGTTGGGATCGGTGGTCAGATCGCGTACGAAGCTCTGGTCCACCTTGAGCTTGTCGAACGCAAAGCGCTTGAGGTACGACAGGCTGGAGTACCCCGTTCCGAAGTCGTCGATGGATAGCTTTACGCCCAGGCGCTTCAGGCCGTGCAGCATCGCCATCACGTGCTCCACCTCCTGCATCACCACCGATTCGGTCACCTCCAGTTCCAGGTACTGCGCGTCCAGCCCCGAAGCGGCCAGCGCGTCGGCGACGATTTCCAGCAGGTTGGCCTGGTGCAGTTGCAGGGGTGACAGGTTCACCGCGATGGTCAGCGGCGGCAGGCCTGCCGCCTGCCATTCCGCCGCCTGGCGACACGCCTCGCGCAGCACCCAGTTGCCGATGGGGACGATCAACCGCGACTCCTCCGCCACCGGAATGAATTTGCCCGGGGGGATCAGGCCATGCTCGGGATGTCGCCAGCGGATCAGCGCCTCGGCCCCAATGACGCCGCCGTCGGCAAGGCCGGCCTGTGGCTGGTAGAACAGCGTGAATTCGTTGTTGACCAGCGCCTGCCGCATGCTGGTTTCCAGCACCAGCCGCTCCGAGGCCAGAACATTGAGGTCGGCGGTGAAATACTGGTAGTTGTTGCGGCCGTTGGCTTTGGCCTGATACATCGCCACGTCGGCATTGCGGATCAATGTTTCGGAGTCGTCGCCGTCGTCCGGATAAAGCGCGATGCCGATGGAGGTGGAGCTGGCAAAGCCGCCCGCCTCCAGTTCAAACGGTTCGGAGAACGATTCCAGGATGCGCTCGGCGATCTGTCCCGCCTGCATCGCATCCTGGATTTCCGACAGCACCACGACGAACTCGTCGCCACCCAGCCGCGCCAGGATATCGGTACGCCCGACGATGCCCCGCAGCCGCTCGGCCACCTGCATCAGCACCTGATCGCCGGCGGCGTGGCCGAGCGAATCGTTGATGGTCTTGAAGCGGTCCAGGTCGAGGAACAGCACCGCCAGGCGCCGGTGGTAGCGTTCGGCCGCGGCCACCGACAGCTTCAGCTCGTCGCGCAGCAGGTTGCGGTTGGCCAGCCCGGTCACCGTATCGAAATTGGCCAGTTCGGTGATGCGATCCTGCGCTTCCTTGCGCTCGGTGATATCGGTCACCGTGCCGATCAGGCGGTTGGGCCGTTGCTGCTCGTCGAAATCGATGAAACGACCACGGGTCTGGTACCAGTGGAACTCGCCGTCCTTGCGTTTGCGGCGGTATTCGATCACCAGTTGGTGCGCGGCGCCGGTGTAGTAATCGCGCACCGCGCGCATCACGTTCTCGCGGTCGGACGGATGTAGCTGGCTCTTCCACTTTTCGAAGGTTTCAATCAGCTCACCCGGCTCGTAGCCCAGCAGCCGGTCGTATTCCGGGCTGGTGACGGCGGTGCGGCGGCTCTCCAGCGGCATGTCAAAGAGGCCGGTATTGGAAGCCTCCAGCGCCAGCCGCAACTGCTGCTCGCTCTTGACGATGGCTTCCTCGGCCATGCGGCGCTCGGAGATGTCGCGCACCACTGCGCAGTTGTATTCGCGCCCCTTGAACACGATGAAGTTGGAGTACACCTCGATGGGGAACTCCTCACCGGTGCGGGTCTTGAACGTCACCTCGTCGAACAAGTGCTTGTGCTCGCGCAGGCGCATCCAGAAACGGGGCCAGCTTTCCGGCTTGAAGCCGGGATTCACGTCCTTCAGCCGCATCGACAGCAGTTCGCCCTCGCTATAACCCAGCCGGTTGCAGGCGGTGGCGTTCACGTAACGGATCACGCCGCCGTCGTCCAGCCACACCGCCATGTCCGCCCCTCGCTCCACTGCCACCTTGGTCAGGTAGAGGTCGGCCTCGGTCTGTTCCAGCCGCTTCAGTTGCTGCAACACGTAGATCAACAGGCTGCCGCTCGCCAGCAGCATCAGGCAGGTAATGCCCAGGTTGATCAGGTTTTCGCGCTGCCAGGTGGCCAGCACCACGCTGCGATCCGAACCAACGGCCACGCCCAGCGGCCAGCCACTGACATGCCGCCAGCCGTAGAGACGCCGGCCGCCAGGGGCGTCGTCGGTTTCGTGGAACACGCCGGCTTCCTGGCGCAGGAAGGCTTCGTCGAAGAACTGGCGCGCGCCGATATTGCGCACGCGTTCCCGCGCGGATTCGGGGTAGAACAGCAGCGTGGCGCCGTCGTCGCGGAACACGCGCAAGGTGGTGCCACGCTGGGTTTCCAGCGAGCGGTAGAAATCGGCGAAGTAGCCCGGCGACAAGCCGGCCATCAGTACGCCGGCGAACGCGCCACCCGCGCCCGACAGGCCGGTGGCGATGGGAATGATCTCGCCACCGCCACCGGGATCCAGCCCCGGCTCGGCGATATAGTGCGGCGTGCCGGGCAGCGCGCGGATGGTGCGGTAGTAGCGCTCGTTCGCCAGGTTGGCGTTCGGCGTGGGGTACGTGCGCGTGGTGGCCGCGAGCCTGCCATCCTCGTAGATCACCGCCAGCGAACCCAGTTGCGGGTAACGCACCGCCACCCGTTGCAGGTAGGCGTAGAGGCATTCGTCGTCCCGGGCTGCCAGGCACTTGCGGAACAGCGTGTCCTGCTGGATCGAGAACAGCGCGTTGACGGACGACTCCATCGTGCGTCCCACGTGCTCCTCGGTGGTACGCGCCAGCGTGAGCAGGTACAGCTCGGCCTTGTTCTGGGTCTCCTGATAGCTGCGCAGGCTGGACCAGCCCAGGGCCCCGAGCGTGAACAGCATCACCACGACGGACAGCACCACCAGCAGTACGCGGATGCGTGCGAATGAATGACCGTCGTCTTGCTCCCTGGCAGGCGGCGGGCTCACGGATTTCGTCTCCTGGTTGCTGGAATGGCGCCCGTCACGGCGGCGCGGCTCCACGCATTCTTGAGGCAAAGCGCGGCGGTGGCAAGCGGCTGTGGCCACCACGGAACAGTGCCCCCCGATTGGCGGGAGCGCCGCGCTATCTGCCGATGACGGCGGTCAGGTCGTGCGCGTCCGCCAGTTGCCGGGCCGCCAGCTCGGCGGCGTGGCGATCCGGGTACGGCCCCAGCCGCACCCGATGCATCGCACCGGCAGTCTGGATCACCAGCGGCGAGCCGGGCGGCAGTTCGCCGGACAAACGAGTCAGGAACGCTTCGGCGTTGGTGCGCGACGAAAACGCGCCCAGTTGCAGATAAACGCCGTTGCGCGTTTCCGCCACCGGCGCAACCGGGGCGGGCGGCGGCAAAGCCTGTGCGGACGCGGGCGCCGGTGTCTCGACCACCGTCGCCACCGTGGGCGGTGGCAGCGCGCCACCCGCGGTCAGGCTTTCCACCACCACCTCGCTGCTGCCCTGCATGGCGTAGCCCAGGCGGCAGGCGGCGACGAACGACAGATCGATCACCCGCCCCTTGTGGAACGGCCCGCGATCGTTCACCCGCACGATCACGCTGCGGCCGTTCTTCACATTGGTGATGCGCGCGTAGCTGGGAATCGGCAGCACCGGCGACGCGGCGGTCATCGCGAACATATCGTAGACCTCGCCACTGGAGGTCTTCTGGCCGTGGAACTTACGGCCGTACCACGAGCCGATGCCCTGGGCGCGATAGTCGCCGGCATCCCTGATCGGCGTGAAGCTCTGGCCCAACACGGTGTAGGGATTGTTGGCGAAGCGGTGCAGCGGCTCGGCGCGCGGCGTGGCCTCGGGCACCAGATCGATCCACGGCGGCAGATCGAGGGGGCCATCGTCCTTGTAGAACGCGCCATTGCTCGATCGCACGTAGACGCAGGGATTGTTGCTCGGCTGCTGCGCCAGTACCGGCGGCCGCGCGCTGGTCGTGGCGGGCGGCGTGGGCTGGGGCGCCGGGGTGGTCGTGCGGCTGGGCGTGCTGGAGCACGCGGCAAGTAGCGCCGTGCACACACTCAGGCAGATGAGTTTCAAGCTGGTTTTCAAGCGGTCACCTCCGAAACAAGTGTGAGGGTGAGGAGTAACTTCCAAGAACAACAGCCACGGCGCGCCGTTTCGTTACTTCTGCACCTCACACCCGACACTTCACTCCTCACCCACCTACCCCTTCATCAACTTGCGATCGCGCTGCACGCTCATCAGCAGGCCAAAGCTGGCCAGGATCGACACCATCGACGTGCCGCCATACGAGATCAACGGCAGCGGCACGCCCACCACAGGCAGGATGCCGGACACCATGCCCATGTTGACGAAGACATAGGTAAAGAAATTGAGCGCGATCGAGCCCGCCAGCAGCCGACCGAACGTGGTGGATGCGCCATTCGAGATCATCAGCCCGCGTGCGATCACCAGCAGATACAGCAACAGCAGCAGCGCATTGCCCACCAAGCCGAACTCCTCGCCGTACACCGCGAAGATGAAGTCGGTGGTGCGTTCGGGGATGAAGTCCAGGTGGGTCTGCGTGCCGGCCAGCCAGCCCTTGCCGAACCAGCCGCCCGAGCCGATGGCGATGGTGCCTTGGATGATGTGATAGCCCGCGCCCAGCGGATCGCTGGTGGGATCGAGCATGGTCGCCACGCGACGGCACTGGTATTCGTGCAGGATATTGATGCACAGGTTCCAGTGCGTGACCACGTAGGCCAGCCCGCCGAAGGCCGCGGCGCCGGCCGCGATCAGCCGCCACGACAGCCCGGCGAAGAACAGCACGTAGAAACCGCTGGATGTGATCAGCAGCCCGGTGCCCAGGTCCGGCTGCTTGAGGATCAGCCCCACCGGCAGCACGATCAGCAGCGCGCCGACCACGAAATGCCGCCAGTTGAGATGCACTTCGTGCAGATGGAAATACCAGGCCAGCATCAGCGGCAGCGCGATCCGCATCAGCTCCGACGGCTGGATGCGCGTGATGCCGATATTCAGCCAGCGCGTGGCGCCATGGCTGGTCACGCCGAAGAACTCCACCGCCAGCAGCAGCAGCACGCCGACCACATACGCCGGCAACGCCAGCCGCATCAGCGTCTGGAGCCGGATGCTGGCGATACACCACATCAGCACCAGTGAGATGCCCATGAAGGTGAGCTTGTCGGACACCCGCGCGACATCCTGGTTGGACGCCGAATACAGCAGCACCGCCGACACCACGAACACCAGCAGGGTGAACAGCAGCAGCCAGGGGTCGATGGGCTGCTTGAAACGTTGCCAGAGCAGTTTAATCACCGGTGTGCTCCGCGCTGGGCTGCTCGGCGACGGAGGCGGCCTGCGCCGCCGGTGCTTCCGGCAACTTGCCAAGCAGATAGTAGTCGAGGGTCTTGCGCGCGATGGGCGCGGCGGCCGCGGCGCCGAAGCCACCGTTTTCCACGATCACCGCCAGTGCGATGCGAGGCTTGTCCACCGGCGCGAAGGCGATGAACCAGGAGTGGTCGCGCAACCGTTCGTGGACATTGCGCGCGTTGTACTTGCCGCCCTTGAGCGAGAACACCTGCGCGGTGCCGGTCTTGCCGCCGGCGACATAGCCGGCGTTGCGAAAGGCATTGGCGCCGGTGCCGTTGGTGATGACGCTGGCCAGGCCACGGATCACCCGCTCGGAGTTCTCGCGCTTCCACGGCAGCGTGCGCTCCGGGCTGGGCTCCACCAACGTGGTTTCGCCAGTATTGGGATCGACGATGCGATTGACCACGTGTGGCCGGTAGGCAACGCCGTGATTGACCAGCGTGGCGGTGGCGTGCGCCATCTGTAGCGGCGTATAGCTGTTGTAGCCCTGGCCGATACCGATCGACACCGTCTCGCCGGCATACCATTTCTGCTGCGCCGGGTTCTTGAAGCGCTTGCGCTTCCAGTCCGCGCTGGGCAGCACGCCCGGACGCTCGCCCGGCAGGTCGATGCCGGTACGCTGACCGAAATCCAGCCCGCTCATGAAGGTGGCGATATAGTCGATGCCCATCTGCACCGCGAGCTGGTAATAGTAAGTATCACTCGACACGGTGAGCGAGCGGTCGAAAGTCATGCTGCCATAGCCACCTGCCTTGGAGTCGCGAAAGCGGTGGCCGCCGAAAATGAAATACCCCGGATCGGCAATGGTCTGGTGCACCAGCGGGAAATTGCCCTCCAGCGCGGCCATCGCCATGAACGGCTTGAAGGTGGAGCCGGGCGGATACTCGCCGCGCAGTGCGCGATTGAGCAGTGGTTTGTCCGGGCTTTCGTTCAATTCCTTCCAGGTCTGCGGATCAATGCCGTCCACGAACAGGTTGGGGTCGAACCCCGGCTGCGACACGAAGGCCAGCACGCCGCCGGTGGCCGGCTCGATGGCGACCAGCGCGCCACGCCGTCCTGCCATCAACTGCTCGGCCACCTCCTGCAACTTGATGTCCACCGACAATTGCAGATCGTGCCCCGGGCGCGGCGGCACCCGCCGCAGCGTGCGCACCGCGCGGCCATTGGCGTCGATCTCGACCTCCTCGAAACCGGTGGTACCGTGCAGGTAACGCTCGTAGCTGGATTCGATGCCGATCTTGCCGATATGCTCGCTGCCCCGGTAGTTGGCCAGCATGCCCTCTTCTTCCAGATCGGCCAGGTCGCGGTCGTTGATGCGGCCGATGTAGCCGATCAGGTGCGACGCAATCTCGCCGTGCGGATAATGGCGAAACAGCCGCGCCTTGATCTCGACGCCGGGAAAGCGATAGCTGTTGGCGGCAAAGCGCGCCACCTCCTCATCGGTGAGCCGCGTCTTGATCGGCAGCGATTCGAAATCCTTGCTTTCGTCCTGGAGCTTCTTGAAGCGCCGCCGATCCTTGGGCGTGATCTCGACCAGCGCATTGAGCGCGGCGATGGTGGCTTCCAGGTTGTCGATGCGCGACGGCGTGATTTCCAGCGTATACGCGGAAAAATTGTGCGCCAGGATCACGCCATTGCGGTCGCGGATGATGCCGCGCGACGGCGGCACCGGCACCAGCGAGATGCGGTTGGCCTCGGCCAGCGTCATGTATTTATCGTGCTGGATGCCCTGCAACCAGAAGAACCGCGCCAGCAACACGCCGAACAGCAGCAGCACGAACACCGCCGCCGCCAGCAGGCGCAGCTCATAGGCGCCGCGCACCTCGCGGTCGTTCTTCAGCTCGTTACTGCTGTTGCGCCGTGTTTTGCCCCGCGACGAGGCACCGAACATGGGGCGGTGTTTCATAACGAATCGGGCACGTTCTTACGCTGGTGCACCAGCAACAGGTTGGAAATCGGCACCCACAGGAAGGCCGAGAGGAACGGTCCGACGAAGTAGCTGATGCCCACCATGTCCGCGCCGGTGGTCAGCCGCAACACCGCCATGATCACCTGTGCCAGCAGCAGCAGCCCCAGCATCGCCAGCGCCTGTTGCCAGAACGGGAAGATATTGATCTGGCGAGAGCGCGACAGCACCAGATATACGATCACCGAATACGCCAGCGTGTGCTGGCCCAGCATGTTGCCGTCGGCCACGTCCATGGCCAGGCCGAACACGAAGGCCCAGCCCACGCCGACACGGCGCGGCTGGTTGAGCGTCCAGTACAGCAGCATCAGCGCAACGAAATCGGGTGCGAAATGACTGCCGATCAGTTGCCACGGCAGCAGGTTGAGCAGCAGCGCGCCGATCAGGGTCAGGAAAATCAGGCTCGGGCGTACCGGGCGCGGCAGATGGCTGGAAACGGGCATCAGGCACCTTTGGCGGCGGCGGGTCCCGATGCGGCCGGGTAAGGCGGCGGCGCGGGAGGATTGTCGAGGATCAGCAGAAAGCGATGGCTGTCGATACCGGCCACCGGCCGGCTCTGGATGCGCGGAAACGGCGAGCCGCTGGGGCGCTCGATCCGGGTGATCGTCGCCACCGGCAGGCCCGGTGCGTACAGACCGTCCAGCCCGGAAGTGACCAGCAGGTCGCCTTCCTTGATATCGGCGTTGGGCGGCAGGTAGCGCACCTCCAGCGGCTGGCCCGCGCCCATGCCGTAGACCACCGTGCGCAGGCGACTGCGCTGCACCATCACCGGCACCGCGTGGTTGCGATCGGTGATCAGCCGCACCTCGGACGTCATCGGCTGCACGCGCACCACCTGTCCGACCACGCCCTCGGTATCGACCACGATTTTGCCCGGCGTGATACCGCCGTTCTCGCCCAGGTCGACGATCAGCTTGGCGGAAAACGGATCGCGCCCGCTGTAGAGGATTTCGGTCAGCCGGCTGCTCTGCGCGCGTTGCGACTGGCTCAGCGCCAGGCCACGCAACTGTTCGTTCTCGGCGGTCAGCGCATCGACACGCATCGCCTTGGCGCGCGCCACCAGGATCTGGTCGTTCAGCTTGCGGTGTTCGGCGATCAGCACTGCCTGCCGGGTAAAGAAATCGCGCGCCTCATGCAGCGCGGCGAAGGGCGCGGTCGCCAGCCACTGCAACGGATACAGCACGAACGACACCTGCTCGCGCACCCGGCCCAGCACCTGGTAATGGACATCGCCCACCATCAGGGCGACGGAGAGCGTCGAAAAGATCAAAAGCCGCGTCAGCGGCTTCGGACCTTGCTTGAAGAAGGCGGGTTGAGTGGCTTGCATGAACGATCGATGGGCCAGGAGTCGGGCACGGGGGCGAACAGCGCCCCCTCTGGGTTGAGCCGCTGGACTGAACCCGCGTTCAGTCGTTGATGAAGATGGCCACGCCACCCTTGTCCAGCTTGTCCAGCGCCCGACCGGAGCCGCGCACCACGCAGGTCAGCGGATCGTCGGCAACGATCACCGGCAGGCCGGTTTCTTCCATCAGCAGGCGATCCAGGTCACGCAGCAGCGCGCCACCGCCGGTGAGCACCATGCCCTTTTCGGCGATGTCCGCGCCCAGTTCCGGCGGGGTCTGTTCCAGCGACTGCTTCACCGCCGACACGATCTGGTTCAGCGGCTCGGTCAGCGCTTCCAGGATTTCGTTGGACGAGATGGTGAACGAACGCGGGATGCCCTCGGCCAGGTTGCGGCCCTTCACTTCCATTTCACGCACTTCGGCGCCGGGGAAGGCGGAGCCGATACGCTTCTTGATGTCCTCGGCGGTGGTGTCGCCGATCAGCATGCCGTAGTTGCGGCGGATATAGTTGATGATGGATTCATCGAACTTGTCGCCACCCACGCGCACCGACGACGCATACACCACGCCGCCCAGCGAGATCACGCCCACCTCGGTGGTACCACCACCGATATCCACCACCATCGAGCCGGTGGCTTCCTCGACCGGCAGGCCGGCGCCGATCGCGGCAGCCATCGGCTCCTCGATCAGTTCCACCTTGCGCGCGCCGGCGCCCAGGGCCGATTCGCGGATGGCGCGCTTTTCCACCTGGGTGGAGCCATACGGCACACAGATCACGATGCGGGGGGGCGAGCTGAACAGGCGGCTCGGGTTCACCTTCTTGATGAAGTGCTTGAGCATCTGCTCGGTGATGGTGAAGTCGGCGATCACGCCATCCTTCATCGGGCGGATCGCGGTGATGCTGCCCGGCGTGCGGCCCAGCATCTTCTTCGCTTCGGCGCCAACGGCGAGGATGGTCTTCTTGCCCGACGGGCCGCCTTCCTGCTGGATGGCGACGACGGACGGTTCGTCCAGCACGATCCCCTTGCCCTGCATGTAGATCAGGGTATTGGCCGTGCCCAGGTCAATGGCGATATCGTTGGCGAAATAGCCGGAAAGCATACCTAGCATCGTGTTCTCGCAATTCAGAATTCGTGGGGCAGAACGACACGGCAAAACCGCGCCGGTGAAGGATTCGTATAGGCCGCAGAGCGCATGGCGGCGCGTTGGTTCCGCAGCGCACCATGCCCTGAAAGGGCGGCCCAATGCCCGTTTGGGCGAAACAAACCCGGTATGATACCCTAAGGCGCCTCAGGTTGGGGCATGGTTTACACTGCCCCGCAGGCCCCTCCGGCGCGCCCCGAAGCAGCAAGGAAACCCTCTATGTCGCTGTCCCACGACGACGTCAAACGCATCGCCAAATTGTCCCGCATCGCCGTCACCGACGACGAACTGACCGCGGCCCAGACCCAGCTCAACCGCATCTTCGGCCTGATCGAAGAAATGCGCGCGGTGGACACCACCGGCATCGAACCGATGTCGCACGCCCAGGACGTGATCCTGCGCCTGCGCGACGACGAAGCCACCGCCCCCAATCGCCGCGAGGCCTTCCAGTCCGTGGCTCCCGCCGTCGAAGACGGCCTCTATCTCGTGCCCAAGGTGATCGAATGAGCCTATCCGCCATCCGCCAGCATTTCGATGAAGCCGCCGCCGTGCTGGAGCGCGTGCGGGGCGACGATGCCTTCCTCGCCGCCGTGGACGCCGCGGCCGCCGTGCTCGTCCACGCCTTTCAGCACCAGCGCAAGGTGATCTCCTGTGGCAATGGCGGCTCACATTGCGACGCCATGCACTTCGCCGAGGAGCTTTCCGGCCGCTATCGCGGCGATCGCCCCGCCATGCCGGCAATGGCGGTCTCGGACCCGACCCACATCACCTGCGTCGGCAATGATTACGGCTTCAACGAAATCTTCGCCCGCCAGGTGTGTGCGTTCGGCCAGGCCGGCGACGTGCTGGTCGGCATCACCACCAGCGGCAATTCGGCCAACGTGATCCGCGCGGTCGAAGAGGCACGCAAGCGCGACATGCAGGTGATCCTGCTGATGGGCAAGGACGGCGGCAAACTCAAGGGCGCGGCCGATGTCGAAATCATCGTGCCGCACTTCGGCTATGCCGACCGCATCCAGGAAATCCACATCAAGGTCATCCACACGCTGATCGACCTGGTCGAACGCGGCATGGGCTATGTCGACCAGGAATGACGCACATCACACTATGATCGAATCCTCCCTCAAGCAATTGTCCGCCGCGCTGGCCGCGCGGCAGGTATCGGCCGTGGAACTGGCCGGTGAATTCCTCCAGCGCGCCAGGCAGCACAACGGCGAACTCAACGCCTTCATCACACTGGATGAACAGAAGACGCTGGCCGAGGCACACGACGCCGACGTGCGCCGCGCCGACGGCACCGCCGGTCCGCTGACCGGCATCCCCGTCGCGCACAAGGACATCTTCTGCCAGGAAGGGTGGCTGACCACCTGCGGCTCGAAGATGCTGGGCAACTTCGTCTCGCCATATTCCGCGCATGTGATCGAACAGTGCCGCGCCGCCGGCCTCGTCACGCTGGGCCGCACCAATATGGACGAGTTCGCCATGGGCTCGTCCAACGAGAACAGCTTCTTCGGCCCGGTGAAAAATCCGTGGGACAAACAAGCCGTGCCCGGTGGCAGTTCGGGCGGCTCGGCCGTCGCCGTCGCCGCGCGCCTGGCCCCCATCGCCACCGGCACCGACACCGGCGGCTCGATCCGCCAACCCGCCGCGTTCTGCGGCGTCACCGGCATCAAGCCCACCTATGGCGTGGTCAGCCGTTTCGGCATGATCGCCTATGCCAGTTCGCTCGATCAGGGCGGCCCGTTCGGCAAGAGCGCCGAGGATTGCGCGCTGCTGCTGAACGTGATGGCCGGCTTCGACACGCGCGACGCCACCAGCCTGCAACGCGAGCGCGAGGATTACACCCGTGACCTGGAGCGCCCGCTGGCCGGCCTGCGTGTCGGCCTGCCGCGTGAGTATTTCGCCGACGGCCTGGCCAGCGACGTGGCCGCCGCCATCGACGCCGCCATCGCCGAATACAAAAAGCTGGGCGCGCAGATCGTCGAGATCAGCCTGCCCAACACCAGGCTGGCGATCCCGTCCTATTACGTGATCGCGCCGGCCGAGGCTTCCAGCAACCTCAGCCGTTTCGACGGCGTGCGTTACGGCCATCGCGCCGCCGATTTCGACGGCCTGAACGGCATGTACGAACAGAGCCGCGCCGAAGGTTTCGGCTGGGAAGTGAAGCGCCGCATCCTCACCGGCACCTATGTGTTGTCGCATGGCTATTACGACGCCTATTACCTGCAAGCGCAGAAGATCCGCCGCATCATTGCCAACGATTTCCAGGCCGCGTTCCGCGATTGCGACGTGATCGCCGGCCCGGTGGCGCCAACTACGGCATGGAATCTGGCCGAGAAAGCCGACGATCCGGTCGCCATGTACCTGGCCGACATCTACACGCTGGGCGTCAACCTCGCCGGCCTGCCCGGCATGAGCGTACCCGTGGGCTTTGCCGCCAACGGCCGCCCGGTTGGCCTGCAACTGATCGGCAATTACTTCGACGAAGCGCGCCTGCTGAATGTGGCGCACCGGTTCCAGCAGGCGACCGATTGGCACCTCAGGGCACCGGCGCTGTAAATGCATCCGATCCCCCACCTGGAAAGCCTGGCGCTCAGCGCCTGGCCGGCGTTGAACACCGAGCTGCTGGATGGCTGGGTGTTGCGCTTCGCCCAGGGCTACACCAAGCGCGCCAACTCGGTCAGCCCACTGTACCCGGGCGTGCTGGCCGACGAGGCCAAGGTGGACTACGTGGAACGCCGCTACGCCGCCCACGGCCAGCCCGCGATCTTCAAGCTGACCGACGCATCGACGGCGCTCGACGCCTTGCTCGCCGGACGGGGCTACACCGTAGTGGACCCCACCAGCGTGCGCACCGCATCGCTCGATACGCCCGCTATCGTGGCCGATCCGTTGGTGACACTGACGTCCACGCCCGACGATGCCTGGGTACGGGGCTTCATCGCGCTGAATCGCCTGAGCACCGCCCACGCACAGACCGCGCAACGCATGCTCGCCGGCTATGCCTGCCCCACCGCCTTCGCCGCGATCCGCGACGCGGACCGTCTCATCGCCTGCGGCTATGCGGTCATGCTGTGGGATAGCGTGTCACTGTTCGACATCGTCACCGCGCCCGAAGCGCGCCGGCAGGGGCATGGCCGGCGCCTGGTCGGCACGCTGCTGGCCTGGGGCCGCGAGCAGGGCGCGTCGCAGGGGCTGCTGCAAGTGGTTGCCGACAATGCCCCGGCGGTGGCGCTCTATGCAGCCCTGGGTTTCGCGGAACAATATCGATACTGGTATCGCCGCCAGCCCGGCTGACGGCCAACAAGAGAGAACATCAAGATGAAATGGGAAGTCGTCATCGGGCTGGAAGTGCATACCCAGCTCACGACCAGCTCGAAGATCTTTTCGCCCGCCAGCACCGCCTTCGGCGCCGAGCCGAACACGCAGACGGCGGTGGTGGACATCGCCCTGCCCGGCGCGCTGCCGGTGATGAACAAAGCCGTCGTGGAAAAGGCGATCCAGTTCGGCCTGGCCATCGGTGCCCGCGTGAACCGTAAATCGGTGTTCGCGCGCAAGAATTACTTCTACCCCGACCTGCCCAAGGGCTACCAGATCAGCCAGTTCGAGCTGCCCATCGTCGAGGGCGGGCAGATCGCCATCAACGTGGACGGTGTGGAAAAGGTGATCAACCTGACCCGCGCCCACCTTGAAGAAGACGCCGGCAAGAGTCTGCATGGCGACTACCACGGTGCCACCGGCATCGACCTGAACCGCGCCGGCACGCCGCTGCTGGAGATCGTCTCCGAGCCCGAAATGCGCTCGGCGGCTGAAGCAGTGGCCTATGCCAAGGCGCTGTATTCGCTGGTGACCTGGATCGGCATCTGCGACGGCAACATGCAGGAAGGCAGCTTCCGCTGCGACGTGAACGTCTCGGTACGCCCCGAAGGCCAGGCCGAATTCGGCACCCGCCGCGAAATCAAGAACCTGAACAGCTTCCGCTTCATCGAACAGGCGATCCGCTCCGAAGTGCAATGGCAGATCGAAACCATCGAGGACGGCGGCAAGATCCAGCAGGCCACGGTGCTGTTCGACCCCGATACCGGCGAGACCCGGATGATGCGCAGCAAGGAAGACGCGCACGATTACCGCTACTTCCCCGATCCCGACCTGCCGCCACTGGTGATCGACGAAGACTGGATCGAACGCGTGCGCGACGCGCTGCCCGAACTGCCGCACGCCATGCAGCAGCGCTTCGAGCAACAGTACGGCATTCCCGCCTACGACGCGGTCACGCTGACCGCGAGCAAGGCGCTGGCCGGCTATTACGAGGCCACCGTCGCCGCCGGTGCCGATGCCAAGCTCGCCAGTAACTGGATCATGGGCGACATCTCCGCCACGCTGAACCGCGAGGAAAAGGGCATCGAGGATTGCCCGGTCAGTGCCGCCGCCCTGGCTGCGCTGATCGCCCGCGTCGCGGACAAGACCATCAACAACAAGACGGCCAAGGACGTGTTGAAGAAGATGTGGGATTCGGGCGACAGCGCCGACACCATCATCGAGCGCGACGGCCTGAAGCAGGAAACCGACACCGGCGCCATCGAAGCCATCGTGCTGGAAGTGATCGCCGCCAATGCCAGATCGGTCGAGGAATATCGCGCCGGCAAGGAAAAGGCGCTGAACTCGCTGGTCGGCCAGGTGATGAAGGCCAGCCGCGGCAAGGCCGATCCGGCGCTGGCGCTGGCGCTGCTCAAGCAAAAGCTGGACTGACCCGCCCCGCCCCACGCGATGCCCCGGCCTGCCGGGGCATTTGCATTGGCGCATGGCGAAATCATGCCGAGCGTCAGACTGTCTCGCGGGGCAGCACGTTATTGCCTCCGCCCATCAGCCCACCAGCGGTCGATCTCCCTGCGATGCCAGCCTTGCCGTAGTACATCGCACCGCCCAACCAAGCTGACAATCCAGCGTCGGCTTCGCCGGGGCGAGAGGTTTAGAATGGTCCTCCAAACCAATCCGGAGGCCTCTCATGCAACTGGTTATCGGCAACAAGAATTACTCGTCCTGGTCGTTACGCCCCTGGCTGGGCATGAAGGTAGCGGGCATCGCCTTCGAGGAAATCCTGATTCCGCTCTACCAGTCCGGCAGCAAGGCCGAAATCCTGCGTCACTCGCCCAATGGCAAAGTGCCGGCACTTCAGGATGGCGATCTGCTGGTGTGGGATACGCTGGCCATCGCCGAATATCTTGCCGAGAAGTTTCCGGATCGCCACCTGTGGCCGCAGGACCCGGCCGCGCGCGCCATCGCGCGCTCGGTCTGCGCCGAGATGCACTCCGGCTTCACCACGCTGCGCAGCACCTGCAACATGGATATCCGCGCCAGCAAGCCGGTGACAATGACGCCCGACCTGCAAAGCGACGTGGACCGCATCGTCGCAATCTGGACCGATTGCCGCACACGCTTCGGCAATGGCGGCGCCTTCCTGTTCGACAAATTCTCATGGGCCGATGCCTTCTACGCACCGGTGGTGACGCGCTTCGTCACCTATGGCATTGCCGTTCCCGGCGACGCCCGCCGCTACATGGATACGGTACTGGCACTGCCCCCCATGCAGGAATGGATCGCCGCCGGCAAGGCCGAGCCATGGGAAATCGGCTAGCATCGGCGCCCGCCCGCCCACGGGCGGCGGTGAAAAAACGGGGTCGCGGCCCCGTTTTGTACACGTGCGCGGTTGCCCAAAAAATAGGCAGGCGTTAGAATGCCCGCCTTTTTTCCACCGCCATCCATCGCCCGCGCCATGCGCATCGGACCCTACCAGCTGCCCAACCGCCTTGCCGTCGCACCGATGGCGGGCGTGACCGACCGACTGTTCCGCCAGTTGTGCCGGCGCTTCGGTGCGGGGTACGCGGTGTCGGAAATGATCACCGCCAACAATGCGCTGTGGAGCAACGCCAAGACCCAGCGCCGCATGGACCATACCGGCGAGCCCGAACCGATCGCCGTGCAGATCGCCGGCTCCGACCCGGAGCAACTGGCGCAGGCGGCCCGGCTGAACGTGGAGTTCGGCGCGCAGATCATCGACATCAACATGGGCTGTCCGGCCAAGAAGGTGTGCAACAAGCTGGCCGGCTCGGCGCTGTTGCAGAACGAAGCGCTGGTCGGCGAAATCCTGGACGCCGTGGTCGGCGCGGTGGACGTGCCGGTCACGCTGAAGACCCGGCTGGGGTTTCGCAATGGCGAGGAAAACATCCTGCGCGTGGCGCGCCGCGCCGAAGCGGCCGGCATCGCCGCCATCGCCATCCACGGCCGTACCCGCGAGGACATGTACACCGGCCGCGCGCGCTATGCGCTGATCCGCGAAGTCAAAAGCCAGCTCGGCATCCCGGTGATCGCCAATGGCGACATCGGCACACCCGAGCAGGCGCGCGAAGTGCTGGAGGCCACCGGCGCCGACGCCATCATGATCGGCCGTGCCGCGCAGGGGCGCCCGTGGCTGTTCCGCGAGATCGCACACTACCTGGAAACCGGCGAACACCTGCCTGCGCCGCGCGTGAGCGAAATCAGCGCCGTGCTCCAGGAGCACCTGGACGCGCTGTACGGTTTTTATGGCGAATACTCGGGCTGCCGCATCGCCCGCAAACACATTGCCTGGTACACCAAGGGACTGGCAGGCAGCAACACATTCCGGCAGGCCATGTACCGGCTGGAAACCACTACCGAGCAAAAGAGGGAAACGCAGGCCTATTTCGATGGGCTGGCGTTGGAGAGCGAACACCTGCAATACGTCGACCCAATGGAGGAGACCATGCAGACAGAACAATCGGGGGACTCATGAACCAACCAGCCGAACGCGTATGCATACGCGAAGGCGATCCCATCGCCGAGGCCATCGTCGCCTCGCTGGACCAATACTTTCACGACCTGGACGGCGAGGCGCCCTGCGCCGTCTACGACATGGTGCTCGCACGCATGGAAAAGCCGTTGCTGACCCTGGTGCTGGAGCGCGTCAGCGGCAACCAGACGCGCGCGGCCGAAATGCTGGGCATCAACCGCAACACGCTGCGCAAGAAATTGCAGACATACGATCTGCTGTGAGGAAACTGCATCAACGAACGTCGGCACGCCGTCATCCGGCGCGAGTTCCGGGCGAAACCGGGCGCCAACCGGTCACCCGCGCCGCGCCGAATGCGTCGTGCTTTGCCCGGCGAGATTTGCCGACTACGTTGATGCTTGTCGAACCCTCGCCGCACTCGTATCCGGATTCGAATATCCGCCAAGACGGATAGCGCAACACGACCCAATGACCAGGGGAAGGAGCAAGGAGCGCGCCACCGCTTCCGCGCTTTCCCCATCGACCCGCACCCGTGCCCCCGGGCGGTGCCCTGAAACCGAGGAAGGAAATGAGCAAAATCCAACGTGCGCTGATCAGCGTATCCGACAAGACCGGCGTACTCGACTTTGCGCGCGCGCTCGCCGCGCAAGGCGTAGAGATCCTGTCCACCGGCGGTACCGCCAAGCTGCTGGCCGACAGCGGAGTGGCCGTGATCGAAGTGGGTGACTACACCGGCTTCCCGGAAATGCTGGATGGCCGCGTCAAGACGCTGCACCCCAAGATTCACGGCGGCATCCTGGGCCGGCGCGATCTGGAGGCCCACGTCGCTACCATGGCCGAGCATGGTATCGGCAACATCGATCTGGTCTGTGTGAACCTGTATCCGTTCGAAGCCACCATCGCCAAGCCCGACTGCACCTTCGAAGACGCCATCGAGAACATCGACATCGGCGGCCCGGCCATGGTGCGCAGCGCGGCCAAGAACCACGCCCACGTCGCCATCGTCACCGACGCGGCCGACTACGCCACGCTGGTCGATGAAATGAAGGCCAATGGCGGCGCCCTCAGCCTGGCCACGCGCAAGAACCTGGCCAAGAAAGCGTTCAGCCACACCGCCGCCTACGACGGCGCGATCTCCAACTACCTGACCGCGCTGACCGACGAAGGTGAAAAAGCCGCCTACCCCAACCGTCTGAACCTGCAATTCGTGAAAGTGCAGGACATGCGCTATGGCGAAAACCCGCACCAGAGCGCGGCGTTCTACCGCGACCTGCACCCGGCCGCCGGCAGCCTGTCCGCCTATGTCCAGCACCAGGGCAAGGAACTGAGCTACAACAACATCGCCGACGCCGACGCCGCCTGGGAGGCCGTGAAGCAGTTCGCCGAGCCGGCCTGCGTCATCGTCAAGCACGCCAATCCGTGCGGCGTGGCCGTGGCCAACGACACCTACAACGCCTATCGCCTCGCGTTCGCCACCGACACCACCAGCGCCTTCGGCGGCATCATCGCCTTCAACAAGCCGATCGACGTCGATACCGTCGAAGCCGTGAGCAAGCAGTTCATGGAAGTGCTGATCGCCCCCGCCTACACCCCGGCCGCGCTGGAGTTGCTGGCCAAGAAGGTGAACGTGCGCGTGCTGGAAGTACCGCTGGAATCTGGCGAAAACAAGTACGACCTGAAGCGTGTGGGTGGCGGCCTGCTGGTGCAGACCCCCGACAGCCACACCCTGTTGCTGGCCGACCTGAAAGTGGTTACCAAGAAGCAGCCCAGCCCGGAACAACTGAAAGACCTGCTGTTCGCCTGGAACGTGGCCAAGTTCGTCAAGTCGAACGCCATCGTGTTCTGCGGCCAGGGCCAGACGCTGGGTATCGGCGCCGGCCAGATGAGCCGCGTGGATTCCACCAAGATCGCCGCGATCAAGGCCCGCAGCGCCGGCCTGGAGCTGCGCGGCTCGGTGGCCGCTTCGGACGCCTTCTTCCCGTTCCGCGATGGCGTGGACGTGATCGCCGAGAACGGCGTCGCTGCCATCATCCAGCCGGGCGGCTCGGTGCGTGACGAAGAAGTGATCGCCGCGGCGGATGAACACGATATCGCCATGGTGTTCACCGGCGTACGTCATTTCCGCCACTGATCCGGCCTATCCGATGAAACGACACTGGTTCGCCATCGCCGCCCTGTTGCCTGTCCTGGTCGCCCCCGCGCAAGCGGCCGACTGCGACAGCTTCAGCGGCGTCGGCGACTGGGCAACCAGCGTCTGTACCCATTTCGGCAGGATCGCGAGTGAAGGAAGCTGGGACATGTACCTCACCGGGTATACCTGGCACGACCCGCACACCTGGACCGATGAGAAGCGGGCCGAACTGAATGCCAATGCCTGGGGCGGCGGATTCGGCAAGCACCTGACCGATGAGCAAGGCAACCAGGACATCCTGTACGGCATGGTCTTCGCCGATTCGCACGACCATCCCGAGCTGATGCTCGGCTACGGCAAGCTCTGGCTGTGGCCATCCGCCAGCCAGTTGTCGGTCGGCGCGGGTTACACAGTGGGCCTCACATCGCGGAACGACATCATCGGCGGGTTACCGTTTCCCTTTATCCTGCCGCTGGTGGCGTTGCGCTATCGGCGTGTCTCGGTGATGGGTACCTTCATTCCGTCACTCAACAGCAGTCTCAACAGCGGCAACGTCGGCTTTCTGTTCGGCCGCTACGAATTCAAATAAAGCGGGGGTTGGAAAAAAACATGAACATACTCGTCATCGGCGGCGGCGGCCGCGAGCATGCGCTGGCATGGAAGCTGGCTCACTCGCAACGCGTGTCGCGCGTCTTCGTCGCGCCCGGCAACGCTGGCACCGCGCTGGACGACCACCTGGTCAACGTCCCCATCACCGGCATTCCCGAACTGGTGGAATTCGCCGGCAAGGAGCAGATGGCGCTGACCGTGGTCGGCCCCGAGGCCCCGCTGTCGCAAGGCGTGGTCGATGCGTTCCGCGCCGCCGGACTGAAGATCTTCGGCCCCACCCAGGCCGCCGCGCAGCTCGAATCCAGCAAGGACTACGCCAAAGCGTTCATGCAGCGCCACGGCATTCCCACCGCCGCCTACGCCACCTTTGCCAAGGCACGCGACGCACATGCCTACGTGGATGCCCAGGGCGCACCCATCGTGATCAAGGCCGACGGCCTGGCCGCCGGCAAGGGGGTGGTGGTGGCGATGACGCTGGCGGAAGCGCACGACGCCATCGACGCCATGCTGTCCGGCAATCGCCTGGGCGATGCCGGCGCCCGCGTGGTGATCGAGGAGTTCCTCACCGGCGAAGAAGCCAGCTTCATTGTCATGGTCGATGGCAAGCACGTGCTGCCGATGGCCTCCAGCCAGGATCATAAACGCCTGCTCGATGGTGACGAAGGCCCCAATACCGGCGGCATGGGCGCTTATTCGCCCGCACCGGTGGTATCGCCCGAAGTACACGCTCGCGCCATGCGCGAGGTGATCCTGCCCACCGTAGCCGGCATGGCCAAGGATGGCATCGAATACACCGGCTTCCTCTACGCCGGCCTGATGGTCAGCGAAGACGGCAGCATCAAGGTGCTGGAATTCAACTGCCGTTTCGGCGATCCCGAAACCCAGCCGATCATGATGCGGCTCAAGAGCGACTTCGTGGCACTGATCGAAGCCGGCATCGATGGCCGTCTGGATCAGGTCGAAGCCGAATGGGATCGCCGCGCCGCGCTGGGCGTGGTGCTGGCCGCCGCCAATTACCCCGAAACACCGAAGAAGGGTGACGTCATCACCGGCCTGCCCGGCACGCTGGAAGACGGCCATGTGTTCCACGCCGGCACCACGCTGGATGCTGAAGGCCGCCCCGTCACTGCCGGCGGCCGCGTACTGTGCGTGACCGCATTGGGCGAGAACTTCAAGATGGCCCAAAAGCGCGCCTACGAACTGGTCGAACAGATCCACTTCGACCGCATGCAGTACCGCACTGATATCGGCTGGCGCGCCATCGCGCGCAAGTGAGGCGTGTGAGGAGTTGGGTGTGAGGAGTGAGGGGTAGCTTCAAAAGCAGCCACGCAGCAGCGGTAGCGCTTGCTCCTCCCCCCAACTTTTCCTGCCAAAACAAAGCCCCCCGCCTTTTCGCGTTACAATCTTGGGTTTTCCGCCTCGCTCTGTCGCGCCCGCGATGAATCTCGTTGTCCTTGGCATCAACCACGAAACCGCTCCCCTCGCCGTGCGCGAGCGGCTGGCGTTTTCCCAAGCCGAACTGGCCCCCGCGCTTTCGGCGCTGGCCGGCGCGCCGGGCGTGGCCGAGGCTGCCATCGTCTCCACCTGCAATCGCACCGAGCTGTACGTCAATGCGCATGAAGTGGACGCAGTGCTGGAGTGGTTCGCTGCCAGTCGCGGTCGCAATCCACTTGAGCTGGCGCCACATCTTTACCGGCTGATCGACGAAGACGCGGCGCGGCATGCCTTCCGTGTCGCGGCGGGCCTGGATTCGATGGTGCTCGGCGAAACCCAGATCCTGGGGCAGTTGAAAGACGCGGAGCGCGTGGCGCGCGAAGCCGGCAGCCTGGGCGTGCTGCTCAACGGCCTGTTCCAGCGTGCCTTCCAGGTAGCCAAGGAAGTACGCTCCGAGACCCGCATCGGCGCCGCGTCGGTGTCGATGGCAGCGGCAGCGGTCAAACTGGCCGAGCGCCTTTACCCGTCGGTCTCGGAATGCTCGGTGCTCTTCATCGGCGCCGGCGAAATGATCGAACTGTGCGCGGCGCATTTCTGTGCGCAGCATCCCCGCGGCATGGCCGTGGCCAACCGCACACTGGAACGTGGCGCGCGGCTGGCCGAGCAATATGGCGGCAGCGCCATGCTGCTGTCCGACCTGTCGGAGCGCATTGCCGAGTTCGACATCGTCGTCTCCTGTACGGCCGCGCCCTTGGCCATCGTCGGCAAGGGCACAGTGGAACGGGCGCTCAAGCGGCGCAGGCATCGTCCCATGTTCATCGTCGATCTGGCCGTGCCGCGCGACGTGGAACCGGAAGTGGCCGACCTGCCGGACGCCTACCTCTACACCGTGGACGATCTGGCCGAAGTGGTGCGCAACGGCCATGCCGCCCGCCAGAGCGAAGCCGAGGCCGCCGGGCTGATCATCGAAGCCGGCGTGCACGAATTCCGCCAGTGGCTGGCGGGACGCGCACTGGTACCCACCATCCGCGAATTGAAGGATCATGCCGACCGCATCGCGCGCAACGAGCTTGCGCGCGCGCGCAAGCGGCTGGCGGCGGGCGATGACGCAAACGACGTGCTGGAGCGATTGAGCGAGCAACTGGCCGCCAAGCTGCTGCATGCGCCGCTGGCCACACTGAATGCCGCCGCCCCAGAGGAACAGGAAAGCCTGTTGCGCACCACCCGGCGTATCTTCCGGCTCCACGACTAGGCACCACCCGGCCCCCACCCGACACTCACCACAGCCCGCAGCGGATGTGGATCACGGATCACACCACAGCATGAAACCATCGATCGTTCAGAAACTGGCCCAGCTTGCCGACCGCCTGGAGGAAGTGGGCGCCCTGCTCGCCGCCGAAGGTGCCACGCGCGACATGGATCAGTACCGCAAGCTCACCCGCGAGCATGCCGAACTGGAGCCAGTGGTCGCGCTCTACCACCGCTTCGAACAGACCCAGGCCGACCTCGCCACCGCCCAGGAGCTGCTGGACGACCCGGACATGAAGGATATGGCGCAGGAAGAAATCGAAAGCGCCAACGCCACACTGGCCGAACTGGAACTCGATCTGCAAAAGGCGCTGCTGCCGCGCGATCCCAATGACGAGCGCAACATCTTCCTGGAAATCCGCGCCGGCACCGGCGGGGACGAATCCACGCTGTTCGCCGCCGACCTGTTCCGCATGTACAGCCGCTTCGCCGAGCGCAACCGCTGGCAGGTGGAGATCGTCTCCGCCAGCGAATCGGATCTGAACGGCTACAAGGAAGTGATCGCACGCATCGCCGGCTACGGCGCGTACTCGCGGCTGAAGTTCGAATCGGGCGGCCACCGCGTGCAGCGCGTGCCAGCCACCGAAACCCAGGGCCGCATCCATACCAGCGCCTGCACCGTAGCCGTATTGCCCGAAGCAGATGAGCTGGAGGAAGTGAACATCAACCCGGCCGAGATCCGCATCGATACCTTCCGCGCCAGTGGCGCCGGCGGCCAGCACATCAACAAGACCGACTCCGCCGTGCGCATCACCCACCTGCCCACCGGCATCGTCGTCGAGTGCCAGGACGACCGCAGCCAGCACAAGAACAAGGCCCGCGCGATGGCAGTGCTGGCGGCGCGCATCAACGACAAACAGCGCTCCGAAATCCAGGCCCGCGAAGCCGCCACCCGCAAGAGCCTGATCGGCTCGGGCGATCGCTCCGAGCGCATTCGCACCTATAACTTCCCGCAGGGACGGATGACCGACCACCGCATCAACCTCACCCTGTACAAGCTCGACGCCATCATGGACGGCGACCTGGAAGAACTGACCCAGGCGCTGATCAATGAGCACCAAGCGGAGTTGCTGGCGCAACTGGCGGAATAAAGCGCCACTGGTGAAGCCGTTCCAGTAGCGGGATGCGTGCCTTGCGCTGTCCCACACTTGCACCCGCCCCGGTTTTTGCTCGCCACGCCAGGTGTGTCGAGCATCCGCAGCCCCCTTCCATACCCATGGGACCGAAGCGCCTACCGGTGGGTAGGTAGGGCTACCCGTATGCCACCTGGGACGAGCAGGACACCGCGCCAACCGCCGCCTTAGGATGTGCTCCCTCGCCCACGCGGCATGCCGCGGCCACGGGATATGCCATGAACGCGCTTTCCACCGACCAGAAATTCAAAGCTGGCTCGCTGCTCATCCTGACCATTGCCTGCATCCTGGCCGGGGAACTGGTCTGGTCCAACGCGCGCGACTACCTGCGCAATCTGGACAATCTCACCAACCTGAGGCTTTATCACGCGGCCCTGCACGCGGCCAACCAGCTCTCGGCCGAGCGCGGCCCGAGCAACAGCCTGATGGGCATGTCCCCCGGCAACAACACCGAAGCGCAGATTCTCCAGCTCGCAACGGCGCGCGCCGCCAGTGATAACGCGCTGATGGCGCTGGGCCAACTGGCGGCGCAACATCGTCCACTCCCTTTTCTGCCGCAACACCAACTGGTGGATATCCATCAACTGCTGCGGGATGCGCGAAGCCGGGTGGATCGGCTAGCCGCGCTCCCGCTCACCGAGCGCTCCGGCGAGCACATCGATCAGGCCATCAACGGCATGTTTCGAGTCGTGGACCAAATCAACCTGGTCGTCACCGTTATCGGGAATCACGCAGCCAAGGCCGACCGGAGCCTGTCCGACGCCATCCTCATGGCGCAGGTGGTCGGCAACATGCGCGAATACGCGGGCCGCGTCGGCTCCCTGCTCATGGTGCCGCTGATCCAGCAACGCCCGCTCGCCCTGGACCGACGCCGCAACATTGCCAACCTGCTCGGTCGGCTGGACGAAATGAACGAGCAGCTCAACCACCAGATCGGCGATTACTGGGACCGCCCCGGCATGCATGAAGCGCGCGAACAGGTGACGCAACAGTATTTCGGCACCGGCAGCACCGTGATCCAGACCGTACTGAGCAACCGGAACAACGGACGCTATGCCGATACCGCCGCCAGTTTCACCGAGCGATACGTACCGACCATGCGCGCCATCGAGCAACTGCGTGATCGCATCGTCGATAGTGGCACCAACCAGGCTATCGCCGATCTGAAAACCGCCCGAAAGGGCATGCTGCTTGCCGCCGTCCTGGCCTGTGGTATTGCCGCTGTCGTCGGCACTTTACTTCACCTTGCGCGCCATCGATTGCTATCACCGCTCCTGCGCGCACGGCAGGAGATCATCGCCCTGGCCAATGGCAATTACGAAACGCTCCAGCGCCCACCTAGCGGCCAGGAGGCCCGTAAGCTGTTCGACGCCATCGATGTCCTGCGCACCCACCAGCAACAGCGTGACCTGCTGGAAAAACGCCTGACCCTGCTGACCCGCCAGTTCAAGCAACAGGCCGCGACCGATCCGCTCACCGGTGTGAGTAATCGGCGCGCGCTGGACGAAATGGGCGAACACCTGCTGCTCAACGCAATGCCGGATGGCTGGCAGGTCGGCCTGCCGCTGCTCGACATCGACCACTTCAAGCTGGTGAATGACCTGCACGGCCACCCGGCCGGCGACGAAGTGTTGCGCGGCGTGGCGCAACGGGTGCGCAGTGCATGCCGCAGCGAAGACAACGTGGGGCGCTTCGGTGGCGAAGAGTTCACCGTCCTGGTGGCACGCACCGACACCAACGCCGCACGCCTGCTGGCCGAAAAGCTGCGACAACTGATCGCCGACACGCCCATCGTCCTGGCCGATGGCAAGGCATTGTTCGTGACTGCCAGCTTCGGCGTCGCGCTGAGCAACGCCGATAGCAACTGGGCCGACCTGATCACGGCGGCCGACCAGGCGCTGTATGCCGCCAAGCGCAACGGACGAAACCGGGTGGAGTGCGCTCCCGAAGCGGACCCGGAACGCAGCGCGTGACGGACCAGCCCCGGCGGGGCTGCCTTTGGTTCGAGCAGCGGTCAGCCATGCCGTGCACCGCCACCACCGATTGGTCTTCGCCGGGAGAAATCGCGGCCAATTGCCAAGGGTGTTGGCTGCAAGTCGCCTAGTGGCGATGTTTCTTTGCGCCACACTGTTTCCAGGCTGCCGGTGGCATAAATAATTTCCCTATTCGGATTTCTGGCAATACCCGTGTCATACAGGGCACGCGCATGATCGCTCCAGGCCGCCACACGCGGTCCACCAGATCGAGCAGGCCCGACGTGCTACCGCGCGCGATGGCCTCCACAGGAGAACAGCATGCACCTTGCACAACTTGCCCGGCGCGGCTTTGCCGCTGCCGTACTGTGTGGCGCCGGTTTCGCCTTCGCGGCCGACCTGCCCAATGTCACCATCCTGGCCACCGGCGGCACCATCGCGGGGACCGGCGCCACCAGCACCACCACAGTGGGCTATACCGCCGCCAAGATCGGCGTGGAAAAACTGATCGAAGCCGTGCCCGAACTGAAGACCATCGCCAACGTCAAGGGCGAGCAGGTGTTCCAGATCGCCAGCGAGAACATGACCAACGATTACTGGCTGACGCTGGCCAAGCGGGTGAACACCTTGCTCAGGCAATCGGATGTGGACGGCATTGTCATCACCCACGGCACCGACACCATCGAGGAAACGGCGTACTTCCTCAATCTGGTGGTCAAGAGCGACAAGCCGGTGGTGATCGTCGGCGCGATGCGCCCGGCCACGGCCATCAGCGCGGATGGCCCGATCAATCTGTTCAACGCCGTGGGCGTGGCCGGCAGCAAAGACGCAAAGGGTCGCGGCGTGCTGGTAGCGCTGAACGACGAAATCCAGGGTGCGCGCGAAGTGACCAAGACCAGCACCATGCTGGCCAACACCTTCCGTGCGCCGGAACTGGGCAACCTGGGCTACGTGGTACGCGGCCAGCCGATGTTCTACCGCGCCAGTACGCGCAAACACACCACCGCGACCGAGTTCGACATCTCGAGGCTGGACAAGCTGCCGGAAGTGGACATCGTCTACGGCTACGCCAACGCCAAGCGCCTGCCGGTGGATGCCTTCGTCGCCGCTGGCGATGCCGGCCTGGTCCACGCCGGCACCGGCAATGGCAGCCTGGCCAACCCAGTGAAAGAGGCGCTGAAGGAAGCACGCGCCAAGGGCGTGGTGATCGTGCGCAGCTCGCGCACCGGCAGCGGCATTACCGCGCGCAACGGCGAGGCCAACGACGATGAGCTGGATTTCGTCGCAGCCGACAACCTGAACCCGCAAAAGGCCCGCATCCTGCTGATGCTGGCACTGACCAGAACCCACGACACGGGGGAAATCCAGCGGATGTTCCAGACCTACTGATCGCCCGCGCCGGCCCTGCCGTGCGACCCAAACATTTCCGATTGTGAAATCGTCCGCCCGACTTGCCACGAATCGCTAGCTACACTTGAAACCGGTTTATTCTTCACAGGAGGCGACATGAAATCGATCAAGGCAATCGCGGGCATCCTCGCGCTGGTTTCCGGCGTGGCGATGGCGGCTTATGTCGGGCCGGACCATGCGGCAAAGGTGACGACCGCCGCCGATGCCGCCAAGGCAGCGGACGATACCCCGGTGGTGCTCGAAGGCAATATCGTGCGCAAGCTGGACAAGGACCACTATGAGTTCCGCGACGCCAGCGGCACCATCAAGGTGGATATCGACCACGACAAATGGCCGGCGCAGGATGTGGATGCCAAGACCCGCGTGCGGCTGACCGGCGAAGTGGACAAAGGGCTGATCAGCACCGAAGTCGATGTGAAGCAGATCGAAATCCTGCCGTGAGCCCGCCGGCCACGTCCATCACAGAACCCGCCGGTCCGGCGGGTTCTTTCATTGCAGCGCAGCGGCCTTGTCCAGGCAGAAGTCCCAGAAGGCGCGTACCCGTGGAGACAACAACCGCCCGCCGCTGCGCACCAGGAACAGCGGCGCCGCCTCACCCCGCCAGTCCGGCAGCGCCGCCACCAGCCGGCCCGTGGCCAGATCGCGCGCCACATCCAACCGGGATTTATACGCCACGCCGCAACCGCGCCGCGCCCAGTCGCTGACCACTGCGCCATCCGCCGCATAGCGGCTGGGGCGCAGCGACAACGCCACGACATCGTCGCCCCGCTGAAAGCGCCAGCTCACGTGCACCGCATCGCGCAGCGCGAACGCCAGACAGGCATGGCCCGCCAGTTGCTGTGGCGTCTGCGGCAGGCCGTGCCGTGCCCAGTAATCGGGGCTGGCAACCGCTACCCGGCAATTGCCAGCCACCAGCGGCACCGCGATCAGGCCAGCCTCGCGCATTGGGCCATAGCGCAGCGCGATATCCAGCGATTCCGCCACCAGATCGTCCACCCGGTCACTCAGCGTCAGCATCGGCACCACGGCTGGGTGACCTGCAACGAACTCCTCCACCCAGTCGAGCACGAACTGCCGCCCGAAATCAGATGGCATCGACAACCGCAATGGACCGGACAACTCACCACGCTGCCCCGCCAGCTCATCCAGTCCGCTGGTCAGCGCATCCTGCGCCGCCTGCGCGCTGCGGTACCAGATCTCACCCTCGGGCGTGAGCGTCAGGCGCCGCGTGCTGCGCTGGAACAAGCGCGCGCCCAATTGCGTTTCCAGGCGCTTGAGCGCCAGCGACAACGCTGCCGGTGTCTGGCCCAGGTCACGCGCGGCGGCCGACAGCGAGCTGCGCTCGACGATGCGCAGGAACCATTGCCAATCGGCAAAGCCCGGACCAATCATTAATTTTTCCTTGAAAATGTTTTATCGATTATTGGCTTTTTCTTAATGAAATGGCACGGCAAGATGCGTCCATCCCCACTCAGGACTTTCCTCATGAGCCGCCGCCTTTTCACCGCTTACCGCCTCGGCGACATCGAGCTGAACAACCGCATCGTGATGGCGCCGATGACGCGCGCGCGCACCGATCAGCCCGGCAACGTGCCGAATGCGCTGATGGCCGAGTACTACGCCCAGCGCGCTGGCGCCGGGCTGATCGTCACCGAGGCCACGCAGGTCAGCACGGGTGCGCAGGGCTATTCGTTCACACCTGGCGTGCACACCCCGGAACAGGTCGCCGGCTGGCGTGGCGTCACCGACGCCGTGCATGCTGCGGGCGGCCGCATCTATCTGCAAATCTGGCACGTTGGCCGCGTATCGCACCCGGTGTTCCACGGCGGCGGCCAGCCGGTGGCACCGTCGGCGATCCAGCCGCGCGACACCCAGGTGTGGGTGGCGGGCAAGGATGGCATCGGTCGCATGCTCGACTGCCCGACACCGCGCGCGCTGAGCGTGGCGGAGATCGCCGGCATCGTCGATGACTTCCGCCAGGCCGCGCGCAGCGCCATCGACGCAGGCTTCGACGGCGTGGAAATTCATGGCGCCAACGGCTATCTGATCGATCAGTTCCTGCGCACCACGTCCAACCAGCGCACCGACCAGTACGGCAGCAGCACCGCCAACCGGCTGCGCTTTCTGCAAGAAGTGATCGAGGCGGTCACCGGCGAGATCGGCGCCGAGCGCACCGGCATCCGCCTGGCCCCGTACATCACGTTCAAGGACATGGCCGACCCCGGGATCATCGATACCATCCTGACTGCCGCCACATGGCTGTCCGGTCGCGTCGGCTACCTGCATTTGTCCGAAGCCGACTGGAGCGATGCACCGCAGGTGCCGGATACGTTCCGCGTCGCCCTGCGCCAGCGTTTTGCCGGCACGCTGATCGTCGCCGGACGTTACGACGAACTACGCGCTGAGGCCATCCTGGAAGCCGGGTGGGCCGACCTGGTCGCCTTCGGCCGTCCCTTTGTCGCCAACCCCAATCTGCCGGCGCGGCTGCGCCACGGCTGGCCACTGGCCGAACTCGACCCCGCCACATTGTTCGGTGGCGATGCCAACGGCTACACCAGTTATCCCACTGCCCCGGAAGCTCAGCCATGAAAGCCGTCGCCCTCACCCGCTACCTGCCCATCGAGCATCCCGAAGCGCTATTGGACGTGGAGTTGCCCACGCTGCAACCGACAGGGCACGATCTGCTGGTGAAGATCGAAGCCATCGCCGTCAACCCGGTGGATACCAAGGTACGTGCACCCAAGGCCGGGATCGAGGCCATGCCGCGCGTGCTGGGCTGGGACGCCGCCGGCACCGTGGTCGCAGCCGGGCCGGAAGTCACGCTGTTCCGACCCGGCGACGCGGTGTACTACGCCGGCGATATCACCCGCCCCGGCAGCAACGCCGAATTCCAGTTGGTGGACGAGCGCATCGTGGGCCACAAGCCGGCCACGCTGAACTTCGCCGACGCCGCCGCGCTGCCGCTCACCGCCATCACCGCATGGGAAGCACTGTTCGATCGCCTGGGTGTACGGCGTAGCGGCGAGGATGCCGGCAAGACGGTACTGATCATTGGCGGCGCCGGTGGCGTCGGCTCGATCGGCATCCAGCTTGCGCGCCTGGCAGGGCTGAGCGTGATCGCCACCGCGTCGCGGCCCGCCTCGCGCGAATGGGTGACCCGGCTGGGCGCCAGCGCCACGGTCGATCACCGCAGCGACCTGGCGGCACAACTGGCTGCGCTGGGTCACGCCACCGTCGATTACGTGCTGTGCTTCAACGACACCGACCAGCACTTCACCGCGATGGCGCAGGTGATCGCGCCGCAGGGCAAGGTGTGCAGCATCGTCGAGAACGCCACGCCGCTGGATCTGAACCTCTTCAAGAGCAAGAGCGCCACCTTCGTCTGGGAGTTCATGTTCACCCGTTCGATGTACCGCACCACCGACATGATCGAACAGCACCGCCTGCTGGATGAAGTGGCCGCACTGGTCGATGCCGGCACGCTGCAAAGCACCGTCGGCGCGCACTTCGGCGTGATCAACGCCGCCAATCTGCGTCGCGCCCATGCCGCACTGGAGGCGGGAGACACCATCGGCAAAATCGTGCTGGCGGGGTTTTAGGCGCCTGGGTGTCATGAATAAACTATGCTCGCGGCTGACCCGCGTGCATTGCTGACACTCGCGACGCTGCGCACAGCGGATGAATCACAGTCGATCGGTGCGGGGCGATGTGCGGCGGGGTGCAGCCGTTGCTCGGCGTGCCTTGTTTATCAACGCCTTAGCCTGCCAGCGTAAACGGGGCTGATGTATAATCCGCCGTTTTTGCGCAAGGGCTGGGCATGCACGTTCTGTACGAGGAAGACGGCTTCAAGGTTGCCACGGTGAAGGAATCGCAACCGGCGAGCCTGATGGTCGAAGACGTGCGCGGCAAGCGCAGCAAGGTGAAGGCCGCCAACGTGCTGCTGAAGTTCGAGCGCCCCGACCCCGCCACGCTGTGGAGCGAAGCCGAAGCGCTGGCCGCCGAGATCGATCTCGACTTCCTCTGGGAGGTCTGCGGTGGCGAGGAATTCGCCTTCGAGGACATCGCTGCCGAATACTACGGCGCCAACCCCGGCGCGCCGCAGCAGGCGGCCGTACTGATGCGCATCGCCGGCGCGCCGATGTACTTCTACAAGAAGGGGCGTGGCCGCTACAAGCCGGCGCCCGCCGAAAACGTGAAGGCCGCGCTGGCCGCCATGGCGCGCAAGCAGCGCGAGGCCGAGCAGATGGCCGCGTGGCAGGCCGAGCTGGCCGCCGGCAAGCTGCCGGAAGCCTTCGTGCCGCTGCTGCCGCGCCTGCTGCACCGCCCCGACAAAAACGGCATCGAATGGAAGGCGCTGGCCGCCGCCGCCGATGCCGCGCACACCTCGCCGCTGCGGCTGCTCGACCATGTCGGCGCGATTCCCGACGTGGCACAGTACTTCCTCGACGGTTTCCTGCTGGAGTTCTTCCCCCACGGCCGCGAAGCGCAGGCCGAGGGCGATTACCCGCCACCGGCCGACCTGCCGCTGGCCGATGTACAGGCATTCTCCATCGACGACTCGACCACCACCGAGATCGACGACGCCTTCAGCATCGTACCGCTGAAAAACGGCAACACCCGCGTCGGCATCCATATCGCCGCGCCAACACTGGGTGTCGCGCCAGGTACGCCCATGGACGCACTGGTATTCGACCGGCTCTCCACCGTCTATTTTCCCGGCGACAAGATCACCATGCTGCCCAACACGCTGGTGGAGCAGTACACGCTGAAGGAAGGCGCCGCCCGCCCGGCGATGAGCCTGTACCTGGAACTGTCGCCCGGCTTCGACGTGATCTCGCACGAAAGCCGCATCGAAATGGTGCCTGTCGCCGCCAACCTGCGGCACGACGAAATCGAGCCGCACTTCAACGAAGCCACCGCAGGCTTCGAAACCGAAGGCGACGACTACCCGTGGAAGGCCGAACTCAACTACCTGTGGCGCTTCGCCGGCGAGCTGGAAGGCCGGCGTGGCAAGGCCGACCCCAACGCTCCGGTGCGGCTGGATTACAGCTTCTATATCGACACGCTGGACGATGGCACGCGCAAGGTACGCATCGTGCCGCGCAAGCGCGGCTCGCCAATGGACAAACTGGTGGCCGAACTGGCCATCCTGGTGAACAGCACCTGGGGCAAGGATCTGGCCGACGCCGAAGTCGCCGCCGTCTATCGCTCGCAGGGCAACGGCCGCGTACGCCTGACCACGCAACCCGGCCCCCACCTGAGCCTGGGCGTGGAATGCTATGCCTGGAGTTCGTCGCCGCTGCGCCGTGCCATCGACTTCATCAACCAGCAGCAACTGCTATCGCTGCTGCGCAACGAAAAACCGCGCTTCGCCAAGAACGATGCCGAGCTGTACGCGGCCATCGGCGCCTTCGACACCGCCTACGCCGCCTATGCCGATTTCCAGGACAAGATGGAGCGCTACTGGTGCCTGCGCTACCTGGACCAAGAGAACATCAACGAAATGACCTGCGCCGTGATCAAGGAAAACCTGGTCCGCGTGGGCGGCACGCCGTTGGTGATCCGCGTGCCCGGCCTGCCGGAATTACCGGCTGGCGCCACGGTCAAACTGAACCGGCTGGCGACGGACTATCTTGAATTGACCCTCGATAGCCGACTGGCCACGATGTGACGCGATGATGCTGCCCAAGAAACCGCTGAACCAATTACTGCCCATCCGTTTTCGCAACGGCGAGCAGATCCGCCAGTTCTCCAAGCCCTGCGTGCGCTGCGGCCACATGCTCAACGCGCGCGACATGCGCGGCGCCGCACGGCTGATCGACGACCATCTGGCCATCTCCGTCAACGCGCGTTGCCCGCAATGCGGCGAATCGTTCGGCGTGGCCTGCATCGTGGATAACCAGAAACGCGTGCGCCGGGTACTGGTGCCCGCATTGCTGTTCGGCTGGTATCTGCGCAGCCTGCCGCCACAGCGCGACGAGGACAGGCGGATGCATGCCGACGAGCAGCCCGACGATGCGACGGCCGACCTGCCCGAACCGCAGCAACGGCAAGCGGTGGCACCACCCCCGGCACCGCCGCAACGTGATGTGGAACGCGCCCATGAGGCAGTCGGCCGCTACCAGGGTCAGCCTATCCCCGCATGGGTCAAGGTGGACGGCCAGACCTTTACCTTCGAACGGGTGGCCCCCGGCGGCCAGCCACGCGCCGGCGAGTTCCTGCTGGACGACTGTCTGATCTATCGCGCGGGCCATTGAATAAACGCTTGATCGAACGCACATCATTGGTGCTTTGACCGCAAGGCATGCTGCATTGCCGTAATCCGGCACTTGGCTTTTCGGGTCAACGCCTTATACTCACGACTTTTTCCGGCGGAGGCTCTCGCCATGCAACGCTCGATGCTCAAATCCAAGATCCACCGTGTGACGACTACGCACTCCGAACTGCATTACGAAGGTTCGTGCGCGATCGATGAAAACCTGCTCGAAGCCGCCAATATCCGCGAGTACGAACAGATCCACATCTGGAACATCGACAACGGCGAGCGCTTTTCCACCTATGCGATCAAGGCCGCGCGCGGCTCGGGCATCATTTCGGTGAATGGCTCCGCCGCCCGCCGCGCCCAGGTTGGCGATCTGCTGATCATCGCCACCTTCGCCGACTACAACGAAGCCGAACTGGCCAACCACGCACCCTCGCTGGTCTACGTGGACAAAGCCAACCGCATCGCCAATACCAAGAACGCCATTCCGGTGCAGCAGGCCGCCTGATCCCTGTCTGCCCGTCAGAAAAGGCCGCCTCGCGCGGCCTTTTTTATTGCCCGCGCCTCACTGCGTTACATTTTGCCCAGCCGCATGAGTGGTTGCTGATGCATGACATGTGGCGCCTGCAAACGCAATCACCGCTGGTACCATGCAGCGTCCGCCTCCGGAATACTTACAAACACTGTGGAGGCGACGCGGAGATCCATGGAGCGCCATCCCCCCGAGGAGAGTGGTCCCCATGAAAAAAATCAATCGATTGAAAGTCTTGGTAGCAGCCAGCTCGCTGCTACTCGCCATGCCAGGCTGGGCCCTCGCCCCTGCCTGGGACAACCAGCGCATCTATGTGGCGGGTGATACCGTCAGCTACCAGGGCAAGGAATGGAAGGCCAAGTGGTGGACGCGCGACAATATCCCCGGTGCTGAACAATGGGGCCCGTGGGCCGTGCAGGCCGCAACCAGCCCGACCCCCACGCCGACCACTGCTCCTATACCGACTCCCACGCCGACCCCCGCGCCGGCGCCAACACCCACGGTAGCCCCCCCCGCGCCGGCACCCGCTCCTGCCGCACAGTATCCGGCCTGGGATGCCAGCCACATCTACGACCTGCCCGGCAACCTGGTGAGCTACAACGGCAGCGTCTATCAGAATCAGTGGTGGACGCGCGGCGACAACCCTGCGCAGTCCGGCGCCTGGGGTGTCTGGCGCCTGGTCGGCTCGACCACGCCTACCCCTGTTCCCACCCCGGCACCGACCCCGAACCCCACGCCGGTTCCAACCCCGCAGCCGACCCCCGTTCCGACCCCCACGCAGAACCCCACGCCGGTGCCGACGCAAGTGCCGACGCCGGTTTCCGATATCGTCCCCAGCCGCCAGCTCACGCTGGAGCAACCGGGCGATCCCGCCACGCTGCCTGCGGCGCAGTTGCGCAGCTTTGATCACACGCCGCTTCAGTCCACCGGCTACTGGGTGCAGGCCGGCGATGTGCTCGTGGTCAGCTACCACTACACCGGCACCGCGCCCAGCCGCGTGCCCGAAATCTGGCTGCACAGCATCGACGACAACACCTGGGCCTACAGCACCGCGCAGAAGGTGAAACTCAATGTCGGCAGCACCACCATCACCGCCAGCAAGACCGGCGCGGTGTATGTGGCGGTGTTCAACAATCCCACCGGTGGCGAGATGAAAGTGGAACTGGTGTCCGGTGGCCGCGTGATGCCGCGCTTCGTGCTCGGCCAGCACAACGCCACGCAATGGCAGCAGATGCTGGCCAATTACGGCAACGCCCCCTACGCCGAACTGGTCGGGCGCCGCATGATGGTGACCGCAACCCTCGCCAAGGCCCGCAAGCACGTGGACGACCCGGTGAAGCTGATGACGCTGTGGGATGAAGTCGTGCGCCTGGAAGACGAACAATACGGCATCACACCCGACAAGCCGTGGCCGCACAATAGCACGCCGCACCGCTTCCACTTCGTGGAGCTGCCTGGCCAGAACATCTGGCTCTATTCCTGGCAATACCGCATGGCAGCCGACTCGGCCGATGCCGCGATCAGCACCGTGCTCAACAGCGAAGTATTGCGCACCGGCGGCTGGGGCCCGTGGCACGAACTGGGCCACCAGTACCAGATATCCAGCTTCACCTGGGACTCCGATACCGAGGTCACGGTGAACCTGTCGTCGGCCTATGTGCAGCGTGCGCTGGGCAATGCCTCGCGCTTCGAAACGGACGGTGTCTGGACCAAGGCCTTTGCCTGGCTGGCTCAGCCGACGAGAGACCTGGCCCAACAGGACAACGTGTTCATCCGGGCTTCCATGTTCTGGCAACTGGACCTGACCTTCGGCCCCGATTTCTATGCCAAGGTCGGCACCAACTACCGCAACATGCCCGTGGCGCAACGCCCGAAGATCGATGATCAGAAGAAGCAGACCTTCATCGTCGAGGCCAGCCGCGCCGCCGGCTACGACCTGACGCCGTTCTTCCGCCAATGGGGCATGCCGCCCTCGGTCAACACCACGACCACGTTGCAGGGCATGGCGCTCAAGCCGCTCACCCAGCCGATCTGGCTCAACCGCGACACCAACGTCGCCTACAAGCTCTATTGATCGAGCCGTAGCAAGCAAAAACCCGGGCGTGGTCGGCCCGGTTTTTTGCTGCCCGCCGCAGCACCAGACCCGGCAACGGCGCAAGTCGGGCGATGGCCCGATGGCTGGCGGCCAGCGCATACTTCACGATCACAGCTTGTCAGGCAGAAAGGATCATCATGAGTACGCGATTTGTCGTCTTCGGCGAAGCCCTCACCGACTTCATCCGCGAGGAAGGCGCGCAATGGCGCGCGGTAGCAGGCGGCTCATGCTGGAACGTGGCGCGGGTGGGCGCGCGGCTGGGCGTAGGCACCGGCTTCGCCGGCGCCGTCAGCCGCGACGTGTTCGGCGACGAACTGGCGCGATTGAGCGCCGAGGCCGGGCTGGACCTGCTCTTCCTGCAACAGGTGGCCAAATCACCCTTCCTCGCCATCGTGCCGTCCAGGCACCCGCCCAGCTACTTCTTCATCGGCGACGACAGCGCCGACCTGCACTTCGACCCCGCGCGGCTGCCAGAGGGCTGGCTGGACGATGCGCAAACGGTACATTTCGGCTCGATCAGCCTGGTGCGCCAGCCGCTGGCGGGGCAACTGCTGACGCTGGCCCGGCAGGTAAAGGCGGCCGGCCGCGCCATCTGCTTCGACCCCAACCACCGCGACCTGATGGACGAGCACTATACGTCCACGCTGAAAACCATGGCCGGCCTCGCCGACTACATCAAGATTTCGGATGAAGACCTCGCCAAGCTGTTCCCCGGGCAGGACGCCGCCCAGGCCCTGGCCACGCTGCGCGGCTGGGCGCCGGGCGCACAGATCCTGTTCACGCGCGGCGGCGACGGCATGACCTTGCTGACCGCCGACGGCGCCTACAGCCGCCCGGTATTTCCAGTAACCGTGGCCGACACCGTGGGCGCTGGCGATGCCAGCATGGGCGGCTGGATGACCTCGCAGCTCACCCGCCCCGACGCCCCACCCGCCGCGCACCTGGATTTCGCCGCCGCCGCCGCGGCACTGGCATGCATGCACCACGGGGCGTATGCGCCGACACGGGAGGAAGTGGAACGCCTGCTCGGCTGAAAGCCTTTGCCGGCATTCACGCCGATAGCGTCAGGGAGCTGGCTTTCCAAACCCTACTCCCGCCGATGCACCCGCCCCTCGCGCAGCGCCCGCAGATGCTGGGTATGCGCGCGCAGCCACGATGGCAGGTCGTCACCGGGCATCGGCTTGGCGATCAGGTAGCCCTGGCCCAGCGCACAGCCGAAATCCTGCAACAGCCGCCAGTCCTCCACCGTTTCCACCCCTTCGGCCACCGTCACCAGATTCAGACGGTTGGCCATGTCCAGCGCGGATTGCAGAATCACGCGCAGGTGATGGCGGTCGGCGGCGCCACTGACGAAGGAGCGGTCGATCTTCAGTTCGGTGAATGGGATGCGCGCCAGTTGCTGCATCGACGAAAAGCCGGTGCCGTAGTCGTCGATCGACAGACCGAAGCCTTTCAATCGCAGTCTGGCCAGCGTGCCCAGCGCGGCGCCGAGATTGGCCACCACTGAGCTTTCGGTGATTTCCCACACCACCTGCTCGGCTGATAATGCGTGGTGTTCCAGCAGGGTGGAAGCCTCGCCGACGAAGGATTCGGAGTCGAGCAACAGCGGCGACAGGTTGATCGCCACCCCCAGACGCAGGCCGCTGCGGTTCCAGCGTGCGGCCTGGGCACAGGATTGCTCGGCGATGGATAGCGTCAGCGCGTGGATCAGCCCGCCCTGCTCCGCCATCGGGATGAAGTGATCCGGCGCGATCATGCCCAGGTCGGGATGCAGCCAGCGCGCCAGCGCCTCCACCCCTTTGACCACGCCGGTGCGCACATCCACCTTGGGCTGGAAGTAGGGTCGGATCTGGTTCGCCGCCAGCGCGTCGCTCAGCTCCGGAAGGCCCACCGCCGGCCGCTCGTTGGCGGGGCGCGCCGGGGCCTTGATACCGTGGCGCTGCAAAGCGGCCGCCAGTTGCGCCAGGTTGAGCGGCTTTTGCAGCGCGGCCAGCACGTGCAGGCCCAGAGCCTGCGACATCGTTTCCACCGAGTTGATCAGCGCGCTTTCGCGGCTGGACGCCACCACCAGCGGAATCGTCACGTCGCGGCGTTGCAGTTGCTGGATCAGCTCCACACCGTCCATCCCCGGCATTTCCAGGTCGATCAGCAGCACGCTGGGTTGTTCGGGCAGGTGCGCCAGCAGTTCCAGCGCCTCCACGCCGTTGCCGGCCTCGTGGATGCGCCCCAGGCCCAGCTCGCGCAGCAAGTGCACCGCGTGGTCGCGCTGCACGCGGCTGTCATCCACCACCAGCACCGAATGGACGCCCCAACTGGCCATGTGCAGATCGGGGCTCATCGGGCGTGCCGCTCGATCAGGCCGGCGATCCGGTCCAGCGGCACCACCTCGGTCACGCCGCCCATCTGGATCGCCTCCTTGGGCATGCCGAACACCACGCAGCTCGCCTCGTCCTGCGCGTAGGTGGTCGCCCCGCTGTCGTACATTTCCCGCATTCCATGCGCGCCATCGTCGCCCATGCCCGTCATGATGAACCCCACTGCGTTGCGTCCTGCCGCCTTGGCCACCGAGCGGAACAGCACATCCACCGAGGGGCGGTGCCGGCTGACCAGCGGGCCTTCCACCACTTCGACGAAGTACTGCGCACCGCTGCGCTTGACCACCAGATGTCTGCCGCCGGGCGCGATCAGCGCGGTACCGGCGACGATGCGATCGTTATGCGCGGCCTCGCGCACCTCGATCCGCGACAGGCCGTTGAGCCGTGCCGCGAAAGTCCGGGTGAATTGCTCGGGCATGTGCTGCACCACCACCAGGCCGGGGCTGTTGGGCGGCAGCGCGGTCAGCACCACCTCCAGCGCCTGCGTACCGCCGGTGGACGTCCCCAACGCCATGATCTTATCGGTGGTCGGCAGATGATTGCCGTGCCGGGCAGTGGGAGCCTCCAGGATCGCATCGGCGCTCAGCTTGGGCGCGGCAAAGCGATCCTGCATGGCCGGATCGACCGGGCGGCGCGCCTCGGCGCGTGGCGGCGGCGTGGCCGCCGTGCTGGCGGTGGCCGTGCCGCGAAACCGGCCCAGCCGCGCCTGCGAGGCGCCACGGATCGCCGTCACCAGATCGGCCGAGCTGTCCTGGAGAAAATCCTTCAGGCCGATGCTGGGTTTGGTGATGATGCCCAGCGCCCCGGCCGCCAGCGCGTCCATGGTCACCTCGGCGCCGCGCTGGGTCAGCGTGGAGCAGATCACCACCGGCGTCGGCCGGATCGCCATCAGTTGCTTGAGGAAGGTGATGCCGTCCATGCGCGGCATCTCGATATCGAGCACGATCACGTCCGGCCAGTTGGTCTTCATCTTCTGCATGGCGAAGATGGGGTCCGACGCGGTGGCGATCACTTCGATATCGCGGTGCCTGCCCAGCACTTCCTGCATCACTTGCCGCACGACGGACGAATCGTCCACGATCATCACTTTGATCAAGGGTTGCCTCCGCCATTGGCCGATGAAAAGCGCGGCGGAGTGCCCAGCAGCGGATAACCGCGCCGCACCCAGACGTCGCCCTGGCCCAGATCCACCCGCAGGTAGCGATAGCCCACGCCGCCCAGATCGCTGCTGAGCAACGGAATCTCGGCGTCGTGCAGCAGTTGCTCGGCGTAGCGCGCATTCGATTCGCCCACGCCCTCCACGACCTTGCTCGATTCGAATACGCGCGCGCCGCCGAACAGCTTGGCGTCGAAATCGCCGATCGCGCAGCCGCGCCGTCGCGCCTGTGCCAGCAGCAGCCCGAACGCCTCCGCACCATAGCGGCCGTCCTGCGCCTTGCTGCCACGGCCGTGGGTGATCCGCTCGGGCAGCAGGAAATGACACACACCGCCCAGCGCGCGCGCACGGTGACGCAGCACGATGGCAACGCACGATCCCAACAGCGTTTCGACCATGACCTGGCCCTCGCCGAAATACAGTTCACCGGGATTCAGATAGATCCTGCGCATCACAGCGGCTTCCGATAGACCGACGGCACCACGGTTTCCAGCGCCACCGGCATGCCATGCAATGATTCGGAGTGGCCGACAAAGAGATAACCGCCAGGTCTCAGGTGACGCACCACGTTGTTCACTACGTTGATCTTGGTCTGCAAATCGAAATAGATGATCACGTTCCTCAACAGCACCAGGTCGAACGGCCCCAGCCGCTGCGGCAGCGCCGTCAGGTTCAGTTGCGAGAAGGTGATGCGCTCGCGCAGCGGCTTGCTCACCAGGAACTGCCCGGTGTACTCGCCCTGGCCGCGCAGGCAGTAGCGCTTGAGGTAATCGGGTGGAATCTTTTCGCCGCGCGCCATCGGATACAGCCCCCGCCGCGCACGCGCCAGCACGCGCTGGCTGATGTCGGAGCCGAAGATGCTCCAGTCGCGTTCGCCCAATTGGTCGTGCAGCAACATGGCCAGGCTGTAGGCCTCCTCGCCGCTGGAACTCGCAGCACTCCACACGCGGAACGGCTGGCTGGACGGCCACTGCGCCAGGATGCGCTGGCGCAGGAAGTCGAAATGCTTGGTTTCGCGGAAGAAGTAGGTTTCGTTGGTGGTGACGAGATCGATGGCGTACTGGCGCTCGCGCTCGCCACCCGGCCCCGCGATCAGCCGGTGGTAGTCGCGAAAGCTGGCCAGCTCCAGTTCGGCAATGCGCTTGGCCAGCCGCGCCGCCACCAGCGCTTTCTTGCCCTCGGACAGATGCAGGCCGATGTGCTGCTTGAACAGCGCCTGGAACAGCTTCAGTTCCTCGGCGGTAAGCGTGACGGGGGGCTGGGCGACGATCACGGCTGCGTCTCCCGGGGCGCCGACGCCAGGCCAGCCAGCGCGGCGAGGTCGTCCAGCGACAGCGTCTGCCGCAGGTCGAGCGCGATCACGAAGCGCGTTTCGGCGCGGATCAACCCTTCGACGAACTCGGCGCGGATGCCGCCGACCAGCGCCGGCGCCGGTTCGATCTCGCTCGGCTCCACCGTCAATACTTCATTCACTGCATCGACCAGCACGCCCAGCGGCGGCATGTCCTCCGAATCGGCCAGCTCCACGATCACCACACAGGTACGCCGTGCGATGCCGGTGCGCCCCCGACCAAAGCGCACCGCCAGATCCACCACCGGCACCACCGCGCCGCGCAGGTTGAGCACGCCGCGCAGGAACTCCGGCAGCAAAGGGATTTCGGTCAGCCCGGTGAACTCGATGATCTCGCGCACCTGCGCCACCGGCAGTGCGAACTGCTCGCCGGTGAGGGAGAAGCTCAGGTACTGCCGGGTGGTGGCCGATTGGTCGAGGCTGGCATAGGTCATGGTCGAGGCCCGTTAGCGAATCTGACGATGGATCGGCTGGCGACAGGGCACCCGGCCCGGCCGGGTGCCCGGGATCGGGGCGAGGATGGCTGGCTGGCACATGGCGTGATCCTCAGAAGTGGCCGAAAGCCAGGTCATCGATTTCACCTTCGTCGTCCTGCTGCGCGGCGCGCGCCATCGGTGCCACGCTCTTGGCCGGGCTGCGCCGCTTTTGCGCGCGCCCACTCACCGGTACGCGGAAGAAGCCGATCAGCTCCTGCAATTGCGCGGCCTGCGCGCTCATTTCCTCGGCGGTGGATGACAGCTCTTCAGCGGCGGACGCGTTGATCTGCGTGGTCTGCGCCAGTTGGCCGATAGCGGCATTGATCTGCTCCAGCCCGCCCGCCTGCTCGCGCGAAGCGGCGCTGATTTCCTGCACCAGGTCGGCGGTCTTGCGGATCGACGGCACCATCTGGTCCAGCAGGTGGCCGGCGCGCTCGGACAGGCTGACGCTCTCGTCGGCCACCGTGATGATCTCGGATGCCGCCACCTGGCTGCGCTCGGCCAGCTTGCGCACTTCGGCCGCCACCACGGCGAAACCCTTGCCATGCTCGCCGGCACGCGCCGCCTCGATGGCGGCGTTCAGCGCCAGCAGGTTGGTCTGATAGGCGATGTCATCGATGATGCCGATCTTGCTGGCGATCTGGCGCATCGCCGCCACGGTCTGCCGCACCGCCTCGCCGCCCTGGCCGGCGTCGCCCGCGCTCTGGCTGGCCATGCCGTCGGTAACGCGCGCGTTCTCGGAATTCTGCGCCACGGTGGAAGTGATCTCCTCCACCGCCGAGCTGGTTTCCTCGACATTGGCCGCCTGCTCCGATGCGTTCTGCGACAGGCCCTGCGCCGACGCGGAGATTTCCTCGGACGCCGATGCCAGCGAGCCGGCTGCGGTGTTCACGTCGCTGATCACACTGTTGAGCCGCGCGACCATTTCGCGGATGTGATACAGCATGCTGATGGTATCGCCCGGCTTGACCGGGACCTGCACCGTGAGGTCGCCGCGCGCCACCTGCTGGAGCACCTGGGCCGACTGCCGCAGGTGCTCGATCATCTGCGCGATGCTGGCAAGCATGCTGGTGGTGTCGCCTTCGCGCACCTTCACGTTCAGCGAAAGATCACCTTCCGCTACACGGCCCATCACCTTGACTGCCTCATCCGGCTCGCCACCGACCTGGCGCGTGATCAGCCGCGTCAGCGCCAGCCCCATGACCAGCGACAGCAGCAATGCGCCACCAATGGTGATCAGCGTGGTGCGCCGCGCTTCGGCCAGTTGCGTTTCGCTGTGCTGGTTGGCCAGTGCCGCCTGCTTCTGGTTATGCGCGCTGAGCGCGCGCAGGGTGCGGTCCACGCGCTCGATGGCTTCGCGCAGGCTGCCGTTCACCAGCACAGTGGCCTCCTCGCGCTGCCCGGCGCGCATCAGGTCGATCGCGCGCTGCGTCTGTTGCAGATACGGTTGCAGCAGGCTCTTGAATTCATCCCGCATGGCCTCTTCCTGCTCGTTGGCCCGCGTATTCAGGTAAAGCGCCCAGTTCTTCTCAAAATCGGCCAGGTAGTGTTCGCCGCGCTGGACCGACTCGTTGAAAAGCTGCGGGTTGTCCATCTGCGACAGCAGCCGCACCGTGGCGCGCCCGTGGACGACGATGGAGACATTGGCCTGCGCCAGATAACTGATGCCCAGCAGATTGTTGCGATAGACGTTGCGGGCGTTGGCGCCCACCTCGTCCATGTTCTTCAATCCCCACCAGCCGACGCCCAGCGTGAGCATCGCGGCGATGAGGAAGGCGCACAGCAATTTGACACCGAGTTTTAAACGCATGAACCAGCCCATGGGATTCTCCTGACCGAGCGCCACCGGCCGCCGCGCCCAGCATTACGCTGCCGCACCGTCCAGGTGGCTCACATTCCGCCCCCGCGGTCTCCCGACTCCCAAACCGGACAGGCCATTGCACCTGGTCCGGGCTTCTCCCTGACGATCCGACGTTGCCGCGTTCTCTCCGGAAGCGTTCCACCGCGATCGACGTATTTCTATTCGGCCGTGACGGCCCCCGCCTCGGCCGCCACACCGATCAGCGTGGCCAGTTCCTCCACCGACAGCACCAGGCGGATGTCCAGCGCAATGACGAAGCGCTGGTCCAGATTGATCATCCCTTCGATGAATTCGGCACGGATGCGCGCGCCGAACGCCGGACGCTGCTCCACCTGGCCCGGCTCCACCGTCAGCACTTCGTTCACCGCATCCACCAGCACGCCCAGCAGCAGCATCTGGCCTTCCTGCTCCACCTCGATGATGACGATGCAGGTGCGGCGCGCGATCTCGGTGCGCTCGCGGCCGAACCGCACCGCGAGGTCGATCACCGGCACCACCGCGCCGCGCATGTTGATCACACCGCGCAGGAAGGCGGGCATCAGCGGAATCTCGGTCATGCCAGCAAACTCGATGATTTCGCGGATCTGCTCGATCGGCATGGCGAACAGTTCGCCGCCCAGCGTGAACGTCAGGTACTGGCGGCTCACGCCGCGTTCGGCCAGCGCGGAACTGCCGGCCGGAGTGGGATAGTTCGACATGACTGCAACCTCAGAATCGGGTGAACGACGCTTCGTCCACGCTGTCATCGTCCCGCCGCATGCGCGGTGCGGCCGAAGCGCGGCGCGGGGCCGCGCGGCGGCTGGCCGGCGCGTCGCCGGACGGTGCGCCGTCGATGCGGAAGAACTGGATCATTTCCTGCAACTGGATCGCCTGCGCACTCATTTCCTCGGCAGTGGACGACAGTTCCTCGGACGCGGATGCGTTCATCTGCGTGGTCTGCGCCAACTGGCTGACCGCGGTGTTGATCTGGTCGAGGCCCGAGGTCTGCTCGCGTGAAGCAGCGCTGATTTCCTGCACCAGGTCGGCGGTCTTGCGGATCGACGGCACCATCTGGTCGAGCAGGTTACCGGCACGTTCGGCCAGCGTGACACTGTTGCCGGCCACGGCGCCGATCTCCTGCGCGGCCACCTGGCTGCGTTCGGCCAGCTTGCGCACCTCGGCCGCCACCACGGCAAAGCCCTTGCCATGCTCACCGGCGCGCGCCGCCTCGATGGCCGCATTCAACGCCAGCAGGTTGGTCTGGTAGGCGATGTCGTCGATGATGCCGATCTTGTCGGCGATCTGGCGCATTGCGGCCACCGTCTGCCGTACCGCGTCACCGCCCTCGCCCGCATCGGTGGAGCTCTTGCTGGCCATACCGTCGGTGATGCGCGCGTTTTCGGAGTTCTGCGCCACGGTGGCGGAGATTTCCTCGACCGAAGCGCTGGTCTCTTCGACGTTGGCCGCCTGTTCCGATGCGTTCTGCGACAGCGCCTGCGCCGACGCCGAGACTTCCTCGCTGGCGGAGGCGATCGAGTTGGCCGCGCCACGCACGTCGCCGATCACGCTGGTCAGCCGCACGATCATCTGCTGCATGCTGTAGAGCATGCTCGACTCGTCACCGCCGCGCAGGCGCACATCCACCCGCAGGTCGCCATCGGCCAGGCGTTGCAGGATGCGCACCGCGTCGGCCGGTTCGCCGCCCACCTGGCGCGTCACCATCCGAGCCAGCAGCACGCCCAGCGCCACGGCCACGGCAAAGGCGATCAGCACCACGGCAATGGTGGTGTTGCGCACGTTGTCCACCATCCGCTGGTTTTCCTCGTTGGCGACCTTCGCCTGCTGTTCGTTGTCCTGGGCGATCAGCTCGAATACTTCGTCCATCTTGCGCATGTGCGCGCGCAGGTCGCCGTTGGCCAGCGTCAGTGCCTCGGGATGGCGGCCTTCCTTCACCAGCCGCAATACATCGTCGGTCAGGCGCAGGTACTCGCCGAATAGCCCGTCGAGCTGGATGCGCAGCTTGGCCTCGTTCTCCGAGGGCCGGGTGGCCATGTAGAGGTCCCAGAATTTCTTGTTGTCCGCCAGGTAGCCATCAGCGCGCTTGAGGGTGGCGGCGTATTCGTCCGGCTGGTCAAGCTGGGTCATCGCGCGGACGATGGTGCGCGAATGCAGCACCTGCGCCAGATTGGCACGGTCCAGGTTGGCGATGCCGACCAGATTGATGCCGTAGATCTCCTCGGCGCGATGGCCGATCTTGGTGGCATTCATCAGCCCCCAGCCGCCGATCAACAGCGTCAGCAGCGCGCACAGGAAGAATGCGCTCAGCAGTTTGGCGCCGAGGCGCATGTTGGAAAACCAGCCCATGTTCAATTACCCCCTGTCTGTTCGGGCGTTGTAGTGGCCTGGCCATGCCAGGCCAGCGCTGCCTGTGCCCTGGAGGCGCGCTGGATGAGGTTGGGGACGTCGAGGATCAGGGCGACACGACCGTCGCCCAGGATGGTGGAACCGCTGATGCCGCGGACCTGGTTGAACAACTGGCCCAGCGGTTTGATCACTGCCTGGAACTCGCCCATCAGCCGATCGACCACCACGCCGGCACGGTGCTGGCCGTACTGCACCACCACCAGGCTTTCGCGCACGCCGTCGGCCGGCGGCAGGTCGAACAGTTCGCGCAGCCGTAGGAACGGCAATGGCTCGCCGCGCAGCTTGACGATGTTGTGCCGGGTGTCGTGCCCGCCGACATCGACGCATTCGATCACCAGTTCCAGCGGGATGACGAAGGTGGATTCGCCCACCATCACCTGGAAGCCGTCGATGATGGCCAGCGTCAGCGGCAGACGGATGCGCACGGTGGTGCCCTGCCCGGCGCGCGATAGGATTTCCACCTCGCCGCGCAACGATTCGATGTTCTTCTTCACCACGTCCATGCCCACGCCGCGCCCGGACAGGTTGGTGACGGTTTCGGCGGTGGAGAAGCCCGCCTCGAAGATCAGGCGGAACACTTCGCTATCGCTCAGGATCTGGTCCGGCTGCACCAGCCCGCGTTCGATGCCTTTCTTCAGGATGCGCTCGCGATCCAGCCCCTTGCCGTCGTCCGATACCTCGATCACGATGCTGCCCGACTCGTGGTAGGCATTCAGCCGCAGCGTGCCACCGGCCGGCTTGCCGGCATCCACCCGCGCGGCGGTCGATTCGATGCCGTGGTCCATCGCGTTGCGCACGATGTGCATCAACGGGTCGGACAGCTTTTCCACCATCGATTTATCCAGCTCGGTATCGGCGCCAGTGACGACGAGCTGGATTTCCTTGCCCAGTTCGCGCGAGATGTCGCGCACCACGCGCGGAAAACGCTGGAACACCTCGCCGATCGGCACCATGCGCAGCGTCAGCGCGGCATCGCGAATCTGCTCCACCAGCGTGGACAGCGCCTGCGACACTTCTTCGAACTGCGGGTCCTTCTGCTTGCGCGCCAGCAGGTTGGTGGCGGCGCCGGCAATCACCAGTTCGCCCACCAGATCGATCAGCGCATCGAGCTTGTTGACCTCGACCTTGATGAACTTCTGTTCCTGGGCGCGTTTTTCCTCGCCTTGCTTCTGCTTGGTCAGCGCGGCGGCGACCACCGCCTGCGGCACCATCTCCTGCTCGACGAGCAAGGTGCCGATGGGCTTGGCCGGCACCGGCTCGGCGGCCTGCCGCGCCAGCACGGTTTCCAGCTCGCCCGACGTCAGCGCGCCACCCTTGACCAGGATTTCGCCCAGCCGGCCGGCCGGCTCGGGCAAGGCGCCGATCAACGAGATGTACTCGGCCACCTTGCCATGCGGTGGCAGGATGCGAATATCGCTGTCTTCGCGCACGAACTCGAACACGCCTTCGATGGTCTGCCGATCCACCTCGCTGGCGAAATCGATCTCGAAGCCGAGATAACAGCTTTCGGCGTCGAACTCGTCGGCGGCCGGCATTGCATCCGGTAGCGTCACGATATGGACGATGCGGCCCAGCGTGCCCAGATAGCGCAGGAACGACATTGGGTCCATGCCATGCCGCAGCACATCCTGCGAAAAACGCAACGATAAATGCCAGTTGTCGCTGCTGACCGATTCGCCGCTTTCCACTTCCACCTGGCCAGCGGGCTCCGGCGCGGCCTGGCGCACAGTGGCGACCTGCGCCTTGGGTTCGCCCAGCAACGCGTTGAGGGCATCCTCCAGCCGCGCGCGACGTTCGGGGTCCGGCTCGATGTCCTCGCGGCGTGCCTCGATGGCATCCACCAGTTCGGCGATGTAGTCGCTGCATTCGAGCAGCAGCGCCATCAGCGGCTGGTCCAGCGGCAGCGTGCCGTTGCGCACACGGTCGAGCATGCTTTCGGCGATGTGAGTGAAACTGACGATGCGGTCGAAGGCAAACAGCCCGGCCGAGCCCTTGATGGTGTGTGCCGCGCGGAAAATGGCATTGATCGCCTCCGGGCTGGCGCCTTCGGCTTCGATTTCGAGCAGCGCGTTTTCCATTGCCGCCAGCAGTTCGCGGGCTTCCTGCACCAGCGCATCGCGCGCCATGTCCATATCCACGGTCTGTCTCCTCGGCCCGATTCCGGTTTGTGGCGGCGAACAAAACCCTGCTGACGGCATCGCACGCGGGCACCAAGCTTCGCGTGCCGTACGCCTCGACTACCTGCGTTTCGCGCTCCTTGCCGGGCCGCCACGCGGGGTTTCATCAACCGCTCTTGATTCCTGCTGCGCCCTGCGGGCGTCTCGTGTTGTGCCGGGCGCCGCTCGGCGCCCCCCAGCAGGCGCGTCAGGCGCCCTTGGGCATCAGCACCGGATCGCCCAGGGCGCCGGTGAGGTCCAGCAACTCCAGCGCGGCCAGTACCGCGCCGCTATGCCCGCCGTAGCTGACACTGCGCCCCAGTCGCGCCGCTTCGCGCTTGAGCAGCAACAGCAACTGCACCCCGGCGGTGTCGATGTCCTCCACCTCGCCCAGATCCAGCGCCAGCGTGTCGGCATGCGCCAACGCCGCCAGCAGCTCGTCCTTCAGTGCCGCGGCATGCATCACCGTCAGCTCGCCGTGCAGCCGAAAGGCCCCGGCTTCGTTTTCATGCGGCGTCAAAGGCATCTCGTCCCCTCTCCTCTCCACATCACCATGCTTCTCGCGGCGAACCGACCCGCGCCGCTGGCGCGAAACCCTCGCACACCGGCGCCAACAGGCGTGCGGATCAAGCGGTACTTACGACTTCGATCAGATCGGCGCGCCATCCCGCAAACCCACTGTGCGGCGCATCCGGTTCCCAACCACGCTCACCGAAACCACCGCACGAGCACCACGAGGCGCCCTCGCGGCGGGGGAGTGGAATCAATCAACAAATGCCGCTGCCGGTACACCACCGCCCGGACGCGCCCGGCCCCGCCGGGGTTTGCAGCCATTCCGCCCCGCAGCAGGCACATTCATGGAAGCTACGGCATCACTAACTTCGCCACCGCATCCAGCAGAATCGGGGGCTGGAACGGCTTGAGCACCCAGGCACGCACGCCGGCAGCCTTGCCTTCCTGTTTTTTGGTCTCGTCGCCTTCGGTGGTCAGCATGATGATCGGCGTGAACTTGTAGCTCGGCAGTTGCTTGGCAGCCTTCACGAAGCTGATGCCGTCCATGTTCGGCATGTTCACGTCGGAGATGATCAGGTTGTACTTGCGGCCATCCAGCTTGCCGAGCGCGTCGCGGCCATCGCTGGCCTCCACCACGTCGTAGCCAGCGCCCTTGAGCGCGATGCCCACCGTCTGCCGCAGACTGAACGAGTCGTCCACCACCAGAATGGTCTTGCCCATCGTTTCTTCCTCTTTTCACCCTGACTCGAAAGCACTTCATCAGGCGGTCTGGTTTCCGGAAAAACCGGTTTCTCTTCCCGCCAGCCCGCTATGGCAAGGGCGCTCAGCCTGGCGGGAAAACGGGGGTCGTTATCGCGCCACCGCAAGTCGCCGTTTTGTGGCGACGCTCAGAAAAACTCGACCTGCGAACTGGCCACCTTGGCCCGGGCCTTGCCGACGTGCACCTGGCGTTGTTCCATCGTGGTGTAGGTGCGTTCCAGTTCGGCCAGCCATTGCTGACGGGCCGGCAACGCCGCGCCGGACGACAGCACGCCGGCCAGCTTGTCCATGTCCTTTTCAACGTGTTCCAGGATCTGGCTCACCCGATCCTGGAATTGCAGATTCACCAGTACGTCCTGCACTTCCTGCTCCACCGCGCGACTTTCGCTTTCCAGTTGCGACACGGTTTGCGACAGGCCGTCGGCAGCGGTGCTGAAGTGCTGCATCACTTGCCCGATCACGGCCTTGGATTCGCCGATCATCTCGGCTTCGTCGGCCGACAGGCGCTGGGCCGACGCCAGCGCGCCGGCGATGGTGACGTTGATCGAATCGACCTTGCCGCGGATGCGCTTGCCGGTTTCGCCCGACAGGTTGGAGAGCTTGCGCACCTCGTCGGCCACCACGGCAAAGCCCCTGCCCGACTCGCCGGCGCGCGCCGCTTCGATCGCGGCGTTCAACGCCAGCAGGTTGGTCTGGCCGGCGATCTCGCCGACGTCACTGGCCATGCGCTTGAGTTCATCGTTGAACTGGCCCAGGCCCTCGATCTCGCGCAGCAGCATTTCGCGGGCGGAGAGCACCTGTTCCAGCGAGACCACGATGCGGTCCAGCATCTCGCCCGATTGCTGGATCACGCCCAGCATCTGCGAGTTCTGGCCGCCACCGCCGCCGCCCAGCGTGCCGGACAGACGCTGGCTGATACCGGCAAAGCGCATGGCGAGCGCGTCGATGGCTTCGCGGGTCTGACCGCGCGCCAGATCGACATGGCGATGCCATAGCGGCAGCACGTCGCGCACCAGTTCGGCCAATGGCGCTTCGGGCGGGGTTTCGGGTTCGATCCTGGTTTCGATCAGCGGAGGTGGCGCGGCGGTCAGCCCCCAGCCAAGGGCGATCAGCACCCCCGCGTTGACAACGCCTGCCGCCAGGCCAGCAACCCAGGAATCTGACAGCAGAGTGAAAGCAGTGCCCTGCAAGAAGGCGAGCAATAGGAGGGATGCGCGTGGGAACGTCATGCTTACGACTCACCCTTTCGAAACGACTTGTTTTTGGTTTTTCCGCTGCGTTTGAAACAGCAGTGGATTCCTAGCGTAGTAATAATTTTTGGTTATCTCAAAAACTTTTATTCCGAATTGTCTGCTGGGCAATTCGACAGATGCTGGAGTAACGCGCATCAATGCCATGTCAATATCATCAAATTCTGATTCAGTTGACAAGTGCTGGTTATCAGTCGGACGGGAAAAAAGACCAGCGGCGGGAATGCCGGGCAAAAGAAAAGCCGGTGGAAAACCGGCTGTTGGATACGCTGGACATTCAGCGGAAATCGTTGTAATCGCGACGCAATTTTGTCAGTTTTACAATGCCTCGCCGATCAAAAGCACCCGGGCGACGAAACCGCCGTCAGGATGGTTGGCCAGTAGCAGGTCACCGCCGTGCGCGTGGATGATGTTGCGGGCAATGCCCAGGCCAAGGCCCATGCCACCCTGGTTGCTCTGGCGGCCATGCTCAAGCCGCACATACGGGTCGAACAGCGTATCCAACGCTTCGTCCGGCACGCCGGGGCCATAGTCGCGGATGGTGAGTTCGACGGTATCGCCGTGTTCGGACAGCAGCACTTCGGCACGGCCGCCGTATTTGATGGCGTTGTCGATCAGGTTGCTGATAGCACGTTTGAGCGCCAGGGGCTTGGCTACCACCGTGACCGCGCCGCCAGCGAATGCCACTTCCTTACCGGCCAGCTTGGCGTCGGCCGCCAGCCGTTCGATCAGCAGATCCAGCCGCACGGCGGTGCGGTTTTCGTGGATGTCCGCATCCTTCACGCTCTGCAGCGCGCCCTTGACCATCAGCTCCAGTTCGTCCAGATCCTCGTGGAAGTCGGCCCGGGTGGCATCGTCGTCCAGCAGTTCCGTGCGCAGCTTGAGCCGGGTGATCGGGGTGCGCAGGTCGTGCGAGATCGACGAAAACAGCCGCTCTCGATCATCGATGTAGCGCTGGATGCGCGCCTGCATGGCGTTGAAGGCACGCGCGGTCTGAACAAACTCGCGGCTACCCGATTCGGGCACCGGCTCGGTGCGCGCCCCCTGGCCGAAACTCTTGGCGGCCGCCGCCAGTTCGGCCAGCGGTCGCGTCAGCCAGCCCACCACCGCCAGCGACAGCAGCAGCACCGCCAGCAGCGTAACCAGTTGCAAGCCGATGCGGTCCAGCGTGATCGGATCGGCGTTGTCCAGGAAGTATGGGTCGGGCATCAGCGCCGCCAGGTAGACCCAGCCGGCCGATTCCAGCTCGGCCTGGATCACCAGCACCGGCGCCGGGCGTGGGCGGACGATCAGCGTGTGCTGCACCCAGTCGTCCGGCAGGTCCTGCAGGGTGACGCCGTCGTCGCTCACCGGCAGGCCGTCGGGCCAGGCAAAGGCGACGCGATAATCGACCAGCCGGGGCAGTTCCTCGCGCAGCGTGGCACGCACGGTGTCGAGCACGGCGCGCGACAGCTCGGTCTCCGCAATCGGTGTGACCGGCACGGGCCCACCGTTGACGTTGACGTAAAAGCGCGTGCCGCCCATTTCGCGCAGTTGCTCGATCAGCAGCGGACGATAGTTGGTGGGCAAGCTCTTGAAGAAACGGATCGCCGATGCGGCGCTACCGCCCAGATGATGCGCCGCCTCGGTGGCTTCGCGCTCCGATTGCTGGCGAATCTGCTGCGCCCAGATCAGGTTGGCGATCAATTGCGCCACCAGCACGCCCAGCACCATGACGATGGTCAGCCGCCCCAACAGCGAACGCGGCATCAGACGCGCGATCAGCATGAGGAGTCCGTGGCGGCGTAGGCGAAGTCAAAGGCAGATTCAAACATGGCCAACCACCACGTCAGCGGAAAAGACATAGCCACTGCCGCGTACGGTCTTGATCAGTGCGGCCTGGCGACCGTCGTCGTTCAGGCGCTGGCGCAGACGGCTGACCTGGACGTCGAGCGAGCGGTCGAGCGGGCCCAGGTCGCGACCGCGCGTTTCCTCGGCAAGCACGTTGCGGTCGAGCACGGCGCCAGGATGTTCGAGGAAGTACTTCAGCAACTGGAAATCCAGCCCGGTGAGCTTGACCTCTTCGCCTGCCGGGTCGGTCAGCGTGCGACCCACCACGTCCAGCACGAAGCCCTGGAAGCGGTAAAAGCGCGGTGGTGCGGCACTATCCTGGCCAGTGCGGCGCTGGATCGCCTTGATCCGCGCCAGCAGTTCGCGTGGGTTGTATGGCTTGCCCAGGTAGTCGTCCGCGCCCAGCTCCAGGCCGACGATCTTGTCGGTGTCGTCGGCGCTGGCGGTGAGCATGATGATGGGCACGCTCGATTGCTTGCGCACGTGCGCGCACAGCGCGAATCCATCGGTGTCGGGCAGCATCACGTCGAGAATCACCAGCGACAGCTCGTCACGGTAGCGCTCGAACGCCTGCATGAAGCTGGCCCCATCCTGCGCCAGCCGCACTTCGAACTGGTTTTTCTCCAGATACGCCTTCAACAGCGCCCGGGTCTTCTGGTCATCGTCGACGATGAGGATTTTGCGGAGAGTCATGGGATTTTTGACGGGAAGGGAGAAAAGAGAAGAGGGAAGGGAAAAAGCCGAAGTGCCTGTGTGGTTGGGATGAGGATGCTGTGGCCTTTACTCTTCCCCCTTCCCTTTTCCCCCTTCCCGGTTTTCATAGTCACTTCAGCGCCTTGCTGATCGCGGCCAGGCGACGCTGTACTTCGGTGGCGGGAATCTGGTCTTCGCTGAAGTAGCGATGAACCTGGGCGATGATCGCATCCTTCATCCCTTCGTCCGTCGCCATGCGATGAACGATGCTGGGGGCCTGCACCGCTTCGCCCTGGCCGAAGGTCTGCCAGCTCTGGCGCGAACAGGGGTCAAGCTGCGCGGGGTCGATGTCGCGGCGCACCGGCACCGAGCCTTTGATACGGTTGTAGGTCAGTTGCACCGGCACGCTGGCAGCCAGGCGGGCGAAGGCTTCCTGCTGGCGTTGCTTGCCGTAGTCGTCGGACAGCATGGCGAAGGTATCGACGCTGTACAGGTGCATCCCGGCGGTGCCGGGCACGGCGGCACAGCCGAAGTGGCGATCCACCTCCAGGCCAAAACTGTTCAGTTCGCCGCGCGCCCAGTCGCCCATTACCCACATGGCAGCGTCGCCCCGGGCAAAGCCGCGCGCCATTTCGTCCCAGCTTCGCTGCGCCAGCGGCTGCGGCATCCAGCGCTTCAGGCTGCGCAGACGCTCCAGCGCACGCCGCACGCGCGCATCCAGCCAGTCGTTGGGATCGCGCTGGCGCAGCAACTGGCGATAGAACGCCGGCCCGGTTTCGGCCAGCAGCAGGGTTTCGAACAGCGTGGCGACCTGCCATGGTTCGCTGCTCTGCGCCAGTGGGGTGATGCCGGCGCGTTGCAGGTGCGCGGCAACACGCTCGAACTCGGCCCAGTTGCGGGGCGGCAGCAGGCCGAATTCGGCGAAGACTTCGGGGCGGTAATACAGGTTGTTGATGCGATGGATACCAACCGGCACCGCCACCACATGGCGCTGGAAGCGCGACAGCTTCCAGACGGTGGGAAAGAACGCGGTCTGCCAATCCTCGTCGGTGGCCACGTCGTCCAGCTCCAGCAGTAATCCGAGCTGTGCCCAGTCGCCGATGGTGGGGCCAATCAGTTGCGCCACGTCGGGCGCATGGCCGGACAGCACCCGGCTCTTGAGCACCTTGAAGGCGCCGACGCCCGCGCCGCCGGGAATCGCCGCATCACGCCAGGTGATCTGCTCCCCGGCCAGCGCCGTTGCCAGGCTGTTGGCCGCCTGGCGTTCGCTGATGGATGTCCACCAGTGCAGTACGTCCAGCGTCTGCGCCGCATGGGCGCTTGCCGCCACCCACAGCAGCGCGCCCGCTACCATGCGGTGCCATCCCCTGCCGCCCCGCCCTCGAATCATTCTCATCTGCGCCCCCGCGAATCGGGGCGAGCATAGCGTAACCGCTCCCCCACATTTGTAACAAAGCCTTGCATTTTCTTGCCCAGTCTTGAATCGCCGATGCACGCGCAACGCGCGTGAAACGCCGGCGCGGCGCGGCGCGCTGGCCCGAGGACGGTGCCGGATTGTAAAGAACTGCAATCGGCCCGGCCTCACCACACAAAAATATTCCTTTTAAATCATTTAATTAGAAATATCGAGGCGTGACACATGCTGCGTTGGTGTCACGAAAAAGTGGGTGGTACGGTGCGAGCGTCCCGAAGAAGACGGCGTCTGGAGCGCTGTCCGGGGTGGCCGGGTCAGGGGCTGTATCGCGTACCCGGCACTTATCAGGATCTGAGGAGATCGCTACATGAAGAACATCCGCTTGACCCACGGCGCGCTGATCGCCGCCATGCTGGCCGCTGGCGCCGCCCATGCCGGCACCCTGACCATCGAATCCTGGCGCGTGGACGACAAGGCGCTGTGGGAAGACGTGCTGATCCCGGCGTTCCAGAAATCGAACCCCGGCGTGCAGATCAAGTTCTCCCCGACCGCGCCGACCGAATACGATTCCGCCCTGCAAGCACGCCTCACCGGCGGCAGCGCCGGCGATCTGATCACCTGCCGCCCGTTCGACAAGTCGCTCGACCTGTACAAGAAGAACTACCTGGAAAAACTGGACGGCAAGGCCGGCATGCAGAATTTCCCGGCTTCGGCCAAAGTGGCATGGCAGACCGACGACGGCAAGGATACGTTCTGCATGCCGATGGCCTCGGTGATCCATGGCTTCTTCTACAACAAGAAGATTTTCAAGGATCTGAACCTGCAACCACCCAAGACCGTGGCCGACTTCCAGAAAGTGGCCGAAGCGGTGAAGAAGGCCGGCAAGACCCCGATCGCGCTGGGTACCGCCGACCAGTGGGAATCCAGCCAGATCGTGTTCACTGGCATCGGCCCCAACTACTGGAAGGGTGAGGAAGGCCGCAAGGCGCTGATCTCGGGCAAAGCCAAGTTCACCGATCCGCAATATGTGGCCGTGTGGGAAGAAATGGCCAAGTGGGCGCCGTACCTGGCCAAGGGCTACAGCTCGCAAACCTATGGCGACACGCAGAACCTGTTTGCCAGCGGCCGCGCCGCCATGGTGCCGGCCGGTTCGTGGGACATCGGTTACTACAACCAGCAAGGCGTGGACTTCGGCGCCTTCCCGCCGCCGGTGCAGAAGGCTGGCGACAAGTGCTACATCTCGGACCACACCGACCTGGGCATCGGCGTAAACCCGAAATCCAAGAACAAGGGCGACGCCTACAAGTTCCTGCAATGGGTGGGCAGCCAGGAATTCGCCGATCTGTACACCAACAAGGTCACCGGCTTCTTCTCGCTGTCGAACCATCTGATCGCCGTGAAGGACCCGGTCGCCAAGTCGATGATCGACTGGCGCAAGACCTGCGGCTCCACGATCCGCCTGAACGCGCAGATCCTGAACCGCGGCGAGCCGAACATGGAAACCGAACTCTGGACCGTGAACAGCGCGGTGCTCAACGGCAAGATGGCCCCGAAGGCCGCCGCCGAGCGTATCCAGAACGGTCTTTCCAAGTGGTACAAGCCGGGCAAGTGATCGGCACGGCGCCGGCCTGACCGGCGCACCGATCACCCCGGCTGGCATGGGGCCGCTTCATCGGGCGCCACCGGCACCGGGGATGAAACCACCGAGCAACGCGAGGCCCTCTCGCGGCAGCGAGGGCGGGGGAGCAGGAATCAAGCAGTGCGGCGCCTGGCTTTGCCAGGGGCCTCGATTCCGCCCCCCGACGGTGGGGCATTCATCCCTGCGCTGTGCCCTCCCCCATGCCGTCCAAGCACCTGCGGGACGGCCATCCTCGGCCCGCTGCGATCGTGTGCTGGAGCACGATCGTCAAGGCGCATGAATGGATCTTCCTCTCCATTCTTATTTGTTGGAGGCCGGCGGCCCGCCGCCGGCCCTTTTTTTGCCCGGCGCCACGGCGCCACGGATTCCTGGAGTACCCCCGCCATGAAGAAGCCGTTTCCCTGGCACATCGTGGTTTTCCTGGCCCCTGCCTTCCTGATCTATGCCCTGTTCAGCGCGTTTCCGCTGCTCGATACGCTGCGCCTGGGCTTCTATGTCACCAGCGACACCAACCAGCAACACTTCGCCGGGCTGGCGAACTACTACACGCTGATGGTGGACCCGCACTGGTCCGAAGGTTTCTGGAACGCGATGCGCAACAACGTGAAGTTCTTCCTGGTGCACATGCTGATTCAGAACCCGATCGGCCTGTTGCTGGCGGCGTTGCTGAGCATGCGCGGCGTGCGCGGCGCCAAGGCCTACCAGACGCTGATCTTCCTGCCGACGCTGCTGTCGGTGGTGATCATCGGCTTCGTCTGGCAACTGATCCTCTCGCCGCTGTGGGGCGTGGCCGAGACGCTGCTGGGCTACGTGGGCCTGGCCGAGCACTTCCAGCCGTGGCTGGGCGACGAATCCACCGCCCTGTTCACGTTGTCGCTGATGTCGGTGTGGCAGTTCGTCGGTATCCCGATGATGCTGATCTACGCCGCGCTGATTGCCATCCCCGACGAGATCATCGAAGCCGCCGTGGTCGAGGGCGCCTCCGCCTGGCGCATCTTCTGGACCATCCGCGTGCCGCTGATCCTGCCCACGCTGGGGCTGACCACCATCCTCACCTTCGTCGGCAACTTCAATGCCTTCGACCTGATTTACTCGGTGAAAGGTGCGCTGGCCGGGCCTGGCTACAGCACCGACATTCTGGGCACCTATTTCTATCGCGCCTTCTTCGGCTACCAGAGCCAGTTGGGCAGCCCCACACTGGGCGCCGCCGTGGCAACGATGATGTTCCTGGTGATCCTGATCGGGGTGGGCCTGTATTTCTTCTTCGTGCAGCGCAAGTTGCAGCGCTTCAGCTTTTGAGGTCCGCCGTGAAATCACTCTCAACGTTCGCATGCCCCCGGCCAAGCCGGGCGCTCACAGCGAATGGAATGCCAGCCGGGCCGCGCTCCCTGATCGATTCCACACCCCCCGCCCTCGCCGCCGCGAGGGGCCTCGCTTCGCTCGCGATTGCAGCGCTTCAGCTTTTGAGGTCTGCCGTGAAATCACTCTCAACGTTCGCATGCCCCCGGCCAAGCCGGGTGCTCACAGCGAATGGAATGCCAGCTGGGCCGCGCTCCCTGATCGATTCCATACCCCCCGCCCTCGCCGCCGCGAGGGGCCTCGCTTCGCTCGCGATTGCAGCGCTTCAGCTTTTGAGGTCCGCCGTGAATCCGCGTTTCCAGGCCGACTCCGCTCTCCCCGCCGCCACTGTGGCATGCGGCCTGCCTTCGTTCGAAAGCGAAGCCGGCAACCAGCCGTTCAACCGTTAACCAAGGGGTTGCCCACCATGCAACAAAAGGTCACCCGTTACGCTGGCGCCACGTTCACCCAGGTGATCCTGGCCGGCTACACCGTGCTGGCGCTGTTCCCGATCGTGCTGATCGTGATCAACGCCTTCAAAAACCGTGCCGCGATCTTCGATTCACCGCTGGCGTTGCCCAACAGCGAATCGTGGTCGCTGATCGGCTTCGAGAAGGCGATGAAGAACGCGCATTTCTTCAGCTTCTTCGGCAACAGCGCCATCGTCACCGTGACGTCGCTGGCACTGATCCTGTTCTTCGGCGCAATGGCCGCGTGGGCATTGTCGGAATACAAGTTCCGCGGCAGCCGCTGGCTGATGGCGTTCTTCGCCTTCGGCATCATGGTGCCGATCCGCCTGGGCACCGTCTCGATCCTGAAGATCATGGTGTCGCTGGACCTGGTAAACACGCTGACGGCGCTGGTGCTGGTCTACGTGGCCCAGGGCCTGCCGCTGGCGATCATGATCCTCAGCGAATTCATGCAACAGATTCCAAAGGAGCTGAAGGAGGCCGCGCGTTGCGATGGCGTGGGCGAATTCAAGATCTTCTTCCAGGTGATCCTGCCGCTGATCCGCCCGGCCGTGGCCACGGTGGCAGTGTTCACCATGGTGCCGATCTGGAACGACCTGTGGTTCCCGCTGATCCTGGCGCCGGGCGAGGAAACGCAGACCATCACGCTGGGCGTGCAGCAGTTCATCGGGCAATACGCCACCGACTGGAACGCCGTGCTGGCCTCGCTTTCGCTGGCGGTGCTGCCAGTGCTGGTGCTGTACATGTTCTTCTCGCGCCAGTTGATCCGCGGCATCACCGCAGGCGCGGTCAAGTAGGCGACGGCACGTCGCCAGTGAGGAGTGAGGGGTAAGGCGTGAGGTGCAAACCCGCCCCCTTCGCACTCCGCAACCCAACGATTCGAACACTCAGGACGGCGTGACGGGCTTTTACACCTCGCCCCTCACGCCTCACCCCTCACGGAGCTTCCCATGTCCCACGTATCGCTGAAGAACCTGAAGAAGAGCTACGACGGCAAGACCGACGTGCTGGCCGGCATCAACCTGGAGATCGAGGACGGCGAGTTTGTCGTTCTGGTCGGGCCATCCGGCTGCGGTAAGTCCACGCTGCTGCGCATGCTGTCCGGCCTGGAGGAGATCAGCGGCGGCGATCTGGAAATCGACCATGCACGCGTCAACGAGCTGCCGCCGGCGCAGCGTGGCATTGCCATGGTGTTCCAGAGCTACGCGTTATATCCGCACATGAACGTATACAAGAACATGGCGTTCGGGCTGAAAATCCAGGGCGCTGGCAAGGACGAGATCGACCGTCGCATCCGCCACGCCGCCGGCATCCTCAAGATCGACCACCTGCTGACCCGCCTGCCGCGCGAGCTGTCCGGCGGCCAGCGCCAGCGCGTGGCCATCGGCCGCGCCATCGTGCGCGAGCCCAAGCTGTTCCTGTTCGACGAGCCGCTATCCAATCTGGACGCCGCGCTGCGGGTGCAGACCCGGCTGGAGATCGCCAAGCTGCACCGTGACCTGAACGCCACCATCGTCTACGTGACCCACGATCAGGTGGAAGCCATGACGCTGGGCGACAAGATCGTGGTGATGCACGACGGCCATATCCAGCAGGCCGGCACGCCGCTGGAGCTGTACCAGCGCCCGGCCAATCTGTTCGTCGCCACCTTCATCGGCTCGCCCAAGATGAACCTGCTCGAAGGCGTGGTCACCAATGCCAGCGCCAGCGGCATGACGGTGACCCTGGCGGGCGGCCAGGTGTTGTCCACCGAAGTGGACGGTACGCGCGCCGCCGCTGGCGACCGCGTCACGGTGGGCATCCGCGCCGAACACCTGTGGGAAAACCAGGACGGCAGCGAACGCTTTGCCGGCACGGTCAATCTGGTCGAGCATCTGGGAGAAGCCAATTATCTTTACGTCACCCTGACCACCGGCCACGATGTCGTCGTGCGCGGCCACGGCGACCGCGAAGTCGGGTTGGGCGACGCCATCCGCATGTCGGCGCCATCAGCGGCATTCCACGTGTTCGATCGCGACGGCGTGGCGTTTACCCGGCTGAAACCCGGAAATCTTCGCTCATCCAAAGGCTAGGGCGTGTCATCCAATGTTTCGCGGCAGCGCCGGGCCGAAAAAGCACCAGGCACCAGGCACCAGGCGCACGACGCAGGCAATAACCGGTTATTGGCAAGGAGTGCAACGCGGTGGATGGTGTTTTTTCGGCCCAGCCCTACGGGTTCGGTACATTTCGGGCGCCGCGCGGCGTCGCCGGCCGCTTGCGGTATCCATACCGCAGCGCGTCCAGCTCCTGGCACGGCATCCCGAACTGCACCGAACGCTGTCGTGAAACATTGGATGACACGCCCTAGGCGGGACTGGATCAACATCGGGCGCGACATAACCGCTAGAATAATAAGGTGTTTACCTGAGTTACCTTCGGATCATGCCGCGTTTCCTTGCCCTGCTGTGCCTCTTTGTAAGCCTGTTTGCCCATGCAGAGCTGATGATCGCCGTTCCCGAAGATGTACTGACGGATTATCAGCGTCTGGTAGGGAACCGTGATGTGCAGGCCATCGTCGATTATTCCGGCCCGGGCGCGCGTCGCGACACAGTGGAAATGATCCTGCTGCAACAGGCCCTGCATCTGGGCGGCTCCACCGAAGTGGTGCGCTTCAGCCCGCTGAACAGCTACGCGCGCACTTTCCACGAGGTGGAAAGCGGCCGCGTGGCCGCCTCCGGCACCTCGGCCTGGGCTGCCGACGCGGTGGATCGCAAGGTGCAGCTTTCCAGCGCGCTGATCCAGGAAGGCGAGTACGTGGTGGGGCTGTATACCGTGGCCACCAATACCGCGGTGCTCGGCATGCCGATCGCCAGCGTGGTGCGGCAGACCGCCGTCACCAACCGCGCCTGGGTCAACGACTACAACGTGTTGCAGCGCCTGGGCTTCAAGCACATCGAAAGCGCCCCCACCTTTCCGATGATCGCCCGCATGCTCAAAGCCGGACGGGCGCAGGTCACGCTGATGTCCTTCAAGCCGACACCGGACCTGTCGCTGACGCTGGAAGGCATCAGGCTGGTGCCGCTACAGGGCGTGAAAGTGGCGATGCCGGGCAGTCGCCATTTCCTCTTCGCACCGACGCCAGAAGGTGATCAGGCGATGCGTGCCGCGAACATCGGCCTGGCAAAGCTGCGCGCCGAGGGCCGCATCCGCCGCGCGTACGAGGCCGGCGGCTTCTTCAATGCCCGCGTCAACGACTGGACCTTGCTCAACCCGCCGAAGTAGATCGTCGTTTCGGGGGATGCATGGGTAACGGCCGCCATCGCCGGATGCGCCGCCGATTGCAGCGCAAGGACCGGAGTGCGCATCGGCGCCACAGCCTGCATCATGGCCCCATATCCCTGGAGCGATGCGATGAGCCACCCCTCCCCTTTCCCCGATGACGATGCGCGCTGGCACGCGGTCGCAACGCGCGACGCGCAGGCGGACGGCGCTTTCTGGTATGGCGTGCATAGCACCGGCATCTATTGCAGGCCATCGTGCCCCTCGCGCCCGACGCGGCGGGACAACGTCGCCTTCTTCGACAGCCCGGCAGCGGCCGAAGCGGCCGGGTTCCGCGCCTGCAAGCGCTGCCGTCCCGATCAGGACAACGCCACGCCCTTGCATGGTGCGGCCATCGAGCGCGCCTGCCGCGCCATCGAGGCCGCCCCCACGCCGCCAACGCTGGAACAACTCGCCACCATCGCCGGGCTCAGCCGCTATCACTTCCATCGCGTGTTCAAGCAACTGACCGGCGTGACGCCGCGCGACTATGCCGCCGCCCACCGCGCGGCCCGGGTGCGCGATGGGCTGCAACGCGCCGACAGCGTCACCGACGCCTTTTACGACGCGGGCTTCGGTTCCTCCGGGCGCTTCTACGAGCAGGCCGGCGAGCTGCTGGGGATGAAGCCCGGCGACTACCGTGCCGGTGGCGCGGGTGAAACCATCCGTTTCGGTGTCGGCCAGTGCTCGCTGGGGGCCATCCTGGTGGCCGCCACGCCGCGTGGCGTGTGCAGCATCGAACTGGGCGACGAACCGGAAGCGCTGGTGCGCGGCCTCCAGGATCGCTTTCCCAAGGCTGAGCTGGTCGGCGGCGACCCCGCCTTCGAAGGCTGGATGGCAACGGTGATCGGGCTGATCGAAGCGCCTGCCACACCGGTGGCATTGCCGCTGGACGTGCGCGGCACCGCTTTCCAGCAGCGGGTCTGGCAGGCGCTGCGGCAAATCCCGCCCGGCTGCACCGCCAGTTATGCCGAGATCGCCCAGCGCATCGGTGCGCCCACCGCCGCCCGCGCCGTGGCGCGCGCCTGCGCCGGCAACACGCTGGCAGTGGCGATTCCGTGCCATCGCGTGGTCCGCAACGATGGCGCGTTGTCCGGCTATCGCTGGGGCGTGGCGCGCAAACGGGCGTTGCTGGCGCGCGAAGCGGAAATCACCGAACCGGGCCACTGAGAAAGGTCATCCACCCCATTTTGGCGGTACGCTTTCGTCCTCTCTTTCCGTTACGCCTTCATGACGCCACTTCCCCATGCCTTTCGCCGCCTTGCCGGCTCCAATCTCGCGTCCCAGTCCGCCCAGCAGATTGGTCTGGCGGCGGCCCCGCTGGTGGCGGTGCTGGCGCTGGGCAGCGACGTGACCGGCACCGGCCTGCTACAGGTGGCGCAGACGCTGCCATTCCTGTTGCTGGCCGTGCCGCTGGGCGTGGTCGCCGATCGCACCTCGCGGCGCGGCATGATGGCGCTGGGCGAGCTGACGCGCGCATCGTCGTTCGTCGCCATTGTGCTGCTGGCCTGGTTTGGGGGGCTGAATCTGTGGCTGCTGGCACTGCTGTCCTTTATCGCCACCGTCGGTGCGGTGGCGTATAGCGTTGCCACGCCCGCGCTGATCCCGGCCGTGGTGCCGCGCGGGGCGCTGGCACAAGCCAACGGCCGGATCGAACTGGTGCGCAGCCTGGCGCTGACGGCCGGCCCGGCGCTGGGCGGGGTGCTGGTCGGCTGGACCGGCGCCAGCCCCGCCTTCGCGATGGCGGCGGCATTGTCGCTATGCGCGGCTGGGGCCTTGAGCGGCCTGCCCGATGGTGCGCCGCCATCCGACCAGCCCCGCCGCAACTTCTCGCATGAGTTGCGCGAAGGCGCGGGCTTCGCGCTACGCCAGCCGTTGCTGCGGGCGATGCTGCTGACCGCGTCGATCTTCAACATCGCCTACTTCGTATTGCAGACGGTTTACGTACCGTATGCGGTGCGGCACCTGGGCCTGTCCGGCACTGGCGTGGGGGTGACGCTGGCTGCCTATGGTGGCGGGATGGTGCTGTCCGCGCTACTGGTATCGCACACCAGCCGCAGCCTGTCGCCCGGCGCGCAGATGCGCGTGGCACCGCTGGGCGCAGTGGCGGCGGCATTGGCAATGCTGGCCACGCTGTGGTGGCCATCGCCGTGGCTGGCGGGAGCCTGCTTTTTCCTGATTGGCGCCGGGTCGGTGATCTGGACCGTGGCCACCACCACGCTGCGCCAGGCGGTGACACCACACGCGATGCTGGGGCGTGTCTCATCGATCAACACGCTGGCCACCTACGGCGCCCGGCCGCTGGGCGCGGCGCTGGCAGCCGGCGTGGGCTTCCTGGGGGGCGAAAAAGCCTGCCTGGGCGCCGCAGTGGCCTGTTTCATGCTCCAGGCCGCGCTGGTGCTGGCTTCGCCGCTCTCGCGCCTGCGTACCATGCCCGGCTGATCATCTCCGTCGAACGCGCTTATCCCCCTATTTTTGACGCAGGGCAAACCGTCATTCGTGCATCGAATGGAACGTATGGCCCCAAATGCGTAAACATAGGGGAGTAAGCGCAATGGCAATCGCAGGTTTCATCGTGTTGGGAGACCGCACCTCGCACGGCGGGGTAGTCATCAGCGGCGATCCGCAGCACACCGTGGATGGCCGGCCCGTGGCACGGCTGGGCGATCTCGCCACGTGCCCGCGCTGCGGCCGGCTGACGCATATCGTCTCATCCCGATATCCCACGCCAGACGAAGGCAACCCGCCGGCCTACCACCTGGACATGCTCGAATGCGGCGCGGTGCTGTATTCGCGCTACAACGACCAATGCGGCTGGGACGGTGCCTCGGAGGCGGACCTGCTGCCACCTCCGCAGCAGATGATCGACCGTCCGCTACCGCTGTTCCATTCACACTTCGTCCTGCGCAACAGCCGCAGCGGAACGCCATTGCCGGGCTTGCGCTACCGCATCGTCACCACCGACAACGGTGCCGTCAGCGGCATCACCGATCACCTGGGCCGTACCAGCGCCGTGACCACCGCATCACCGCTGCCGATCGACATCCACCTGGTGGACGATATGGAAAACGTGGGCATGGCATCGGACGCCCCCACCGATATGGCCGACTGACCGCCGCGCAAATGGCACGCGCAGCCGTCAATGGAATGATGAGGGATCAATAGGGAGCCGGAAGCATTCCACCGTTTCACCTGATCACCTCCACAGGCAACCAGCGCCTTTACAGACGCTCCAAAAAGGTAACCGGCGCGAGCAAAGCGAGGCCCCCTCGCGGCGGCGAGGGCGGGGGGAGTGGAATCAACCGAGGGGAGCCGGAGTTGATGAACCACTACTTTTGGGAGCCCGGCTTTGCCGGGGGTTAGGTGCCACTCACCCTGCATCCACACATGCCAATCATCAAGGCTCCTGCGGCGCGGGCGGGGGGAGTGGAGTCAATCAGGGAGCGCAAGCTTCCGGCATCACGCAACGGGTAGGCTCCCGGCTCCGCCGTGGGCCTTGCTTCCCCCGGAACATCCCTCACCGCAAACCCCTACTCCTTGCGCCGCGCGCGAGGATGGAACTCGTCATACGCCTTGGCCAGCGCCTGGTAATCCAGGTGGGTGTAGACCTGGGTGGTCGCCAGGTGGGCGTGTCCCAGCAGCTCCTGCACCGCGCGCAGGTCATGCGAGCTTTGCAGCAGATGGCTGGCGCAGCTATGCCGCAGTTTGTGGGGATAGAGCGGCTCGGCGATGCCGAGCCGTTTGCGCCAGTCCGCCAGCCGCGCGTGGATGGCACGGGTGGTGAGCGGCCGGCCGCCCCGCCCGACGAATACGGTGGCGCTGGTATCGCGTGCGTATTGCGGGCGCAACAGCAGCCAGCGCCGTAGCGCTTCGACCGCTGCACCGCCCACAGGCACCACTCGCGTCTTGCCGCCCTTGCCGGTCACGCGTGCCAGGGCATGGGCGAGGTCGAGTTCCAGCAGGTGCAGGCTGGCCAGCTCCGACACCCGTAGCCCGGAGGAATATGCCAGCTCGAAGATTGCCTTGTCGCGGCAGGCCAACGGCTCGTCGTCGGGCAGCGCGTTGAGCAGGCCTTCGGCGCTATCCACGGTCAGCGCGGCGGGCAGACGCGGCACACGCTTGGGCGGGCGGATGCCGGTGACAGGGCTGGCGCCCCAGCCCAGGTCGCGCTTCATGATCTTGTAGAAGGCACGCCAGGCTGACAGGATGCGGCCGATGCTGGACGGTGAGAGGCCCTTGGTCGCCATCCGGCGCACGAAGCCCCGGATGTCGGTCGGCGTGAGGGTATCCAGGTCACGGCCGCGCGCCAGCTCGCTCAGCCGCGCCAGGTCTTCGCCGTAGGCGCGCCGTGTGTGTTCGCTCGCCTGCCGTTCACCCGCGAGGTAGCGGTCGAAGTGGGCGAGCGGCAAATCCACGGTCAGTCGTCCTGGCTGGCGCCGATGCCGGCTGCCGCCTCGTCGTGCGGCAGCTCTTCGACTTCCATCTGCGCAGTGGTGGGAACCAGGCGGCGCACCGTGGCGGACACCAGTTCGGACAAGCGTTGCAGGTAGAGCGTGCCCATGTCGGGATAGAAGCGATCCTCGTCGCCACTGGCCAGCACCAGAATGCCGAATGGCTCTTCGCCAGTGCGCAGCGCGAACTGGGCAAACGACTTGAGATCGGCGGCATCCTGATCGAACCACGCCAGCACTTCATCGGTGACGTAGGGTCCGCAATAGGGCGACACCAGGTTCTGCGCCAGTCGCTGCACCGCCTCGCCCACCGGCTGGAACTCACGCAGCGTGGAATCGGTGGGCAACCACAGCCGCACGGCGACGAAGGGCACATGGAAGCGTTCGCGCAGGTGGTATTCCAGCGTGCCGACCACGCCGGACAGATCCTCGGCCTGGATCAGGTCGACGGTCAGCTTGTGCAGCCGGTCGGAGATCAGATCGTTGTCCTCACCGAATTGCAGCAGTTCGGAAAGGCGGACCTCCAGCGCACGCGCCTTTTCCCGCAGGGTGATCAGTTGCCGCTCGGCCAGCGAGACGGCCTGCCCGCGATGGTTGTGCGGTACATAGATTTCCGCCACATCGTCGGCGTATTCGTCGAAGAAAGCCGGATTGCTCTTCAACCACGCCAGGATATCCTGCGACTGCATGCTGCCTACTCCTCGGTAACTGTTGCTACGACGCGCCGTCGGCTTAAAGCTCGATGGTGCCTTCGAACACGGTGGCGGTCGGGCCTGTCATCAGCACCGGCTGGCCCTCGCCCGCCCAACGGATGGTGAGATCACCACCATGGGTATGGACCAGCACGCCCGGATCGAGCAGGCCGCGACGGATACCGACGACCACGGCGGCGCAGGCGCCGGTGCCGCAGGCCAGCGTTTCACCCGCGCCGCGCTCGAATACACGCAGGCGGATTTCATCGCGGCCAACAATCTGCATGAAGCCGGCATTGACGCGCTCAGGGAAGCGCGGGTGATGTTCGATCAGCGGACCCAGCTTGCCGACCGGATAGCTTTCGACGTCGTCCACCACCTGCACCGCGTGCGGGTTGCCCATCGACACCACGCTGATGTCGTAGAGATGGCCCGCCACGTCGAGCGGGTAATTCAATTGTTCTTCTGCCGCGACGAAGGGGATTTCGGCGGGTGCCACGCGCGGCACGCCCATGTCCACGGTGACATTGCCACCCTGTTCCAGCCGCGGATAGATCACGCCGCGCGCGGTCTGCACGGCAATTTCGGTCTTGTCGGTGAGGCCCTGCTCGTGGACAAAGCGCGCAAAGCAGCGCGCGCCATTGCCGCATTGCCCCACCTCGCTGCCGTCGGCATTGAAGATGCGGTAGCGGAAATCGACGCCAGCGGTGTCGCTGGGTTCGACCAGCAGCAATTGATCAAAGCCGATGCCGAAATTGCGGTGCCCCAGCCGCCGCAGCAGTTCGGCATCGAGCTGGACGGACTGGCGCACGCCGTCGAGCACGACGAAATCGTTGCCCAGGCCGTGCATCTTGGTGAAACGCAGCTTCATGGATGATGAATCGCGAGTGAGTTGGGGAATATCGCTAGGCTAATCGGCGGCGCGGATGCTGGCAAATCGATCGACATACGGCGCGACACCTTCCGAGCACGGTGAGCACCTTGCCGCGGCGAAAGCATTTGAAACAGGCGAACGGCGACACCGGCGGATCATGACGTCCACCCGGCTTTTGCCGGTGGCCCGACGCTCAGCCAGCCGCAAGCGACTGGCCGACGCGCCCCTGCGCTCACAGGCACAGGCGCGCGTACTCGATCTTGATGCAGCGATCCATCACCACAAAGATGCCGGCGGCACGGGCGCGCTCGGCGGCGGCATCGTTGACGATGCCAAGCTGAATCCAGATCGCCGGCAGTTCGAGGCGAATCGCTTCGTCCACCACGACGTCGATCTCTTCGGCGCGGCGAAAGACGTCCACCAGGTCGATGGCGCCCGGCACATCGGCCAGCGTGGCATAGGCCGTCTCGCCCAGCACGTCCACCACCTTGGGGCGCACGGGGACAATGGTGTAGCCAGCCCGCTGCATGAAGGCGGAAACACCGTAGCTGGGACGATCCGGGTTGGGCGACAGGCCCACCACGGCGATGCGTTTCACCCGGTGGAGCAATGCGCGAATCTCGTCGTCGCTGGGGTTCTGGAACATGTCAGTTCTCCATGATGCCGGGGTGGTTGCGCTGGGGTTTGTCCAGGTAGTAGCCCTGGACCAGGTCCACGCCGAACTCCACCAGCATGGTGTAGATGGTTTCGTTCTCGACGAATTCGGCGATGGTGGTCTTGTCCATGGCGTGGGCCATGTCCACCATGCCGCGTACGAAGACCTGGCTGTCGCGGTCATTGGGCAGATCGCGTACGAAGAAGCCATCGATCTTGAGAATGTCGGCCTTCAATTGCTTGAGATAGGCGAATGAGGCGAAGCCGTTGCCGAAATCGTCCAGGCAGACGGTGCAGCCGGTGGCGCGCAATGCGTCGATGAAGCGCTGCGCATCGCGCAGATCGGAAACCGCCGCTGTTTCGGTCAGTTCCACCAGCAGGCGGCGCGGGTCCACACAGTGCACCCGCAGCATGTTGCTGATGAATTCGGGCAGCTCCGGCTCATCGAACGAGCGGCCAGAGATATTGATCGCCACCGACGGCATATTGGGCTTGGTGGCAAGCAGCTCGATGGTGCGCTTGATCACCCAGCGGTCGATATCAACGATCTTGCCAGTCTTTTCCGCATGCGGGATGAAGTGCCCGGGCAGGATCAGGCCACCAGGATTCTGCGCATCGCGCATCCGCACCAGCGCCTCCAGGTGGACCAGATCGCGCTCCTTGGCGCCATAGATGCCCTGGTAGTGCAGTTCCAGGCCGTCGTTTTCCAGCGCCTCGACGATGCGATCCTTCCACGACAAGCGCGTGAAGGCGTTGCGCGACTGGTCGGCATCCTGCCGGTACATGCGCCAGGTGGACTTGCCAGCGGACTTGGCCTGGTACATCGCCGAATCGGCGTGCGCCACCAACTCGCCAGGGCTGGCCGCGTGCTGAGGGAACAGCGCCACGCCCACCGACGACGATGGCCGCAAGACGTGGCCGTCCACCTTGAACTGAATCTGCGTGACGCAATTGACGATGCGCTCGGCCAGTTTACTGACTTCGAATTCGGAGCAATCGGGCACCAGGATGGCGAATTCGTCGCCCCCCAGGCGGGACAGTACTTCGTGGCGCCGCACCTGGGCGCCGATCTCGCGCGCGATGGCCTTGAGCAGTTCGTCGCCGATGCCGTGGCCGAAGGTATCGTTCACGTATTTGAATTCGTCCAGGTCGAAGAACAGCAACGCCATCGATGCCTGTCGCCGATCGGCTTCCGACACCATGCGTTCCAGTTCCTGCTGGAAGCGGTGGCGGTTATAGAGCCCGGTAAGCGCATCGCGCTCGGCCAGGTTGATCATGCGCTCAGCCAGTTGCCGATCCTGGGTGACGTCTTCGTAAATCCACATCCGACCGCTGTCATGCTGGCCGCTGCCGACGCGATAGCATTGCTGGGTGAGCACGCGGCCATCGTTCATCGTCAGCTCACCGTAATCGATCCGATCGTCGACCTGGGCCGACTCCTTGAGATAGTGCGCGACGATGTCGCCGATCGCCGGACGGTTCTCGGCCTGCTGCAATACCTGCCCGATCGGCTTTTCGACGATGGGCGCGCTGTCGGGCACGCCCCACAGGTCGCAGAACGCCGGGTTGTGGAAGACCACGCGGTTATCCTGATCGACGAACAGGACGCCGAAGCGCATCGCCGACAGCAGCGCGGTCAGGCGCGCGCGTTCCGCTTCGGCGCGTTGCAGGTAGCTCTGCCCCAGCGCCTGGATCTGTCGCAACTCGATCACGGCCTTGCGCAGTGCCAGTCGGTCGTCCTTCAACTCGGAGTTGTCGCGGATACTGGCGCGCAGGCCGAGGTAATCGCCGCGGCTGTCGTACAGCGGTTGCCAGGAGGCGGCGGCCCAGAACAGGCTGCCATCGCGCCGTACCGCACGGAACTCGAAATCCTGTACCGACGAGCGATCGGCCAGCGCCAGATCCAGCGCTTCGTTCAGACGGACACGCTCGTCCGGGCTGGCGAGCGACAAGGGAAAGTCGCCCAGACGCATGCATTCGCTGACCGAATAGCCCGCCAGTCGCGACACCGAACCATTCACCCACACCAGCCGCCCTTCCGGGTCGAGCCATAGCTCGGTGGAGTAGGTGTAGTCGGCGATGGCGTGGAATTTTTCTTCGTTGTGGCGCAGCGCGACGATGCGCTCGCGGATGGCGCGCGACATTTCGTTGAAGCGCCGGGTCAGTTGCGCCACTTCGTCCTGGCCCGACGGCTCGGGCAGATCGACGTTGCCGCCCGACGCAGCCACTTCGGCCGCACCGATCAGTTTGTAGAGCCGGTGCGTCAGCCATAGCCCGAGCAGCGCCATCAGTACGGCGGAGGCGACGATGCCGGCGATCATGGTCATGGCGTTCTGCAACGTCAACCGTTCGATGGCCTCGCGCATGATGCCGGTGGTGATACCGAAACGCAGTTGCCCCAGCGTTTCGCCGCCATATTCAATGGTGGTTTCGGCGTGGATCAGTACCGGGATGTCGCCGCCACCGGCAAGCCGGGTCGGCGGCGGCAAGGGTTGGGCGATATCCCAGCCCCGGGCACCGATCACGTGCTTCTGTGCATCGAGCAATACCAGGTAGTCGATGCCCTCGGGCGCGCGGATGGTGTCGATCAGGTCCGTGGCACGGGCAAAGTCGTTGTTGGAAAGCGGGCCGGCAAACGCGGCATTGAGCAGGCGCGCCAGCTCCTGCACACGCACGGCGGTGGTTTCGCTGGTGGCCTCCGACCAGATGCGGGAGGTATTGAACAGCAGGAAGGCCAGGATGATGCACTGCACCAATACGCTGGCAATGATCAACCTGGCGCGAAGCGAGCCTAGAGCGGTAAGGGAGCGCATCGGTGGGGATAATCCGGCTCGAGGCCGACTCCTGTTGTTATGGGGGGCTGCAATGGCCCCGCGCGGTGCGCGCTCCGCAGGTTGCCTCGACCACAACCTGGGACAAGCTGGCACTGACGATACGTTAGCGCTTCAGCGCCTTGATGAATACCTTGGATCGCCTCTGGTAATTGTATAGGCGCTTTTTCTCCATCGGCAGTTCCTCCACCGACGCCTGCGCGAACCCGCGCTCGACGAACCAGTGGCTGGTACGGGTGGTCAGGGCAAACAACTGGGTCATGCCCAGGCTGCGCGCCTGCTGCTCGACATGCCGCAATAGCTCGGCCCCCCGGTCCTCGTCGCGATAGTCGGGATCGATCACCAGGCAGGCCAGTTCGGCCATCCTGCTGTCGGGAAAGGGATGGATGGCCACACATCCGATAATCTTGCCGTCATGCTCCAGCACCGAATAGCGGTGAATTTCGCGCTCGATCAGTTCGCGCCCACGCTTGACCAGCACACCCTGGTCTTCCAGCGGCTCCATCAGCGCCAGCATGCCGCCCACATCGTCGATATCGGCCTGCCGCAGCGCCTCCAGCGGTTCGCGCGAGATCATGGTGCCGATCCCATCGTGGGTGAACAGCTCCATCAGCAGGCCGCCATCCACGTGGTGGCTGATCAGGTGAGCACGGTTCACGCCGCGCCGCACCGCGCGGATGGCGCAGGGCAGATAAAGGCGGATGTCTTCGTTGGATTCGGGATGCGCGGTAAGGAACTGCTCGGCTTCCAGGGCCGTCAGCTCGGGCTGGAGTTCGCCTTCCGCGTCGATCACGCCGTCATGGCCGAACAGGAACAGCAGCTTGTCGGCCTTGAGCGCGACGGCAACGCTGGTGGCGACATCCTCCAGCGGCAGGTTGAACACCTCGCCGGTGGGCGAATAGCCCAGGGTGGAGAGCAGCACCAGTTCGCCGTCCTCCAGCCGGTAGTTGATCGCAGTGGTATCCACCTTGCGCACTTCGCCGGTGTACAGCAGGTCGATACCGTCGCGCACGCCCATGGGCTGCGCGGTGATGAAGTTGCCGGCGGAAACGCGAATATCGGCATTGGCCATCGGCGAGTTCGCCAGGCCGATCGACAGCAGCGATTCGATCTCCACCCGCACCTGGCCCGATGCCTGGATCACACATTCCAGTGTTTCCCCATCGGTGACACGCAAGCCGTGGTGGTAACGCACTTCCAGCCCGCGCTCGGCCATGCGCGCCTCGATCTGCGGCCGCGCGCCATGCACCACCACCAATCGAACACCCAGGCTGGTCAGCAGGTTGATGTCATGGGTCAGCGTGACAAAGCGGCCATCGCGCACCACTTCGCCTCCCAGCGCAATGACGAAGGTACGCCCCCGAAAGGCGTGGATGTACGGGGCGGCCTGGCGAAACCATTGGACGAAATCGGCGGCGTGCATGTGTTCTCCTTGGCCGTAAGAATAACGGGCCACCGGATGCTTGGAAACGTGACGACTACGGATGCGCAGCGTGGGAATGGGTCAACGCCACGGCTCAGGTCTGGTCGGGGTAGCCGTCGGGGTTGCCCGATTGCCAGCACCAGGCGTCGCGGCACATATCGTCCAGCGTCTTTTCCGCGCGCCAGTCCAGCACACGCTCCGCCTGGGCGGGGTCGGCATAGCAACTGGCAATGTCGCCGGCACGGCGCGCCACGATCTGGAATGGCACGGGCCGGCCGCTGGCGCGTTCGAAGGCGCGCACCATGTCCAGCACCGAATAGCCCTGGCCAGTACCCAGGTTGACAGCGAAGCAACCGGTCGATTGGCGCAGAGCTTCCAACGCCCTCACATGGCCGCGTGCCAGATCCACCACATGGATGTAATCGCGCACCCCGGTACCGTCCGGCGTCGGGTAATCGCCGCCGAATACCGACAGCTTCTCGCGCTTGCCCACCGCCACCTGCGCCACATACGGCAGCAGGTTATTGGGAATACCGCACGGGTCTTCGCCGATCAGGCCGGATTCGTGCGCGCCAACCGGGTTGAAGTAGCGCAGGATGGCCAGGTCCCAGCCGGCATCCGAGCGATACAGATCGCGCAGCATGTCCTCGATCATCAACTTGGAGCGGCCATACGGATTGGTGGCGGACAGCGGAAAATCCTCGCGGATCGGCACGGTGTGCGGGTCGCCGTAGACGGTGGCGGAGGAGGAGAACACCAGTTTGCGCACGCCGGCGGCACGCATCGCTTCCAGGAGGCGCACGGTGCCGACGAAGTTGTTGTCGTAGTAGGCCAGCGGCTGCTCGACCGATTCTCCCACCGCCTTCAGGCCGGCGAAGTGCACCACGGCACCGATGGGCCAGCGGGCGAACACCGCATCCAGCGCGGCTCGATCGCGGATATCGCCCTGGATGCACGGCACGGTGCGGCCGGTGATGCGTTCCAGCCGCGCCACGACCTCGGGCTTGGCATTGGAGAAATTATCGAAGATCACCGGCGTGAAGCCGGCCTGGATCAGCTCGACGTAGGTATGGGAGCCGATATAGCCCGCACCGCCAGTCAACAGGATATGCATGAATTGGGTCTTCCTCGATGGTTCCATCCCGCGCGCTTGCCGGGATTACCGTCTCTCTTGCCGCCACAACAGCAGCAACGCAACCACCATGAACAGCAGCGTTGGAATAGACACGACCAGCGGTGGCGGCCAGTTGTTGAGCTGCCCCAGGTAGACCACCACCCGGTTGAGGAAGTGGAATGCCAGGCCGGCCAGGATGCCGACAAACAGGTGAGCACCCACATTGGCGGAGCGACGTTGCGATTGAGCGAACGGCAGGGCGATCACCATCATCGACAGACAGGCGAGCGGATAGAACAACTTGCCCCACAGCGCGAGTTCGTAACGGCTGGTCTGCTGCTTGTTGCGCTTGAGGTGGTCGATATAGCGGTACAGCGACTGTGCCGACATCTGGCCCGGCTCCACCAGCAGCACCGCCAGCATTTCCGGCGTGATCGAGGTCTTCCATTCCAGCTTGGCCGGTACGACCACCTGCACGGCCTGCATGTCCTTGGCGAAGCGGGTTTCGCGCGGGCCGGTCAGTTCCCAGCGACCATTGCCCACGTAATGCCCTTCCAGACCCTCGATGATGCGGTTCAGCGTCATCCCCTCGCCCAGTTCATAGATGCGCACGCCCAGTACGGTCAGGTCGGGCAGCATCTCCCCGATATTGACGATCTGCCGGTCATCCTTCACCCATACGCCGGAGCGGAACTCACCTACCAGCATCTTCTTGGTGGCCGATAGCCGATGCTGATTGGCCATGCGCTCGGCCTGCGGCACGATGAACTCGCCCAGCGCCACCGTGGCCATGGCATAGGCGATGCCGGCCAGCAGCAGCCAGACCAGCAGGCGCAGCACCGACACGCCGGAGGAGCGCATCACGGTCAGCTCGGAATGCCCGGCCAGATTGGCCAGCGCAAAGATGGCGCCGATCAGCACCGCGATCGGCATCAGGTCATACGCATTGCCCGGCGTGCGCAGCAGCACGAAGATCACCGCATCGGCCAGCCGATAACCGCCTTCACCCAGGTTGGACAGTTCGGCGATGAAGTCGAAAAAGGTATACAGCCCGAGCAACCCCAGCAGCGTGAACGCCACGAAGAGTGTCAGTTCCTTGAACAGATAGCGTGCCAGCAGGCTCATTTGGCGGACCTCAGCCGGCTACGCCAGCGATACATCCACACCGTGATGCCGAGTGCCACCCCATGCAACGGCCACATGCCCAGCCACACCGGCACCTTGCCGGTTGCGATCCAGACCTGGCCCAGGTTGATGCAGTTGTAATAAAAGAAATACAGGAAGGCGGCGAACAACAGATTGAAGGCCCGCCCACCGCGCGGATTGAAGAACGCCATCGGCACCGCGGCCAGCGACAGGATCAGTGCCGAAATCGGCAGGCCCATCCGCCAGGCCAGCTCGGCCTGATGCTCCAGCGTGGGGCTGGCCCACAGCTCGGTACTCTGCATCGAACGGGTGGAGGTGCTGGTGGCGCTGCGCGTATCCTGCTCGACCAGCAGCGTGGCCTTCTGAAAGTTGAGGATTTCGTATTCCTCACTGCCAGGTGCCCCCGAATAGGCACGGCCATCGCCCAGCCACAGCCAGCGTTCGCCATCGGCGCCGAGCGTCAGCCCGCCTCGCTGCGCCAGAATCACCGAGGTCTTGTCCTCGCGACGAATCTGTACGAACACATTGCTGCCAGTGGCGCCCTCGCCGAAGTTCTCGACGAAATAGACCCGATCCGAACCGGCGGATTCGCGAAACACGCCGGGGGCCACCTGCGTCACCTCCTGGCGCGACAGCGATTCCTTGCGGAACTCATCGCCCTTCTTCATCGCCCATGGCGAGACGAACAACGACAGCAGCGCGATCAGGATCATGATGGGGACGGCGAACTCCAGCACCGGCGCGATGAAGCTGCGCACCGAACGACCGCTGGCAAACCAGATGACCATTTCATTGTCGCGCCACATCCGCATCATCACCGACAACACAGCGGCGAACAGCATCAGCGACAGCAGCGTCGGCAGGTAGCGGATGGAGGTAAACCCCATCATCGCCCACACCGCGCCGGACGCGAGCGAGCCGACGGCGGCCTGGCCGAGGAAGCGGACAATCTGGGTCGTCATGACCAGCAGCAGCACCACGATGAACACGGCGAGCGCCACCCATGACATCTCATGGATCAGGCTTTTTCGAAAAAGCATGCGTTTTTGACTTATGCAGGGGGCTGGGAAATAATCGGGCGAACCCTGTAAGAACCTGTTCAAACCGCGCTGAGCGGTGGTTGTCCCGCAGTGGGATCGGATGCAAAAAACGCTCGTTCACGCCAAGCGACGACGGCCTTGCTTCCGTTTTCTTGCCGGGCATCCAGTTCGCCCAGACCTGAACCGGCATCCAGACAAGCAGGCACACCCAAAACCGCATCGGCGTAGCCCTTTGCGCGCAGCATGCCCAGGCACTCCCGGGCTTTGCTGCGACACCCGGAACAAGCCCCAGGAGATTCGCCGTGGAATTTAGCATAAATCCAGTCAGCCCCGACAAAGCCACCGCCAACAGCCTGCTGGTGCCGGTGTTCGGGGACAAGCTGTCCAGTGGGCTGGAAAAGCTGGATCAGGCCACCGCGGGCGCGCTGAGCGCACTGCTGGCCGGGGGTGAACTGGCGGCCAAGGCCGGAAGCGTGCTGACCTCGCACGTGCCCCTGGCCGGCAGGCTGGTACGGGTGACCCTGCTGCAATGGGGCGAACAACCGCAAGCCGCGGATCTGCGCACGGCCGCCGCGGCCGGCGCACGCGCGCTGCTGGCCGGCAAATCCACCGATGCCGATGTGTTGCTGGCCCTGCCCAAGGGCATCGATTCATCCGAAGTCATCGCCGCGCTGGCGCAGGCCGTCGTGGTCGAGCAATACCGTTTCGACGACTTCAAATCCAACCCCGATCCCCGCCCCGCGCTCACCCATGTGAATTTTGCGGTTGCCCGCAAATCCGACGTCGCCCTGGCCGAGGCGGGCCTGGCGCGCGGCGAAGCGGTCGGACACGGCATGAATCTGACGCGCCAGCTCGGCAATCTGCCGGCCAATGTCTGCACGCCGACCTACCTCGCCGAGGAGGCGCTGCGCCTGGGCAAGCAACAAGGCCTGAAAGTGCAGGTACTCGATCAGCCGGAGCTGGAAAAGCTGGGCATGGGTTCCTTCCTCGCGGTCGCCAAGGGCTCGGTGGAGCCGCCGAAGCTGATCGTGCTGGAATACCGCAACGGCAAGAAGGGCGCCAAGCCCGTGGTACTGGTCGGCAAGGGCATCACCTTCGACTCGGGCGGCATCTCGCTCAAGCCGGGCGAAGGCATGGACGAAATGAAATACGACATGTGCGGTGCCGCCACCGTACTGGGCACGATGCAGGCCGCCGCGCAACTGGCCTTGCCGATCAACCTGGTCGGCGTGATCGCCACCTGCGAGAACATGCCGGCCGGTAATGCCAACAAACCGGGCGACATCATCAAGAGCATGGCCGGATTGAGCATCGAAGTCCTGAATACCGACGCCGAAGGCCGCCTGATCCTGTGCGATGCGCTGACCTACGCCGCGCGTTTCGAGCCGGAAACGGTGATCGATATCGCCACGCTGACCGGCGCCTGCATCATCGCGCTGGGCCATGTGGCCACCGGCCTCTATGCGAACGACGAAACCCTCGCCGACGAGCTGTTGCAGGCCGCCGATCACACCGGCGACAAGGCGTGGCGTCTGCCGTTGTGGGACGATTACCAGGAGCAGTTGAAATCCAACTTCGCCGATCTGGCCAATATCGGCGGCCGGCCAGCCGGGTCGGTCACTGCGGCCTGCTTCCTGGCACGCTTCACCAAGGACTACCGCTGGGCGCACCTGGATATCGCGGGCACCGCCTGGAAATCCGGCGCTGCCAAGGGCGCCACGGGACGACCGGTGCCGCTGCTGGTCGAGTTCCTGTCCGGGCGCGCCCGACAGGGCAGCGCCAAGAAAACGAAATAAACAGGATGGACGTTACCTTCTACTTCAACGTAAAACACCGCGAGCAGGCACTCTGCCAACTGGTCGGCAAGGCGCTGGCCCAGCGCCTGAGTGTCAATGTGCTCGCCGCCAGCGAGCGGGACGCGCACGGGCTGGACCGGCTGTTGTGGGAGGTACCGCAAACCGGCTTCTTGCCCCATTGCGCGGCGGATGACCCCCTCGTCGCGGTCACCCCCATCGTCGTCGATCATCGCGCGGCCCTGCTGCCGCAACGCCCCACCCTGTTCAACTGGACCGACGGTGTGCCAGAAGGCCACGCCCGCTATGAGCGTATCGTGGAAATCGTCGATCGCAGCGACGAGGCGCGCGAGCAGGCGCGCCTGCGCTGGCGGGGCTATGTCGCGGCCGGCATCACGCCCAAGGCCGTGGACATGCTCGAACTCGCAGCACAACGGCAGGCCTCGGCATGACGGACCTGGACGACAGCGTCAGCCCGCTATTCAACAAGATGGATGCCCTCATGGCGCGCCATCGCGGATCGAGCGCCAGCGGGCCGCAGGACGAACACATCCCCGTGCTGACCGATATCCTGGATGACGATATTCCGGTCCTGACCGAAGTGGTTGCGGCGGCGGCGCCCGCTCCCCAGCCAGCCCCGGCGGCGGATAATTCCGGGCTGATGTTCCACCCGGACGACTTCCTGCCTCCGCCTCGCGCACCTGTTCCACCACCGGTCGTCACGCCCGCCCCAGCCACCGCCGCGCCGGCCGTGTTCCTCGACCTGCCCTTGCTCGACCTCGATGCCTTGCTGACCGACCCGGCCCCCTTCGGGCCGGCTGAGGAAACCGCGATGCCGCAAGGGGCCGCACTGGAGGCGGACGTCGCCCCAGCGGAAACCGCCGAAACCGTCGATTACCCGACCCTGGTGTGGGAGGACGACGCCACGCCCGCACCAGAACCCTCGATCGCTGCCGCCCCGATCGAATCGTTCGAAGTGGATGAGGAAATCACCGCCTCGCCTTCCGTCGCCGGATTCGAAGTCATTGAGCACGGCGACGAATACGCGTTTGATTTTCCGGAAGTTGCTGCTCAGGCCGAAGCGGAGCACACCGAGCCGGAACAGGTTCCCGCGCCCGCGAACCTCGCGCCATCGCAGCGCGAGTTCCAGACCGCCTCCATTCCCCCGGCGGATCGGGAAGCACCGTACATCGCTCCTGTGCCGGATAGCCGGGCCATCGAAGCCGAACCGGTGCCGCAGGCGACGGCCCCCACCACCTGGACAGTACCGGCGCCGGCCGAAACGCCGGCCGAGGATCACTGGGCGTCCGCCGCCGACCTGCGGGTGGAACTGGCCGCCGAACCCGCCATCGAGTTCGATCTCAATGCTTTCATCGCCGCCCCCGCACCAGTCATGGCCCCCCCGCAAGCCCAGCCGGCGATCGAGCCACCACAACCCACGGAGCCGCCGCCCCCACCCAAGCTGGACGTGGCGACCATCGAGGAACTGACTGCCGGCGTCGCCGCGCACCTAGCCGTGGATATCGCCATGGAAGTGGATCGCCTGTCGCGCCAGCATTTCAAGACATTGATGAGCACCCTGTACGCCGAAGCCGCCCATACCCTGGCCACGCAAATCGGTCATGAACTGGAAGCACGACTGGCACCGCGCGTCGCGGAGTTGGTACGTGACGAGTTGCGGCGGCGCCAGTTGCTCGATTGATCGCATTGAAAAAGCCGGCATTCGCCGGCTTTTTTTTGGTGGGTGGAAGTGACTCACGCGCCTGCGGCGCGTGCCGCGCGGCGGCGGGCGAAGAACTGCCGGATCAACGTTGCCGCCTTCCACGCGCCAATGCCGATGGGAATCAGCCGGGAAAGCAGGTTCAGCTTGTTACCGGCAACCAGCCCGGCCACCAGGGTGAGCAACTTGGCAGGCTGGAACAGCCCCAGAAAACCGTCGCGTCCGCCCCGACGGAATGGCGCCCGAATGTCGTACAGGCTGGCGGACAGCTCGACACGGTGCAGTTCCGCTTCCAGTTGCAGCAGACGCTTGCGCGCCTCACGGTTACTTCTCGCGGCTTGGCTCATGACAGCAGGCGCTCCCGATCTCGACGCAACTCTTCCATGGTGACGGCAAATGGCGTCGGCCCCCGGGCAAACCCGGCCCAGGCCATCCAGATCAATCCCGCGCCCAATGCCAGGAACACCACGCCTGCACCGGCCAGCACGGCAATGCGCCATTCGGCGGGCAGGGCCAGCACCAGCGCGCTGGCCAGCGCCACCAGGCACATCACCAGCAGTCCCGCGCCGACAAAACCCAGCACGAGCGTTCGCAGCACGCGTTCCCGCGCTTCTTCCAGCTCGATGGCAAAGATGCCGAGGTGGGCATGCAGCAGCCCGATCAGGCTGGCAGCCAGCCGATGGAAAGGCCGAAAGGTATCTTTATATTCACTCATGAAAACCCGCTCGCGGCTCTGAGAATCGACTCCGATCCCCGCATCGGGGGCGCCGTTCCGGACGGAACGCCGCGTGCCCCGGCACGGAACGATAAAACAGGCGGCTTGCGCCGCCCGTTCTGCTGAACACCGCGTTCACTCTCGATGATCTCCGGCAATCGCCGGGCGAAGCCGTTACCGACTCGCGCACACCGGTGTCCAGCGGGAGGATCACCGACGCGACACCAGCAGGCCCAGCAGGAAGCCAACGCCTGCCGCCACACCCACCGAGGTCCAGGGGTTTTCATGAACGTATTCGTCGGTGGCCTTGGCCGCGACGCGTGCCTTGTCGGCGACCAGCTTCTCGGCTTCGATCAGCTTGGTCTTGGCAGCGGACAGGTTGGCGACGATCTTGTCGCGCAGCGCCTGGGCCTCTGCACCGCCCGCCTGGGTCACATCCTTGAGCATGGTTTCGGTATCGGAAATCACGGTACGCAGATCGTCGAGCAGTTCGTCCTGGTCGGCTTTCAGTTTTTCGCTCATGGCCTTTCTCCTTGGTTGTGGATGTCGTGAAACAAATCTGAACGATCGCGCCGTGAGGCGCACCTCTTACATCTTCGGAAAAAAAACCTCCAAAGCCCAGGCAAAGTAAATAGTGCATCCGACAACACGGCTGGTGCGATAGAAGCTGTCTGAGGCTAGCACCCCGGATTGGCTGGCTTGCCGGTATAATTTGCTGTTTTTCACCGAATTTCCGAACCCTTCCCCCATGACCACTGCCCTGGAACAACTCGCCAAGAGTTTCGAACCCGCCGCGATCGAAGCCGCCTGGTATCCGCGCTGGGAATCCGCGCATTACTTCAGCCCCAGCATGGACGCGAGCGCACCGTCGTTCGCCATCCAGCTACCGCCGCCCAATGTGACCGGCACGCTGCACATGGGTCATGCCTTCAATCAGACCATCATGGACGGTCTGACGCGTTATCACCGCATGCGCGGCGACAACACGCTGTGGTTGCCCGGTACCGATCACGCCGGGATCGCCACCCAGATCGTGGTGGAACGCCAGTTGGCCGGCCAGGGCATCTCTCGCCACGACATGGGGCGGCCCGCCTTCATCGAGAAAGTATGGGAATGGAAGCAGCAATCGGGCGATACCATCACCAGCCAGATGCGACGCATGGGCGCGTCGGTCGACTGGGGCCGCGAATACTTCACGATGGACGACAAGATGTCGGGCACCGTGACCGAGGTGTTTGTCCGCCTGTATGAACAAGGCCTGATCTATCGCGGCAAGCGCCTGGTCAACTGGGACCCCTTGCTGGGTACCGCTGTTTCCGATCTGGAAGTGAACAGCGAAGAGGAAGACGGCCATCTCTGGCATATCCACTACCCGCTGGCGCAAGGCGAGGGTCACCTGACCGTGGCCACCACCCGTCCGGAAACCATGCTGGGCGACGTGGCCGTGATGGTCCATCCGGAAGACGAACGCTATGCACACCTGATCGGCCAATCGGTGAAGCTGCCGCTATGCGACCGGGAGATTCCGATCATCGCCGACGATTACGTCGATCGCGAGTTCGGTACTGGCGTGGTGAAGGTCACCCCGGCGCACGATTTCAACGACTACGCGGTCGGTCAGCGCCATGACCTGCCGCAGATCGCCATCCTCACGCTGGATGCCAAGATCAACGATAACGCCCCGGCCGCCTATCGCGGCATGGACCGCTTCGCCGCCCGCAAGCAGATCGTCGCTGACCTGGAGGCTGGCGGTTTCCTCGCCGAGATCAAGAAACACAAGCTGATGGTGCCGCGCTGCGAACGCACCGGCCAGGTGATCGAGCCGATGCTCACCGATCAATGGTTCGTCGCGATGAGCAAGACCGACGAAACCGGCAAGAGCATCACGCAGAAAGCGCTGGAAGTCGTGGAAAACGGCGAAGTGCAGTTCGTGCCCGGAGACTGGGTGAACACCTATTACGCGTGGCTGAAGAACATCCAGGACTGGTGCATCAGCCGTCAATTGTGGTGGGGCCACCAGATTCCGGCGTGGTACGACGACGAAGGCAACGTCTACGTCGCCCGCGACGAAGCCGAGGCCAGTGCCAAGGCCGGCGGCCGCGCCCTCAAGCGCGACGATGACGTGCTCGATACCTGGTTCTCATCGGCACTGGTGCCGTTCTCCTCGCTGGGCTGGCCGCAGGAAACGCCGGAACTCAAGGCGTTCCTGCCATCCTCGGTACTGGTTACCGGCTACGACATCATCTTCTTCTGGGTCGCCCGGATGATCATGATGACCACGCACTTCACCGGCAAGGTACCGTTCAAGCATGTCTACGTGCATGGGCTGGTGCGGGACGGCGAAGGCAAGAAGATGTCCAAGTCCGAGGGCAACGTGCTCGATCCGGTGGACCTGATCGACGGCATCGCGCTGGAACCCTTGCTGGAAAAACGCACGACCGGCCTGCGCCGCCCGGAAAAGGCGCCTCAGGTCGCGGCCAAAACGCAGAAGGAGTTCCCCGAAGGTATTCCGGCCTACGGCGTCGATGCGGTGCGCTTCACCTTCGCATCGCTGGCATCGCTGGGCCGCTCGATCAACTTCGACCAGAAACGCTGCGAAGGCTATCGCAACTTCTGCAACAAGCTGTGGAACGCCACGCGCTTCGTGCTGATGAACGTGGAAGGCCGCGATTGCGGGCTGGAGGCTGGCGCCGAGCTGGATTACGGCTTTGCTGACCGCTGGATCATCGGTCGCCTTCAGGAGGCCGAAAAAGCCGTCACGCTGGCGCTCGACACCTTCCGTTTCGACCTGGCCGCGCAGGCCATCTACGAATTTGTCTGGAACGAGTACTGCGACTGGTACATCGAACTGGCCAAGGTTTCCACGCAACACGGCAGCGAGGCGCAGCAACGCGCCACCCGCCGCACCCTGATCCGCGTACTGGAAACCATCCTGCGCCTGACCCATCCGATCATGCCCTTCATCACCGAGGAGCTGTGGCAGGTGGTCGCCCCGCTGGCAGGCAAGAAGGAGGTCGATTCGCTGATGGTGGCACGCTGGCCGCAAGCCGACGAGAGCAAGATCGATCCGGCTGCGACCGCGACGGTGGACGCATTGAAGGCACTGGCCTTCGCCGCGCGCAACCTGCGCGGCGAGATGGGCCTGTCGCCGGCACAGAAAGTGCCGCTGTTCCTGGAAGGGCCGGCATCGCTGGCGCAGTTCAGCGCCTACCTGCTGCCGCTGGCCAAGCTGTCCGAGGTGCATGTGGTGGAACGCCTGCCCGAAGACGACGATGCCCCGGTCGCCATGGCCGGCAGCATCCGCCTGATGCTGAAGGTGGAAGTGGACAAGGCGGCGGAAGCTGCTCGCCTGTCCAAGGACATCGCCAGGACCGAGGAGGGTTTGTCCAAGATGCGCGCCAAGCTGGAAAAGCCCGGCTACATCGACAAGGCCCCCGCCCACCTGGTGGAAAAGGATCGTGCCCAGGTGGCGGAACTGGAGGATCGCCTCGGCAAGCTGCAAGGCCAGTTGCAGAAACTGCGCTGAGCAAGCGGTAGTTGAAGCAGAACGGGCTGCCTGCGCAGCCCGTTTTTCATTACCGATGCACCATGCCGTCCGCGACGATCACGCGGCTCAAGGCAGCGAAACGCGCAGCCACAGATCCGGCGCGGCATGGGGCTTCCAGTTCAGCGCAACACCCGACGACACGTCGCGCCGCGCCTGGTAGGCCTGCCCTTCGTACCACACCCATTCACCCTTGCGGTAATGCTGGCCACGCTCCCAGGCGCTGGGGCGCCAGCGGGGATCACGCATCCAGGGGCGGTCGTTGTCGCGATCGTCGTCCCAGCGATCCCTGTCATCCCTGCGATCGCCATCGCGACGGTGGTCATCGTTCCAGTCGCCCCGATCCCCACGCCCACGGCCGACCGGCTCCCACAGCGACGGCGCCGCCTGCGGTGTCCAGCCCGCACCACGCCACGCGGTATGGCTTTGCAGCACCCGGTACGGCTTGCCATGGAACACCACCACTTCGCCGGTCCGGTACTCGCGGCCTTCGCGCCATTGTGGCGCCGCGGAAGATGGGCCAGCCAGCAACAGCGTGGCAAGGCCAAGCGCGGCAAGGGCGTGAAGTCTTTTCATTGTCAGGTCTCCTTTCGATCGGCGAACACATCGCCCATGGCTTTCAATGGCTGGAACGCTTGCTGCGTTGACCATTGCGCGATTCATATCCGGCGGATGTGAACGGAACCACATCCATTCCGCGCGTCGTGGCGCATTGCCTCGAGGGAAGGATGCCCCGCTTCCACAGCTACTGGGCAGTGAGCGCCGGCACACGCGGAGCCGGCTCACAGCCACGGCGTGAATAGGTCACAACCCCTACCGTGGCCCCAATGAAAAACGGGCAAGCCCGAAGGCTTGCCCGTTCAGTTACGTCGGCTCGGAATTACTGGAGCTTGGCAACCGGCAGGTTCGGATATTCCTGCTGTACCGCGTACTCCTTGCCACCCACCGTCACAACGTAGTTGGACGGGCCGGTAATCGGCAGGTAGTAGTTCAGGGCTACGTCGATGGTTGCACCCGGGGCAATGGCTTGCCAGCTCGGCAGCGTGAAGCCAGCCGTATGGAAGTCACCCTTGAAGCCGCCAACGTTCGCGCCGGTATGCTCGGAAGCAGTGACCTTCAGGCCGGTACCGGACTGATCGCTCATGTTGTTCGGTGCGGAGACCGGGTAGTTGAACTCGATCTTGGTGCCGCCCGGAATCGCAACGGTGCCCTTGTTGGTGATCTTCAGCTTGGGGTTGATCGGATAGTTCTGATCGCCCAGCTTGAAGTCGGTCACATCGAACTGGAGCTGAACCACTTCGCCCGGCATCACGCGCTTGGCACGCTTGTTACCGTACGGGGTGGTGGCGCGGAAGTTCTGTGCCAGCAGACGGGTCATCGTGGCGCCAGGCACGTATTGGCCCTTGGTACCGTTCAGGTTGGTCTTGTTGGCATCCCAGTCGTAGTCACCAGCCATTTCCCAGAACATCGCACCGCCGATGCCGTTGGAGTTGATCCACTCGGCCTTGCGCTGGATGGAGGTCTCGTCTTCCGTCGAGATGAACACCTTCTTGCTGGCGTTCCACAGCCACGGCGCCACCAGGGTCGCGTCGTAGTTGCGGGCGTACGTACCGGTCAGGTCGGCAGCAGCCAGACCGAACAGCGGCAGGTAGTCACCGGCGATACCCTTCTCCAGGTTCTTGGCGTGCCACATCGGGTTGGAACCTGCGCCCAGTTCACTGCCGGCGTCGTTCAGGTCATGCCAGATGTTGTCGATGCCGGAAGCACCGTTGCCGCAAGGCGGGGTCAGGCCCACGTCGCAGGTTTGCGACGGCGCGGTGCCCCACAGACCGTTGTTGCCACCGGTCACGTTCTTCCAGCCACGGGTGTAGAACGGCAGACCCGCGTTGATACGGCCGGCCGGCACAGCGCCACGGAAGTAGCGATAGGCCCAGTCGGTGTTCAGGTAGCCGATGCCACCGTATTGCGAGGTGGAGTACACCGACCACTTGGCCAGCTCGGCATCCTTGCCGTCGTCGAACAGGGCGGCGTTCGGGCCGACGAACTCGTTCCAGGCGCCATGCAGGTCATACGTCATCATGTTGACGTAATCCAGGTACTTCACGGTCTGGTAGGTTTCCATGCCGCGCAGCAGGTAGCCCGACGACGGCGCTGCGATGGTCAGCATGTAGTAGCGGCCGTCCTGTGCGGAGGCGGCATCCAGCTTGGCACGCAGCACCTTCATCAGTTCGCGGTAGGACGCTTGCAGGCCAGCCAGGCGCGGACCGGAAACAGCCCAATCCTTCGGGTTGCCGGCGTTGGCCATGGTGGTCGGATATTCGTAATCGATATCCACGCCATCGAAGCCGTACTTGCGCAGGAACGCCACCGAGGAATCGGCAAATGCGTTGATGCCGGCGGTGTTGATCGAGCCGTTGGCGTTGGTGGTCATGCTGTAGAAGCCACCCGAAGCCACGCGATTGCCATCGGCACCGAAGTAGCCACCGGTTTCAGCCCAGCCGCCCACCGACACCAGCGTCTTCACGCCGGGGTGCAGCTTCTTGTACTTGTTCAGCAGGTTGAAGTGGCCCTTGTACGGCAGCGTCGGGTCCATTTCAGCGCCGGCTACGCCCGGCCATTCCATATCGGTGGATTCGTTCCCCGGAACGGTTTCGTTCACAGAGATCTTGTTGTTGCCATCGACGTGGGCGAACGCGTAGTTGATGTGGGAAATGTCATTCCAGGGAATGTCATTGGCCAGATAGGACGGCAGGCCATTCCTGCCGGTACGCCAGTTGGTGAAGTAGCCGATGATGCGGCGCTTCAGGCCGTTGGCCAGCTTCTCGCGACCGTCCTGGTCGTAGGCCTGGCAGTACGGCACGTTGGCAACACCGGAGGGCTCCAGACCATCGGGGCGGCAATCGGTGCCCGGGATCGGGGTCGGCGTCGGGACAACCGGCGTCGGGGTCGGGGTGACGACCGGCGTCGGAGTCGGGGTCACGACCGGAGTCGGGGTCGGCGTCACAACCGGAGTCGGCGTCGGGGTCACGACAGGCGTCGGAGTCGGCGTCACGACCGGGGTCGGCGTCGGGGTCACGACAGGCGTCGGGGTCGGCGTCACAACCGGGGTCGGCGTCGGGGTGGTGCCACCACAGTTGCCCAGGTTCTTCCACACGCCCCAGTCACCGGACTGAGCCGGGTTGTCGCCTTGCGTCCACCACTTGGCTTCGTAGTTCACGCCATTGAGGGTCACACGGGAACCACCGGTGTAAACGCCGCTGGCATTCCAGGCCTGATAGCAGGTACCGGCCGGGGTCGGGGTGACCACGGGCGTCGGGGTCGGGGTGACCACCGAAGTCGGGGTCGGAGTGGGCGTGACGACGGGCGTCGGAGTCGGGGTCACGACCGGAGTGGGCGTCGGGGTGGGAGTACCACCGGATGCGCCCAGGTCTTTCCACAGCGTGGGAGTGGAAGCCGGGTTCCAGTTCGCGCCAACATAGGCGGTGTGGGTGACCAGCGCTTGATACTCGTGGCCGCTATAGCTGACCGTGGTGCCGGCACTATAGGTGGTGCCTTCCTGCCAAGCCGGCGAGGCTGCCACGGCATACGCCGCAAACAGCGCAGCCGGAAGCAGCGCGAGTGACATTCGAGTCGACGACATAAGGGGGTTCTCCATCCTCGTTAAGTAACTTTATTCGCGCGCTCTTCTTGGAAGTGCTGGGCTACGCGCGAGGGCGTTATATTCAAGTAAGAAACAGACTGAAACGCCCTGAATCGCGTTGAATCCGGAAGCCGGATTTCGGCGATGCCTCCGATTACCGACGACAGGTTCAACCTTGTCAACACCCCCTTGGCGGCGGGATGGGTGGTCTGATCCCTCATGTAGTAGCCATACCATCGATGCACTACGAAAAACCCCCACCCCCCGCTTCATGCACCGCAACAGCACCTTGCAACCAGATTGAAAACAAAAGGGAAATTTCCGATGAATACAGCAAATCCGCCAGAATCAGCGCCTGCTGATGTACCGAAATGGTGCTGCGGGAAGTAGTTACCTGTGACACCACCACCATTCGTCTGCGATGACCGGGATGCATCACCGTGTAGCCCTGACCATGCCACTACCAACATTCCGTCTTATATTTTTTCAAATATCTTTCGCAATAATTGTTTATTAGTAATTTAATAGATACGGATCGGCCCGCTGCCAGCCTGGACAGCAACATGGCCAATGCGGGTTTCGCACCTTGCCGGGCGGGGTGCGATCTGATAAAACCCGAGCGTTCTACTCGGAAATTCCCATGCTGATCCGCAAGCTGTTCAAGTTCGAAAACGCGCATATCGTGCGCAACTGTTCCAGCGACCGCTGCCGCCGCTCCATCCATGGCCATAGCTATAAGGTGGAGGTGCTGCTGGAGGCGCACGCGCTCGATCACGGGCAGATGGTGTACGACTTCGGCTTGATGAAAGGCAGCATCCGCGACGTGATCGATGCGTTCGATCACGCGGTCTGCTTCTGGGATAAGGATGACCCCGAGTACATCCGGCTGTGCCAGCAGTTTTCGGCCCGCTGGATCGCCTTGCCGGTATCGCCGTCGGCCGAGCAGTTCGCCCGGCTGTTCTTCGTCACGATCGACGCGCTGTTGAAGCAGACGCAGATGCGCAATGGCGAGAGCGATGACGTGCGCCTGCACTCGGTGATCGCCCACGAAACCGATACCGGCTATGCGCAGGCATTCCGCGAGGATGCCTACAACCCCCGCATGGGCGAGATCCGCCTTGCCGAGATCGTGTTTTCCGAGCAGGTGAAGGCGGAGTGGCATGATCCGCGCATGATGGAAAAACTGCTGGCGGGCGAGTGTTTCGTCAATCCGGAAGTGCTGTTGCAGGTACCCGTGCCCGGCGGCGAGTCGCGCTAGCGCGCATCGGCGGCGCCCTTCCTAACGCCGCCTACTCTTCCCACAGCCGGAAAACCGTCGCCAGCATCATCGCGATCGCGCCATACGGCCAGATATCCCCGACCAGTGCCGCCATGCCGCTGAAATGCTGCAAATGGCCGTATTGCCAGCGGAACAGGCTCAGTGTGGCGGATAACTGCGGCGCCAGGGGCCATGCCCAGCTCACGCCCAGTGCCGCACCCAGCGACAACGCACCCAGCAACGCGCGCAAGCGCCGGTTCAGTCGCGCGCACACCGCCACCAGCAACAGCCCTGCCAGGGCGCCGATCACCACGTTTTCGTTGATCCAGGCAAAGAACTCCGCGCGCTTGAGCATCATGCCGGCGAAGAGCAGCTTCAGCAGCAGCCCCACCGCCAGCGTGCCGAACATCGCCGGCACCACGTGCCGCTGGTGCCGCACCAGGATCGCGACGAACATCGCCAGCCCAAGCAGGTGCAGCGCCACGCCGCTACTTTCCAGCAGGTCGAGGAACAGGCGCGCATTGGCCATTGGCGACACGAAGGGCTGTGGCAAGGCCACCGCCTCCACCACCACCCCCAGGAAAGGCACCGAAGGATCGCACTGCGTGACGTACCACAAGCCGACCCAGACCAACCCCCACTCGGAGATGGCGCTGGGTACCAGATAGTTGTGGCGGAACACCAGCCAGCGCCGCTGCCAGCTCCGGCTGCCGATGAACAACGCGAGCGTGGCGCCGATGACCGCGCCCGCGCCATTGGCCAGGATGTCGAGGTTGGAGGCGACCCGATCAGGCAGGAACTGCTGGATGAACTCCACGCTCGCCGAAAGCCCCACGCCTCCGGCCACCGACAGCGGCCAGGCGAACCAGCGCCGACGCATCCATTGCACCAGCACCAGGCCGAGCGGCACGTAGGCCATCACGTTGGCGAAGTTATCGAAGAAGGTGAAGTAGTACGGCCGCGGGTAGCTGTAAAAAGCGAAGATGGGTTCGCCGTTGTAACGCCAGCCGGAGAACGGATAAAAACTGAGCAACAGGATGATCAGCAGGTAGCAGACCAGGAAGTAGCGGGAAACCCGCGACTGGGGAGTATGGCCGGCAAGATAGCTGACTGGAGGAAAGGAGCGCATGGCCCAAACAATGAAACCGGCCGGGCTGGCCCGGCCTGTCTGCGATACCGGGCGCCACCCCGGCGGTGCGGCAATCGCGCGACCGCCAGCGTGGCCGTCGCGCGATGCGGCGCTTACTTGGCAGTCTTCACCTCGGTCCAGAGGCGGTTCAGGTCACGCAGTTGCTTGCCTTCCAGTGCGTTGAGCTGCGGCAGCTTCTTCATGGCCTGGGCATCCGGGAACACGGCGCTGATCTTCTTGATGTCCGGTTGCACGAACTGCGCGGCAGCCGCGTTCGGGTTACCCGAGCCGATCATGTTGGTCAGCTCGGACGAATTCTTGCCGTCGAGCATGAAGTTGATGAAGCGGTGGGCCAGATCGGCACGCGGCGCGCCCTTCAGCACCATCATGTTGTCCAGCGACAGCGTATTGCCTTCCTTCTGCAAACCGTAGGCGATGCCGAACGGGCGCTTGGCTGCCTTGGCGTCCTGGTTGGCCTGGAACATGTCGTTGGAGTAGCCATGTGCCACCCAGATGTTGCCGACGGTGAGTTCCTTGATATAGCTCTGGGTATTGAAAGCAGCCCAGTACGGCTTGGCCTGCTTGATGGTCTCGGCAGCCTTCTTCCACTCGGCCGGGTTGGTCGAATTGGCGGAGAAGCCGTTGTACATCAGCGCGGCGGCGAACAGCTCGCGGCTATCGTCCAGTACGGTGACCTTGCCCTTCACCTTGGCCAGCACCTTGGGATCGAACAGGATCGCCCAGGACGTCGGGTCCAGGCCCAGTTCCTTGATCTTCTTGTCGTTGTATCCCACCAGGGTGGTGGTGAAGGCATAAGGGACCGAATACTGGTTGCCCTTGTCGAACTGGGTATTCAGGAATGCCGTGTTGACGTTCTTGAAATTGGGCAGCTTGGATTTATCCAGCGGCGCCACCATGCCCTGCTTCACCAGCGGCGGAATCGCAAAACCGGTGGGCACCACGATGTCGTAACCCTTGGCGCCGGCCGACAGCTTGGCCAGCATTTCTTCCATCGCGCCGTAGTAGTCCTGCACCACGCGGCACTTGCACTCCTTCTCGAAGCGCTTCACCGTTTCCGGCGCGATATAGTTGTTCCAGTTGTAAACGTGCAGCACATCCTCGGCCTGGGCCAGGCCGGCGAACAACGACAGCGCCAGAAGCAGCTTCTTCATCTCTGTGGTATCCCCGGAAAGCGAATGAAAGGCACGGCTCGTGCCGCGAATCCGCGCGATTATGCCACGGTTTTTCCGGGTGTCAGTCCACGGTCTGCATGCGCTGTCGCACCCGCGTCATAGCCTTTCGCAATGCCCCGCCACGCGCACCGCGGCGGGGCATGTTCGTGGCTAGCGCCCCATCTTGATCTCGGTCCAGGCGCGATTCCAGGCCCGGCGAGTGGCCGCGTCCAGATCGGACAACTGCTCCAGCCGCGACGCAGTGACATGATCGGGGTTGATGACGGGAATCGCCAGCAGCGATTTGGCGATGAATGGGCGCGCCGCGACGTTGGGGTTACCGGCGCCGATATTATTGGTGATCTCGGCCGCATTCTTGCCCTCCAGCATGAAGTCGATGAAGCGATGCGCCAGATCGGGACGCGGGGCGCGCTTGTGGATGACGAAGCTGTCGGCCGTCATGCCGTTACCCTCGCGCTGCAATGAATAGCCGATGGTGAATGGCCGCTTGGCGGCCTCGGCGTCCAGCTTGGCCTGGTACAGATCGTTGGAATACCCGAGCGCCACCCATATATTGCCCAGTGTGAGTTCCTTGATATAGCTCTGGCTGTTGAACGCGGCCCAGTACGGGCGCGCGGCGCGGATGGTGGCTACCGCCTGGCTCAGGTGCGCCGGATCGGTGGAGTTGGCCGAGTGCCCGTTGTAACGTAACGCCGCCGCGATCACCTCGCGGGGATCGTCCAGCACCGTGACCTTGCCCTTGATCTTGGCCAGCACCTTGGGATCGAACACCACCGCCCAACTGGCGGCGTTGATGCCCAGCGCCTTCAGCCGGTTGGCGTTGTAGCCCACCAGCGTGACGGTAAAGTCGTACGGCACCGAATAGGTATTGCCGCGATCGAGCGCGGTATCGGTAAAGGCGGGGTCCAGGTGCTTGAAGTTGGGCAGCTTTTTCTTGTCCAGCGGTTGCAGCAGCCCCTGCTTGGCCAGCGGCGGGATGCCGTAGTTGGACGGCCCGATCACGTCAAAGCCCTGCGCACCGCCGGTCAGCTTGGCCAGCGCCTCCTCCATCGAACCGAAGTAGCTCTCCTTCACCGTGCACTTGCAGCGTGCTTCGAAGCGCTTGATGGTTTCCGGCGAGACAGCGTTGTTCCAGTTGAACAGATGCAACACATCGTCGGCAAAGGCGGGGCTCGCGACCAACGCGAGCAGCAGCAACAGTTTCTTCATGGCGGGGGGCTCCATCAAAAACAACGGCCAGCGGAAAGGCGCCGGCCGGTTGGATCGAAATTCACTCGCAACGAATTGCTTTCGTCCTACTCAATAAGCGAGCGCTCGTCCGGGGCCTCCTGGCCAGGCCCGCGACCGCAGACAGTACTTGATCGCGGAACAACATCAGGGAGCCCCGGACGAGCGCTCATTCTGAGCGTAGGGCGGAGGGGGCTACCTTGCTCACAATCAGGATCAAGCTCAATGTCAGCAACATCAGCAGGCTGGAGATCGCGTTGACCTCGGGATTGAGCTTCATCGGCACCTTCACGCGGGAGTAGATCTCCAGCGGCAGGGTGTTGGAGCCGACGCCGGCAGTGAAGAACGAAATCACGAAGTCGTCGATCGACAGCGTGAACGCCATCAATGCACCGGCGATGATGCCGGGCATGATCAGCGGCAGCGTGATCGCGCGGAAGGCGGTGACCGGCCCCGCCCCCAGATCGCGCGCGGCCTCGACCAGCGATTCGTCCATGCCTTGCAGGCGCGAGCGCACCACGATGGCCACAAAGCCGATGCAGAACGCGATATGCGACAGCGTGATCGATACCAGCCCCAGCGTCATGTTCAGCATCACGAAGAAGATCAGCAGCGACACGCCCATCAGGATTTCGGGAATGGCGATCGGCGTGAGCACCAGCGCCGGCAATAGCCGCAACCGCCACTTGTACATGGCGAAGCCGGCCAGCGTGCCCAGCACGGTGGACACGACACAGGTGACCAGCCCGATCAGCAGCGTGTGCAGCGCGGCTTCGAGCATTACGTCGTCGTGCAGCAGCATCTGGTACCACTTGAAGGTGAAGCCCACCCACTCGGCGTTCAGCGCCGAATCGTTGAACGAGAACACCACCACGATCGCCAGCGGCAGGTAAAGGAAGGCATAGACTAGGCTGGCCGCACCCCATACCCAGGAAGACACTTTTTTCATCGCTTGTCCTTGCCCCGACTGCCCGCCCAGCCCGCCAGCGCGGCCAGCAGCAACACCGTCAACGTCAGCATGATCGACAGCACCGAGCCGAACGGCCAGTCGCGGCTATCCAGGTACTGCTGCTTGATCAGGTTGCCGATCATCATGCTGTTGGTGCCCCCCAGCAAATCCGGGATGGCAAACATGCCGAGCGCGGGAATGAACACCAGCGCGGTGCCGGCCCAGACGCCCGGTAGCGACAGCGGCCATGTCACCTTCCAGAAACGCTGCCACGCATTGGCACCCAGATCCTGCGCAGCATCCAGCAGCGCCATATCGTGCTTTTCCAGGTTGGCGTACAGCGGCAGCACCATGAATGGCAGGTGCACGTAGACCAGCCCGACGATCACGGCAAATTGCGAGAACAACAACGACACCGGCTCGATGCCGACCAGCCCCAGCAGGTAGTTCAGTGAACGGCTGAAATAGCTTTGCGGCCCGAGGATGATCATCCAGGCATAGACACGGATCAGGAAGTTGCTCCAGAACGGCAGGATCACCAGCAACACCAGCAGATCGCGCGTTTTCTTCGGGCTGCGCGCGATCAGCCACGCCAGCGGGTACGCCAGCACGATGCAGATCACCGTGGTCAGGCCGGCGTACCAGAACGACTTCACGAACAGCTCGAAGTAGATCGGCTCTTCGAAAAAGCGCTGGAAGTTCTCCAGCGTGAGGAAATCGCGCCAGTTGCCGAAGTTGATCAGCAACTCGGTGGCGCCGGTATCCGGATTGGCGGCCGTCAGCGGCAGCAGGCCACCATAATCGCCGGGAAAACGAAACGCCGCGAACGCCATGATCAGCGACGGAATGGCGAAAAACAGCACCAGGTAAAGCAGCGGCGGCCCGGAGATCAGCCACTTGGCCAGGCTTTTCGATTTCATGCGCAAAGACCTCTCAAGCGAGGACGAAATGGCCGGCGTCGAAGCGCCAGGCCAGTTCCACCAGATCGTTGTCGTCGAAGAACTTGGCCTTGCCCGAACCGGAGTTGGGCAACATGGTCTCGACCAGCGTGCCGTTGTCCAGTTCGACGATGTAGATCGTCACATCGCCCAGGTACAGGCAGTCGTGCACCCGGCCCTTGAAGTGCACTTCGTCCACGCCGCCCTGCGGCAGGCTGGCGCCGAGCTTGATCTTCTCCGGGCGCAGCGTCAGCGTGCCCTTGCCACCCACCTGCGCGCCGGGCACCGGCAGCGCCTCGGCGGTACCGACCCCCTCGATCTCCACCTTCATCCGGCCGGGCTGCACGTCGGTAATGGTGGCGTCCAGCAGGTTGCACTGGCCGATGAAGTCCGCGACGAAGCGGCTCTTGGGATAGCTGTAGATGGTTTCCGGCGCATCCAGTTGCTCCACCTGCCCCTGGCTCATCACCGCGATGCGGTGCGACAGCGCCAGCGCCTCGCCCTGATCGTGGGTGACATAGACAAAGGTGATGCCCACTTCCTTTTGCAGATTGATCAGTTCGATCTGCATCTGCTCGCGCAGCTTGGCGTCCAGTGCCGACAGCGGTTCGTCCAGCAGCAGCAGGCGCGGGCGGTTCACCAGCGCGCGGGCGATGGCCACGCGCTGACGTTGGCCGCCGGACAACTCGTGCGGATAGCGACGCGCGAACTGTTGCAGGCGCACATCCTCCAGCACTTCATCGACGCGCTTGGGCACCTCGGCGGCGGCGACACCGGCCATCTTCAGTGGAAAGGCAATGTTCTGCGCCACCGTCATGTGCGGAAACAGCGCATAGCTCTGGAAAACGGTATGCACCGGGCGCTTTTCCGGCGGCACCCCGGCCATATTCTTGCCGTCGAGCAGGATCTCGCCCGAATCGGGCTGCTCGAAGCCGGCCAGCATCCGCAGCAACGTGGTCTTACCGCAGCCCGACGGCCCGAGCAGAGTGAAGAATTCGCCCGCCTCCACCGCCAGACTCACGTGGTTCACTGCGGTGAAGTCGCCAAAGGTTTTGACGACGTCGCGGATCTCGAGCAGCGCCATAGTTTTCCCCCGGGGTGGCAGGCCATGCCGCGCACCTGGAAATGGTCCAAAAAATGGGCGCTATTCTAGCCCCAAAAAGCGACCCGGGGGGCGGGCGTTTCCTTCAATGTCGCCAAGGGGTTGCGCACCAGCGCGACGGCCCATGCGGCGCCCGCGCCACGGCACCGGCATCGTACCTGCCCTGTGCAGCCCTCGCGCCACGCGGCCTGCCCCCGCCGGATCGGCTCAAAGCCGTGCCAGCCCCGCGCCGATCTCGTCGATGTCCCCATGTAGCCGCTCCCAGATGTGGGCTCGCGCGCGGTCGATCAATTCCTCGCGGCGATCCCAGTTGCCCTCGCTGCGGCGGCGATAGTTGGACGGTACTTCACCGGTGTAGTACTCCTCCACCCGACGCGAGCCTTCCGTTTCCGTCAGCGTATTGCGGTAGCGATATTGCCCGGTGGCATCGATGTCCAGCCGCAGCTCCAGCCAGTTTTCCGAAATCTCGCGCACCTTGTTGAAGCGATACAGCGTATACGCGTCATACCACTCGACGGTTCCATCCGGCTTGGTACGCTGCGCCCGCGATTTCACGTTTTCGCTCATCGCCGTCACGGAACGGTCGTTACGACGTTCATCGTAGCGATCCTGCCAGCGCAGGTTCAGCTTCACATCGGCGGCGCCATCGTTCACCCAGCGCACATAGGACTGGCCCAGCCAGTTCTTCACGTCGTACTCCAGCCCCACATCGTCGCTGCGCAGCGCCACCGTCACCACGCCCCGGGCGCGCCAGGTTTCGGCCTGCGCCCGCGCATCGTTCAGTTCACCGTACTTGGCATGGATGTCGTACGCACGCTGGAAATCGGCCGCCACCATACGATAGTCGCTCTTGAGCCGCGCGGTTTTCAGTACCTCTTTCGCCTGCTGGTACAGCCGACGCGATTCATCGCTGCGATAGATGCGGTCGTACTTGTCGTACAGCACCTGACTGTCCTTGTAGCTGCCGTAGGCGGCATAGGCAGAGAGGGCCTCTCCCAGCTCCTCGCTCGCCAGGCGGTAGTTCTTGGCGGCGATGGCGTCCTTGCCACGCAGGTAGTGTTCCTCGGCAACCCCCTGCCAGTACAGTCGCGTATTGGTATCGCGCTGTTCGGCCGCATCCTTGTAGGCGTGGTATTTGAGCGCGTTGCCATAGGCCTGCGCCCGGGCAAGGAAATCCTCCTTGCTGTGGATGGGGATTTCCTGCGCGCTCAGGTAGAACTGCTCCGCCACTTGCAGCGCCAGCCCTTCGACGGTGTACTTGCCGGTAAAGAACGCCACCTGTTCGTCGTAGAACTTGCCATCGAGCAACACGCGCAACTGCCATAGCGCATCCAGCGCGGCGATCCGGCCGGCCCGATCGGTCGATACCGTCTGCGCCAGCTCCGCTTCGTAGTGGGCCACCACGTTGCGCACGATCCCGAACAGCTTTTCGCTATCCGAGGCATCCGGCAGCGTGCCGCGTTGGTCGAGGTAGCTCACGGTCTTGCGCACGCTGTCGAGGTACCGTCCTTCGGAGTACGCGAGGGTGGCCTGCTGGACAGCACAGCCGACAAGCAGCCACAGCGCGCACAGGGCCAGGACAAAACCGCGGAACCGCAAACATCTGGTCAACATTCGATTCACCTTGAAAAAACACGCGACAAAGGGGCCGCGCCGTGCCGAAAGGCGCGCCGTATAATCCTTGCCTCACCATCGGGCGTCCACCCGCCCGATCAAAAACCATTGGAATACTCCGCATGATGGACTGGAACCGGCTGCTCGCCGCTGACCGACTCGGCGCGCAGCGCGCCCCCGATGCCTCGCCCGAATCGGGTCGCAGCCACTTTCACAAGGATCACGACCGTATCGTGTTCTGCTCACCGTTTCGACGCATGGGCCGCAAGACACAAGTCCACCCGATGACGGAAAACGATCATGTCCACACGCGGTTGACACATTCGATCGAAGTGGCCTGCGTCGGCCGCAGCCTGGGGGTGCTGATCGGCGAGCGCCTGCGCGACCAGTTGCCCGCGCATATCGAGCCCTACGACCTGGGTGCCATCGTCCAGGCGGCGTGCCTGGCGCACGATATTGGCAACCCACCGTTCGGCCATGCCGGCGAATACGCGATCCGCGACTGGTTCCGCCGCCCCGAGCATGCCTACCTGATGCAGAACCTGACCGCCGACGAGCGCCGCGATCTGACCACCTACGAAGGCAATGCACAGGGCTTTCGCGTGATCACGCAACTGGAGAACCATCGCTTCGAAGGGGGCCTGCGCCTGACCTACGCCACGCTGGGCGCCACGCTCAAATACCCGTGGACCAGCGAGCACGCGGCCAGCAAAGGCAAGTTCAGTTGCTACCAGTCGGAAAAAAAACTGCTGGAGGAAGTGGCTCGCGAGCTGGGGCTGCCACAACTGGCGCCGGGACGCTGGGCACGGCACCCGTTGTCCTATCTGATGGAAGCGGCCGACGACATCTGCTACGCCATCCTCGATCTGGAGGACGGTATCGAGATCGGCACATTGCCGTTCGAAGCGGTGGAGCCGGTGCTGATGAAGATCTGTGGCGGCGAGCGTGAACTGCTGGCGCTGGAGGTGGCGGCGGCGCCCTCGGTGCGACGCAAGATCTCGGTGCTGCGCGGCAAGGCCATCGATCGCTGCGTGCGCGATGTGGCCAGCACCTTCATCCAGCAATATCCCCGCCTGATGGAAGGCAGCTACCAGGGCGACCTGCTCAATGACTGCCCGGAAAGCATGCGGCATGGCATCAGCGACGCCAAGCAACTGGCACGCGACCGCATCTTCAACGAACGCCGCAAGATCGAAATCGAGGTCGGCTCGTTCACCTGCCTGGACATCCTGCTCGACGCGTTCTGCAACGCCACCTACCAGTTGAAGGTCAGCCCGCAGATGCCGTTCCGCATGCAGCGGGTGCTGGACCTGATGGAATACAACGCGCCGCGCCGCGATTGGCCGCTCTACGAAACCTACCGCCGCGTGCTCGATTTCATCGGCGGCATGACCGACAACTACGCCACCTATCTGGCGCAGCAGGTCGGCGGGATGGGGCGATGATGCGTTATGTCGCCGTTCGCCACGCGAAGGAGCCTCGCGGTTTGAAGCATCTGTTCTGGATTTCCGCCCTGATCGCGCTGACCGGCTGCGGTACGGTAGGAACCGTGGTCAGCGTCGGCGCCGCCACGGTGAGCGTGGCCAGCACGGCGGTCAATGTCGCGACCACCACCGCCGGCGTGGCCTGGGACGTGGGCAAGGCCACGGTACAAGGCGGGGCCACCGCCGCAGGCTGGGCAGTGGACGCGGCAAAGTCCGCGCCACCACCCGCAACCGCCACAGGCCCGGCCACCGCGCAGGCCGCCATCCAACCGCTGCCACCGGCCGCCCCGGCGCAGCGGGAAAGCGAAGTGATCGTGGAACCGTTCTCGGGCGAATAAAACGCCCCAGCCTGATTCCCAGGGCAATCGACCTAGGGCGAGTCAGCCAATGCATCGCGACAGCGTTCGGCGCAGTGCGGGATGCGGCGCAAGGCGCTGGACGCGTCGCGGTATGAATACCGTAAGCGGCCGGCGACACCGAGCCGCGCCCGAAATGCGCCGAACCCGTAGGGCTAGGCCGAGAAAACACCATTCACTGTGTTGCACTCCTTGCCAATAACCGGGTATTGGCTGCGTCGGGCGCCTGGTGCCTGGTGCTTTGTCGGCCCAGCGCTGCCGCGATGCATTGGCTGACTCGCCCTAGAAGCGCTCGTACTGGCCCAGGTAGCGCCAGCCCCCCTCCGGCAGATCCCCCAGCGCCAGCCGGCCGACGCGGATACGCTTGTAGCTCGCCACGCCCAGGCCCACGCTGGCGCATAGCGCGGGAATCAATCCCGGCCGATATTCGCGCAGCAGCACCCGCAGTTGCCGATCGCTCTGCCGCGTCACCTTCAGCGGCCGGATCGTCTGCTCGCCGACTTCCCGCGTATGCCCCAGCAGGCTGGCTGTGTCGGCGCCTAGGTCTGCGGTCACCCACACCAGGAATTCCTGCTCGAAATCCTGCGCCTGGGCCAGGCGCTGTGCCAACCGCCCATCCTGTGTCAGCACCAGCAGGCCGCTGGCGTTGGGGTCCAGCGGCACCTCCACCTGCTGCCGTTGCACATGCTTTTTCAGGAAGCGGATATCGGAGCCACCCGCGTGCAATTGCTCCGGTCGCAATAGCGCGGACAAGCCCAGCATGTCGTCGGCATTCCAGCCGCGAACCCCCGCCGGCTTGTTCAGCAGCAGCGTGACGCGCTCGGGTGCGGCACTGGCCGTGGCGGGCAGGACAGCGATGTGCTGGGTCGGCGTTACGCGGCTGCCCAGCAGATCGACAGTGCGGCCATCGACCTGGACCCGCCCCTGCTCGATCAGTTCGTCGGCCTCGCGGCGCGAGCACAGACCCAGCTCCACCATACGCTTGGACAATCTCAGGGTTTCTTGCGTCATGGTTTCCTCGCCAGATCAAGACAGAATCAAAAAGGTAGCCACCCCGGCGATAGCGCGGTGAGCGGCAAAATAGAGAAAGCGGACCCGGCTAGAACCGGAACAGCTCGCCGCCGTGCGCCTTGAGCCAGCCGCGCTGGCGGCGCCAGTCGGGGCAGACGCGCTCGACCAGCGCCCAGAAGCGCGGCGAATGGTTCAGTTCCGCCAGGTGCGCCAGTTCGTGGATCACCACGTAGTCGATCACCTCGGCCGGCGCCTGCATCAGCCGCCAGTTCAGGCGGATATCGCCCGTTGCCGAGCAACTGCCCCAGCGCCCGCGCGCGGAAGTGAGCAGCAGCCTGCGCGGCGTCAGCCCCATCCGCCCGGACCAGGTCTGCACTCTTTCCGCAAAGTAGCCCCGCGCGCTGCGTTGCAGGAACTGCGTCAGCGCCACCGGCAGCCGCGCGGCGTCCGGCGTGGACAGCCAGAGGCTGTCGTCGGTCAGGCGGGCGCGCGTGGCGCCCAGCTGCAGCATGCGCGGCGCACCCAGCCACGACACGCAATCCCCCTCGGCCAGCGCCGGGGCCAACGCTACGGAAGGACGAGCTTGCAGGTGCTTGAGCACCCAGTCGAGCTTCAGCCGCAGTACGCGCTCGGCTTCCGCCAGCGGCGCCCGGGTGGGCAGTTGCACCACCAACCCGCGCGCATCGATGCGCAGGCCGATGGAGCGACGGCTGGAGCGGGTGATGGTGTATTCCAGCGTGCGCTCGGCCAGCTCCAGACGATGCGTGGCCGCGCTCATCGCCTTACCGCTGGTTGGCCGGGTGGCATGGCCCCTGGCCCGAAATCAGTTCCATCTCGTTCTCGATCCAGGTTTCCACCTTGTCGCCCAGTTCGGTGGGCGTGCCCTCGGCCGGGATCACCGGCCCGATCCGCACGGTGATGGTGCCCGGATGCTTGAGAAACGAATTACGCGGCCAGAATTCGCCCGCGTTCAGCGCCACCGGCACCACCGGGATACCCAGCGCCAGCGCCAGCCGCGCGCCGCCCTGCTTGTACTTGATGCGTTTCCCGGCCGGCACGCGGGTGCCCTCGGGAAAGATACAGATCCAGAAGCCCTTGGCCAACCGGTCGCGCCCCTGGCTCATCACCAGGCGTTGCGATTCCGAGCGGTTGCTGCGGTCGATGCCGATCGGCGACGACGCTTTCAATCCCCAGCCGAAGAACGGAATCTTGAACAGTTCGCGCTTCAGGACATAGACGAAGGGCGGGAAGATGACCGGCAATGCCATCGTTTCCCACGCCGACTGGTGCTTGGAGAGAATCATCGCCGGGCCAGCGGGGATGTGCTCCCGCCCTTCCACACGATATTTGACGCCGCAGGTGATGCGCACCCACTGCACCTGACTCCAGCACCAACCGCTGATGATGCGAAAGCGCAATACCGGGGGCAGCGGCAGGATCAACAGGCAAAGAACGGCATAGGGCGGCGTGATCACAATCAGGCCCAGCCAGTACAACGCAGAACGAATCCAGATCATCGGTGAAAAACCTATCTACGGTGAAGGACGCCTAGGCGGCGTCGCGCGCGGGTGCGTCGGGATGAGGGCGGTGCAGCAACCATTGGGCAACGGCGGCCAGGTTGTCGAACACCTGGGTACCCGCCGGCAGATCGCCTTTGGCCTCGGTTTTGGCGCCATTGCCGGTCCGTACCAGCAGTGGCTTGCCGCCGACGGCGGACACCGCCTGCAAATCACGCAGGCTATCGCCGACCATCAGGCAATCGGCGGGCGCCACATGAAAACGCTTGGCGATATCGAGCACCATGCCCGGCAGCGGCTTGCGACAGGCGCAGCCGGCATCGGGCGCATGTGGACAGAAGAAGATGGCGTCGATGTGACCGCCAGACTCGGCGACCGAACGATGCAGCTTGGCGTGGATGGCATTCAGCGTGGCCATATCGAAGATGCCACGCCCGATCGCCGACTGGTTGGTCGCGACCACCAGCAGATACCCGGCACGCGACAATTCGCTCACCGCCTCCAGGCTACCGGGAATCGGTAGCCATTCGTCCGGCGACTTCACGAAATCGGGCCGATCCTCATTGATCACGCCATCGCGGTCGAGGATCAGCAGTTTGACGGCGGCCTCTTTCATAACGCCTTTAATTCCTCTCTGACACTTTGGACGCAGACTTCCAGCAGAACCTCCGCGTGCTTCGCAATCAGCGGATGCTCGTTATGGCGCAGCCACCAACTCACCCTCGCCCGATTTTCCTGAATCCAGGTGGTATAAGCCCGCTGATCCGTCCATCCCCCGATCATCTCGGCCTTGGTCCGCTCGGCCCAAGGGCGAATCTCTCTGGCGCACTCGGTCGCCATCGCCGCCTTCAGCTCAGCCAATCCGAATCCCAGCTCCGATTCCGGCGCTTCCTTCGCTGGCGCTGGTGGGCTCATCACGTAGCCGGGCTGATAATCCGGCGACTCGCAGCGCAAATATTCGTTGACCGCTTCGTCGTACACGGCAACATCACCGAAAGCTTCATAGACCGGCTTCACGCACTCCTCGGCCAATGCCTGTGCCGCCAGCAATACCGCCGCGACACCCATACAGAAACGCATCATCTTCACTCCGCCAGCAGCGACAGTTCCGCCACCCGGTTCATCAGCCCGGCCAGCGCATTCAACAGCGCCAGTCGGTTACCGCGTACCGCCAAGTCGTCGGCCATCACCATCACACCGTCGAAGAAGGCATCCACCGGCGCCTTGAGCGCGGCCAGCGTCTTCAGCGCGCGGGTGTAGTCATGGTCGGCCAGTGCCTGTGTCACCGGGCTGGTGACATTTTGCAGCGCGTCGTACAGCGCCTTTTCCGCAGGCTCGGCGAACAGGGCGGCGTTCAGCGCCGGCAGGCCGCCTTCGACCTTTTTCAGGATGTTGCGGATACGCTTGTTGGCGGCGGCCAGCGCGGCGGCCTCGGGCAGCGCCTTAAACTCGGCCACGGCCGCGAGACGGCGCTCGATGTCGTCCAGGCGGGTCGGCTGCAATGCGAGCACGGCGTCGATGTCGGCCCCGGGGTAATCGGCGGCCAGGTAGTTTTTCAGGCGCTCCAGCATGAAGCCATACACACCTTCCACCGTGCCTGTGGCGATCACACCATTCGGAAACGGCGCCACGGTGGCGGTCAGCAGCGCGCGCAGGTCCAGCGGCCGGTTCAGCAGCATGCGCAGTACACCCAGCGCGGCGCGGCGCAAGCCGAATGGATCCTTGTCGCCGGTGGGAATCATGCCGATGCCCCAGATGCCGACGATGGCTTCCAGCTTGTCGGCCAGCGCGACGGCGGTGGCGGTCGGCGTCGATGGCAGGCTGTCGCCGGCGAAGCGCGGGTGGTAGTGGCCTTCGATGGCATCGGCCACCTCAAACGGCTCACCATCCAGCCGGGCGTAGTAAGTACCCATCACGCCTTGCAATTCGGGGAACTCGCCAACCATGTCGGACAACAGGTCCGCCTTGGCCAGATAGGCGGCACGCTCGGCATGGGCACGGCTGGCCCCCAGCACCGGGCCGATTTCGCCCGCGATCTTCACCAGGCGTTCGACGCGTTCGAGCTGGCTGCCGATCTTGTTGTGGTACACCACGTTGTACAGGCCTGGCACGCGTGCTTCGAGGCGCTTTTTCTGGTCCTGCTCGTAGAAGAACTTGGCGTCGGACAGCCGCGCGCGCAACACACGGGCATTGCCTTCGACGATATGCACCGGGTCGGCGGTCTCCAGGTTGGAAACCAGCAGGAACCGGTTGGTCAGCTTGCCGGCGGCATCCAGCAGCGGGAAATACTTCTGGTTCTGCTGCATGGTGAGAATCAGGCATTCCTGCGGCACTTTCAGGAAGTCCGCCTCGAACTCGCCGACCAGCACCACCGGCCATTCCACCAGCGCGGTCACTTCGTTGAACAGCGCTTCGTCGGCGGCAATGGTGGCGCCCAGCCTGCCTGCCTCTTCCTTCAGTTTCTGATCGATCAGCGCGCGGCGGGCATCGAAGCTGGCCACCACCTTGCCGGTCTCGTACAGCGTGCGCGCATAGGACTCGGCATCGGTCAGGGTGATCTCGCCCTGCGACAGGAAGCGATGGCCACGCGTGACGCGGCCCGATTGCAGGTGCAGCACGCCACCGGGGATGACATCGGCGCCGTGCAGCATCACTAGGCCGTGCACCGGGCGGATGAACTGACCGTCGCGGTCGCCCCAGCGCATCATCTTGGGTGCCGGCAGCTTGCGCAACGCGGCGTCCACCAGCCCGGACAACACTTCGGCCAGCGGCTGGCCCGGCTTCACCGAGCGGAACACGAACACATCCTGCTTGCCATCGGAGCCTTGTTCCAGCTCGGAAACCTGCACGCCGCAGCTGCGGGCGAAGCCGGCCAGCGCCGGGGTCGGCGCGCCATCCTTGAAGCCGGCTGCCACGGCAGGGCCGCGTCGCTCCACATGCTGGTCCGGCTGCACCGCCAGCACGCCGGACACAGTCACGGCCAGCCGGCGCGGGCTGGCGAAGGCATGGTGTTGCGCATCCTTGGCGACGAAACCCAGGCGGGCGAGTTCGTCGAAGATGGTCTGGGCGAACACGGCGCCCAGCTTGGGCAGCGCCTTCGGCGGCAGCTCTTCGGTCAACAGTTCGATCAGCAGAGTCTGGGACATGGGTTTACTCGTCGTCCTTGTCTTTTTGTGCGTCCTTGGCGGCCATGATCTTGCAGACCTGGCGGATGAAATCGGCGCCAAAGGTATTGGGTTCGGGGGTCTGGAACTCCCACTGGTAGCCGGGCACGTCGTAACGGGCGATATCGCCGTCGTTCTCGTCGCGCAGCTCAGCAGCTGTCTCGGCCATGCGCCCGCTATTGCATTCGACGGCGAGGCGCGCGTACTTCCGGTTGAACACGCCCTTGGAGACGCCATCGACCTGCGGCTCGCGGAATTCCTGGCGCATCCAGACGTAGGTGTACAGATTGCTGCCGGAGCGGTCGTGGTGCGAAATCGACTTCACGTCGACGAACACTTCGAAATCCGGCATCTCGCCATAGCTGCGCCAGTCGCCCTTGAACGGCACGGGCTCGGGGCCCCTGGCGCCATCCTCGTATTTCTTGCAGGCACACAGCGACAGCGCGAGGGCAAGGACGAGGACGGTCTTCATGGGGTGGCTCCGGTCAGGCCTGTGCCGGCTGGCACATCGGGAAGCCCAGGCGTTCGCGGCTTTCGTAATAGGCTTGCGCCACGCCGCGTGCCAGGGTGCGGATACGGCCGATGTAGGCGGCGCGTTCGGTGACCGAGATCGCCCCGCGCGCGTCGAGCAGGTTGAAGGTATGGGCAGCCTTCAGGATCATCTCGTAGCCCGGCAACGGCAGGCCCGCTTCCAGCAGCTTCTGCGCTTCGCCTTCGAAACTGTTGAACAGGCTGAGCAGCAGCTCGACGTTGGAATGCTCGAAGTTGTAGGTGGATTGCTCCACCTCGTTCTGGTGGTAGATATCGCCGTAGGTCACTTTCTGGCCATTGGGGAACTGCGTCCACACTAGGTCGTAGACGTTCTCCACGCCTTGCAGGTACATCGCCAGGCGTTCGGTGCCGTAGGTGATCTCGCCCAGCACCGGCTTGCAATCCAGGCCGCCGACCTGCTGGAAATAGGTGAACTGCGTGACTTCCATGCCGTTCAGCCACACTTCCCAACCCAGGCCCCAGGCACCGAGCGTGGGGTTTTCCCAATCGTCCTCGACGAAACGGATGTCATGCACGGTGGGATCGATGCCCAGTTCGCGCAGACTGCCCAGGTACAGATCCTGGATATTGTCCGGGCTGGGCTTGAGCACCACCTGGAATTGGTAGTAGTGCTGGAGGCGGTTGGGGTTCTCGCCGTAGCGGCCATCCTTGGGACGGCGGCTGGGCTGTACGTACGCGGCATTCCATGGCTCCGGGCCGATGGAACGCAGGAAGGTGGCGGTGTGGCTGGTGCCAGCCCCCATTTCCATGTCGTAGGGCTGCAACAAGGCACAACCCTGGCGGCCCCAGTAATTCTGGAGCGTGAGCAAGATTTCCTGGAAAGTCAGCATCGTCTTCTTGGCTTCCAACCCCTGATTTCCCCGAGGTGCGGGTAAGAACCTGTATGCGGTCTTGTCGCGGCAACGGCGGCCCTGACGCATGCCGCCGGCCGGCTGGTTAACCGATGATTCTACTTGCTTTTACCCGCAGCCCGCCATTGACGCCCCCCGCCAGGTTCGGGTGCAACACAATAATTTGCACGGAGCGCGGGCCCGGAACCGTGGCTTCAAGCCGCACGCGGCATGGCGTCCGATCGCAGCACCGTAACGAGGCGAACACAGCATGACATCCAGCGTCAGCCGGGTTTAGGTTTCGAGTAGAATGGAGCGGTCCGCCGGAACCATCGCGGGCGCTGCCTTTCTACCTTTCTTCGCTCCGGCCCGCCGTCCTCATGAAATCGTTCCTCGCCCTCGCCCTGTTGTCGCTCAGTTTCTCCGCCCAGGCCGCACTCGATCTGGATGCGCTGCGGGAGGCGGTACGCAACCGCAGCCTGGCGCAACTCTCGGCGCTGGCCAACAGCGCCGTTGGCGATCCGCTGGAGATGTATCCGCGTTATCACCTGCTGTCCGCACAACTGGCAAATACGCCGCCCGACGACGACATCCGGGCCTTCCTGAGCCGCTACGATGGCTCGCCGCTGGCCGACAAATTGCGCGGTGAATGGATTTCCTCGCTGGGCAAGCGCGGCAACTGGGATCAGTTGCTGGCCGAGTATCCCAAGCTGGACAGTCCCGGCACCGAAGCCGAATGCTATGCCGCACAAGCCGGATTGGCGCGCGGCCGCAATGCGGGCGCCCTGCAGGTCAAGCGATTGTGGGCCATCGGGCGGGCGCAGCCCGACGCCTGCGGTGCGGTGTTCGACTGGCTGTTCGCCAATGGCCAGCTCGGCACCGATGACACCTGGACACGCATTCGCGATGCGCTGAGCCGTAACAACACCGATTTCGCCCGCCAGATCGCGGCGCGCGTCGGCAGCCCGCCGGAACTCCAGAACAAATCGCTCGCGCAGGCCGCCGCCAATCCGGTGAAGGCATTGCTCGGCTATGGCAGCGCCGACCGCCGCGCATCGCGAGAGGCCGCGCTGTACGCCCTGTCGCGCCTGGCGCGCACCAACCCGGACGCCGCCGCGGCATGGCTGGAAAACCGTACCGACAACTGGCCGGCCGAAGATCGCCGCTACGGCTGGCTGCAAGTGGCCGAAACCGCCGCCAAGGCACGTCATGCCCAGGCCAGCGCCTGGTTCGGCAATGGCTTTCCCGCCATGACGCCGGCCGGCCGCGCCTGGTCGATCCGCGCCGCCCTGCGCGCCAAGGATATCAATGCCGTGCTCGCCCGCGTGGAGGCCCTGCCCGCGGAGGAAGCCGATGAGCCGGCCTGGCGCTACTGGAAGGCCCAGGCGCTCAAGGCCAGACAGCGCGAGGCCGAGGCCGAAGCCCTGCTGGCCAGTGTCGCCAGCAATGACGATTTCTACGGTCTGCTGGCGCTCGGCGAACTGAAAACCCCCGTGGCCCTGAACCCATCACTACCCTATCGCCCCACCGAGCAGGAAATCGCCACGATGCGCGCCCGGCCCGGCCTGACCCGCGCGCTGACCCTGCTGAACGGCGGCTGGCGCAACGAGGGCGTGCGCGAATGGAACTGGGGCCTGCGCGGCGCCAGCGAGCCGGAACTGATCGCCGCATCGATGCTGGCGCAGCGCGAAGGCTTCTATGACCGCTCGATCTATGCCGCCGAGCGCGCGAAGGGGTTTTCCGATATCTCGCTGCGCTATCCGCTGCCGTTCCGCGGCGACATCGAACGCGAGGCACGCAGCAACGGCCTGGACCCGGCCTGGGTCTATGGCCTGATCCGCCAGGAAAGCCGCTTCATCACCGATGCCCGCTCCTCGGTCGGCGCCGGCGGGCTGATGCAATTGATGCCGGCAACCGCCAAATGGGTGGCGGGCAAGATGGGCGACAAGCGCTTCAACCCCGCCGACGTGCACCACGCCGAATCCAATCTACAGATGGGCACCTTCTATCTGCGCTACATCCTGGATCGGCTGGAATCGCACCCGGTGCTCGCCACCGCTGGCTACAACGCCGGCCCCGGCCGCGCGCGCGGCTGGCAGGAACCCGATTCCCTGGATGCGGCGATCTATATCGAGACGATCCCGTTCGACGAAACCCGGGATTACGTGAAGAAAGTGCTGGCGAACGCCCAGGTCTACCGCTATGCCTTCCCCAAGGCCCCGACGTTGCAGGAACGGCTGGCGCCGATTCCGCCGCGAGGTGGCGTGGTGGACGCCCCCTGACCTAACGCAAGGCCCTGCCCGGGGCAGCGGGGCTAAGCTAAGGCCCCTTGCGCACCGGCACATTTCGCGAATACGGGCACGCCACGATGGCGGCCAGCCGGGCGTTCAAATCTGCCGGAGGTCGCCATGCCAGCACGCATATCCAATCGCGAACGCGCCATCCTGTTGATCGGAGGCAGCGGCTTCATCGGCAGCCGCATCGCGGCGCGCCTGGCCGGCGCCGGCCACCGCGTCACCGTTCCCACCCGCCGCGAAGCCAACGCCCGTGACCTGCTGCTGTTGCCGCAGCTGGACATCGCCATCGCCGACGTCCACCAGCCGGCGCAACTGGCGGCCCTGATGCGCGACCAGGATGTGGTCATCAACCTGGTTGGCATCCTGCAAGGTCGCCCCGCCGCATTCCAGCGCGCGCATCTCGGGTTGACCGAAAAGATCCTCGATGCCTGCCATGCCACCAACGTGATGCGCTACCTGCACATGAGCGCGCTGGGCGCCGATCTGTTCGGGCCCTCGCACTACCTGCGCAGCAAGGGCGAGGCGGAAGCTCGCGTGCGCGCCAGCGAGCTGGACTGGACCATCTACCGCCCCTCGGTCGTGTTCGGCGAGGGTGACCGTTTTCTCAACCTGTTCGCCAGCATGCAGCGCACCTTGCCGGTGGTGCCGCTGGCCTGCGCCAAGGCGCGCTTCCAGCCGGTATGGGTGGGCGACGTGGCACGGGCCTTCGAACAGGGCGTACTGCGCGCAGACCTGATCGGCCAGTCGCTGAACCTGGTCGGGCCCCAGGTCTACACCCTGGCGGAGCTGGTGAAGCTGGCTGGCCAGTTGAGCGGACACCCCCGCCCCATCCTGCCGCTCGCCCATGGCATCGCCCGCGTCGAAGCGGCCCTGATGGCGCTGCTGCCCAATCCGCCGCTATCGCGCGACAACCTGGATTCGATGCGCCACGACAGCGTCGATCCGGCGGGTTTTCCTGCGCAACTGGGCTTCGAGCCGGCATCGCTCGAAGCGGTGGCCCCAACCTACCTCAAGCCCGATCCGCGACTCTATCGCTGGCGGCACGAGGCGCACCATCCCGCGCAACGATGATTCCCTGCCCATCCAGGGCGGGCGTCATCACGTGAAGTTTCAAGTTTTCAAACTCGCCCTAGAATGGTTTCATGTTCCGCTAGGTCGATTCCCACCCCACCGCTGGAGTTCCACCGCATGCAAATGATGCTCGGCAATCTGCCCCCCGATACCACGATCGACGACGTCCGTGAGTTGCTCGAATCGCTGGGGGTGCCCGGTGTAAGCGAAATCACCGTCTCCGCCGGCCTGGGCGAGCGCGCCAACGCGCTGGTCAAACTGGATGAAGCAGTGAGCAGTGCCGCCGTTTCCGCCATTTGTGGCCAGCTCAATGGTCACCACTGGAAAGGTCACGACATCACGGCCAGCCATACCAATCTGGGCTGGGGCTGACCCCCTCGGCCAACCGCCAGGAAGCTGAGCTTGGATTGGCAACCGATCGCCAATCCGCTGTGGGCCGGACATCGCAAGATGTTCCGGCCCTTCTGCCATCTTTCACTGTCGCCCATCGCAGCCCAGCGCTACGATGGCCTTTCTTCCACGATGGGGATACACGATGCGCATTGCCGTATTCGACAGCAAACGATATGACCGTATCGCGCTGAACGACGCCAATCACGCCGGCCACGAGCTGGAGTTTTTCGACGACCGCCTCAACCGCACCACCGTGCCGCTGGCCGCAGGCTTCGACGTAGTGTGCCCCTTCGTCAACGACCGGGTCGATGAAGCCACCCTCACCGAATTGAAGCGCCTGGGCGTCGGCCATGTCGCACTGCGTAGCGCCGGCTACAACGGCGTGGACATCGCGGCTGCCGCACGACTGGGCATCGTGGTCACCCGCGTGCCCGCCTATTCGCCCGAAGCCGTGGCGGAGCACGTGTTCGCGCTACTGCTGACGCTGGTGCGCAAGACCCATCGCGCGTTCAACCGCGTGCGCGACGCCAATTTCTCGCTCGACGGACTGGTCGGCTTCAACCTGCACGGCCGCACCTTCGGCGTGGTCGGCGCCGGCAAGATCGGCCGCGCCGCGCTCAACATCGCCAACGGTTTCGGCATGAAGTTGCTGGCCTACGATCGCAACCCCGATCCCGCCCTGGAATCGCTCGGCTGCCGTTTCGTCTCGCTGCCCGAACTGTTGGCCCAGGCCGATATCGTCAGCCTGCACGCGCCATTGTTCCCCGAAACCCGCCACATGATCAGCGCCGACTCGCTGGCGACGATGAAACAAGGCGCCGTCATCATCAACACCAGCCGCGGCGGCCTGATCGACTCCAGCGCCCTGCTCGATGCGCTCAAGAGTGGCCAACTGGGTGGCGTGGGGCTGGACGTCTACGAATACGAGGAAGGCGTGTTTTTCGAAGACCTGTCCGGCTCGGCGGTGCAGGACGATGTTCTGGCGCGGCTGACCACCTTCCCCAATGTGGTGATCACCTCCCATCAGGGCTTCCTCACCGACGAAGCACTGGCCGCCATCGCCGGGACGGTGATGCAGAATGTGGCGGATTACGCTGCGGGCCAACCATTGGCCAATCAGGTCACACCATCGTAAAAAAAAGCCGGCGAAAACGCCGGCTTTTTTCATTCAGACCAAGGCTGGAGCCATGCTCAAGGGGTGGTGCCGACGTTGCCATAGGCAATGCCGTCCTTCACATAGCCGACCACGGTCTGCGCTTCGTCGCGACCGTACAGCAAAAGATCCGCTTGATCGGTTTGCCGCTCGGACGAGAGTTTGTAAATCCGGGAATCCTTGGTTTGCCACACTTCCTCGGTAGCGCTGAGTTTGAAGTCCGGATCCACGCTGTTCGCCGTGGTGGTGATCTTGGTGTGGCAAAAATGGCGATTCTTCAGCGCAATCTGATGGGAATGCGCAGCTCTCCATCCAGTGCATGGCCAAGATCGCGGAACAGGTTGAGATGAGGGCGGCACGCATCGGTGATCCAGCGCTGCTGCCGCTCTAGCCACTCGCTGTACAGCCAGCGGAAAGGCGCGCCAGCCCCCCGATACCGCAGGCACAGGTAATAGCCGGAAGGCAGCGAGTCGGTAAGCCAGCCCGGTGGTCGCTGGCTAATGGCGGAGACGCCCCACTCGTATATGCATTCGTCCCCGGTGACGAAACCGGGGTCTTCGCGCGTGATGGCACACCACAGCGGCGCCTGCTCGGTGGCCGGCAGGGTATGGGCGAGCATTTTCCAGTACGCCTCGGCCTTGGTGCCCCAGACACCGAAACTGCGCGCCAGCCAGACCGGCTGGGCCGCGCAGTAACGAACCTGTGCCGTGACGGCGACGTTCGGTTTGTTCAGTTCCAGCGACGCCATCAGCGATTCGTCGCTGACATCGTCCGGGTCGCTGTCGTGCAGGCGGCGCCAGCGCTCCTGGATATCGAGGTGGAAATCGAGCCAGGCGCCCGCCCGCCAGCAGCGAGGCGCGAAGCCGAACGTCTGCTTGAAATTGCGCGAAAAAACACTGTCGGACGCAAAGCCGATTTCATGGGCGATCTGCAGCAGTGGTGTCCGTTCATGCCGCACCCGCAACGCGGCACGAAGCAGGCGGCGGCGTCTCAGGTAATCGATCGGGGTGCGGCCGGTCAGGTCGGCAAACACCCGCTCGAAATGATGCCGTGAATAACATCCCTGGCGCGCCAGATCGTCCAGCCGCCAGGGATGGGCCAGTTGTTGTTCGAGCAGACGCGAAACCGTCAGCAGGCGATGTTGGCCGGGGTCGAGATCCACGAGCAAGGCATCCAAAAAAGAAGGGGGTTGGCAAAAACTGCCGGGAAACAACATTGCCATAGGCAGGACGGGCAAACCCTGATCCAGATCCTGCCAAGCCAGGCAAAATTCGATTCGTACCATCAACACATCAATGGCATTGTTGACTACAACCAAAGCAAATATTCAAAAGAGCACACGTAAGAAAAAGCAGCGAATCATGCCATAGCAATTGCGGTTGGGGTGAAGCCAGCCCTTCTGCGCCGGCCCCACCCGCTGGCCCCGGGAAATCGCCATCTCCCATCCGGGCCGGATCGCTTATAGTCCCAGGCGTTGCCCATTCATCCCTGTGTCATGACTCCATCCCGCGCCCATCGCTGGCTGCCGTTGGTTCCCGGTCTGCTCGCTGCGTTGTTCACGCTGGCGTTTTCCGGCTACCTGCTGCTGGCACGCGGTGAGGCGGCGGAGCAGCGCGCGGCGACGATGGAACAGGATCTGCTCTGGCAGAAGCAGGCCATCGAGCAGCAGATGAATGTGGATCGCGACGCGGTGCTGGGGCTGGCCGCCACGCTGGCGGGCGCGGATTTCGGTTCGCCGGTGTTCCAGGCGCGCGCACTGTCGTTGCTGCAGACCAGTCCGGAGATCGTCGGCCTGTCGGTGCAGGACGGCCGTGGTCAGGTGGAATGGCATTCCTCGCAGGCGTCGCAATGGGCATTGCCTTATCGCGGCGACCCCGGCTGGGGCGAGCTGTGGGTGTCGCATGGGCAGCCGCGTGTCCAGTACGCCGTTGCCACCCCCGACCGCCGCCGCATGGTGGTGATCGTGCTGGCGCTGGATCGGCTGCTGCAACAGCAGGTGCCATGGTGGATCGCCCAACGCTACCAGATGACGCTGTATGGGCCGGGGTATGTGCCGCTGGCCTCCAAGTACCAGCGGCAGCTCGATCTGGCAGGCGAGATCGGCCATATCAACCTGACCGAACCGCCACTGGGCCTGTCGCTGAAGGCCGAGGTCTACCAGACGCGCGCCCGCCCGGTGACGCTGGCGCTGCCCTGGGTGCTGTTCGGCCTGGCACTGGCGATGCTGGCTTCGACCTGGGCGCTGGGGCGGGTGATGCGGGTACGCGAGGTGGCGGAGATCCGCCTGCGCGCCGAAACCGCCTTGCGCAAGGCCATGGAGGATTCGCTGGTCACCGGTCTGCGCGCCATGGACAAGCATGGGCGCATCCTTTACGTGAACCGCGCCTTCTGCGAGATGGTGGGTTATCGCGCCGAGGAACTGATCGGTCACCATCCACCCATGCCTTACTGGCCCGCCGAGGAACTCGAGCGTTGCGAAGCGGTGTTCGACGCCATCCTCGCCGGGCGGCTCGACCCCAATGGCTTCGCGGTGCGCTTCATGCGCCGCAATGGCGAACGCTTCGACGTGCGGGTCTATGCGTCGCGGCTGATCGATGGCGAAGGCGAACACATCGGCTGGATGGGGTCGATGTACGACATCACCGAAATCCGCCGCGAGCGTGAGGCGCTGCAAGCATCGCACGAGCGCTTCGTCACCGTGATGAACGGGCTGGATGCCGCCGTGGCGGTCAGCGACGCGCAGACCGGCGAACTGCTGATGAGCAACCAGTTGTTCGATCGCGCCTTCGGCCTGCCCGACTGGCGCGGCCGTTGCTGCATCCTGCCCTTCCTGCCCCGGCGCACCGAGCCGCCGGTGGATGCGGAGTGGTACGACGGCTTTCGCCAGAACTGGTACCAGGTGAAAAGCCGGCAAAGCGTGTGGGTGGACGGCAGCGCGGTCTGGCTGGAAATCGCCACCGACATCACCGCGCTGAAGACCGCCGCCGAGCGCGAGCGGCGTCAGAACGAAACGCTGCAACAGACCGCGCGCCTGATCAGCATGGGCGAGATGGCGTCCAGCCTGGCACACGAACTGAACCAGCCGCTGGGCGCCATCGCCAGCTATGCCAGCGGCTGCCGCAATATCCTGGCCGCGCCCGCGCCCAATCTCACCCAGCTCGACCAAGCCATCGACAAGATGGCGGAACAGGCCAAGCGCGCCGGGCACATCATTCGCGGCATCCGCGAGTTCGTGCAGCGTCGTGCGCCGCATCGCAAGCGTTGCGACATCGGTACACTGCTGGATACGGTGCTCGGCCTGCTCGGTCATGAGATCGTCCGGCGCGGCGTGGATGTCTCGATCGCCCAGGCCGAGGCACTGCCGCCGCTGTATGCCGACGCGGTGATGCTGGAGCAGGTGCTGTTCAACCTGATCAAGAACGCGCTGGAAGCCATGGACAACGCCGCGCCCGATCGTCGCCAGCTCGCCATCTCGCTCACCCGCCACAACGGTGCGCTGAAGGTGGTCATCGCCGATCGCGGCACTGGCATCGCGCCGGAACAACTGGAACAATTGTTCAAGCCTTTCTTCACCACCAAGGACGCCGGCATGGGCATGGGGCTGAACATCTGCCGTTCCATCATCGAACACCATCATGGCCGGCTCTGGGCCGAAGCCAACCCCGGCGGCGGCTGCCGCTTCGTCTTTACCGTACCGTTCAGTGAGGAGACCGACGCACATGAACCCTAACCGAAGGATCGCCATCGTCGATGACGACGATGCCCTGCGCGATGCGCTGGTATGGCTGTTTTCCACGCGCAATCACGAGGCCCAGGCCTTTGCCAGCGCCGAGGCGTTGCTGGCCGACTACAGCCCCGATCGCTTCGGTTGCCTGTTGCTGGACGTGCGCATGCCCGGCATGGGCGGCATCGAACTCTTCGCGCGGCTCAAGGAATACACCTATGTTCCACCGGTGATCTTCCTGACCGGCCACGGCGATGTGCCGATGGCGGTCTCGGCATTGAAAGGCGGCGCGGCCGACTTCGTGGAAAAGCCATTCAACGACAACGACATCGTCGATCTGGTCGAAAAGGCGCTGGCCGACGATGCCACCCATCGCGACGCCTGGCACGCCCGCAGCCAGGTGGAAGGCCGGCTGGCCGCGCTGACACCGCGCGAGCGCGAGGTGATGAAGCTGATCCTCACCGGCCGCCTGAACAAGCAGATCGCCGACGATCTGTCGATCTCGATGAAGACGGTGGAAGTGCACCGCGCGCGCATCCTCGAAAAAATGCACGTGAAAACGGCCATGGAGCTGGCGGCGCTGCTGCGCGATGCTGGCGTGGAGGCGCAGTAACCGGCACAGTGACCCGCTCGCGAACCAGTCTGCGCCGCTATCGTCGAACAGGGCATGTTGTCACCGGAGCATCGCATGGCACTGAACTGGCTGGCCGCCATTCCCTGGGCGGTATTGATCGAGAACGCGCCCCGCATCCTGGACGCGAGCAAGAAGCTGTTCAAGCGCACCCAGGCCATGCCGCCGCCTCCGCCGGCCGAGATCGAGATCAACCCGGCCGCCGGCACCGAAGCTCGCCTCGCCACGCTGGAAATGGTGGTCGAGGAAAACCGTCGCGAGCTACGCGAGCTGCATACGCGCCAACAGGAAAGCGCGCGGCTGATCGAGGAGCTGGCGCAGCAGAACGCCCAGCTCACCTTGCGCCTGCGCCGGCAATATCGACAGTTGCTGGTGACCGGCGTGGTATTGCTGGGCGTGCTGCTGTATCTCGCGCTACGTTGAGCCCCCTGTTCCACCCCGCGCCACCGGGCGCCTTTCGCTTTTCAAGGTTTTGAATCCGCAATGCTGATGTTGATTTCCCCGGCCAAGACGCTGGACTACACCACCGAACTTCCCACCGATCGCCACTGCCAGCCCGCTTACCTCAAGCAGTCCACCACCCTGGTCGGGCTGCTGCGCAAACAATCGCCCGCCGAGCTGGCGGCGCTGATGCATATCTCCGACCCGCTGGCGGTGCTGAACGTCGGCCGCTTTCACCACTGGAAGAAGCCGTTCACCCCGGACAATGCCCGCGCGGCGGTGTTCGCCTTCAAGGGCGATGTCTATGAAGGGCTGGATGCGTATTCGCTGGACGACGCGCATTTCGATTACCTGGCGTCGCATCTGCGCATTCTTTCCGGCCTGTATGGCCTGTTGACGCCATTCGACCTGATCCAGCCCTACCGTCTCGAAATGGGCACCCGGCTGAACAACCCACTCGGCACGGATCTGTACGCCTGGTGGGGTGACACGCTGGCGCGCGCGGTGAACAAGCTGAAACCCGGCATCGTGGTCAATCTGGCCAGCGAGGAGTACTTCAAATCGGTGGGTACCGCCCGGCTCAAGGCGCGGCTGATCACCCCGGTATTCGAAGACTTCAAGAACGGGCAGTACAAGATCATCAGCTTCCATGCCAAGCGGGCGCGGGGCCTGATGGTGCGCTACGCGGCGCTGCATGGCATCACCGATCCGGAAGCGCTCAAGGCATTCGATCTGGAAGACTATGCCTATGCCGAGACGGCCAGCGGGCCGGATCGCTGGGTGTTCCGCCGCGCCTGACCCACCGCGCCATTCGCAGCGAATCGGATCGGCATGCTCCGCCCCGCCACAGCAAGGGTGAGTCGCTTTTGCGCGGTAGACGCCTTCCCGGGGGCTTGCCGATGGCTGCCCCACCTTCACTACCCCTCCACGTAAATCGCACTGAGCTATAACCAAGGTCGCTCCGCCCGTCCTGGGCATCGATCGATGGTTACTCCAAGGAGGTTCGCATGGCAACGAAAGTGCAAGTGGTGTTCTACAGCATGTACGGCCACATCTATCACATGGCAGAGGCAGTGGCCGAAGGCGCGCGTGAGGCCGGCGCCGAGGTGAGCGTGCTGCAGGTACCCGAGCTGGTGCCGCCCGAAGTGCTGGAAAAAAGCGGCGCCACCGCCAGCCGCGCGTCGTTCGCGCATGTGCCGGTCGCCACGGTGGACAAGCTGGTAGAGGCGGATGCCATCATCTTCGGCACCCCGACCCGCTTTGGCAACATGTGCGCGCAGATGCGCAACTTCCTGGATCAGACCGGCGGGCTGTGGGCCAAGGGTGCGCTGATCGGCAAGGTGGGCAGTGTGTTCACCAGCACCGCCACCCAGCACGGCGGGCAGGAAACCACGCTGACCAGCTTCCACACCACGCTGCTGCATCATGGCCTCGTCATCGTCGGCGTGCCGTATTCCGAAGCGCGCCAGATGACGCTGGCGGAGATCAGCGGCGGCAGCCCCTATGGCGCCTCCACGCTGACCGGCGGCGATGGTGCACGGCAACCTTCGGAAAACGAGCTGGCCATCGCCCGCTTCCAGGGCAAACACGTCGCCGGCATCGCGGCCAAGCTGGCCCAGCGCTGAGCGGATGGCGTCGGCAAAAAAGCCAGGCGAATGCCTGGCTTTTTTTGTGCGGCCGCGCCCCTCAATCGGCGGGGCGTCCCATGTCGGTGGCCCATTGCATGGCCTCCACCTGCATGCGGTTGATCGCCGACAGATCCAGCTCCGGTTCGGTCGCCATCCATTGCCGTACCGCGATCACATCGCCGTCCTCCGCCGCCACCGTCAGCGCCAGCCAGTGGCCCAGCCGGCTGACTTGCGGGTCTCCCAGCAGGGCCGCCTGCACGTCGATGCTCAGGTTCAGCTCGGGCAACAATTCCACCAGCGGTCGATCGAACAACACGTCCAGCAACGACAGCAACCCCACCAGAAATGCTTTGTCCGCCAGCTTCCGCTGCCCGGGCACCAGCGTTTGCGCCAACCGCTCCATGAAACGGCCGCGGCAGACCACGGTATAGAGCAGCACATCGCCGCTATCGTGGTTACCGGCCTGGGCGAACATCAGAATCTGCAACCAGCGGAACAACTGGCGCAACCCCAGCAGCGTGATCGCATGCCGCACGCTGGCAATGCGCACCGGCAACCCGCACGCCACCGAATTCACCAGCTTGATCAGGCCCAGCGCCAGGTTGGGCGCATGCTTGAAGGCCAGTTCCAGCTCTTCGATGTCGGCATCCTGCTGCAACAGGCCCAGCAACGACAACAACTGCGCCTGCGCCGGGTTGAGGCGGCGGCCGGACAGGATGGTGGGCCGGGCGAAGTGATATCCCTGGAACAGATCGAAACCCAGATCGCTGCAATGACGTTGCATTTCCGGGTTGGCGACCTTCTCCGCCAGAAGCTGGATCGGCCGGTTGTGCATGCGCTCGGTAACATGGCGCAGCTTATGGACCAGCGGCATCAGTTCGTCGAACGGCACCAGCATCACATCCACCTTGATCACATCGATCAGCGACAGCAGCGGCAGATGTGCCGGCTCCAGCGCGACCAGATCGTCCAGCGCCAGCCGATAGCCCAATGCATGCAGTTCGGCGCAACGCCGGTACAGCGCCTCGTTCAGCTCGATGGTTTCCAGCAGCTCCAGCACCACGCGGTCAGCCGGCAGCAGCTCGATCATCTCGGAGAACAGCAGTTCATCATTCACGTTGATGAAAGCGGCCCGGCCTTGCAGCGCGCCCGCCAGGCCCAGATCGGTGAAGGTGTGGTTGATGACTGACGCGCTGGCCGCCAGGTCGTCGGTGACCTGGGCGTGATCGCCGGTCCCGTCGCGGAACAGCAACTCGTAGGCGACCAGTTGCCGCTGCCGGTTGATGATGGGTTGCCGTCCCAGGAAGAACAAATCTTCCATATCGATGCCCCGCGCAAAAGACCAATACCAGTCTAGGGGGTAAGCTCCTGCTTTGAGGCACGATCCGCTCTGCGTAGCCGGAACAACGCAATGGCCCGCTATTTGGAGGGTGCATTTCCCAGATCGCAATGCGGGCAGCGATCGTAGCGGGTATAGCAATCGGTGGGACAGAACTCGGTTTCCCGCCCGCAACCGGCGCAGCGCCCATCACGATGCAGCCAGGTCTGTACGCCAAGCCGGAAGCGTTGCACCCCCACCACCACGCACGGCAATACGCACAAGCCGGCCCACAGCGCCGTGCCACCCTGCATTGAAGCGGCAACGACAGCCAGCGCCCCGGACACCAGCAACGCCGCGCCGCCTTCGCTGAACCGATGAAGCGCTTGCCGGGTGGTCATGCCATGCCTCAGCGGTAGACCGGATAAAAGCTGGTCAGCCGTGGATAGCTGCGCGGCTCGTGCGATGGCCGGGCCTGGGCTTCCACCGGCAGTGGCCGCATCTGTGGCAGCGATTGCAGGCGGGAGGACGCCGCCACCGCCCAGACATCACGGCGCGCCTCGAATTCGGCTTTCAGCCCGCCGCACAGTGCATTGCGCATCCAGATATGCGCGGGATCGTGATGCCGTCGCGCATGCCAGTACAGCGACAACGATATCTGTGGCAGATCGAACGGCAGCGGCACCACCTTGAGGCCACGCCGCGCTTCCGCCGCACGCAATACCAGCTCCGGCGCGGTAAGCAGCATGTCGCTTTCGCTCAGCAGATCGAATGCCGCTGCGTATTGCGACAGTTGCAGGTTCACCCGCCGTTCGCGGCCCAGCGCGCTCAGCCGGGCATCGACCATCTGGCCCAGTTCCTGCCCCAGGCGCAGTTGCAATTGCGACGCGGCGCAATAGGCATCCAGCGACAGCTCGCCGTCGCGCAGCGCGGGGTGATCGACGCGCAATGCGCACATCACGCGATCGCGACAGACCAGCCGCTGGTAGACATCCGCCGGGGCATCGAACGCCAGCCCGAGCGCCAGGTCCGGCCCATCGTCGGACATCGCCTCCAGGATATGTGCCTCCCAGGGAACGATCTCCAGCTCAAACTGCGGCGCTTCATACAGCAGGGTACCCAGCACCGCCGGCAACAGCGCGTGTTCGGCACTGCCGGCACAGGCAATGCGGTAGCGGGCACGGGCAGTGGCGGGACAGAAATCCTCCGGCACCACCAGTTGGTCGATCTGGCGCAGGATGGTGGACAACGGCGCGCGTAGTGCTTCGGCGCGCGGCGTGGGCGCCAGCTTGTTGGCGGCGCGCACGAATAGCGGATCGTCGAACGCTTCGCGCAGCCGCGCCAGCGAGCGGCTCATTGCCGACTGCGTCACCCCGAGCGTTTCGGCGGCGCGGGTGACGCTGCCGTGCGTCAGCAGTGCGTGCAGGCTCAACAGCAGGTTGAGATCGAGTTGGTGCGTGGCCAGCATCATTGTTCCCTCCGGTACCACCGCCTGCGTACCGCGTCGCTTCGAGGTGGCCCCTCGCGCGCGGCCGGTCGGCCTGTGGCGAATACTTGTAGTCGTGCTTTTTTCAATACATTAAACGCTTTATGACAAGCGGGCATAGCACCTGCCCATGCGTCTCGCGCATGACCGGCATGCACAGCACGCCTCAGGCCGCGCCGCTGTTGGCGTTGCCCGTGCTCCGGCGGTGTGGCGCCAATAACCGTCACGACAATCTGAGTCAAACCGAAGGCCACGCTGCATCGCACCATCGGCCCGCCCCATGCCACCGACCGTCCGGCGCCGTGATGTAGCTCTCCCCCACGGACTACACCACCGGTTTTGCCTTGCTTGTCCCAGGCAATCGGCACTGCGGCGATGAACGGCACATCCGCAGTCTGGCGACGCCATCCTCCCGGCACATGCCTGCGGCGCATCCCCGACATGCGCCATCAAGGCTGTGAGCTGCCGGAACACTGCGTTTAAATGAATCCGCTCCCGCCAATCTGGGCACTTCCATCTTCTTGTCCGCCCCGCTGCATGCGGGGCTTTTTTTTTTGCCGCGCCATGCGGGGGACGCATGACAGGCATGCGCCGCCAACGGTTCCGCCCGGCCAAAGGTCGCCCGTAGATTGAAAAACAAGCCGCCACGACGCGACCGGCACCCCGGCGCAGCGGCTCGCCAGGCCGGCCGCGCCGCGACCGGGGGCACCCAACAGGAGAGAGGAACGATGAAGCACACCCTGATCGCCGCAATGGTCGGCGCGCTGCTCGCCAGCGGCGGCGCCCATGCCGAAAAGGTCAAGATCGAGTTCTGGACCATGAGCATGAAGCCCCGCTTCGATGCTTACTTCGAAGACGTGGTCAAGCGCTACGAAGCCCAGAACCCCGATGTGGACGTGGTGTGGACCGATTTACCCTGGGACGTGATCCGTTCCAAGTTCACCGCCGCGGTCGCAGCCGGCCAGCCGCCGGCCCTGGCCAACATGAACGTGCAATGGGCCTACGACTACGCGGTATCCGGCGCGATCCAGCCGATCGATGCGCTGCTGGGCAAGGATCGCGGCATGTACACCGCCGGCGCACTGGCCGATGTGACCTGGAAGGGCAAGACCTACGCCTTTCCCTGGTACAACTCGGCCGACATCATGGCGGTGAACGTCACCATCTTCAAAAAGGCCGGCCTGGACCCCAACAAGCCGATCCGCAACCTGTCCGAGCAACTGAAGATGGCGACGCAGATCCGGCAAAAGGCGGGCGTCGCCGGCTTGGCGCCCCGCCTGGGCCGGGTGGAAAGCGTTTTCCTCGGCGAGGGCCTGCCGGTGCTGGAGAACGGCAAAGCGGTGTTCAACTCGCCCAAGCATGTGGCGTTGCTGCGCGAATTCGCCACCGCCTACAAGGCCGGCGCGCTGCTCAAGGACAACCTGTTCGCCGAGGACAACTTCCAGGTATCGATCGCCGCCTATAACGGCGGCCGCCTGGGCATCCTGGAAACCACGCCCACCGCGCTGACCCGCGTGCGCGACGACGCCAAGGACATCTATGCCGTGACGCTGGCGCAGCCGGTGCCGCCCGGCGCCACCGGCGTGGTCAAGGGCGGCTGGCTGATGGACTTCGTCGTGCCCAAGGGCGTCGATGCAAAGTTGCTGCCGCAGGTGGGCACGTTCGCCAAGTTCCTGACCAACGACGCCAACCAGTTGGCATTCTCCAAGGCCACTGGCGGCACCTACCCGTCGGTGAAACAGGCCGCGCTCGATCCGTTCTTCCAGGATGTACCGGCCAATGCGGGGGCCGTGGAAAACGCCCGGGCCATCGGCGCGCGCAACCTGGAGAACGTGCGCACGCTGGCGATCCTGGGGATCGACGACCCGGCCCCCTTGCTGCGCCGCCTGCGCGAGGAAACCGAAGCCGCCGTCACTGGCCGCAAGGATCCCAAGGCAGCGATGGACGCCGCCGTGACGTTCTGGAATGCGCAACTGAAGAAGTGATCCACGCGGGCCACCCGGGCTTGCGCCCGGGGCGGCCCGCCGGGGCACCGCCCCGCCACAGCGAGACCCTCATGGATAAGAACGCCCTGACCCGGGACGTGCGCGCCTACCTGTTCCTGGCGCCCGCGCTCATCGTGCTGTTCCTGTTTTCCTTCTGGCCGGTGGGGCTGGGCGCGCTGCTCGCCTTTACCCGGGTGGATATCTTCAACCTGGCTGGTTCGCAATGGGTGGGGCTGGACAACTTCCGCACCCTGTTCGACGACCCGGTCTTTCTCGGCAGTATCCGCAACACGCTGCTCTACCTGCTGGTGGTGCCGTTGATCCAGGTGGCCGCGCTGGCGCTGGCCGTGCTGGTCAATACGCAGCTACCGGCGATCCGGCTGTTCCGCACCGCGTTCTTCGTGCCCGTGGTCACCTCGGTATCGGTGGTCGGCATCATGTGGGGCTGGATGTACAACGAGGACGGCATGCTCAACCAGGTACTGGCCTGGCTGCGGCTGATCGATGCCCCGGTCGGCTGGCTGTCGGACGAACGCTTTGCGTTGTTTTCCGTCATGTTCGTCACCTTCTGGCGCGGGCTGGGCTACTACATGGTGCTGTACCTGGCCGGCCTCCAGGCAATGCCGCAGGAAGTGGAAGAGGCTGCGCTGCTCGATGGCGCCAATCGCTGGCAGCGTTTCTGGCGCATCACCGTGCCGATGCTGCGCCCGACCATCCTGCTGTGCACGCTGCTCTCCACACTGGCCGCGATGAAGGCGTTCGAGGAGGTGGTGGTGATGACCGGTGGCGGCCCCATCGGCAGCACCTACACGCTGGCGTTCTATGCCTACGACATGGGTTTCCGCGCCTTCGATTTCAGCCGCGCACTGGCCGCCAGTCTGGTGGTATCGCTGATCGGCTTCGTACTGGCGTGGTTCAACTTCCGCTTCTTCCGACCCGATTCCCGGTAGTGCCGCCATGGACCCAAGACTTCTGGCCAGGGCGCATCCGTGGCCCGCAATCGGGCGGCCGCTCCCTCTTTCCCCACCGCGCCCGCTCGTGCCCGCCGGGCCATCGATAACCGCCGCTGGAGGCACCCCATGTTGAAACGCATCCTGCTGAACTGGACGCCGCGCTATACCTTGCTGGCGCTGGTCGGCCTGTTCACCACCTTTCCCTTTCTCTGGACACTGTCCACCGCGCTGGGCGACGGCGGCAACATCTACGCCTTTCCGCCGCAGATGCTGCCCACCGAACCCACGCTGGCCCACGTGGAAGAAGCGCGCCGCGTGATCCCGCTGGATCGCTTTTTCTGGAATTCGGTGTGGATTTCCGCCTGGACCGTGTTCGGCACGCTGCTGATCTCCAGCCTGGCCGGTTACGCGCTGGCGGTGATGAAGTTCCGTGGCAGCAAGTGGGTGTTCCTCGCGGTACTGACCACGCTGATCCTGCCGTCGGAACTCAACTTCATCGTCAACTTCATCACCGTGACGCAGTTGAAGCTGACCAACACGCATACCGGCGTGGTGCTGCCGCTGCTCGCCAACGCCTTTGGCATCTTCCTGCTCAAGCAGGCGTTCGAGGAAATCCCCGCCGAGATCCTGGATGCCGCGCGCATCGACGGCGCGGGCGAGTGGCAGTTGTTCCTGCGCGTGGCGTTGCCATTGGCGATGCCGTCGCTGGCCGCGCTGGGCATCTTCACCCTGGTCGCCACCTGGAATGCCTACATCTGGCCGGCGGTGGTACTGCAAACACCCGACGAGTACCCGCTGGCGGTGGGCGTGCTCTACCTGTCCGGCACTTTCGCCGCCAAGACGCGCGTCATCGCCGCCGGCACGGTACTGACCATCCTGCCGGTGCTGATCCTGTTCCTGCTGGCGCAGCGCTACTTCATGCGCGGCCTGGACGGCGCTGTGAAGTAGGGCGTGTCGTCACCTGTATCACGACAAGCCCTAGGGCATGTCATCAAATGTTTCGCGACAGCGCTGGGCCGAAAAAACACCAGCCACCAGGCGCATGACGCAGGCAATAACCGGTTATTGGCAAGGAGTGCAACGCAGTGGATGGTGTTTTTTCGGCCCAGCCCTGCGGGTTTGGGGCATTTCGGGCGCCGCGCGACGTCGCAGGCCGCTTGCGGTATCCATACCGCAGCGCGCCCAGCGCCTGGCACGGCATCCCGAACTGCACCGAACGCTGTCGTGAAACATCTGATGACACGCCCTGACCACCCGCGAACAAAAAACCCAAGGAGCCAGAACATGGCCGCAGTACAACTCCGCAACATCCGCAAGGCCTACACCCGCGACCACTACGTCATTCCAGGGCTGGACCTGGATATCGAGGCCGGCGAGTTCATGGTCTTCGTCGGCCCCTCCGGCTGTGGCAAATCGACCCTGCTGCGCATGATCGCCGGGCTGGAGGACATCACCGACGGCGAGCTGCATATCGCCGGCACGCACGCCAACGACATACATGCCTCGCGGCGCGGCATCGCCATGGTGTTCCAGAGCTACGCCCTGTACCCGCACATGAGCGTGTACGACAACATGGCTTTCGCCTTGAAACTGGCCCGGACACCGCCCACCGAAATCGACACCCGCGTCACCCGCGCCGCCGAGATACTGCAAATCACCCACCTGCTGCAACGCAAGCCCAAGGCCCTGTCGGGCGGGCAGCGCCAGCGCGTGGCCATCGGCCGCGCCATCGTGCGCGAACCCAAGGTGTTCCTGTTCGACGAACCGCTGTCGAACCTGGACGCGGCGCTGCGCCTGCAAATGCGCGTGGAGCTGGCCAAGCTGCACCAGGAACTGGGCACCACCATGATCTACGTGACACACGATCAGGTGGAGGCGATGACGCTGGGCGACCGCATCGCCGTGTTCAATGCGGGGCGCATCGAACAGATCGGCACGCCGCTGGAGCTGTATCACGCGCCGCGCAATGCGTTCGTCGCCGGCTTTCTCGGCTCGCCGCGCATGAACCTGCTGCCCTGCACCCTGGAGCGCGACGCACCACAGGGCGCTCAGGTGGCTCTGGCGGGCGCTCTGGTCGCCACCCGGCGCGATGCCTCCACGCAGCAGGCAGGCGCGGCGCTGACGCTGGGCATCCGCCCCGAGCACGTCAGCGTGGTTGCCGGCCCGCAGCCGGGTGCGATCGCGGCGCGCGTCGATCTGATCGAGCACCTGGGAGATGTCCTGCTGGGCTACGTGGAAATCGCCGGCGTGCCGCAGATCGTGACCGTCAAGCTCCAGCGCGAGGCCCCCGTCGGCGCCACCCTCCACCTGCTGTTCGACGCCGATGCCTGCCATCTGTTCGACGCGGATGGGCGCGCCCTGCCCGTTCGGGGCAACTGAGCATCGCCGCCGCAAAACTTACGAACAAACGTGCGCCCGTACACGACGAGCGGCCGGGTGGCCGCCCGCGGGAATGGCGCACTGCGGCACCCAGGACAAAACAGGATAAATCCGCTTCTCATAAAATCTTACGAATCATCAAGTTAGCCCGTCAAAATTCTGGCCCTGCCGCGGGTTGCGTGGCACAATCCCGCCGCTTCCGCTCCGGCCGTCCTGACGGCACGGGCTGCGGAAGCGGGCTCTCGCCCAGCCCGCCCCTGCCCAGTTCGCCTATAAGGAGTTGTCCATGAAACCGGCCCTCGCGGTGCTGCTCACCGGCGCCTTGTGCGTCAGCACGCTCGCCCACGCGGAAAAAATCCGTATCGAATTCTGGACGATGAGCCTCAAGCCCAAGTTCGACAGCTATTTCCAGAAGATCGAAAAAGACTACGAGCGCGCTAACCCCAACGTCGATATCGTCTGGGTGGACCACCCATGGGACAAGATCATGCCGCGCCTGCACGGGGCCATTGCCGCCGCACAGCCGCCCGCGCTGGCCAACCTGAACGTGGAATGGGCCTACGACCTGGCGCAACGCCGCTCCATCGTCCCGGTGGACAAGCTGATGGGCGCCGACCGCGCCATGTATATGCCCGGCGCGCTGGCCGACGTGACCTGGGAAGGCAAGACCTACGCCTTCCCCTGGTACAACGGCGTGAGCGTGCTGGCCGTCAATGCCGATCTGTTCCGCCGCGCGGGGCTCGATCCCGACAAACCGATCCGCACGCTGGACGAGCAGCTGGCCGCCGCCAAGCAGATTGCCGAAAAGACCGGTGTGGCCGGGCTGGCGCCCGAACTGGGCCTGCCGGTACGTATCTTCATGGCCGAAGGCCTGCCGCTGGTGGAAAAGAACCGCGCCGTGTTCAATTCGCCCGCCCACGTGGCGCTGCTGGAAAAATACGTGCTGGCCTACAAGAGCAAGGCGCTGATCCACGACAAGGCCGCACTGTTCGGCGAAGACAACTTCCAGGCCGCCATCGCCGCCTACAACGCTGGCAAGCTGGCCATGCTGGAAACCGCGCCCACCGGCCTGGCCCGTGTGCGCGACGACGGCAAGGCCGTCTATGCCAAGACCCGCGTGCTGCCGGCGCCGCAAGGCCCCACCGGCGTGGTCAAGGGTGGCTGGCTGTTCGACTTCGTGGTGCCCAAGGGCGTCGATCCGAAGGCGCTGCCGGAAGTGGCCAAGTTCGCCAAGTACCTGACCAACGACGCCAACCAGTTGGCGTTCTCCAAGGCCACCGGTGGCACCTATCCGTCCGCGACCAAGGCTGCGTTCGATCCCTACTTCCAGCAACTGCCCGCCAACGCCGGTGCGGTGGAAAACGCACGCGCCATCGGCGCGCGTAACCTGGCCAACGTGCGGACGCTGACGCTGCTGGGTATCGACGACACCGAGCCGCTGTACCGCAAGCTGCGCGAGGAAGTGGAGTCGGCCGTCACCGGCCGCAAGACCGCCAAGGCGGCGTTGGATGCCGCCGTCGTGTTCTGGAACGACAAGCTGTCCAAAGCACGCTAGGCGCCGCTCGAACCCGCGCACCTCGATGCCGACCGCCCTGGCCTGACCGGGCGGTTTGCTTTCGCGGGGGACCGGCAACCACACACTTTTTTCCACGCGCCGGGGCATGTCGAACCGCCTGTGCGGCGAAGCCGCCAGGCGGCACTCATCGCCGCCCGGCGCATAACGAGTACAATCAAGGCAACGGCCGCACGTTACAGACGCGGCCTTTTCTTTTACAGACAAGGAACCGGCATGGCCATCACCGTCAACGGCGTCGCGATCAGCGAGGCCGAAATCAACGAAGCAGTCGAACAAGCCAACGACGCGCCCGGCGCGCGTGATGCGATCACCCAGGAACTGATCCTGCGTGAGCTGCTGACCCAGCAGGCCCGCAAGGAAGGCATCACCAACCCGGACGCCGACGCCGCCATCGGCGAATTGCTGGAAGCCAACATCAAGGTGGAAGCACCCAGCGAAGCCGATTGCCGCAGCTTCTACGAAGAAAACCCGCAGAGCTTCGTGCGCGGCGAGCAAGTGGAAGCCGCCCACATCCTGTTCGCGGTGGAAGACGCCACCTCGGCCGGCCTGGTACGCGCCCGCGCCGAAGGCGTGCTGGCAGAAGTAAAGGCGGAGCCGTACAAGTTCGCCGCCGTGGCGCGCGAGCAATCGGCCTGCCCGTCGGGCAAGCAGGGTGGCGAGCTGGGCCGTTTCGGTCGCGGCCAGATGGTGCCGGAGTTCGAAGCCGCCGCATTCTCGCTGAAGGAAGGCGAAGTCAGCCCGGAACTGGTGGAAACCCAGTTCGGCTTCCATATCATCAAGGCCGGCGCCAAGCATGGCGGCGAAAAGGTGACCTTCGAGGAAGCGCATGAGCGCCTGGCCGGTTTCCTGACCGAAATGGCCAACCGCCGCGCCATGAACGAATACCTCACCCGCCTGGTGGGCGAGGCTAAGGTGGAAGGCTATACGCTGCCGACGCCCTGATCGCCGGACCAGCCACAGCGCCGATCCCGCCGCAGCGATGCGGCGGGATTTTTCGTTTCCGGGGTGGCGCAATGGGCAGCCTCGGCCATTGAAACCCGCGCCGTCGCCCACATCTTTTTGATAAACCGTTCCAAGCCTGCCCCGGATCCTCATGCCCACCTCGTCGCTCCCCGAATCCGAACGCCTGCCCGCAGCCGGCGCCGACGCCCTGTCCGCGCTGGCCGATCCCACCCTTGCCGATCGCGTGGCCAGCGCCCGTTTACCGACGCGGCATGGTGAGTTCATGTCGCATGTCTACCGCTCGCGGCTGGATGGCGTGGAGCATGTGGCGCTGACGCTGGGCGATCTGGAGGGCCAGGAAGGCGTGCTGGTGCGCCTGCACTCGGAATGCCTGACCGGCGACATTTTCGGCTCGCTGCGTTGCGACTGCGGCGAACAACTCGAACTGGCACTGCATCGCATCCAGGACGAAGGACGCGGTGTATTGCTGTACCTGCGCGGCCAGGAAGGGCGCGGCATCGGCATCACACATAAAATCCGCGCCTACGCCTTGCAGGACCAGGGGCTGGACACGGTGCAGGCCAACGAAGCGCAGGGCCTGCCGGTGGATGCGCGCAGCTACGAAGCCGCCGCCTTCATCCTACGCGACCTGGGCCTGTGCTCGGTGCGCCTGATGAGCAACAATCCGCGCAAGATCGCCGCGCTGGAAGCCGCCGGCCTGCCGGTGCTGCAACGCGAAGCGCACGAGATCGCCGCCAACGCCGAAAACCGCCGCTACCTCGTCACCAAGCGCCAGAAGCTGGGCCATCTGCTGGAACTCCCGCGCCGCACTGGCGACTGAGCGGGAGCGCCGCCCTCGCCATCGCCGTATAGTGAGGGAAGTTTCCATCGCCGTTCCGCCCGCAGCGTGCCCCGCGCGGTGCGCCGCCTTCGGGCCGGCGATGCGCTGCCGCCGCGTTGGCCCGTCCACTCGTCGAGACGGGATCGAGGAACCCAGCCATGCCCGATACCGCTACCCGCCCCCCCGCCTTGATCGACCGCTACGGCCGTCGGGTAAGCTACCTGCGCGTATCGGTCACCGATCGCTGCGACCTGCGCTGTGCCTACTGCCTGCCCCAGGGTTTCCACGGCTACCAGGAGCCGGCGCACTGGCTGACCTTCGATGAGCTGACACGGCTGGTGGGCGCCTTTGTCCGCCTGGGGGTGGGGCGCGTACGGTTGACCGGTGGCGAACCGCTGCTGCGGCGCGACCTGCCCCGGCTGGCGCAGCGGCTGAAAGCGTTACCCGGCCTGGCCGACCTTTCGCTGTCCACCAATGGAACCCAGCTCGACCGCCACGCCCACGCACTGAAGCAGGCGGGAGTCGATCGCATCAACGTCAGCCTGGATTCGCTGGATCGTGCCTGCGTCACCGATATCACCGGCCGCGACACGCTCGCCGCGGTCATGGCCGGCCTGGGCGCCGCCCGCGCTGCGGGGCTGTCACCCATCAAGCTCAACATGGTGGCGCTCCAGGGCGTGAACGATCACGAGATCGAACGCATGGCCGAGTTCTGTTTCGCCCACGGTTTCATCCTGCGCCTGATCGAAACCATGCCGATGGGCCACACCGGGCGCGATGCGCGCCACCTGGACCTGGCGCCCGTGCGCGAGCGACTGGTGGCACGCTTCGGCCTGGAGCCCGAAGCGCTGGAGCTGGGCGGCGGCCCGGCACGCTACTGGCGCACCGCCGACGGGGACGGCCGTATCGGCTTCATCACCCCGATCTCGCAGCATTTCTGTGCAAGCTGCAACCGCGTGCGGCTGGCCGTGGATGGCACGCTCTACCTCTGCCTGGGCCAGGAGGACAAATTCGAGTTCCGCCCCTTGCTGCGCGGCGGAGCCAGCGACGCCGAACTGGCCGACGCCATCCACCATGCACTGCAACGGAAGCCCGAGCGCCACGAATTCCGTGAAGCGCCCGACCGCATCGTGCGCTTCATGTCGCAGACCGGAGGCTGATCATGCGCCGGTTGCCCATCTGTTTTCCGACTTCACCTCTGGATCGCCCATGCTGACCGTAGACCTGGCCCTGGAACAATTGCTGGCTGCCGCCCGCCCGCTGACCGATTGCGAAACGGTGCCGCTCACCGCCGCGCGCGGGCGAGTCCTCGCCACACCGCTGACCTCGTCCATCGACGTGCCCGCCTTCGACAACAGTGCCATGGATGGCTACGCCCTGCATGTGCCGGACTTCGCCGCGCCCCCCGTCGAGTATCCGCTGACACAGCGCATCGCCGCTGGCGAGGTCGGCATCCCGCTCGCCCCCGGCCAGGCCGCGCGCATCCTCACCGGTGCGCCCATTCCGCCGGGCGCCAACGCCGTGGCAATGCAGGAGGACTGCATCGCCGGCGCGGAAACGGTGCACGTCAACGTGCCGCCACGGCGCGGCCAGAACATCCGCCTGGCTGGTGAAGACGTCGCGCGCGACCACGTGGTACTCGCCACCGGCCTGCGGCTGCGCGCCGCCGAACTGGGCCTGGCCGCCGCAATCGGCGTTCCCGCGCTCAGTGTGCTGCGCCCCTTGCGTGTGGCCTTGCTCTGCACCGGCAACGAACTGGTCGAGCCCGGTACGCCGCTCACGCCCGGCAAGATCTACAACAGCAACCGCTACATGCTGCGCGCGTTGCTGGAAGACCTGGGCTGCATCGTGACCGACTACGGCATCGTGGCCGACGAGCTGGACCTGACCACTCGGTTGCTGGCCGAAGCGGCACAGGACAACGACGTGGTGATCTCCACCGGCGGCGTCTCGGTGGGTGAGGAGGATCACGTACGTGCCGCCTTGCAGACGCACGAATGGCTGGCGCTCTGGAAGATCGCCATGAAGCCGGGCAAGCCTTTCGCGTTCGGCCGCATCGGCGAGGCGGATTTCATCGGCCTGCCCGGCAACCCGGTTTCCAGCTTCGCCACCTTCGTGCTGCTGGTACGTCCGTTCCTGCTGGCCCGCCTGGGCGTATACGAAACCCTGCCGCACCTGTGGCTGCCGGCTGGCTTTTCCCGCAACCGGGCCATTCCGCGACGGGAGTTCCTCCGCGTACGCATCGAACACGGCCTGGCCGTGCCTTATCCCAACCAGAGTTCGGGCGTGCTGACCTCGGTGGTCTGGGCGGATGCCTTCGCCGTGGTGCCGGAACACAGCGTGCTGGTGGAAGGCGACCCGGTACGCATCTTCCAGTTGTCGCTGCTCGACCACTGATCGCCCGACGCGGCGCCACCAGTAGGCGCCGCGCAGCGGTTATGGACGGTGGCGCATCTATGATTACCGCATAGACGGGGCGGTTGGCCCCAGGTGGCAATCATCGAGAAGCGGGCCGCCACCGAAGCGGCCCGACAGTGGGGGTTGATATGAAGATCGATGCCGTCATCCTTGCCGGGGGGCGCGGCCTGCGCATGGGCGGCGAGGACAAGGGGATGATCCGGCTGGCGGATCGCCCGCTGGTGCTGTGGGCCATCGAAGCCCTGCAACGCCAGACGCTGCCACTCGACCACATCCTGCTGTCGGCCAATCGCAACCTGGCCGAATACGCCCGCTTCGGGCATCCCGTGTTGCACGACATCTACGACGACTACCCCGGCCCGCTCGCCGGCATCCACACCGCCCTGCTCGCCTCGCCCGCCGAGTACCTGCTGGTGATGCCGTGCGACGTTCCGTTCCTGCCACCGGATTTCGCCGAGCGGCTCCATCGCGGTCTGACGGAGGCCAACACACCCGCCGCGGTGGCACAAAGCGAGAACGGCCGGGTGCACCCGACACTGTGCCTGTTGCGACGCGGCGTACTGCTGTCGCTGATGGAGCGCCTGGGCTGCGGTGGCAACCGTGGGCTGGGCGACTGGCTGGTGACACTGGCGCCGGCCTACGTCGAATTCCCCGACACCGCCTTTGCCAACCTGAACACGGCCGAAGATCTGGACAACGCCGAGCGCTACCTGGACACCTCCGGGCAATACCTGACCCACTTCGACACGGCCGGCAACGCGCGCATGGTCGATGTCGGCGCCAAGGAGGAAACCGTGCGCATCGCACGTGCCGAGGGCCGCCTGTATGCCGATGCCCGGACCATCTCGCTGATCCGTTCCGGCGGGAACAAGAAAGGCGACGTGCTGGGCGTGGCACGCGTGGCCGCCATCATGGGTGCCAAACAGACCGCCGACCTGATACCGCTGTGTCATCCGCTGCCGCTGACACGGCTGGAGGTGACATTCAATGTCACCGACGACAGCGTACGTTGCGAAGCGATCGTCGAAACGCTGGCCCGCACCGGCGTGGAGATGGAGGCGCTCACCGCCGTCGGCATCGCCTTGCTCACGGTCTACGACATGTGCAAGGCCGTGGACAAAGCAATGCGCATCGACGGTATCCGCCTGCTGGAAAAGCAGGGTGGACGCTCGGGGCACTGGCAGGCGCCACAATCCTGATCCCCCTGCGCCGGCCCCGGCGCCCGGCCACCGGGTTTGGTCGGGCCAGCGTTCGCCTGTAGACTTCCACACCTGAGCAACCGTCCCTCCCCCGCAGCATGGAACCCGTCCGACTTTCCAAACGCATGGCCGAACTGGGCCTGTGCTCCCGGCGCGAAGCCGATGAATACATCGCCAAGGGCTGGGTACGCGTCGATGGCGTGGTGGTGGACGTGCTCGGCAGCAAGGTGCTGCCGACACAGCGCATCGAACTCCAGCGCCAGGCCCAGGCGGCCCAGGCACAGCGCGTGACCATCCTGATCAACAAGCCCGTGGGCTATGTCTCCGGCCAGGCCGAAAAGGGCTACGAGCCGGCGGTGGTGCTGATCAAGCCGGACAACCTGTGGGCCGGCGACAAGAGCGGCCTGCGCTTCTCGCGCGATCACCTGCAAGGGCTGGCGCCCGCCGGACGGCTGGATATCGATTCGGTGGGCCTGCTGGTGCTGACCCAGGACGGCCGGGTGGCCAAGACACTGATCGGCGAGGATTCCGACGTCGAGAAGGAATATCTGGTCCGCGTGACCGGCCGCCTTCCGCCCGACGGGCTCGCGCTGCTCAACCATGGCCTGTCGCTGGATGGCGAGCGCCTCAAACCCGCCCGGGTCGAGTGGCAGAACAACGATCAGTTACGCTTCATCCTGAAGGAAGGCAAGAAGCGCCAGATCCGCCGCATGTGCGAGCAGGTGGGCCTGCGCGTGGTCGGCCTCAAGCGCATCCGCATCGGTCGCATCACCCTCGGCGAACTGCCGCAGGGTAAGTGGCGCTATCTGCGCTCGGACGAACGCTTTTGAGGACCTGGGTGCTCGTTCCAACCCACATTGGTATTCAGAGGATTGCCAGGCCCCCGGCAAAGCCGGGCGCGCACCTGAAAATGAGTGCCGGCAGCGGTCCCCCCTGTTCCATTCCTGCTCCCCCCGCCCTCGCCGCCGCGAGGAAGCCTCGCTTCGCTCGAAAAACTGGGATGCACGCGCCAACCCAGATCGGTATTCAAGGGATTGCCAGGCCCCGGGCAAAGCCGGGCGCGCATCTGAAAATGAGTGCCAGCACCGGTCCCTCCTGTTCCATTCCTGCTCCCCCCGCCCTCGCCGCCGCGAGGGAGCCTCGCTTCGCTCGAAAAACTGGGATGCACGCGCCAACCCAGATCGGTATTCAAGGGATTGCCAGGCCCCCGGCAAAGCAGGAGACACACCTGAAAATGAGTGCCAGCACCGGTTCCCCCCGTTCCCCTGTGAGCAGCGCTCGCTTCAATCGCAACTTGCGCTCAGCTATGGCGGTAAGGCCAACGGCCTTATCTACCCCCATTGCGAGAGGAACCCACTGATGTCGCGCGCCGATGTGCTGTTGGTCGAATTGGGCCTGGCCGCCTCGCGCACCGCGGCGCAAGCGATGATCGCGGCCGGAAGGGTGACGGCGGAAGGCAAGCCGGTGAGCAAGCCCAGCCAGAAGCTCGATGCTGGCATGCACATCGACCTGGCAGCCGATGACGCGGATCGCTTCGTTTCGCGCGGTGGGCTGAAACTGGCGGGCGCGCTGGCGCATTGCGGGCTGGACGCGCGCGGCTGGCTGGCGCTGGATATCGGGCAATCCACCGGCGGCTTTACCGATTGCCTGTTGCAGGCCGGCGCGCGCCGGGTACTGGGGCTGGAGGTCGGCCACGGTCAGTTGCATCCGCGCCTGGCAAGCGATACCAGGGTGACCACGCTGGAAGGCATCAACGTGCGGCATGTGCTGCCGACTGACCTGGCGCCCTATCTGGACGAGCGGGTCGATGCCATCGTCGGCGATGTATCGTTCATTTCGCTGACGTTGGTCCTGCCCGCGCTGGCCGCACTACTGCCGGAGGGCGGCAGGCTGCTGTTCCTGGTGAAGCCACAGTTCGAAGTGGGGCCACAGGCGCTGGGCAAGGGTGGCATCGTGCGCAACGCCGCCCTGTATCCTCAGGTGGAAGCACGAATCCGTGCCGCCGCCGAAACAGCAGGCTTCGAGGTTCTGGACTACTTCGACAGCCCGATCACCGGCGGCGATGGCAACCGGGAGTTCTTCATCCACGGCGTGAGGCGCCTCGCAGCCGAGGCGTAAGGCCGCTTCACGCGGCCACCGCCGGTTCCCACGTGCTTAACGCAGCGGCTGCTTCAGTGTCGCGAAGAATGCCTTCGCCTGCTCCACTTCCTGCAACATCGCCGCCACCGCCGGTACATTCTGGTAAGGCAGCGGCATCTGCCCGAACCAGTCCAGGTTGGCCGGATAGGCGTACACCGCCTCGTGCATCAGCCGACGCGCCTCGGCCTCTTCGCCGCGCAAGGCGTGCAACAGCGCTGCCTTGCCCAGTTGCGCCGGGTAAGGACGCACGCGATTGAGCGGGTCCAGCACCGACAGCTTCCAGTCGATCTCGCTCTGGTTCGCCACCACGTAGTTCGATAACGCAAAGTCGGCGTAGAAGTCGGTCAGTGGATGTCGGCGCATCGCTTCTAGCCGCAGGATCTGCTGCATGCTTTCGGTCGGGCTCTTCGAAGGCGTCATCAGCGGCCAGATCAGCATGTACGACTGCACACCGACGAAGGTCAGCGCCAGGCCCAGCGCACCGAACACCACCGATACGGCGCGCGCCGCGCTGTCCGGCAGGCGCCACGAGGGGGCCGCATCGTAGAAGACGACGCAGAACAGGACGAACGGCCCGAGGTAATGGAAATACCACAGCGGGTATTCCACCAGGCTGTGCAGCAACGACACCGACAACAACGCCGCGCCCAGCCAGACCACCGGCGAATCCGGTCGGCGCCATAGTCCGACCACGCCCGCCACCAGCCCGGACAACACGCAGAGCGCGCCAACGACGCCGGTTTCGGCCAGCAGGTTGAGCAGCGAATTATGGCTATGGGTGAACAGCTTGCTTTCCATCACCCGTGCCAGCTCCGGCGCATCGTGCAGCGACACGCTATAGGCCGGGTAGCTGCCCCAGCCCACGCCGAGCAGCGGATGTGCCAGGAAGGCGAGCCACGCTTTGTGCCACTCCGCCAGCCGGCGGGCGCCGTTGGAGCCGAGCCGTTCCAGCGCGGTCGGTACATTGTGATCCTGGCCGATCAGCAGCGCGATCAGGTCGTTGAGCAGCGGTGTGAACACTTGGCCCGCCAGCATCGCCAGCGCCGCGCCGAGCAGATAGCGTCCGAAGCGACGGGTTTCCTCGTCGCGCACACGCCAGCCCGCCAGCCCGCCCAGCACCAGCCATGCGCCGGCATAGAGCAGCACCGAGCGCGAACCACACCACGCCAGCGAAATGACCAGCCATGTGGTCATCGTCCAGAACACCCAGCGGGGCACTTGCCGACGCGCGCCCAGCCATGCTGTGCCGGCCAGGCCCCACGCCAGGTAATGCCCGTACATATTGGCCTGGCCGATGGTGCCGTATACCCGGCCGCTGCCGGAAAGCAGCTTGTCCACCACTTGCGGCAACGCCATGCCGGAGTTGATGAGCGTTCCCATCAGCAGACCCCAGGCCAGCGCGTCCAGCAGCGGCATCCAGCCATACGCGTCCTTCGCACGCGCCAGCGCCAGCACCGAGAGCGCGCCCACCACCAGATAGGCGATGGGAATCAACCGGAGCGACCAGTAGGGCGTATCCAGCACCACGCATTGCAGGCCGATCACCATCGCCAGCGTCAGCCAGGGCCAGGCCATCCACGGCACGGGAGCACGCTTGCCGTCGCGCGGCAACGCCAGTGCGGCCAGCACCAGCAAGGCGCTCAGGCCAAAGGCGGCCACTTCGGACGGGAAGACGGCATTGGGCGAATACTTGTAGGGAATCGCAAACGGCAGCGAGACCAGCAGCACCAGCAAAACCTGGAAGATACGCAGTGGCATGAACAGATGCCCTGGAGGGAAAACGCGCAGTGTAACGGGCCGTGCGGGGCTTGCCTGTAACCGCTTGCTGTATGCGGCGCCTCGCCCCTGAGCCCGCTTCGCGTCAGGCCTGCCCGCCCAGCGGTGCGCGGCGCCCCACCCATCTGGCAACCACGCAGCCCAGTTCGAACAGCAGGCACAGCGGGATTGCCAGCATGCATTGCGACAGCACATCGGGCGGGGTGACCACGGCGGCGACGATGAAGGCGCCAACGATCACGTATGGGCGCCATTCGCGCAGCTTCTCGACGGTGACCACGCCCAGATGCACCAGCACCACCACCGCCACCGGCACTTCGAAGGTGAAGCCGAAGGCAACGAACATGCCCAGCACGAAATCCAGGTATTCGCCGGAGTCGGGCAGCCATTGCATCGACGCCGGCACCACGCCGGCGATGAAATGGAACACCGTGCCGAAGACAAAGAAATAGGCAAACGCCATGCCCAGCAGGAACAGCAGCGTGCTCGACACCACCAGCGGCACCACCAGCCGCTTTTCGTGCGCGTAGAGGCCGGGCGCGACAAAGGCCCAGATCTGATACAGCGTGTGCGGCAACGTCAGGACAAACGCCGCCATTGCCGCGATCTTCACCTGAAGCAGGAATGGCGAGGCGATACCGATCGATACCAGCTTCTGGTTGGGCAGCACGCTGGCGAGCGGCGCCACCAGCAGGTCATAAAGCTGGCCCGAAAAATAGAAGCAGGCAAAAAAGGCGGCAAGGAACACCAGTGCCGTGCGGACCAGCCGGGTACGCAACTCCAGCAGGTGGACCAGCAGCGGTTGCAGGTCGGCGCTCATCGGCGGTCCCTCTCCGGCCCGGCCGGGGGCGCAGGATCAGCGAACAAGTCGAGTTGCCGCTCATCGCGCTCGGGGGCGTCAATGGCCGGTTCGGCCTGCCCGGCGGGCGGCGGAACGGGTAGCGGTGGGGAAACGGCGGACACCTGGGGCGCGGGTGCCGGGGTGGGCGGCGCCTGTTCCAGCGCGGCCAGCTCGCGATTCAGCCCGGTGATTTCCTCGCGCGCATCGCTGAGCGGCTGGTGGATGGTCTGACGCAGCGCGTCGCCCTCCTCGCGCAGCTCGGCTTCGATCCGCGCCAGCTCGGTCTGGCCGATTTCGCGGTCGAGATCGGCCTTCACGCTGGCGGCGAAGCGCTGCGCGCGCCCCAGCAGCGCACCCAGCGTGCGCGCCACCTTGGGCAACCGTTCGGGGCCCAGTACCACCAGCCCCACGGCGCCAATCACGATCAGCTCGCCGAAACCCACGTCGAACACGACATCAACCCTGGAAAGAATTCGAAAGCCCCGGCAGTGATTGCCTGGGGCGGAACACGGCACGCCCCGATGACGGGCGCGCCAATGAAGAGGCCGGATGCCAGCCCGCAGGCGGCATCCGGCCCTGAACGGTGGATCAGCGCTTGTCGCGCTCCGCCACGTCGATCACACGGCCTTTTTCCGGCTCGGACTGCGCCTGCTTGGGCTCCTCGTCGCCCCGCACGCCTTCCTTGAAACCGCGTACGGCCGAGCCGAGATCCTTGCCGATGTTGCCAAGCTTCTTGGTGCCGAAGACCAGCACGATGATAAGCAGCACGATCAGCCAGTGCCAGATGCTGAGGGAACCCATGAAAACGTACTCCGCGATGTATCAGTGAGTGGAAAGTTCGACGATGTTGGGGGACAGCGGCGCGCCGCCGATTACGTGCAGATGCAGGTGGAAGAAGGTCTGGCCACCACCTGCACCGGTATTGATGATGGTGCGAAAGCCTTCGGTGAGGCCCAGCTCCGCCGCCAGCCTGGGCGCCAGCAGCAGCATCCGGCCCAGCACCGTCTGGTGGCTTTCATCGGTATGCGCCAGCGAATCGACGTGTCGCTTGGGAATGATGAGGAAATGCACCGGCGCCACCGGGTGGATATCGTGGAAGGCGAATACGTCGTCGTCCTCGTAAACCTTGTTGGCCGGGATCTCGCCCGCCGCCAGCTTGCAGAAGATGCAGTCCGTCATGCCTCAGTGTCCTTTGCGTGCCGCTTTTTCATCGATGCCGGAAATCCCTTCGCGCCGCGCCAGCTCGGCCAGTACGTCCTCGTGGCTGAGCCCTTCGTGTGCCAGCAGCACCAGCGTGTGGAACCACAGGTCCGCCACTTCGCGCACGATGTGCAGCTTGTCGCCATCCTTGGCGGCCATGATGACCTCCACGGATTCCTCCCCCACTTTCTTCAGGATGGCCTCCTGGCCCTTGTGGAAGAGCTTGGCGACGTAGGAAACGTTCGGGTCGGCGTCCCGCCGGCTGACAAGCGTGGCGGAAAGACGTTCGAGGATGTCGGCAGAAACCATGGCAGATGCCCCCAGGCGCGCAATCAAAACGCAATTATATTGCCGTTTCGTTGCAAGCACGTGGCAAAGGGCCAGATCGTGCGCGCGGCCGGGTGGCGGGGACGGTCATGCCTTGGGCCAGCCCCTTTGCCAATGGCGCGTTTCAGGGCGAATCGACCCAGGGCGTGTCGTCGCTTGTATCACGACACGCCTAAACCTTGTAGATGTCGTCCGGGTTCTTGAGTACCGGGTCCACCGTGGCCCAGCCGTCTTGTTCCAGCACGCGGAAAAAGCAGCTCTGCCGGCCGGTGTGGCAAGCGATGCCACCCTGCTGGTCGATCAGGTAGATCAGCACGTCGCCGTCGCAATCGAGCCGGATTTCGTGCACGTCCTGGAAATGCCCGCTTTCCTCGCCCTTGTGCCACAGGCGGCCACGGCTACGGGTGTAGTAGTGCGCAGTGCGCTTTTCCGCCGTGAGCGCCACGGCCTCGCGATTGGCGTAGGCAAACATCAGCACCCGGCCGGTGGCGCGATCCTGTGCAATCACCGGCACCAGGCCTTTATCGTCCCATTTGATTTCGTCGAGCCAGGCGCTCATCGGTACTCCATGTTCCGGCGCGGCGAACAAAACCCGACATCATCCCGGCAAGGCGGAACGCAGGCAGCTCCTGCACAGGCCAGCACCCGTGCACGCTGCCGAAAAGGGTTTGTCGGCCGCTTATTTGAGATCCAGCAGGGTCGGGGTGTAATCCGGGCTGGGCAGGTAATAGCTGACCACCTGGGCGCTGGCGCCGGGCGCCAGTTCCGTTACCGCGCCTTCCACCTTGGCCGGCGCAACGCGGCGATCCTGATCGTCCAGCACGTCGAAGCCGCCGGCCAGCCTGATCGGCTTGGTGCCTTCGTTCTTCAGCGTCAGGAACAACGTCAGTTCGTTCTTGATCCCGTGGCGCATATTGTCCACGGACACGTTCAAATCCTTGGCGGGCTTGCTTACTTCCAGTTCACAGGCCAGCACATTGGCGGCGAACAGCGTGGCGATGAGGGCGAGGGCGAGGCGCATGGTAAATCCGGTTTTTTTGGGGAAACGGCCACGATAACGCGAGCCAGTCGCATCGCCATCGGCATACGACGGCCGTGGCCGCGTGGCCTACAGGCGGACTTCGATGCCGGCCCTGCGCATTTCTTCCTTGGCCTGGCGCACGGTGTACTCGCCGAAATGGAAGATCGACGCGGCCAGTACCGCGTCGGCATGGCCCTGCAATACGCCATCGACCAGATGGCCAAGATTGCCCACGCCACCCGAGGCAATCACCGGGATATCGACCGCGTCGCTCACCGCGCGTGTCAGCGGCAGGTTGAAGCCGATGCGGGTGCCATCGCGGTCCATGCTGGTCAGCAGGATTTCGCCGGCGCCGTATTCCTGCATCTTGCGCGCCCATTCCACCGCATCCAGCCCGGTGGGCTTGCGCCCGCCGTGGGTGAAGACCTCCCAGCGGGTGTTGTCTGCGTCCACGGCCTTGGCGTCGATGGCGACCACAATGGCCTGGCTGCCGAAACGGTCGGCGGCACCCTGCACCACTTCCGGGTTGGTCACGGCGGTGGTGTTGATGCTGACCTTGTCCGCGCCGGCATTGAGCAGCCGCCGCACATCCGCCACCTGCCGCACGCCGCCGCCCACCGTAAGCGGAATGAAGACCTCGCTGGCCACGGCGTCGATCACGTGCAGGATGATGTCCCGCTCGTCCGAGCTGGCGGTGATGTCGAGAAAGGTGATTTCGTCCGCGCCCTGCGTGTCGTACTTGCGGGCGATCTCCACCGGGTCGCCCGCATCGCGCAGGCCGACGAAATTGACGCCCTTGACCACGCGGCCGGCGGTGACGTCGAGGCAGGGAATGATGCGTTTGGCGAGCGGCATGGCAAAAACCGGTGGGGTGGAAAAAACGGGGCATGGCCGCTTGCCATGCCCGTGGAAGCAAAAGGTAAAGGGCGATGCCCGGCGGATCAGGCGGCGACGAGTTCGTCGGCCAGCTCCTGCGCGGCCTTGAAGTCGATGGTGCCTGCGTAGATGGCCCGGCCGGTGATCACGCCTTCGATGCCCTCGTCGGCCACTTCCACCAGCTTGCGCACATCGTCCAGGTTGGTCAGGCCGCCCGATGCGATCACCGGGATCGTCAGCGCCTGCGCCAGCCGTACCGTGGCTTCGATGTTCACGCCGGACAGCATGCCGTCGCGGCCGATGTCGGTGTAGATCACGCTTTCCACGCCGTAGCCCTGGAAGCGTTGCGCCAGATCGACCACATCGTGGTCGGTGATCTTGCTCCAGCCATCGGTGGCGACCTTGCCATCCTTGGCGTCCAGCCCGACGATGATATGGCCGGGGAAGGCGTCGCAGGCTTCGTGCAGGAAGCCGGGCTGCTTGACGGCGGCGGTGCCGATGATGACGTAGTCGATGCCGGCGTCCAGGTACATCTCAATGGTTTCCAGGCTGCGGATGCCGCCGCCCAGTTGCACCGGCACCTCGCCATCGATGGCGGCGATGATGCGCTTCACGGCGTCCAGGTTGCGCGGCTTGCCGGCGAAGGCGCCGTTCAGGTCCACCAGGTGCATGCGACGCGCGCCCTGGCCCAGCCAGTGGCTGACGAAGCTGGCCGGATCGTCGGAGAACACCGTGGCGTCGTCCATTTCACCCTGGCGCAGGCGCACGCACTGGCCGTCCTTGAGGTCGATTGCGGGAATGATCAGCATGATTGGTACGTTTGCATGAGAATTGAATGAAGGGGTTGCACAGCGCGGCACCGGTGCGGAGGAATGATCGCTTTCAGGCGCGACCGTCCCAGTCTACGAAATTTTTCAATAACTTGAGGCCCGCCTGTGCACTCTTTTCCGGGTGGCACTGGATGGCAAAGATATTGTCGCGCGCCACAGCCGCCGCAAAACGGTACGGATAGGCGGTTTCCACCACTGCGATGTCGTCGGTCGGGGCAAAGTGATAGCTGTGTACGAAATAGAAGCGCTCGCCGTCGGGAATCCCGGCCCACAAGGGGTGGTCGCGCACGATGAACATTTCGTTCCAGCCCATGTGCGGCACTTTCAGCTTCTGGCCGTGACCGTCGATCATCAGTTCGGGCGGAAAACGCCGTACCTCGCCCTTGAACACACCCAGGCTATCGGTCGGGCCTTCTTCGCTACGCTCGAACAGCAGTTGCGCGCCGACGCAGATGCCGAAGAACGGGCGATCCTGCGACGCTTGCAGCACAACGGCCTTGAGGCCGGATTCATCCAGGTGGCGCATGCAGTCCGGCATGGCGCCCTGGCCGGGAAACACCACCTTATCGGCGGCGGCGACCACGGCCGGGTCCTGCGTCAGTTCGACCTGCGCCCGGCCTTCGGCGACCAGCTCGAACGCCTTGGTCACCGAGTGCAGATTGCCCATGCCGTAGTCGACGATGGCGATTTTTTGCATTTCAGAGCCTGTGATGACTTGGAACCTGTTGACGGGCGGTGGCGCCGGCCTGGCCGGCTGCCCCGCTCAACCGACCAGGGTGCCCTTGGTAGAAGGGGTAATGCCGGCCATGCGATCATCGAACTCACAGGCCATACGCAGCGCGCGGCCCAGCGCCTTGAAGATGGTCTCGGCCTGATGGTGGGCATTCTTGCCACGCAGGTTGTCGATATGCAGCGTGACGGCGGCATGGTTGACAAAGCCCCGGAAGAATTCGCCGAACAGGTCCACGTCGAACTGGCCGATCACCGCGCGGGTGTAGTCGCAGTGGTATTCCAGGCCGGGACGGCCGGAGAGATCGACCACCACGCGTGACAGCGCCTCGTCCAGCGGCACGTAGCTGTGGCCATAGCGACGGATACCCTTCTTGTCGCCCACGGCCTTGGCGAATGCCTGGCCCACCGCGATGCCGACATCCTCCACCGTGTGGTGCGCATCGATATGCAGGTCGCCCTTGGCGACGATGTCCAGGTCGAACAGGCCGTGGCGCGCCACCTGGTCCAGCATGTGCTCGAAGAACGGCACGCCGGTGTCGAAACGGGATTGCCCGCTACCGTCGAGGTTGAGCGTGACGGTGATCTGGGTTTCGAGCGTGTTGCGGGTAACGGTGACTTGACGCATGGGGCTTGTGCAGGAGCGGGAACAGAGTGCAATTGTCGCCCAGAACCCGCGCGGCGGAAAGCGTGCCGGCGCGCCCGAGCGCACCGGGAAGGAAGAAGGGGGAGGTGGGAAGGGTGAAAGGCCGATCCTAAGCACTGCCCGGAGGGGCTTTTGGCTTGCCGTTGCCCTTCCCTCTTCCCCCCAAAACCTACAGCGCCCCGCTTTCCTTCAAATCCAGGTAGCGATTGACCAGCGCCAGTGGCAACTGCTGTGGCGTCACGTCCATCAGCTCGCGGGCGTGGCCGTGCAGTTTGAGCAGCGCCTGACGGCGCGCTTCGACGTATTCGAGCGTGCCGCAGTGGAGCAAAGCACTGTCGAGGTCGGTGGCTGGCTGCGCCAGCACCTGGTCGAGCACCACTTCGCGCAGACTGACGCACATCACGCGATGGTGCCGCGTCAGCAGCCGCAGCGCATCGGGCAGCGCATCGCTGTCTTCGTCGCGCACATTGGTCAGCAGCACGATCAGACTACGCTTGCGTACCTGCTCGCCCAGCGCCTGCGCCGCCTGCACGTAGTCGGGATGGATTTCGCCCGGTTCCAGGTCGTACAGGCCCGCCAGCAGGCGGTCGAACGCCGCGCGGCCCTTGGTCGGCGCCAGCCAGCGTTGCGGCCCGGCGAAGGTGAACAGGCCAACGGCATCGCCCTGTTTCTGGGCCAGCCACGCCAGTACCAGCATGGCGTTGAGCGCGTGATCGAAGTGCGAGGTCTCGCCGTCCAGCGCGTGCATGCGCCGGCCGCAGTCGAGCATGAACACGATCTGCTGGTCGCGTTCTTCCTGGTACTCACGGCTGATCGGCTTTTGCTGGCGCGCGGTGGCCTTCCAGTCAATGGCACGCAGGCTGTCGCCGCGACGATATTCACGCAACTGGTGAAAATCGGTGCCTTCGCCGCGGCGGCGGCGGCGCAGCACGCCCGCCTGCGGTACGCGCCGGTCGGCAGCGGCCAGCGAGCGCTTCAGTACCGTGGTGAAATCCGGAAACACGCGCACCGCGTCGCCCTCTCCCACCCAGGCGCGGCGAGCCCACAGGCGCAGCGGTGTCTCCACGCGCAGTTCCAGCCGGCCAAAGCGATGATCGCCGCGCTCCGTGGGCAGCAGGCGATAGCCCAGTTGCAGGAACCGCCCTGCCGCAAGACGGCTGGCGGCATGCGGCAGACCCTGCATCTCCCAGCCGGTCGGGTAATGGTCGAACAGCGCCAGCCGCAAGGCGCGGCCCTGCGGGTGATGCACGGTCAGCGTCACCTCGCCCCAGCGGCCACGCGCCCACACCTTGCTGACGCGTCGCTCGCAGGTCAGTGGCGGTATCCGCCACCCCAGCGCGGCATCGATCACCGCCACAGAGACCAGCGCCAGCGGCACCAGCCACCATGGGCCGGGTGGCAGCCAGGGCTGGGCGCAGGCGGCGAGCGCCAGAGCAAGCCCCAGGTAAAGCAGGCGGCGACCGGGAACGAAGCCAGGCATCATGCGCGCGGTGCGGGAATCTGTTCCAGCAGACCGGCCAGCAGATGGTCGGCGCTCAGCCCTTCCAGCTCGGATTCGGGCGCCAGCAGCACGCGGTGGCGCAGTACCGGCAACGCGGCGCGCTTGATTTCATCCGGCGTGACGAAGTCGCGCTCGGCCAGCAGCGCCAGCGCGCGGGCCACGCGGATCAAGCCGATGGCGCCGCGCGGGCTGGCGCCCATCGAGAAGCCGGGCCAGTCGCGCGTGGCGCGCACAATGCGTACCGCGTAGTCGAGCACCTGGTCGTCCACCGTCACTTCGGCAGTAAGTTGTTGCAGCGCATTGATCGTTTCCGGGCGCAGCAGCGTGCCGACGGTGGACAGATCCAGCGCGTCGCCCACCTGGCCACCGGTCACCTGACGCACCAGCGTCACTTCGTCGGCGGCGGTCGGGTAGTCGATCAGCACCTTGACCAGAAAACGGTCGAGTTGCGCTTCGGGCAGCGGGTACGTGCCTTCCTGGTCGATCGGGTTCTGGGTGGCCAGCACCATGAATGGTGCCGGCAGCGCATGGGTGTCGCCCTCGATGGTGACCTGGCGTTCCTGCATTGCCTCCAGCAGCGCTGCCTGCGTCTTGGCCGGGGCGCGGTTGATTTCGTCGGCCAGTATCAGGTTGGCGAAGATCGGCCCGTGGCGGACGATGAAATCCTGGTTCTTCAGATCGAACAGCGCGTGGCCGGTGACATCGGCGGGCATCAGGTCGGGCGTGAACTGCACCCGCGAAAACTGGCCGGAGAAGGTCTTGGCCAGCGCGCGTACCAGCAGGGTTTTGCCCAGGCCGGGCACGCCTTCGAGCAACACGTGGCCGCCGGCCAGCAATGCGGCCAGCACGGTGTTCACCGTGTCGTCCTGGCCGACCACGGCGTGCTGCACCTGCTCGCGCACGCGGCGCACGGCCTCGACGGCCTGGGCGAAACGTTCCGGATTCATAGCTTGTTCCTCAAGATTTGTAGCGTTGCCACGCAGTCGGTGAACGCCGTCGGTTGCTTGGGCGCTTCGCGCGCCAGCGCAAGTTCGATGTCCTGTTGCGGCAGGCCGGCCAGTGCGGCCAGCCGGCCAGACAGTTCGGCGACGGGCAGATTTGCCCATTCGGGATGGCGCCGCGCCACGCGCGCCAACGTTTCGCGGCGCGCGGCGTGCAGCAGCCGGCGCTGCCCATGCTGCTTCCAGGTCCAGAAGGCGGTGGCGCGGATATGTTCCAGCAGCGCGCGCCGTCCGTTGGCCGGTTCGGCCAGCCTGGGGCCGAAGCGCGTACCTTCGCGCCACAACCACAGCAGCACCAGCGCCGCCAGCGCGCCCACTGCCAGCGGCCAGCGCGCGGCAACCTGCTGGTACCAAGGATCGGGCACGCCAGGGCGCACCAGCCATACCCGGCCCGGGTTGAGGCGGGCCAGCCGCCACAGCAGTTCGCCATGGTCGCGTTTGCCCAGGCCGGCATTGGTGAACAGCTCGTCGTTGCCGCCTACCACGATCCAGCCCTGGCCCACGCGATAACCGAACAGCCGCTCGTGCAAGTTGTCCTGCCAGGCCGGTACCACTTTGGGCGATGCCTCCAGCACGGTGTAGCCGGGCGAGAAGCGCAGCGGATGACGCGAGCCTGGCGGTTGCACGCTCAGCGGAACCGGCGTGGGCGTCGGCGTGGCGGATTCGTCGCCGGCACCATCGTCCTCGTCATCCTCGCAGCCGCAATCCTCTTCGTTCAGCGTCAGCCCCAGCGGGCCGAGGACGATGCCCTCGCGCAGTGCGGCGGTTTCATCATTGTCCCAGCCGGTCACGGCGGTGATCAGCACGCCCCCGTGCCGCACCCAATCGCGCAGGGCGCGTTGTTCGGCGACCGGCAGGCGTTCGTCCAGACGGGGCGTGTACAGGACGTCGCGCGCGCCCAGCTCGGCCACCACGCCGTGCAGCGCCGGACGGGCCTCGACGCGATGACCACGCCGCACCAGGAAACGCTCGGCGGCCAGCAGCGGGTTCTGCACGGCCTCCGCACCGGGCGGCGTCACTTGCGCGAACACGCGCTTTTTGAAGTGGGTGTAGCCATACCAGGCGAGATAACCGATGCCCCACAGCAGCAGCAGGGTAATGATCCAGCGCGCGGCCCGGCTCATGGGCGCGCTCCGTCGAAGGCCTGCCGCCATTGGCTCAGCAACGGCGACAGTTCGTCCTCGGTCGGCCAGCGGCGGGCGTAGGCGGCATTGCGCCAGATTTCGGTCACACGCACGCAGCCACGCTCGGCCGGTTCGGGCAACCTGCCCGCGCGGCGGCCGCGCTGGCAGGCGGCGATCACGTCGCCTTCGGTGGCGCCGACGAACAGCTCGATCCCGTGGTCATGCGCCAGTCGCGATACGGTGGCACGGTACAACAGCGCCAGCGCTTCGCGCCGATGGCCTTCGCGCCACTGGCGCATCACGGTGTCGGGTACATCTTCCGGCAACGTTTCGGGGCGGATGTCCATGCCGCACACCTCGGTCGGCGGCATCGCGGCGCGGCGGGGCTGAAGGTTCAGCGCGCTGGCCAGCGGGCCGCGATAGCGCCAGAGCAGCCACGCGAGAACCAGCACCAGCAGCACGATCAGCGTGACCTTGAGCGCATCCGCGCTGACGCCGCCACCGCCCTTGCCGGAGCGCAGGTACTTGCGCAGCCACTCGACCAGCCAGTTGTCGTCCTCGTCCTTGGCTTTCTCTTTCGGCACCCAGCTTTCGATGCAGGTCCAGCCGCGCAATGGCTCGCTGGACAATACGTCGTCCAGTTGCTGGCGCAGTTCGGCCTGCTCGGCATCCCTGGCCGGCCCGCGCTCAGAGCGAAGTTCGGTCACCTCGTCGGGCGGGGCGCACTCCAGTGCGTAGGCCGGTGTCGGCGTGCCCCACCACAATGCCACGCCCAGCAGCAGCGCCGCCAACGCCCCGACACCGCGCGCTGCCGGGGCGCGGCGCCTCGCGGCCAGTTGGCGCAAGGTCAGTTCGATATCCCAGCCTTCCAGTTCGGCGCGCCGGCACAGATAGAGGCCGAAGCAACCGGCGGTATAAACCGGACCGATCACGCCAGCGGTCAGCACGTAGCACAGCAGGCCGGTGCTTTCGAGCAGCGCGGAATCCTGGTAGTGCCCGGCAAGGAAGGAAAACGGGTTGGCCGATTCCGGCTGCGCCAGGATCAACCCGAGCGCGCCGTAGGCGGCGAACTGGAGCACCATTTCGAAGTGGGCGCAGGCCACGCCGAACCACGCGGCGACGCCATAGGCGCCCCGCGCGCCCAATACCTTGCGGCGTTGCGACGCGAACGCGCCGCGCGCGCCCTCCAGTTGCCAGATCGGCGCATACAGGCCGCGCCCCACCATAAAGGGACGCCACCAGGTCAGTGAACGGAACCAGCCGCCCAACTGGCGCGGCCACGCGCGCCATGCCTGCCGCACGCTCACCTGTTCACCGAAGACAGCGCGCGACAGGATGAACAGCGGCAGCCGCTCGAAGATGGGCCGCAGCCACCACAGCGCCAGCGATGCCGCCCACAACCAGCCTTGCGGCAGACATAGCCACAACAAGGCGGCCGCCAGCGCCCAGGGCCCCCACCACGCGAGGTAGGTGATGCGCCAGTGGCGGCGCAGCAAGGCGTGGCCAAGGTCGACCGCCATCCAGTGCGGTCGCGGGCGGGCGTCGATCTGTAGATGCTCAAGCCGCACGGCGCCGCCCCATCAGGCAGAAGTAGGCGATCACGATGAACCACGTCAGGCCACCGACGATGTACTTGGTCAGCGCCGGCACATCGGTGCGCGCCGACCAGAACGCTTCGACGAACGCCGCAAACAGCGTCAGCAATACCGCCCCCCCGAGCATGGGCAGGATGCGATGGCCGGCGTTGCGCAACGCGGCCATGCGCGTCATCCGCCCTGGCAACAGCAGCGCGCCGCCCAACTTGAGGCCAGCGGCGCAAGCCAGCAGCAGGCCGGTGACTTCGAAGGAGCTATGGGTGACGACGAAGGAGAGAAACGCCTCGCGTGTGGCCGGTTCGCGCGCGAGCCAGGTGCCGATCACGCCAAAATGCATGCCATTGTAAGCAGTGGACACCAGCGCCCCCAGGCCCAGCACCAAGCCACCGGCGAAGGTGCGCAGGTCGATGGAGATATTGTTCCAGACGTATACGCCGAACATCAGGATGTCGTCCTCCGGGCCCTTGCGGCCCAGGCGCTCGGCAGCCTTGCGATACATCGACTCATAGTCGGCCAGTTGTCCCGGCTCGATCACCGTGTAGGCCAGTTCAGGCCGCCAATTAACCAGCCCGATGCAGATCAGCGCGGGCAGCAGGAAAGCCACCAGCGCCAGCAGCACCACGCGCCATTCGGCGCGTACCAACCGGGGGAAATCCACGCGCAACCAGCGTACGAACACCAGTTCCTGGTTGGCGCTGCTGCGATAAAGGGTGCGGTGCGCAGCGATGGCCAGGCTGTCCAGCCGCGCCACCAGCGAGGGCGAATAGCCGCGCTGCCGTGCCACCGCCAGCGTATGGCATAGCGCGCGGTAGCGTGCCGGCAGGTCGAGCGATGGCTTTCTAGCTTTCAGCTCCTGGCCGATTTCGTCCCACAGCGCCGCGTGGCGTGCTTCGAATTGACGCTGTTTCACACGGCATCCTTGCCGGTCAGGCCGGCGACATAACCATACAGGCGTTGCAACGAGGCCTCGCCACGCAGGCCGGTCAGGGGCTGCGCCAGATCACCGAGTTCGAGTTGCCGTTGCGGCGGTACCGCGTGGATGCGCTCGACCAGATCGACCAGCGCGCGTTGCTCGTCCGGCGATAGCGCAAACGGCAGTGGTATCGGTGCGGCATCGACCGGCCTGGGCAATGGCGCTGGCGGTTCGCGATAGACCACGATGGTGCCGGCCACCAGATCGCCGATACGGCGAAAACGCGAGTCGAGCAACATCGCGCCCAGGCCGATGCCGTAGCAGAGCGGCATGAAATCGATGGCGCGCAGCACGTTGCGCAATATCGATTCGCGCCAGCCCACGGGCAGGCCATCCTCGCGTAGCACCTGCAACCCCAGCATGCGCTTGCCCGGCGTGCGGCCATCGCCCAGCACTTCGAACAGCACACCATAGGCCCATTGCAGCAGAAAGAACGCCACCAGCCCCATACCCATGCCGGCGCGGCCCATCGTCACCAGCAACGGGATATAGATCAGCGCGCCGATCAACGCCCGCAGGATCCAGTCGATCAGCCAGGCATACCCGCGCCGCGCCGGCCCGGCCGGGGTGAACACCAGGGAAACGCCTTCGGGAGTGGAGAAGTAGAGCTTGCCGTCGAGCATGGAAGCGATTCGGGCCTTGCCTCGTTCTGTGCGAGGAGAGGCGGTTGGAAAAGTGGCAGTGTACCGGTGCCGGCCACGCGTTGCATGGCTAGCCACGGCAGTGGGAAAACCTCGCCCCGGCAACTAGCCGGGGCGAGGCCGACCGTCAGGCCTTGACCACCATGGTGCCGGCAAGGTCATCGTGCAGGCAGCGACGGTTGTTGCGGAAGATCATCGTGGTATCGAGCAAACCGCCCATAGGCACTAAAGACAACAGGATCGCCGGCACAACCGCGGCAGCCAGGCGCGAAAGGCGGCTGGCCAGCTCCAGTTGCTGCGGCTCTGGGCTTTGGTCCAGTACGGCCTCGGTCGCCGCATAGGGGTTGAGTTCGAACGGTATGACCGCCCTGTCCTCCTCAGGCCTGGCCGCGCTCACGCACGGACCACGATGGTGCCGGCGATGTCGTCATGCAGGCAGTGCCGCGATTCGCGGAAGATCAGCAGTGGATCAAGCAGGCTGACAATGACCCCTACGAGCGGAATCATGGAGAGCAGCGCGATCGGCAGATAACGGATGAAGACATAGCGCCGCAGGCCGCAACGGCTGCCGTCCTGGCGCACGATCTTGATCCCCAGCACTTTCTTGCCCAGGGTCTGGCCGTTGCGATGAACCAGCACGAAGTTGTAGATGACGAAGGCCAGCAGCAACAGGCTACCGATGACGATCCCCACCATCAGGCCCGCACCCGGCGAAACGCCAGCCTGGAACATGGCGGGCGTGGCGATCGCGGCGGCAATGAGCGGGATCCCCGCGATCGTGCCGAACAGGCCATCCAGGAGCACCGCGCCCAGGCGGGTGCCACGGCCGGCAAGTTCAAGATCGTCACTGGCGTTCTGTTGCAGATCGACGGTGGTGGCGGCATACGGATTTGTTTCGACGGCGACGACAGTTTCTGCGTTCATGTGGACATCCCCTGTTTATAAGAAGCTCATCTCAACTATCTGATTACTGTCTGCCAGAGACAGTTTTTTGATTCTATCAGCTAACTTGGGAAAATTTCCGTAGCAAAACCGTCATTTTCATTACCGGCAACATACACAGATCAAGACTAACCTCGAAAAGTACGTCGGTAGGCGGAAGGCGAAACGCCCAGCGTCGCCGCGAAATGCTGCCGCAGTGAAATCGCACTGCCGAAACCCGCCGCTTCCGCCACCTGTTCGATCGGCATATCGCTTTGCTCCAGCAGGCGCTGCGCCTGCCCCAGCCGCTGATGCAGCAGCCAGGCGCCGACGGTGGAACCAGTCAGCGCGCGGAACTTGCGGGTGAAGGTGCGGCGGCTCATCGCAGCATGCGCCGCCAGGTCATCCAGCCTGAGCGGTCGATCGAGTCGCGCCAGCGCCCACTCCAGCGTGGCCCCCAGGCGATCGTCGGCGCGCGAGGCCGGCAGCGGCCATTCGATGTACTGCGCCTGCCCGCCCTGGCGATAGGGCGGCACTACCAGGAAGCGCGCGACGCGGTTGGCCTTTTCGGCACCGACCAGCGAGCGCAGCAGATGCAGGCAGCAATCGATGCCGGCAGCCGTACCCGCCGAGGTGACGATAGAACCATCGTCCACGTACAGCACACCGGGTTGCAGCCGCACGCGCGGAAAGGCTGTGGCGAACTCATTGGCCCGGCCCCAGTGCGTGGTCGCCGGCCGGCCATCCAGCAGGCCGGCATGCGCCAGTACGAACGCCCCCAGGCACAACCCCACCAGCCGCGCGCCCCGCGCATGCGCGCGCCGCAAGCCGTCGAGCAGCATGGGCGACGGCACCTCGCCGGCATCGCGCCAACTGGGGATCACGATCAGGTCGGCGTCGTCGAGCGCGCTCAGGTCGTCGTCGATGGCAATGCGAAACCCCGCACTGGTGGCGAGCATGCCGGGCTGGTCGGCGCAAACCCTTACCGTGCAACCCGCAGGCGGCGAACCGAACACGATGCAGGGGACGGACAGATGAAACGGGCTGATGTGGTCGAACACGATAACCGCGACGCGAGTCATGGCTTGTCTCCTTGGGCGCACCGCGCATTCGATGCAGATTGACCCGATTTCATCGATTTATGTCATTCGGGTCAATCGTCGGTCGATAGCGGGTTCACGCATCATGGCCACACGTCCCACACGAGCGACCAACCAGGAGAACACCATGCAACGCGCACTGATCGTCATCGATGTCCAGAACGAATACGAAACCGGTGGCCTGAAAATCGAATATCCCCCCTTCGCCCAGACGCTGGCCCGCGTGGGCGAGGCCATGGATGCAGCCCACGCGGCCGGCATCCCCGTGGTGGTGGTCCAGCATTCGATGGCTGCGGGCGCCCCGGTGTTCGCGGCGGGTAGCCACGGCTGGCAACTGCACGAGACGGTGGCCCGGCATCCGCACGATCACCATGTGGAGAAGCACCAGGCCAGCGCGCTGGCGGGAACGGATCTCGGCAGCTGGCTGCGGCAGCGCGGCATCGATACGTTGACCGTCGTCGGATACATGACACAGAACTGCGACGATTCGACGGTCAAGCAGGCGGCGCATGAAGGCTTCGCGGTGGAATTCCTGTCGGATGCCAGCGGCGCGCTGGCTCTGGCCAACCGCGCCGGCCACGCTACCGCCGAGGAAATCCACCGGGTGACGATGGTGGTGATGCAGTCGAACTTCGCCGCCGTGCTGACCACCGGGGAATGGATCGCCACACTGGCCAGTGGCGCCGCGCCGGAGCGTGACAATATCCTGGCCTCGCACCGGCGCGCACACGGGGCCGCCTGAACGAAAAAGACCGGCCTTGGCCGGTCTTTTCAATGCAACGGCTCACGGCCTATTTCAGCCGCAATTCCGCCGCACGCGCATGCGCGGTGAGGCCTTCGCCATGCGCCAGCTCGCTGGCGATGCGGCCCAGTTTCTGCGCACCCGCCTCCGACACATTGATCAGGCTGGTGCGCTTCTGGAAGTCGTACACGCCGAGCGGGCTGGCGAAGCGCGCGGTGCGCGCTGTCGGCAATACGTGATTGGGACCGGCGCAGTAGTCGCCCAGCGATTCGCTGGTGAAGCGCCCCATGAAGATGGCGCCAGCGTGGCGCAGGCTGGGCAACCAGGCGTCCGGGTCCGCCACGGACAACTCCAGGTGCTCGGGCGCGATGTAGTTGGCGATCTCGCACGCCTCCGCCAGATTGGCCACCTTGATCAGCGCGCCACGGCCGGCCAGCGAGGCGGCGATGATTTCCTGGCGCGGCATCGTCGGCAGCAGCCTGGCGATACTGGCCTCGACGCGTTCGATGAAGGCAGCGTCCGGGCAAAGCAGGATCGCCTGGGCGATTTCGTCATGTTCGGCCTGGCTGAACAGGTCCATCGCCACCCAGTCCGGATCGGTACCGCCGTCGCAGATCACCAGGATTTCGGACGGGCCCGCCACCATGTCGATGCCGACCACGCCGAAAACGGCGCGCTTGGCGGCGGCGACGTAGGCATTACCGGGGCCGGTGATCTTGTCCACCTGCGGAATGGTGGCGGTGCCATAGGCCAGCGCGCCCACGGCCTGCGCGCCGCCGATGGTGAAGGCACGGCTGACGCCGGCCACGTAGGCGGCGGCCAGCACTAGGTCGTTGCGCTCGCCGCGCGGGGTGGGCACCACCATGATGATTTCGGGCACGCCCGCCACATGCGCCGGCAGCGCGTTCATCAGTACCGACGACGGATAGGCGGCCTTGCCGCCCGGCACATAGATGCCGACGCGATCCAGCGCGGTGACCTGCTGGCCCAACAAGGTACCGTCTTCATCGCGATAGCTCCACGACGCCATTTTCTGGTGTTCGTGATAGCTGCGCACGCGGGCAGCGGCGGCGGTCAGTGCGTCGCGACGCGCGTCCGGCAGACGCTCGAACGCGGCCTTCAGCTCATCCTGGGTCAGTTCCAGATCGGCCATCGTGCCAGCACTGGTGCCGTCGAAACGGTTGGTGTATTCCACCACCGCGTCGTCACCGCGTGTCTTCACGTGGTGCAGTATCTCGGCCACCCGCGTGTCGACCTGCGGGTCTTGCGAGGTTTCGAAGGCGAGCAGGGCCTTGAGCTGGTCCTGGAACTGGGGCGTGGCGGAGTCGAGACGGCGGATCATGGCGTGAACCGGGATGAAAAGGCGGAACGGACGATTATACCGAAGGCCCCCGGTCCGCTAATGATCGCGAACAATTGCTTACCTGCCAGGGTTACGACAGCGCGACCTTCACGCCCAGTGCCACCAGTACGCCGCCGAGCACCTTGTCGATGGCGGTCTGTGCCCGTGCCAGGCCACGGCGAACGGCGGCGTGCTGGATGATGAATACCAGCAAGGGCCACCAGATCACCCCCAGCATCCAGATGATGAACGCATACCAGACCTTGGCCAGCAGCGAGGTATCGACATTGAGTATCTGGGTGAAGACCGAAAGAAAGAATAAGGTGGCCTTGGGGTTGAGCAGATTGCACAGCAGGCCCTGGAGGAAAGCGCCACGCAGGCTGACCTGCTCATGTGCCGTGCCCATTTCCGCCATCGCGCCACCGCGCGAGCGCAGCGCCTGGATGCCGATCCACACCAAGTAGGCCGCGCCGGCATACTTCAGGATGCCGAACAGCCATGGTGTGGTGGCGATGATGACCGCCAGCCCCGCCACGCAATATGTCATGTGGACGGCAATGCCCAGGTTGATGCCAGCGGCAGTCGCCAGCGCGGCGCCGCGCGAGTAACGCGCTGCGTTCTTCACCATCAGGAAGAAATCCGGGCCCGGCGACAGCATGGCCAGCAGGGCGATGGTGGTGATGGCCAGCGTGGTGTGGAACATGGGAACTCCGGCATGGGATCGGGATGGCAAGCGAGCGATCTTCGGATGTGAATCCGAGGGCCGACTATCTAGATGACTTCGACCATCTGATCGTCGTCGAGCGACTTATCCTCGCCCCGCACAGCATGCGATTGCAACACCCAGGGCAGACTGAGCAGGGTGAGGGCCAACGACACGATGGCCACGATATTGATCAGCATCGTCGGCGGCGCGGCGGGTGCGCCGAATTGGTTTTCGCCATCGTTGCCGGGCAGGAACGACAGGCCCAGCGAAGCCACCGTGACCAACGCCGAAGCCAACGCACCGAAGCGCAGGTCGATCAGCGAGACCAGGCTGGGCAATCCGACTCCCGCGGCCACCCACCAGCCGGACAGGTTGATGTCGTGCAAACGGAATACGATCAAGCGAATGTACATCCAGGCCCAGGCCATGGCGAATACGACCCAGAACCCCTGAAGAAACACCAAGGCGATCGAAAAGACCAGTACGCCGGGAATCAGCGCAAGGATCAGGCCTAGCGAATAGGCCAGATACCGCATCCGTCCCAACCTGCCCACCGGGCTCAGGCCGAACAGCGCTGGCGTTTCGTAGCAGTCGACGCCCGGCTCCGCGCGGCCGGACAAAGGGCGAACGATTTCGCCGCGCGCGGCCTGGATTTCGTCGCGAGCTTCGCGCTTGGTCTGGACCTGTGCCGCGGCCAGACGCGGCATGTCCACACCACACGCGATGCACAGGGTACGTTTGCGCTGCGCATGCCCGCAGCCCGGGCAGTTCATGGTTTCCTCTTCGGCCTCGGCAAGCGCCAGTGGCGCCTCGGCTGGGCCAATGACTTCCACCGTGGGCACCACTGCAACCACCGGCTGCATTGGGGCTGGCGCAACTTGAGGTGTCGGCGACGCCACGGGAGGCAGATCATCGAGCAGCGTGGGAAATGCGTCCGGCGCAGCGGCGTGGCGTGGCTGGTAAAGTCTGCCATCGGGATGTTCTACCCGTACCACCGCGCCGGTACGCTCCAGCAACGGCAGGTAGGCACCCAGGTGTTCGAGCGGCAATTGCTGTTTGATGACTGTCGGCGCGTCGTCGAGCAGGGTAGCGACGCGCTCTCGTTCCAGCTTGAGCAATCCACCAAGGTTGTGCAGCAACGATTCGCGAGTATGGCCGGGCAGGACGGCGCCAGTCAGGACAAGGCGGACGGTGTCGCTCATTCTTTTGTCATGGGCAAAGGACAACCGCCTGGAAATTAATGCAATCCTCCGCCTCCCGCAACCGGGGCGGAAAGCATGCAACCGCTTTCCTCATGCCGCATCCGTGCACACATTGCGCCATGTCAGAGGACGGCCGGATGGCCCGGACCACTGGTCGTGGCACGTTGCCACCCCGCTTGCCAATGCACGGGGAGCGGCAACTCAGCGGCCGATCGCGCCGGCGAAGGCTTCGATCATGGGCTGGATACGCTCTTCCTTGAGCTTGAGCGCGGCCTGGTTGACGATCAGGCGGCTGGAAATATCGCGGATGTGCTCCACTGCCACCAGATCGTTCGCTTTCAGCGTGCCGCCGGTGGAGACCAGATCGACGATGGCGTCGGCCAGGCCGACCAGGGGCGCCAGCTCCATCGAGCCGTAAAGCTTGATCAGATCCACGTGCACGCCCTTGGCGGCGAAATGCTCGCGGGCCTGATCGGTGTACTTGGTAGCGATGCGCAGCCGTGCGCCCTGCTTGACGGCGCCGTCGTAGTCGAAGCCGTTCTGCACCGCCACCATCAGGCGGCACTTGGCAATGTCCAAGTCCAGCGGTTGATACAGGCCCGCGCCACCATGCTCGATCAGCACGTCGCGCCCGGCCACGCCCAGGTCGGCGGCGCCATACTGGACATAGGTGGGAACGTCGGAGGCGCGGACGATGATCAGGCGCACATCATCGCGATTGGTACCGATGATGAGCTTGCGCGAGGATTCGGGCGCCTCGGACGGCACCACGCCAGCGGCGGCCAGCAATGGCAGGGTTTCCTCGAAGATGCGTCCCTTGGACAGCGCGATCGTGATCATGGCGTTATTTGAAGAGTTTCAAGGAAACAGGGTATTTCGACGGCCAGCCATTGATGGCCTTGGCGCCTTCCCACAGGCCGAACATCGACGAGCCCAGCACCACCCACCAGATCGGCAGGGCCGACTGGACGGCACCGGCAATGACCAGGGCCAGCACGTAGAAGCACCCCATCAGCAACTGGAAGTTGCAGGCCTGCACCGCGTGCTGCTCGACGAACTCGGATTGCACCCGCGCGAATTGCAGCACCAGGAACGGCACCACCAGCGCCAGCCCGGGAATGGGCACGTAAGGTATCCACAGGATGCCGGCCAGATGCGCCATCGCGGCGAAGCCCTTTTCCATCTGGGTGGGCGGACGGGGCTTGCCGTCGTGGTCTTCACCAGCGGGCTTGGGATTGAACGTCAGCACGGCGGCTTCCTCAGGAAATGCGTTCGATGCGGGCACCGATGCCGGACAGCTTGCGCTCGATGTGCTCGTAGCCGCGATCCAGATGGTAGATACGGTCGATGACCGTTTCGCCTTCGGCCACGAGGCCGGCGATCACCAGCGATGCCGAGGCACGCAGGTCGGTGGCCATCACGGTGGCGCCGGAAAGCTTCTCCACGCCGCGCACCACGGCGGTGTTGCCTTCGGTGGCGATATCCGCGCCCATGCGCACCAGTTCAGGCGCGTGCATGAAGCGGTTCTCGAAAATGGTTTCGGTGATGACGCTGGTGCCTTCGGCCACCGCATTCACCGTCATGAACTGCGCCTGCATGTCGGTGGGAAACGCCGGGTACGGCAGCGTGCGCAGGTTGACGGCCTTGGGGCGGCGCTTCATGTCCAGCGAGATCCAGTCGTCGCCAGCCTCGATGTAGGCGCCGGCTTCGCGCAGCTTGTCGAGCACAGCCTCCATGATGCCGGCGCGGGTGTTGCGCAAGACCACACGTCCCTGGGCCGCCGTGGCGGCACACAGGAAGGTGCCGGTCTCGATGCGGTCGGGAACGATGGCATGCGTGGCGCCATGCAACGCTTTCACGCCTTCGATCACGATGGTGTCGGTACCGTGGCCGGTGATGCGCGCGCCCATCTTGATCAGGCATTCGGCCAGATCGACCACCTCGGGTTCGCGGGCGGCGTTTTCGATGGTGGTAACGCCATCGGCCAGCACGGCGGCCATCATCAGGTTCTCGGTGCCGGTCACGGTCACCATATCGGTCACGATGCGCGCGCCACGCAGCTTGCCGCTGGCCTTTACATAGCCGTGTTCGATCACGATCTCGGCGCCCATCGCCTGCAAGCCCTTGATGTGCTGGTCCACCGGGCGTGCACCGATGGCGCAGCCACCCGGCAGCGACACCCTGGCTTCGCCGAAGCGCGCCAGTGTGGGGCCAAGCACCAGGATCGACGCGCGCATGGTCTTCACCAGCTCGTACGGCGCTTCCAGACTGGTGATCTGGCTGGCGGTCAGCTCGAACTCGTGCACGTTGTCGGTCATCACCCGCACGCCCATGCCCTGCAACAGCTTTTGCGTGGTGAGCACGTCGCGCAGTTGCGGCACGTTGGTCAGCCGCAGCGTGTCCGCTGTCAGCAAGCCGGCGCAGAGAATGGGCAGCGCCGCGTTCTTGGCGCCGGAAATGGTGATTTCGCCGTCCAGCGGGCCACCGCCATTGATCTTGAGCTTGTCCATCGGGATTCTTTCTTGAAAACGAAAAGGCCCGCGTCGGGTGCCGGCGCGGGCGGGATGCCTAGCGCGCAATTATGGCGCGTGTTCGGCGTTTCGTGTTGCGGGATGTCACAGGTACTTGGCGATCAGCCAGACCACCAGCGCAATTACCCAGGGCAGATTGGTCAGGGCGGTCAGGCGGGCCACGCTGCGACGGTTCTCCGGCGTGCGGGCGGCGGCCTTGGCTGCCGCCAGTTTGGCACGCTCGGCCTCGACCGCACCCAGTCCGAACCGCTCGTTCATTGCGCGGCTTCCGCCGGGGTGCGCGTGGCGCGCAACGACAGCGCGTGCAACTCGCCGGAATCGAGCTTGGCCTTGAGGCGATCCTTCACCAGCCGGTGACGATCCAGCAATTTTAGCCCTTCGAACGCGGTGGAAACGATGGTGGCGTAGAAATGGTGGCCATCGCCTTCCACGTCTACCTGGGTACAGGGCAACGCCGCTTCGATCAGCGCTTTGACTTCATTGGGATGCATAGGAAAATCAGTGCCTTATCTTGAAGCCGGATCTTATCAGCCAGTAGGCCCAGCCGGCCAGTAACAGGAAGAACGCCGAGACGACGGCCAGCGAATACCAGGGCGAAACGTCACCCATGCCGAAGAACCCGTAGCGAAAGCCATCGATCATGTAGAACACGGGGTTCCAGTGCGAGACCGATTGCCAGAACGGCGGCAGGCTATGAATGGAATAGAACACGCCCGACAGGAAGGTGAGCGGCATGATCAGGAAGTTCTGGAACGCGGCGAGCTGATCGAACTTCTCCGCCCAGATGCCGGCGACCAGCCCCAGGACCGCCATCACGCCACACCCCAGCAGTGCGAACACCAGGATCCAGCCCGGGTGGGTGACCGCGGGCATGGCGAACCAGACGGTGACCGCCAGCACGCCGGCCCCCACCAGCAGCCCGCGCACCACGGCGGCAAGGATGTAGGCGGCGAAGAACTCGAAGTGCGACAGCGGTGGTAGCAGGATGAATACCAGGTTGCCGGTGATCTTGGACTGGATCAGGCTGGAACTGGTGTTGGAAAACGCATTTTGCAGCATGCTCATCATCACCAGGCCGGGAATCAGGAAGGCGGTGTAGCGCACGCCCGGATACGGCTGCACGTGCGCATCGAGCACATGCGCGAAGATCAGCAGGTACAGCAGGCCGGTGAGCACCGGTGCGGCGACGGTCTGGAACGCCACTTTCCAGAAGCGCAGCAGTTCTTTGTAGAAAAGCGTGTAGAAGCCGGTCATGGGGAGCCTAGTTCGGTATCTGGCGGAAGGCGTCGATCAGGCGGCGCCCGGCGCCGGGGAAATCTGCTTGACGAAGCGCAGTCCAGTGCTCCGGTAGCCGTGATGACGGTAGAAGTCGTGCGCCTCGTGGCGATGATCGCCGCTGGTGAGCACCATGGCCTTGGCGCCGCATTCGGCGGCCCATTGTTCCGCCTGCGCCAGTAACGACTTGCCCAGCCCCTGCCCCCGCACGGCCTCGTCCACCACCAGGGTGACGATGCGCACGCAAGCGCCATCCTTTTCGATATACCAATCGCGCGCCAGCGCAATCAGGCCGGCGATGCGGCCCTGCCAGTCGGCGACGAAACAGGCGTAGCCACACGCGCGCTCCAGGTTGGCAAGCCGCACCTGTACCGCTTCCGGCGTGCTGGGGTAACCCAGTTGCGCCAGCAGCGCAGCGATCTGCACGGCGTCTTCCTGGGTGGCGGGGCGGATCAGGGGCATGTCAGCCAGCTCGCGCGTTGTGCATCATATCGACGAAGATGTCTTCCAGGTCGGGCTTCTCGACATCGATATCGCGCACGCTGATCTGCTCCGCCTGCAAGGCGGCCAGCACGCCTGCCAGCGCGGAAGCATCCGGCAGCTTCAGCGCGAAGCCATCGTCGCGCTCCGCGGTCAGCAGCGGACGCAACGCGTCGGGCAGGCGCGAGGGCGACAGGCGCAGGAACAGACTGCGTGCCTTGTCCCGCTTCATCAGCGTGTGCTTGTCTTCCAGCGCGATCAGTCTTCCCTGCTTGAGCATGGCGATGCGATTGCAGAGTTCTTCGGCTTCTTCGAGGTAGTGCGTGGTCAGCACGATGGTGTGGCCATCGGTGTTCAACCGGCGGATGAATGACCACAGCGTCTGGCGCAATTCGACATCGACGCCGGCGGTCGGCTCGTCCAGCACGATCACGGGAGGGCGATGCACCAGCGCCTGCGCCACCATCACCCGGCGCTTCATGCCGCCCGACAGCGCACGCATATTGCTGTCGGCCTTGTCGGTCAGCCCCAGGCTGGCGAGGACTTCGTCGATCCAGGCATCGTTGCGCTTCAGGCCGAAATAGCCGGACTGGAATACCAGCGTTTCGCGCACGGTAAAGAACGGATCGAACACCAGCTCCTGCGGCACGATGCCCACCGCGCGGCGGGCGGCGCGGTAATCGCGCTCGACATCGTGGCCCATCACCGACACCCGGCCGGACGTGGCCTGCGCCAGGCCGCCCAGGATGGAAATCAGCGTGGTCTTGCCCGCGCCATTGGGGCCAAGCAGCGCGAAGAAATCGCCCTGCTCCACCTGGAAGCTCACTCCGGCCAACGCGGTGAAATCACCGTAGTTCTTGACCACCTCCTCAAAGGAGATGGCGCTCACGGCGCGACCTCGCTGGCCGTGGCAGCAACGGGTACGCTGGCGGCTTCGGTAACGGGCTGGCTGGCCGCTTCGTCGACAGGCGCCGCCGCAACGTCGGATGCAGCCTCGGCAAGTGGCGGATCGGTGGGACCGGGGTCGAAATCGTTGTCCTCGTCTCCGTCATCATCCACGTCGCCCAACGGCAGCGCATAGGGCGGATGCCCATCGTGGATCGAGGCCCAGCGGCGTTGCAGATAAGCGTCGCGGATATAGGCGTATTCGTCGGGCTGGCCTTCGAGCAGCGTGTCGAGCGAAAGGATCTTGCTGCGGCTGTCCACCAGATAAAGAGAGTAGTAGCCGACATCCCAGGCATCGCTGTCGATGAAGTCGAGCGGCCCCATGAAATAGCGGCCGATGGGCTCGACCGTATCCCGCAGGGTCAGCGGGCCGTACAGCGGCAACATGAGGTAAGGGCCGCTGGGCACGCCATAGAACCCCAGCACCTGGCCGAAATCCTCTTCCCCTTTACGCATGCCGAGGCCGGTCCCCCAGTCGATCAGCCCACCAATGCCCGCGGTGGTGTTCACCAGTACCCGGCTGCCGCTATGTACGGCGGCGGTGCCTTTGAATTGCAGCAGCGCGGCAAAGGTGGAGAAGAAATCGTCGATGTTACCGAAGAAATTGCGCACCCCCTTCTGCACCGGCTGCGGCACGTGTTCCACGTAGGCCGTCGCGGTGGGCTTGAGGATGGCGCGATCCAGCGCGCGATTGAACGCGTAGGTTTCGCGATTCACCGGCTCCAGCGGATCGTAGTTGTTACGCGGCGTGGCACAGCCTGCCAGCAGCGCGACGGCCAGCGTCGTCAGCAGCAGACGCCTCATGCCGAGGCTCCGGAAAACGGCAGCAGTTCGGCCACGCCATAGACTCGTGCCAGTTGCAGCAATCCTTCGGGAGCACCGACGATCTGCAAGGCCGTACCAGCAGCCTGCGCGCGGCGCTGCCAGGCAAGCAGCAGGCCCAGCGCGGCGGAATCCGCATGTTCCACGCCAGATAGATCGAGCGTAACGGATTCGCCGGCGATCACCGGCTCATCGAGCCTGCGCGCGGCGGTTGCCAGCGTCAGCACGCCGCTCAGCGCACAGATCGTCACTTGGCGGCTGCTCCGTTCTTCAAGGCATTGTTGCGATCGGCCAGCAACTTGATCAGGCCATCCACGCCATCCTTGCGGATCACGGCGGAAAACTGGTTGCGGTTGTTGACGATGAAGCTGATGCCATCCACCGAGATATCGAACACCTTCCATCCCTGGCGGGTGCGCTCGAAACTGAAATCGACGGGAATCGGCTTCTGCCCGGGCAACGACACCTCGGTACGCACGCTCTGCTCATCATCGCCAGCGCCCGGGCGCGAGCCCTTCACCTCCACCTCGGCGTTCTTGTAGACGGTCAGCGCGGACAGATAGGTGCGGACCAGCATGGTGCGGAACTCGCGGGTCAGCGCCTGCTGCTGCTCGGGCGTGGCGGTACGCCAGTAACGGCCGACGGCCAGCGCGGTCATGCGGGTGTAGTCGGCCAGCGGCGCAACGCGGGCGTCGACCAGATCGCGCACCTTGGTCGGATCTTTTTCATTGGACTTGATGATGGCGAGCACATCGTCGCTCACCTTGCGGGTGATCTGCTCGGGGGAGTCGTTTGCGGCCAGCGCGAACAACGGTATCAATCCAATCACCAGGCTGGCTATCCATCGCTTCATTGAGCATGCTCCGTAGGGGTTTGTTCTCCAGCCGTTTCCGCCTTCGAAAACAGGAAGCGGCTGATCAGTTGTTCGAGCACCACCGCCGACGAAGTGATGGTGATCCGCCCGCCCGCTTCCAGGTTCTTGTCATCCGCGCCGGGCTCCAGGCCGATGTATTGTTCGCCGAGCAGGCCGGAGGTCAGAATCTGTGCGCTGCTGTCGCGGCTGAAGTGATAGCGTGCATCCAGGGCGAGCGTGACGCGTGCGACATACAGGTTGGGATCGAGTTCGATGCCAGTCACACGGCCGACCACCACGCCGGCGCTTTTCACTGGCGCGCGGACCTTCAGGCCACCGATATTCTCGAAGTTCGCCGTCACGGCGTAGGTGCTGGTTGCCGGCAGCGTGCTCTGGCTGCTCACCTTGATCGCCAGGAACAGCAGCGCGGCCGCACCGGCCACCGCAAACAGGCCGACCCAGAAGTCGATCATTCCACGTTTCATTCTCATTATCCCAAGTAAGCGCACATCTCAACAGCCATTCGTTTCACAGGGGCATTGCATCCCCGACAATCACCCGCCGCCCGTTGCGGAAACGCCCTTTCGTGGTAGACCGCCGTCTGCCACGGGGCGAGGTCAATTGCTCACATTCCCGTGAACATGAAGGCGGTCAGGACAAAATCCAGCGCCAGGATGACCAGCGCGCTGGTGACCACCGTCCTGGTGGTGGCCCGAGAGACGCCTTCCGCCGTCGGCGGGGCGTCGTAGCCTTCGAATACCGCGATCAGGCTGATCGCCACGCCAAAGAACACGCTCTTGATGACACCGTTGAGCACGTCCCCGCGAAAATCCACCGACGCCTGCATCTGCGACCAGAAGCTGCCCGGGTCCAGCCCCAGCATCTGCACGCCGATCAGGTAGCCGCCGAAAATACCCATGGCGCTGAACATCGCCGCGAGCAAGGGCATCGACAACACGCCGCCCCAGAACTTGGGGGCGACCACGCGGGCAATCGGGTTGACCGCCATCATTTCCATCGCCGCCAGTTGCTCCGTGGCCTTCATCAGGCCGATCTCGGCGGTGATGGCGCTCCCCGCCCGGCTGGCGAACAGCAAGGCGCCGACCACCGGGCCCAGCTCACGCACCAGCGAAAGCGATACCAGGATGCCCAGCGCGCTGGACGAACCGAACCTCACCAGCGTTTCGTAGCCCTGCAAGGCCAGCACCATGCCGACGAACAGCCCGGACACGGCAATGATCAGGACTGACAACACGCCGGCAAACCAGATCTCGCGCATCGTCAACTGGAACCGCAGCAGCGATGTGGGCGAATGACGCAGGATGGCCAGGAAAAAGCGGCAGGCGAATCCCAGCTTGATGATGGCGCCGGTCAACGGCGCACCCAGCCGCGCAAAAAAGCGCACCAGTACGTTAGTCATGCCGTCCGTCCTCCAGCCCCAGATCGGTGGCATACGGCCCCGCCGGCTTGTGGAATGGCAACGGGCCGTCCTTTTCACCGCCAACGAACTGACGCACGAAGGGGTGCGCGGACTCGCGCACCGAATCGGGCGTGCCCTCGGCGATCACCCGACCTTCGGCCAGGAAGTAAACGTAGTCGACAATGGCCAGCGATTCGGCGACATCGTGCGTGACCACGATGGATGCCGCACCCAGCGCATCGTTCAACTCGCGGATCAGCGAGCCGATGGTGGACAGCGAGATCGGATCCAGCCCGGTGAATGGCTCGTCGTACAGCATCACGCGCGGATCGAGCGCAATGGCGCGCGCCAGCGCCACCCGCCGCGCCATGCCGCCGGACAGTTCGGCCGGCATCAGCTTTGCCGCGCCGCGCAGACCGACAGCCTGGAGCTTCATGAGCACCAGGTCGCGCACCATGGATTCGGGCAGATCGGTCCGCTCGCGCAACGGGAACGCCACGTTATCGAAGACCGACAGATCGGTGAACAGCGCGCCGAACTGGAACAACATGCCCAGCTTCTTACGCCGTTCATACAAGGCGGATTCGGACAGCGTTGCCATGTCCTCGCCATCGACCTCCACCCGCCCCGCATTGGCGCGAAGCTGACCGCCGATCAACCGCAGCAGCGTGGTCTTGCCAGAGCCCGAGCCGCCCATGATGGCGACCACCTGGCCCGGCACCACGCTCAGCGAGACGTCGCGCAGGATGTCGGTCTCGCCATAGGCGAAACGGACTCCATCGAAGCGGACCACAGGATTGGGCATGTTTAGACTGGTCTGTACAAACCGGCATTTTATGGGTTTGTCGGATGCAGGGCCAGTGCAATGCAGCACTCGACGCAATCCGACAACACTTGGCAATCATTACCGTTCGTCGGCTTTTTCCTGCCCAATTTCAAACAAGCGTTCCATATCAGACAGACTTGTTTTTCTTACTTGCAAAAAAAACTTACCAAAAGAGTGCATAAATAAGCACGAACAGGATGAGCAAAATTCTTTTCCATCAAAAACCCCCAGGCACTGTCCTCGCCCTCCTCCTGCCGGAGCCGTCCCCCACCGCCTGCATAGCCCCACCCATCGTTGCATCAATGCCGATGAGGCATCTCGTGGCACCAGCCCTGCCCCGGCCTACCCCGAGCGGGCCGCCACAGCGCTCGACGTTGCTGGCGCAACGGCATCCTGTCGCCACGCAGCGGTTCACGCTGGCTGGCGATGCCGGAATGCAATTAGACCCGCACCCGGAGGTATCCGGCAATGTCACTCTGAACACCATCGACCAGGCCACGCCTCAGCTGGTTGAAAGAATTGCCTCGCAAATTCCATGGCGATGGCAACTGCGAAATAGCACGCCGACCATCCAGCCTGACACGCTGTTTCCGCACAACCATCAGCGCGACCATCCAAATCCCGGCCGCCACCGAAACGCCCGCATCACGCCCACCGGCAGCTACGTGGAAGCCCCCGCCGTCTCGCTGGTCGCAGCCAACGACCGGTTGCCTCGAGGTACTGCCAATGCAGGCCTTCTCCCGTTGCGCGCTGGACAGCGCCGGCCGGCTCCGCAACGGCCTGCTGCCCACCAGGCATCCCAGCGACCCGGAATGGCACCTGACACGGCGGGGCGTCACGCCGATCCGCGTCCGCATTCATCGCCTGCCTGTGCGACAGACACTGCCATCACGCGAACCACTCCTCGCCTTGACGCTCCACCCGGACCGGAAACCGCCGCCAGTTTCGATGGCGAACGGCTGCCCCCGCCGCTGGTGGTGCACATGCCGTGGATCGGCGGACAGGCCAGCCGGCCCGACCAGGCACTGACGCATGCCGGCGAATGGTATCGACAGCGGCTACGCGAATCGGTCGGCCGAATGCGGGCGATGAGCGCGCAGCGATCGACCGTGACGCCCGGCAGCCGGCTGTGCCGGATGATGCCGGCCATTCCAGGCCCCGTGCTCGCGGCCACGGGAGCGATGCGATGATGCTCGCCCGCACCCTGTTGCTGAGCAACCGCCAACTCGCCACCTGCGATCGCCCCTGGCGCCGCATCGGCATCGCCAACGCGCCAGCACTCGACGAACTGACGCAGCGGCTGGCGCGGGCCGGCAAACCGCTCCGCATCCTGATCGACATGGACGACGAAGTGCTGATGGCCGAGGCACTGCCCCCATTAGGCCCCCGCGACCGCCGCGCATTGATGGCTCGACGATTGGCCCAGGCCTGGCCCGACACGCCACACCGCCATGCCAGCATGACGCGCGACAATGGCACCGCGCATGCCCTCTACAGCGCGTTGCCAGACCCGCTCGTGCTGGACCGCGTGCTGGACGCGCTGGCCGCCGCGGGCGCCACCGTGCTGGGCGCATGGTCGTTGTCGCGGCTGGCGCTCGATCTTTCCCCTGCCGGCCAGGCATACCGGCTGCTGGTCTGGCCCGGCGCGGAAGGCCATTTGCGACACGGGCTCTTTACCGGTGGGCGGCTACAACGGTGCCGGCTCACGCCATCGGCCGCTGGCTCGCCAGACACCGCGCCCGAACTGGCCCGGCACATTGGGCAAGAGGCCTTGCTGACGACGCGGCAGCTCACCGGACCAGGCGGCGCAACCGCTCCGCTGGAAGTCCAGGTGCTTGCGCCGCAGCACGTAGCGCAGGGCGTCGTCGCCAAGCTGCAAGCCCAGGCCATCGACGGGGTCAACGCAATCGCGCTGCCGCTCCCCTCCGGCCACACGCTCGCCAGCTACCTCGCCATGCGGCTGCATCACGACGCACCACCCAGCCACTACGGCACACCCCGGCAATTGCGTCATGGCAGGCTCCGGCGCCTTGCCTGGCTGGCCTGCGTGCTGGGGGTGGGCCTGTTGCTCGCCGCCCTCGCCTACGCCAGCCATGCCCAGTACGCGGCAGAGCGACTGGATATCGATACCGCGTACCAACTGGAGGACAACAAACAAACCCAGCGCTGGCTAGCGCGGCAGCACCCTACCGCAGCGACGCGAGCCGCCCTGGCGGAACCCGGTCTGGCCGCCATCCGCCAACTGGATAAGCGTCACCTCGCGGCCTGGCCGGACCCGTTGTCCGACATGCAGCGCGTCGGCCTGGCACTGCTGGCCCACCCACAGTTGATGCTGTCGCGGTATCGCTGGGACTACCGGCCGGATCGCGCGGCGACAGCGATCGAACTGGCCGGCTGGATGACCGACAATGACGCCACCACACCCGGTCGCCTCGCCACATCGCTCGAGGCGGCATTGGGTACGACTGTGCATCTGGAATCCCTCACGGGCAGGCATGCGTCGATCCGTCTGCGGCTCGACCTCCCCCTTGGAGCACGGCCATGATCATCCGACCCGTATGGCGCAACGGATGTTGCGCGGGTGTGCTCCTGCTCGGCGCTGCCATGCTGGCACTGGATGCCCAAACGACGCTGACAAGCGCCCACCACGCCAATGACCAGGCCCGGCAAGGCTCGGTGCAACTGCGTCTTCAGGCGCAGCAGCTCGCCAAAGCCACGCGCCATGCGCCCCGGCTGGCGGAACTGCGCGCCATGGGGCTGCTCGAGCCCCCGGATGAATCCGCACTCGATGCCCTGCTGGATGCATTCGGGCGAGCCCACCCGGCCATCATGTTCGGTTATCGGCTGGACGCCATGACGCCGCTCGAACCCGACAACCCGCGGGGCCAGGCCTTGCCGTTCGAGATCGAATTCCAGCCGCGACACGAACAGGAACTCATCCAGGTGCTGGCTGCCGTGCAGCGCCTGCGCGGCCGGCCGCTGGTGCGAAGCTGCGAACTGACCAGGTCGGATGCGAGCGACGTCTTCCTGGCCCGCTGCACGCTGGTCCGGCTGAGCCTCGCGCTTTCCGGGCAAGACCCGCCATGACAACCGCGCAATGGCTACTGCCGTGAGAGACGGGACGCACGGCGTCGCTGGGAAGGGGAAAGAGCAAAAACTACAACACAGGCAGTTCCGGATGCCGTGGTTATTGACGTTACCCTTCCCTTTTCCCTCTTCCTTCTTCCCGACCCGCGCCCAGTACCTCGCGCAACAGCGGCACCGTCACCGGTCGGCGTAGCGAGAGGGCATGGATGTTGGCGCGCTCCAGCAGGGCATTGAGCGCGGGCAGATCGCGCGAGGCGTGGCGCAGCAGGTAATCGGCCGCATCGTCCGACAACTCGAACCCCAGACCAGCCGCACGCTGTTTCAACGCCGCCACCTTGTCCGCGTCGGACAAGGCCTTGAGCTGGTAGACCAGCCCCCAGCCCAGCCGCGTGGTGAGGTCGTCGCGCAACGGCAGCAACATCGGCGGCAGGGTACCGGCGGCCAGCAGGCGGCCGCTACCTTCGCGCAGGGTGTTGTAGTGGTCGAACAGGCGAATCTGCTGCTCGGGCGACAAACCATCCACACCATCGACGATCAGCAGTTCATCGCCCGTCAGCGCCACGGGCAACTCGCCCGGTGGCAGGATGACGGTGACGCCGCAGCGCGCGGCAGCGGCGGCCAGCAGGTACGATTTGCCCACCCCCGCTTCGCCCCACAGGTAGAGGAAGCGCACGTCCTCGGCGCCCGATACCCATTCGCCGAGCATGAACAGCGGCTCGGCGTTGTCGCCGCGCACGAAACCCTCGAAGCTCGGCGGGGCCGGCAACTGCAAATCGAGGACAAGTTGCTGCATCAGTGGAGGCATGGCGGGGCCGGTCGGGCAAGGCGGCGCGCGCGCGCGCGACGGGCGATCAGGCGTTTCATGGAGGGATCGGGTAAACTACTGCGCTTTCAGTGAATTCCGGCGGCCATTCTAGCGGCAAAGCACTTGCCGACGCCATGCAACGGCGGCCACGCCGGACCACGCATCATCTCCACGAGGCCTTCATGACCCCCACCAGCCTGAGCTACCGCGATGCCGGCGTCGACATCGACGCGGGCGACCAACTCGTCGAAAACATCAAGCCGTTCGCCAAGCGCACCATGCGGCCGGAAGTGCTGTCGGGCATCGGCGGCTTCGGCGGCCTGATCGAAATCTCGAAGAAGTTCAAGGAGCCAGTCCTCGTCTCCGGCACCGATGGCGTTGGCACCAAGCTCAAGCTGGCATTCGAGCTGAACCGCCACGATACGGTGGGCCAGGATCTGGTGGCAATGAGCGTGAACGACATCCTCGTTCAGGGCGCCGAGCCGCTGTTCTTCCTGGACTATTTCGCTTGCGGCAAGCTGGACGTGGATACCGCCACCGAAGTGATCCGTGGCATCGCCCATGGCTGTGAGCTGGCGGGCTGCGCACTGATCGGCGGCGAAACCGCCGAAATGCCGGGCATGTACCCGCAGGGCGAATACGATCTGGCCGGCTTCGCCGTCGGCGTGGTGGAAAAGAGCCAGGTGATCACCGGCACCACCATCCGTCCGGGCGACGTGGTGCTGGGCCTGGCATCCAATGGCGCGCACTCCAACGGCTACAGCCTGGTGCGCAAGATCCTGCATCTGACCGACGCCGATTACTCCGCCGAATTCGACGGCGGCCGTTCGCTGGCCGACGTGGTGATGGCACCCACCCGCATTTATGTGAAGCCGTTGCTGAAACTGATGGCCGAATTGCCGGTCAAGGGCATGGCGCACATCACCGGCGGCGGCATCACCGAAAACGTGCCGCGCGTACTGCCGTACAACGTGGTTGCGCAGTTGGATGGCACGAGCTGGACCTTCCCCAAGCTGTTCCAGTGGCTGCAGAAGGAAGGCAACGTCGCCACCGCCGAGATGCATCGCACCTTCAACTGCGGCGTGGGCATGGTGGTGATCGTTGCCGCCGACGATGCCGAACGCGCCATCGCACTGCTGAGCGCCGAGGGTGAAACCGTCTACCGCCTGGGCGCGGTGCGCGAACGCAACGGCGACGAACACCAGACGCAGATTGCCTGAAGCGCCAGCGCTTCAGGCGGTGAGGTGTGAGGAGGGAGGTGTGAGGAGTAACCCCAGGCGTGCAGTGGACGATCATCCACCGCGCCACCGCCCACCTTCGCCACACCTCACGCCTCACACCTCACACCTCACTTTCCAATGACCAACATCGTCATCCTGATTTCCGGCCGCGGCAGCAATATGCAGGCCATCGTCGAAGCCGCCATTCCCGAGGCACGCATCGCGGCCGTGATCGCCAATCGCGCCGACGCCAGCGGGCTGGCCTGGGCCGCACAGCGCGGCATCGCCACGGCGGTGCTCGACCACAAGGCTTTCGACGGCCGCGATGCGTTCGACGCCGCGCTGGCCGAACTGATCGACAGTCACGCGCCCGATCTGGTGGTGCTGGCCGGCTTCATGCGTATCCTCACGCCGGGTTTCGTCAATCACTATGCCGGACGGCTGGTGAACATCCATCCCTCGCTGCTGCCAGCCTTCACCGGGCTGCATACGCACGAGCGCGCACTGGCCGAAGGCGTGAAGTTCGCCGGCTGCACCGTGCATTTCGTGACGGCCGAGCTGGACCACGGCCCGATCATCGCGCAGGCCGTGGTACCGGTACTGGAAGACGACACCGCCGACACGCTGGCGGCACGTATCCTCAAGGAAGAACATCGGCTGTATCCGGAGGCCGTGCGCCTGTTCGCGCAGGGGCGCCTCGCCATCGACCAGGGCCGCGTCCGCGTGGCCAAGGCCTGATCCACCCCGATGGCCGACTGGCGCGCCCGTCTCACCGTCCGCCGCTGGCTGTGGGTCGCGTTCGTCCTGTCGGTGCTGTTGCACCTGTTCGGCATTCTCGGCGACACCCTCTACATGCTGGCCGACAGCAATACAACGCGCGGTGAAGCGACGCCGTTGCGCAAGCCGACGCAAAAGCTGGCCGATACCAGTTTCGACGATCTGCTGTTGCCGCCCGAACTGGAAGGCGTGAAGCCGGCCGAACAGTTGGTCGTGACGCTCGGCCTGCCGCCGCCGCGCAAGCGACCTACCGCAACGCCAGCCCTCCCTGTGCCAACACCGCAATCCACGCCGGTCATGCAGGCCACGGCACCGACGCCCGCCGCCGCGCCGATCCCCACCCCAGCCGCGACGCCGCAACCGGCGCCGATCACGCCCGCACCGACCACCCCGGCCGCGTCGATGCCTGTGACGCAGATTGCGTCCGCACCCACTTTGCAGGCCTCGGCGCCGGCCATGGCCCAGGCACCGACTCCGACGCCCGCCACCCATGCCGCATCCGCGCCACAGGAAGTCGCCAGGCTGGCCAAGGGCTTCCCGCGCAATGCGGAGATCGTCTACATGTACGGCCCGATTCCGGCCAAGCTGACCTGGCAGGTGGATCACGGCCGGTACGAAGTCAGCCTGAAAGGATCGTTGCTGGGACGCACGCGCGAACTGCGCAGCGTCGGCCGCGTGACGCGTGACGGCCTGCGTCCGGATCGCTATACCGAATTGCGCGACGGCAAAGTGCGCAGCGAATCCACCTTCGACTGGGACCGCCTCAGCGCCACGCTCAACGACAAAGGCGAATCGAAGGATGCGCCGCTCAAACCGGGCGATCAGGACTTGTTCTCCGCCGCGTTCCAGTTGGCGATGCAGGGCGCGAAGATGCAGGATCCCAAGTTCACCCTGTTCAGTGGCCGCAAGTTCTATCCGGACGTGCAGTTCACCATCCGTGGCGAAAGCACTTTGCGCATCGGCACCGAGCAAGTGGAGGTGCTGCTGCTGCGCGGCACGTTCCAGGATCGCGTGTTCGATTTCTGGCTGGCGCCCAAGTGGCACAACATGCCCGTCCGCATGCAGGCCAAGCTGGGTAACGATGGCGCGAGCTACGATATCTGGGCCAGCAGCATGCGCCTGGAAGGCCAGACCGTGCTGCAACCCACGCTCACCAACCAGGAACGTGGCACCCGCTAGCCCGTTCATGATCTTTCCGCGATCGCGCCCGGCCATGCCGGCGCACGCAACCAACCGGTAACCAATATGATCACCTCCACCCAGTACCAAGGCATTCTCGACGCGCTCGAGCAGATCCTGCCCTTCACCGCCCCGGCCGATGTCTGTCTGTCGCGTCTGTTCCGCGAGGAGAAGAAGCTCGGCGCGCGCGATCGCGCCGTGATCGCCGAAACGGTATTCGGCCTGCTGCGACACCTGCCACGCTTGGAATGGCTAGCCGGGCCGTACGCCGGCGCGCGCCTGTGGCTGATCGGCTATCTGGCGGCCATCGAGAAGCGCAATCTCAAGGAACTGGCGGCCTTGTTCAACGAGGAACAACTCGAACTGGTGCGCAAGTGGAAGGCCACCGACTGGTCCACCGCACCGACGCACGTGCGCGCCGGCCTGCCCGAATGGATCGGTACCGCGCTGGCCGCCGAGGGACGCAGCGACGATGCAATCATCGCGCTGGGTACCTCGATGCTGGGCGCCGCACCGCTGGACCTGCGCGCCAACAGCCTCAAACTCAAGCGGGAAGCGCTGGTCGAGGCGCTGGCGGGTGGCGAATTCCCCGTCACGGCGACGCCGTATTCGCCGTGGGGCGTGCGTGTGGCCGGCAAGCCAGCGCTCAATCGGCATCCACTGTTCCTGTCGGGGGCGTTCGAAGTACAGGATGAAGGCAGCCAGTTGCTGGCACTGCTCACCGGTGCGCGACGCGGCCAGATGGTGGCGGATTTCTGCGCCGGGGCTGGCGGCAAGACACTGGCGCTGGGCGCAATGATGAATTCCACCGGCCGGCTGTACGCCTTCGATATTTCGGAAAAGCGCCTCGCCAACCTGAAGCCGCGCCTTGCGCGCTCGGGCCTGTCGAATGTACAGCCGCAACTGATCGCCAGCGAGCACGATCAGAAGATCAAGCGCCTGGCGGGCAAGATGGACGCGGTCCTGGTCGATGCACCCTGCTCCGGCCTCGGCACGCTGCGCCGCAACCCCGATCTGAAATACCGCCAGAGCGCCGCCAGCGTGGCCGAACTCAACGCCAAGCAGGCCAGCATCCTGGCCTCGGCGGCGCGGTTGACCAAAGCCGGTGGCCGTCTGGTCTATGCCACGTGCAGCGTCCTGGCGAGCGAGAACCAGGTCATCGTCGATGCCTTCCTGGCGGCACATCCCGAGTTCGAATTGCTGGATGTCCGCGAGCTGCTGGCGGGCGAGAAGATTGAGCTGCCGCTCGATGGTCCGTATCTGCAACTGGATCCGGCGCGGCATAACACCGACGGCTTCTTTGCCGCGGTGATGAAGCGTCGCGCGGCCTGATACAGCGGTGCCAGACAACAAAAGGCCCGCGAATTCGCGGGCTTTTTGTTGTCTGCACGGCGTTATTTCACCACGCGCAACTGCGGACGCCCCGTGGGACGCGGTGGTTCGTCATCGGGACCGTTGCTGGGTGATACCGGTACGTCATCCGGGATCACCGGGGCATTGTCGACCATGTCGTCGGGCACGCCCTCGTACTCGAAGCCCATTCCCTCGCCATTCTCGCGGGAGAAAATCGACACCACGGCGCCAACGGGAATGACGATCTCGCGCGAGACGCCATTGAAGCGGGCAGAAAACGTAACGTAGTCGTTGCCCAGCGTCAGGCTGCGCGTGGCGTTGTAGCTGATGTTGAGAACGATCTCGCCGTTCTTCACGTACTCCATCGGTACCTGCATCTTGCCGCGCACGGCCACCACCAGATAAGGCGTGAAGCCGTGATCGGAGCACCATTCGTGGATGGCCCGGATCAGATAAGGCTTGGTCGAGACGGATTGCATGGGTTCCTCCGAAAGCAATGCGGAACAGGGATAGCGGGACATCCATCCCGCCATCCCATCCCCGGCCAATTATTTGCGCATGGCCTTTTCGTTCGGGGTCAGCGAATCGATGAAGGCCTGACGGCTGAACAGGCGCTCGCCGTACTTCATCACCGGTGCCAGCGCCTTGGTGACTTCGATACCGTAGTGGTCGAAGCGCCACAGCAGCGGAGCGATCGCGACGTCCAGCATCGAGAACTCTTCGCCCAGCATGTATTTCTGCTTGGCAAACAGCGGCGCAAGCTGGGTGAGGTTGTCGCGGATGGTGGTCCGGGCGGCTTCCAGCGCCTTCTTGGTGGCGGAGCCGTCTTCCAGCGTGCGCAGGTGGACAAACAGCTCGCGCTCGAAATTGAACAGCATCAGGCGGGCACGGGCGCGCATCACCGGATCGGCCGGCATCAGTTGCGGGTGCGGGAAGCGCTCATCGATGTACTCGTTGATGATATTCGACTCGTACAGTTGCAGATCGCGTTCGACCAGTACCGGCACCTCGTTGTACGGGTTCATCACCGCCAGGTCTTCGGGCTTGCTGTGCACGTCGACGTCGATGATTTCGAAATCCATGCCCTTTTCGAACAGCACGATGCGGCAGCGATGGCTGAACGGGCAGGAAGTGCCGGAATACAGTTTCATCATGGGGTACGGTCTCCGTTGTCAAACGCGGGGAATGCGATGGCGGCGATTTTACCAGCCTGGGGGTGCAAAAAGCCAGAAATCAGCCACAAGCCACTGATTTTAATAGCAAAAAGGCAAACAGCCCGATAAACAAAAAGGGCGCTTGCCGCGCCCTTTTTGTCCTGCCCGATGTTCCTCAATGGATATCGCGCCAGTATTCCTTCTTCAGGAAGTAGCTGATCGGCACCAGGATGAACAACAGGAACAGCAACACGGCATAACCGATCTGTTCGCGTTTCACCTTGGCCGGTTCACCCATGTAGACCAGATAGTTGACCAGGTCGGCCACGCGAGTGTCGTAGTCGGTCTGGTCGAATCCGCCATCCTCGGCCACGCGCGTGAGCAGGCCTGGCTTTTCCAGCTTGAGCGACACCAGGTGCTGCTCTTCCTTGCCGGTCTCGTGGTTCTTCACCGTCTCGTAGACCGGAACCTGCTGGCCTTGCAGTTCCCACAGCACGTGCGGCATGCCCACCTTGTCGAACACGAGGTTGTTCCAGCCGGTCGGGCGGGAATCATCGCGGTAGAAGGTGCGCAGGTAGGTGTAGAGCCAGTCCGCGCCACGGGCACGGGCGATGACCGACAGGTCGGGCGGCGTGGCGCCGAACCAGGCCTTGCCATCGGCGGCGGCCATGGCCACGCGCATCGGCTCGCCCACCTTTTCCGAGGCGAACATCAGGTTGGACTTGATTTGCGCCTCCGACAGGCCCAGGTCCTGCAGGCGGTTATAACGCATCGACACCGCACCGTGACAGGACAGGCAGTAGTTGGCGAAGGTCTGCGCGCCACGTTGCAGTGCTTCGGGATCACGCAGCTTGTTCGGCGCGCGATCCAGGTGCACGCCGCCCTCGGATGCCACGACAACCAGCGGCACCAGTGCTAGCGAAGCGGCGGCCAGCCATTTCTTGATATTAGATTTCATGCCATTCCCTCTCAGATCACCCAGGCGAACACGGCCGACAGCACCAGGGTCAGCGCGAACAGGGCGAGGAAGCGCATCTGGCGCCCCAGCGTGGAATCGGTGACGCGTTCGGGCACCGGCAGCGTCTTGTCCAGCTTGCTGTACCAGGGCATGCCGAAGAAGAACGCAAAGTAGACCACCGACAGGATCTGCGACACGACGGTACGGATATCTGTCGGCGGCAGCGCGCCCAGGATGCCCAGGCCGATGAAGGCGATGATGAACAGCACCAGTGCGGACTTGTAGATCGGGCCACGATAGCGGATCGACTTGACCGGGCTGCGATCCAGCCACGGCAGGAAGGCGATCACCACCACGGCGGCGCCCATCGCCAGCACACCCCAGACCTGGGTACCGAGGAACGACGGCACCGCGCGCAGGATGGCGTAGAACGGCGTGAAGTACCACACCGGCGCAATATGCGGCGGCGTCTTCAGCGGATCGGCCGGAATGAAGTTGTTGTCTTCGAGGAAGTAGCCGAACACGTTGGGGAAGAAGAACACCACCAGCGAGAACACCACCAGGAACACCGCGACGCCGAGGATATCCTTCACCGTGTAGTACGGGTGGAACGGAATACCGTCGAGCGGAATGCCGGTCTTCGGGTCCTTCAGCTTCTTGATCTCGACGCCGTCGGGGTTGTTGGAGCCCACTTCGTGCAACGCCACCAGGTGGGCGACCACCAGGGCCAGCAGCACCAGCGGCACGGCGATCACGTGCAGCGCGAAGAAGCGGTTCAACGTGGCGTCCGACACGACGAAGTCGCCACGGATGAATACCGACAGATCCGGACCGATCACCGGGATCGACGCGAACAGGTTCACGATCACCTGCGCCCCCCAGAACGACATCTGGCCCCACGGCAGCAGGTAACCCAGGAACGCTTCGGCCATCAGGATCAGGAACACCAGCGTACCGAACACCCACACCAGTTCACGCGGCTTTTGATACGAGCCGTAGATCAGGCCGCGGAACATGTGCAGGTAGACCACGACGAAGAACATCGAGGCACCGGTGGAGTGCATGTAGCGGATGATCCAGCCACCCGCCACATCGCGCATGATGTATTCGACCGAGGCGAACGCGACCGAGACGTTGGTGCCGGGGATCAGCGAGCCGTCCGGCTTGTAGTTCATCGTCAGGAAGATGCCGGTGACGATCTGGATCACCAGCACCAGCAGGGCCAGCGATCCGAAGAAGTACCAGAAGTTGAAGTTCTTCGGCGCGTAGTACTCGGAAACGTGCGCTTTCCAGGTGGCGGTCAGCGGGAAACGATCATCGACCCAGTCGAGGACCTGTTGGCCGACATTTTGTAGTTTGCTCATGGTTCAGCCTCTTACTGGTCTTCGCCGATCAGCAGCATGGAATCCGCGTCGCCGAAGAACTTGTGCGGCGGGATGACGAGGTTGGTCGGCGCGGGGACGCCGGAGAACACGCGTCCAGCCAGGTCGAACTTGGAGCCATGACAGGGGCAGTAGAAGCCGCCCAGCCATTCCGGGCCCAGGTCGGCCGGGGCCAGTTCGGGGCGGAAGGTCGGCGAACAGCCCAAGTGGGTACAGACGCCGACGGCGACCCAGATATCCGGCTTGCGCGAACGGCCTTCGTTCTGGCAATAGCTGGGCTGGTCGCTGGACTCGGATTTCGGATCGACCAGCTTGGGGTCGTTCTTGGGAAGGTTGGCGACCATCTCGGGGGTGCGCTTCACCACCCAAACCGGCTTGCCACGCCATTCGACGTCGATTTTCTGGCCGGGTTCGAGCTTGCTAATGTTTACTTCGGCCGGCGCACCGGCGGCTTTGGCGCGCTCGGAGGGGAAGAAGCTCGCGATAAACGGCGTCGCGACGCCGGCCACGGCCACGGCGCCCGCGCCGCTCGCCGCGACGAGCAAGAATCGCCGTTTGCTGTTGTCAACCTGCTGGTCACTCATTTATCCAATCCCTGAAGATGGAAGTTCTGGCTAAAACTGGCGAATTCTAACCGAGCACGCGGGGAACTGAAAGCTGAACGCTATGTCCTGCGTAGCCGGCACGTAACACGTGCACAGGGCGGCGAGTAGCCGTTTCGTCAAATTTGCTTCGCCTGGACGCGCGCCCAAACAGAAAGGGCCGCGTTGGGCGGCCCTCCGGAAAAGCTGATCAGCGCCAACTCCCGCCCGATTGGCTGTAGCGCACCAGCTCCGTATTCAGGCGATCCGCCACTTCCGCCGTGATGTCCGCCACCTTTTCGCGGCCAGTGCCCGGATAACTTACCTGGAACACGCGAGCCGAAAGGTTGAAGCCATTCTTGACCGGCAGCAGCACGTAGCGGATGCGCGCCTGCGTCGGACGCTTGGCCTTGACGATGCCGGCGACGAATTCGATGCGGGTCTTGCTGCGCGCCGCCACCGTCATGCCCCGTGAGGTGCGGTATTGCTCGATGTCGTTGAGGATGGATTCGGCGCTGCGGCCTTCGATCAATACCGTCGGCGCGGTCTTGAGCTGCTGGATCTCGGTTTCGGCCAGTGGCGGCTCGGTGGGCTCGGCCGGTGTGGCGGGCACGCCGGCCTGGCCTGCCGGCTGCCCCGGCTGGGTGGTCGAAGGCGGCATCGAGCCGCAGGCGGATAGCAGAATGCCGGCCAGCATGGCCGACATGAGCTTGAAGGCTTTCGTCATACGGGGTTGTCGAGGTCCAGGTGAACGAGATCGAGCGAAAAACGCTCGGCGAGGTGCGTGCCTAATGCCTGCACGCCATAGCGTTCGGTGGCATGGTGGCCGGCGGCGATGAAGGCCACGCCGGATTCACGGGCAAGATGTGTAACGAACTCCGAGGCTTCGCCGGTGACGAAACAATCGATGTCCCGGGTTGCCAGTTCGTGGAAATATCCCTGCGCGCCACCGGTGCACCATGCCACACGACGCAGCATCCGCCCAGTGTCACCGATCACCAGCGGTTCACGGCCCAGCACGCGGGCAGCCAGCGCGGCGAATTCGCCCAGGCTGACCGGCAGCGATGGCGCCCCCAGCCAGACCATGTCCTGTTCGCCGCAGCGTCCATCCGCCACCAGGCCCAGACGCAGACCCAACTGGGCGTTGTTGCCCAGCGTCTCGTGCGCGTCCAGCGGCAGATGATAGGCCAGCAGATTGATGTCTTCCGCCAGCAGGCGCGCAATGCGCGCCTTCTTGATACCGACCACGGGCGCACTTTCGCTTTTCCAGAAATAACCGTGATGCACCAGCAGCGCATCGGCACCGGCGGCGGCCGCGCCCTCCACCGCCGCCAGGCTGGCGGTCACGGCGGTGGCCAGGCGCGAAACCTGTCCGCGCCCTTCCACCTGCAAGCCATTGGGGCAGTAATCCTTGAAGCGGTCTATCTGTAGAAGTTGTCCGATATAATCGGTCAGTTGCTCTCTGGCTACGGCCATTGCCTTTCGACCACATGAAAAAACTCTGGTTGATTTTCGCACAAACCACCACGGTCGGGCTTGCCGTGTGGTTTCTGATCGCTTTGCTTCATCCTGACTGGCTGCCGAAGCGTACCGAGCCGCCCGAGGTGGTGGTGGTGCAATCGAGCGAGCCGAAGGCGAGCCCGGCCAGTGGCGTGCCGTCGTATCGCGATGCCGCGCGCCGCGCCATGCCCGCCGTGGTGAATATCTATACCGCCAAGGAAACCAAGTTCACCCATCCGTTGCTGAACGATCCGGCGTTCCGCCGCTTCTTCGACGACCGCCTGGATGGTGACGAAGCACAACGTACTTCCAGCCTGGGCTCCGGTGTGATCGTGTCCGCCGAGGGTTACATCGTCACCAATAACCACGTGGTGGAGTCGGCCGACGAGATCGAGGTGGCGCTGGCGGACGGGCGCACCGCCGAAGCCAGGCTGATCGGCACCGATCCGGAAACCGACCTCGCGGTGATCCGCGTGGAGCTGCCCAACCTGCCGACCGTGACCTTCGCCGACGATACGCGCACCGAAATCGGCGACGTGGTGCTGGCCATCGGCAATCCGTTCGGCGTCGGCCAGACCGTGACCATGGGTATCGTCTCCGCCACCAAGCGTACCCAGCTCGGCATCAACACCTTCGAGAACTTCATCCAGACCGACGCGGCGATCAACCCGGGGAACTCCGGCGGCGCGCTGATCGATACCCGTGGCAACCTGCTGGGCATCAACACGGCCATCTATTCGCGCACCGGCGGCTCGCTCGGCATCGGCTTCGCCATTCCAGCCAGTTCGGTCAAACAGGTCATGGACGCCATCATCAAGGATGGCAGCGTGGTACGCGGCTGGCTGGGCGTCGAACCGCAGGACGTCACCGCCGAACTCGCCAGCTCCTTCAAGCTGAAGGAAGCGCGCGGCGCGCTGGTTGCCGGCGTGGTACGCGGCAGCCCGGCCGACAAGGGCGGGCTCAAGCCCGGCGACATCGTGCTGGCCATCGGCGGGCAGGATGTCGGCAACACCTTGACGATGCTGAATCTGATCGCCGCCTTGCAGCCGGATCAACAGGTGGACGTGCGCCTGTTCCGCGACGGCAGGGAAATCACCGTACCGGTGAAGATCGGCAAGCGGCCGGCCTTCCGGCAGCCTTGAACATCACCTTGGATGGCAAGACGCAGATCAGGTAGATCGATATGAATGGAAAAGCCCCGGCCTCGGGGCTTTTCACCGCGCGCCACCGTGCCGCTAGTTGCCCTGCAACAGCAGCATCTCCGCCGCGGCCAATCCTTCCGGCTCGCCCAGCAGCACCAGCACGTCCCCCTCGTTCAGCACGAAATCGGCAGCCGGCTGCATCGGCCGCATGCTCTTGCGGCGCAGGCTCTTGACCTCCACGTGCAGCCCGGCCAGGTCAAACATCTCGATACTCTTGCCGATCGCCGCCGAGCCGCTCACCAGCAACACAGTATGCAGGCGCGGCAACGGGCGATCGCTGTCGTCCTGGTCCTCCACCGTGCCACGAAAGAAGCCGCGGAACATCTGGTAGCGTGCCTCCCGCACGCTGCGGATGCGCTTGAGCACGCGATTGAGCGGCACACCCAGCATCATCAGCGTGTGCGACGCCAGCATCAGGCTGCCTTCCAGGATTTCCGCCACGACTTCCGCCGCGCCAGCGGCCTTCAGCGTATTGATGTCGGTATCGTCGTAGGTTCGCACGATCACGGGCATTTCCGGCCGCAGCTTGTGCGCCATTTCCAGGATTTTCAGCGCGGAGTGCGTATCCGCATAGGTAACCACCAGCGCCCTGGCGCGCATCAGCCCCGCAGCCATCAGCACCTCGCGCTTGGCGGCATCGCCAAACACCACCGATTCTCCGGCCGCGCCGGCCTCGCGCACTTTCTCCGGGTCCAGGTCCAGCGCGAAGAACGGAATGTTTTCCTCGTTGAGCAAACGGGCCAGGCTCTGGCCACTGCGGCCGTAACCGCACACCACCACGTGCCCCTGGCTTTCCATCGTACGCACCGCGATCTGGTGCAGGCTGGCGGCCATGCTCATCCATTCCGACGCGACGAAGCGCAACACCAGTTTGTCGGAGTATTGCAGGACGAAGGGGGTGGCCAGCATCGACAGCACCACACTGGCGATCATCACCTGGTTCAGTTCCACCGGCATCAGCCCCCCCGCCGTGGCCAGCGCCAGCAGCACGAAGGCGAACTCGCCCCCCTGCCCCAGCGCGAAACCGGTCCGCAGCGCCGGGCCGGGAGCGTTGCCGAACCACCGCGCCAGCAGGGTGATCAGCATGACCTTGCCCGGCACCAGGAACGTCAACGTCAGCAGCACCATCCACCAGTGCTGGGCCAGCGTGGAGAAGTTCAGGTTCATGCCGACGGTGACGAAGAACAACCCCAGCAGCAGATCGCGGAACGGGCGGATATCGTCTTCCACCTGATAACGGTATTCGGTTTCGGCGATCAGCATGCCTGCCAGGAAGGCCCCCAGGGCCAGCGACAATCCGGCGAGTTCGGTCAGCCAGGCGATGCCCAGTGTCACCAGCAACACGTTCAGCATGAACAGCTCGCTGGAACGCTGCTTGGCCACCAGGTTGAACCAGGGCCGCATCAGGCGCTGCCCCAGGTTGAGCAACAACACCAGCACGCAGACGATCTTGAGCGCGGCCAGCCCGAGCGCCCACAGCATTTCCTCACCGGGCCGGCCCAGCACCGGCAGCATGATCAGCAGCGGCACCACCGCCAGATCCTGGAACAACAGGATACCGATGGCGTTCTGGCCGTGCGGCGCGTTCAGCTCGGCACGCTCGGTCAGCAGCTTGGACACCATGGCCGTGGACGACATCGCCAGTGCGCCCCCCAGCGCCAGGCCCACCTTCCAGTCGTAGCCGGCGAGCAGCGCCCCGCCACAGACCAGCAGCGCGGTGGTGACCACCTGACTCGCCCCCAACCCGAACACGATGCGGCGCATTGCATTCAGCTTGGCGAGGTTGAATTCCAGGCCGAGGGTAAACATCAGGAACACCACGCCGAACTCCGCGAGGTGCGTCGCTTCATCCGACGAGGCAATCAACGCCAGGGCATGCGGGCCGACCAGCATGCCGACCAGCAGGTAGCCGAACATTGCCGGCAGCTTGGCGCTACGGCAAAGCACCACCATCAGGACCGCCGCGGCAAGCAGGAGCAACAACGAGGAAAGAAGGTGGGTCATCAGGGGCGTCGCGACGAATGGGCGGTTCGATTATAAGGTGAACGCTCCGGCGCGGGCGGGCCAAAGACACGGACATTGATCCTGTCGGGCACCAGTGCATTGCCCACCCCGCAAACAAACGCCGCTGGCTTTACTACCGCAGGATCGTTTCTTGCTAGCGGCGGCGCGCACGGCTCTCTTATACTTGCCCGCTATGGCGAATGCAGAACAATCCAAAGCCGTGGCGCGGGCGCGTCATGTGCTCGACATCGAATCCAGGGCGATCGCCCGCTCGGCAGGGCTGCTGGACGAGCGCTTCGACCGCGCCTGCGCATTGATGCTGGCCGCCAAGGGTCGCGTGGCGGTGTCGGGCATGGGCAAGTCGGGGCACGTGGCGCGCAAGATCGCCGCCACGTTCGCATCCACCGGCACCCCGGCGCTGTTCGTGCACCCGGCCGAAGCCGCGCATGGCGACCTTGGCATGATTACCGCCAACGACGTGGTCCTGGCGCTGTCGTATTCGGGCGAAAGCGATGAGCTGGTCGCCCTGCTGCCCAGCCTCAAGCGGTTGGGCGTACCGTTGATCGCCATTACCGGCAATGGCAATTCGACACTGGCCCGCGAAGCGGACGTCTGGCTCGATGGCAGCGTGGAACAGGAAGCCTGTCCGTTGAACCTGGCGCCGACAGCCAGCACCACGGTTTCGCTGGCGCTGGGCGACGCCCTGGCCGTGGCGCTGCTCGACGCACGTGGCTTCCAGGCCGAGGATTTCGCCCTGTCGCATCCGGGAGGCAGCCTGGGTCGGCGCCTGCTGGTGCGGGTAAGCGACCTGATGCACGCCGGCGAGCAGGTGCCGGTGGTCCGCGCCGAAGTCTCGCTGCGCGATGCATTGCTGGAGATCAGCCACAAGGGCCTCGGCATGACGGCGGTGCTGGATGCGCAGGGCGCGCTGGCCGGCATCTTCACCGATGGCGATCTGCGCCGCGCGCTGGATCGTGGCATCGATGTCCATGCCACCAGCGTGGGCGACGTGATGACGCACTCGCCTGCCACCATCGAAGCCGATCAACTGGCGGTCGAGGCGGTGGCGCTGATGGAAAAACGCCGCTGCACCGGCCTGCTGGTCACGCAGCAGGGTGCGCTGGTGGGTGCCATTCACATGCATGACCTGCTGCGCGCCCGCGTCGTCTAGGCGATGCGGCACAGACAATACAACAACCACGACGGACACGTAGCACGGCCATGAACTCAAACAAGACAAGGAAAACAGCCTGATGACCGAGCAAGCGCGCGCCGTACGCCTGATGATTTTCGACGTGGACGGTGTCATGACCGACGGCGGCCTCTATTACACCGACAGCGGCGAAGAACTGAAAGCCTTCCATTCGCTGGATGGCCATGGCCTGAAAATGCTGCAAGGCACCGGCGTCAAACTGGCGATCATCACCGGCCGCACCTCCCGCCTGGTCGAGCATCGCGCGGCCAACCTGGGCATCGATTACCTCTACCAGGGCGCGCACGACAAGCTGGCCACCTTCGACGAACTGCTCAAGGCGGCGGGGGTCACCGCGGCCGAGTGCGGCTATATGGGCGACGATGTGGTGGACCTGCCGGTGATGCGTCGCGTGGCTTTCGCCGCCAGCGTGCCGGAAGCGCCACAGATCGTGCTCGACCACTCGCACTATGTGCCCACGCGCGCCGGCGGCCATGGCGCGGTCCGCGAAGTGTGCGAAATCATCATGCAGGCGCAAGGCACCTACGATGCCGCGCTTGCCCCTTTCCTGCGGTAAGGCAATCGGATGCGCTGGTCTTCCAAGTTCCTGCCCCTGGCCCTGCTGATCGTGCTGGGCATGCTGGTCTGGTTGCTGAATGAAGCGGCCCGACTGCCGGACCTGCCGCCGCACCTGCGCAACGGCGAGCCGGACCTTGTGCTGGAAAACATCGACGCGATGCGCTTCGGCGAGACCGGCCAGCCCTTGCTCAAGGTAAAGGCCGACCGCAGCCGCCATTACCCCAACGACAACAGCACCTGGTTCGATAATCCACACCTGACGTATACCGCGCCGGACCAGCCCGTGATGCGTGCGGTCACCACGCTGGCGCAGGGCTTGCAGAACTCCAATCGCGTCTGGTTTCCCCGCGAAGTCACCGTCACGCGTGACCCGGTGGGCGACCAGGCCGAACTGGTCGTGCTGGGCAAGGAGGTCTGGATGACCACCGACACCCGGCGCGCCTGGTCCGACGCCCGCGTCACCGCCACCATGGGCCCGTACCGGGGCAACGGCACCGGCTTCGAAGCCGACATGAACGCCGGCACCATCCTGTTGAAATCCAAAGTGAGCACCACGTATGAACCGCCTCGCCCTTAGCCTTACCGTCCTCGGCCTGATCGCCGGAACCGCACAGGCCGAGACGGCCGACCGCGAAAAGCCGATGAACATCGAGGCGGACCGTGCCACCTACGACCAGAAGCAATCGCTCGGCACGTATACCGGCAACGTCATCGTCACCCAGGGCACGATGACGCTGAAATCCGCGCACCTGACCGTACGGCAGGACGAAGCCGGCAACCAGTACTCCACCGGCAACGGCAACCCGGTCGACTTCAAGCAGCGCATGGACACCGGCGAATGGGTCATGGCCAAGTCGTTGCGGTTCGACTACGACGGCAAGGCCGGCATCCTGCGGCTGATGGACAAAGCCTGGGTGCGGCGCGATACCGGCGACGAAGTGATCGGCGACGTCATCATCTACAACCTGAACACCGAAACCTACGAAGCGCAGGGCGGCACCAGCGGCGGCAAGCCGGGCCGCGTCAACATCACGATCCAGCCGAAGAAGAAGGAAGCCCAATGAGCCAGACCAGCCGGCTTTCCGCCACGGGGTTGATGAAGCGCTACAAGAAGCGCACCGTGGTGCGCGACGTATCGCTGGAAGTCGAGGCCGGCGAAGTGGTCGGCCTGCTCGGCCCCAACGGCGCGGGCAAGACCACCAGCTTCTACATGATCGTCGGGCTGGTGGCCAAGGATGGCGGCGCGATCTCGCTGGACGAACGCGACATCGGCCAGATGCCCATGCACCAGCGCGCCCGGCTCGGCCTGGGCTACCTGCCGCAGGAAGCGTCGATCTTCCGCAAGATGACCGTGGCACAGAACATCCAGGCCGTGCTGGAGCTGCACGAATCGGACGAGGAGCGCCGCAATGCCCGGCTGGAGGAACTGCTGCACGAACTACACATCGCCCACCTGCGCGACAGTGGCGCGATGTCGCTGTCCGGCGGCGAACGGCGGCGGGCGGAAATCGCCCGCGCACTGGCGGCGGACCCGCGCTTCATCCTGCTGGACGAACCCTTCGCCGGCGTCGATCCCATCGCCGTGATGGACATCCAGCGCATCATTGCCTTCCTCAAGCAGCGCGGCATCGGCGTCCTGATCACCGACCACAATGTCCGGGAAACCCTGGGCATCTGCGATCGCGCCTACATCATTTCCGACGGTGCGGTCATGGCATCCGGGCATCCGTCCGAGATCATCAACAACGAACAGGTACGCAAGGTCTACCTGGGCGAACACTTCCGCATGTAACGCGATGCGTGCCCACCCCAACCTCCTCCTTCACGCCACGGCTCAATGAAGCAGTCCCTTCAGCTCAAGCTGTCGCAGCAGCTCAACCTCACCCCGCAACTGCAGCAATCGATCAAGCTGTTGCAACTGTCTACGCTCGAGTTCCGCCAGGAAATAGAACGGTACCTGATCGAAAACCCCTTGCTGGAGCCCGGCGAGGATCGCGGTGAAGGGCCCGGCGAAGGCGAGGGCGAGGCTCCCGCCGAATCATCCAGCGATGACAGCGGCAGCGAGTACGGCGCCGAAGGCGACGACTGGAACTGGGGCAGCGGTTCGGGTGGTGGCGGTGGCGGGCAAGGCGAGGACGACGATGACTTCGACCCAGCCTCGAACACCGCGCGCGAACTGACCCTGCGCGAGCACCTGCTGGAACAGGCCGGCCTGCTCCCCCTGCCCGCGCTCGACCGCGCGGTACTAGGCTTGGTGATCGATGCGCTGGACGACGATGGTTTCCTCACCCAGTCGCTTCAGGAAATCTTCGAACAGCTTCCCGAGGAACTCGTCGCCGAAACCGGTCTCGAACTGGAGGATCTGTCGGTTGCCCTGGCCCGCATCAAGCAGTTCGAACCGATAGGTGTCGGAGCGCGAGATATGGCCGAGGCACTGGCAATGCAACTGCGCCAGATGCCGGCAGATGACATCCGTCAACTGGCGCTGCAATTGGTGGAGGGGTATCTCGATTTGCTGGCTGCACGTGACTACACTAGGCTCAAGAAAGCGCTCAAATGCGACGACGCGCAGCTCAAGTCGGCCAATGCACTGATCGTCGGGCTGAACCCGCGACCGGCCGCCAGATGGGCAGCGCTGACGCCCCGCTACGTGATCCCGGACGTCATCGTGTACAAGGCGCGGGGCAAGTGGCGGGCAAGGTTGAACGAAGCGGCACGACCGCGTTTCAGGGTGAACCGGATGTATGCGGACATTCTGCAACGAAGCGAGGGCGGCGTGCTGGCCAGGGAACTCCAGGAAGCACGCTGGCTGGTGAAGAGCGTACAACAACGCTTCGATACCATCCTGCGGGTGGCCGAGGCGATTGTGGCAAGACAGCATGCGTTTTTCGAACACGGGGAAGTGGCGATGCGGCCGATGGTGCTGCGGGATATCGCCGAAGAGCTCGAACTGCACGAATCGACGATTTCGCGGGTAACGAGCCAAAAGTATCTGCATAGTCCAAGGGGGCTCTTCGAATTCAAGTACTTCTTCGGCAGCCACGTCGAAACCGAGGCCGGCGGTGAATGCTCGGCGACGGCGATCAAGGCCATCATCAAACAGCTGATCCAGAACGAGGACAAGAACAAGCCACTTTCAGACAGTGCGCTCGCAGAGACACTGTCGCGGCAAGGGATCGTGGTTGCGCGGCGAACCGTTGCCAAGTACCGGGAAGCGATGCAGATCGCCCCCGTCAATCAGCGCAAAACCCTGTAGGGTGGTGTCGTGCTTCTTTTGGCGGCATCACACACCACTCGGGGATCAACGCAGAAGGAGCAGACATATGAACCTCAAACTCAGCGGACATCACCTGGAAATAACCCCGGCAATTCGCGAATACGTCACCAGCAAGGTTGAACGTATTACCCGCCACTTCGATTCTGTGATCGACGTTGGCGTGATCCTCTCGGTGGAGAAGCTGCAGCATAAAATTGAGGCTACCGTGCATGTACGCGGTCGTGACATCCATGTCGAAGCGATCGACGAGGATATGTACGCCGCCATCGACCTGCTCAGCGACAAGCTGGATCGCCAGATCGTCAAACACAAGGAAAAGCTGATGGATCACCGTGGCGAGAGCATCAAGCACCAGGCTGTCGCGGAATAACCCGCTAGCTGTGCACAGAAACGGGAACCGGCAGGTTCCCGTTTTTCGTTTGTTCGCCCACGGGGCTACAATAGCCGCGTCATTTCAGGGGCCCCTATCAGAATGAGCCTGATATCCAAGATCCTGCCTGCCTCGAACGTTTTCCTGGAGATGGACGTCGGCAGCAAAAAGCGTGTTTTCGAACAGGTAGGCATCCTGTTCGAAAACAGCCATGGCATTGCGCGCAGCGTGATCTTCGACAGCCTGTTCGCCCGCGAGAAGCTGGGTTCCACCGGCCTGGGGCAGAGCGTCGCCATCCCTCACGGCCGGATCAAGGGCCTGAAGGAAGCAACGGGCGCCTTTGTCCGGCTGAAAACGCCCATTCCCTTCGACGCACCGGACGGCAAGCCGGTTTCGCTGATTTTCGTGCTGCTGGTTCCCGCCAACGCCACCGATCTGCACCTGCAGATCCTGTCCGAACTGGCGCAACTGTTTTCGGACAAAGCCATACGTGATCAACTGGCCAGCAACGAAGATGCGTCGGCGACCTGGAAGCTGATCACCAGTTGGGAGCCCTACTCGGCCCTGTAAAGCCTGCCCGCCTTCTTCCCGGATGATGGCGCAGGCGCGCCACAGCGTGGCCGGGCGTGATATACCGTTCAGCACCGGCCACCAAGGCCACGCAGCAAGACTTCGAACAGGTTCCAAGAGCACGCGATGCCGCAGATCACCGTACGCCAGCTTTTCATCGACAACGCCGAGAAACTGCGGCTCACCTGGGTTGCCGGGCAATCGGGGGCCAACAGCCTGTTGACCAACGATGCCAGCGAGCAAAAGCCCAAGCTGGCGCTGGTCGGCCACCTGAACTTCATCCACCCCAACCGGGTGCAGGTGCTGGGCATTGCCGAGGTCAACTACTTCCAGGGGCTGTCGCCCGAAGCGCAGAAGGAATCGGTCGAGCGTCTGTTCGCCAATGAAATGGCGGCGATGATCGTCGCCAACAGCCAGCCCGTACCCGACGCACTGAAAGAGGCGGCCGAGCGCTATCACGTACCGCTGCTCACCTCTCCCGAGCAGTCGCCATACCTGATGGACGTGCTGCGCTACTACCTGTCGAAAGCGCTGGCCGTCTCCACCCATCTGCATGGCGTATTCCTCGACGTACTGGAAGTGGGCGTGCTGCTCACCGGCGAATCGTCGATGGGCAAGAGCGAACTGGCGCTGGAGCTGATCTCGCGCGGCCATGGCCTCGTCGCCGACGACGTGGTCGAGGTCTATCGCACCAACCCCGAAACACTCGAAGGCCGCTGCCCGCCGATGCTGCGGGATTTCCTCGAAGTGCGCGGGATCGGCGTACTGAATATCCGCACCATCTTCGGTGAAACCGCCGTCCGCCCCAAAAAGACCCTCAAGCTGATCATCCACCTGGCCAAGGCCAGCGGCGAGACGCTGGCGCCGATCGACCGGCTCCAGATGCAAGCGGCCACCCAGGAAATCCTCGGCGTGCCGATTCGCAAGCTGGTCATCCCCGTGGCCGCCGGCCGCAACCTCGCCGTGCTGGTCGAAGCCGCCGTGCGCAATTACATCCTGCAACTACGCGGCATCGACTCCACCCGCGAGTTCATCGAACGTCACCAACGTTTCATGGAAATGGGCGAATGACGCACAAACGCCAGCAGGTCATCCTGCTTTCCGGCCTGTCCGGCGCCGGCAAGAGCGTGGCGCTCAAGGCGCTGGAGGACCTGGGTTACTTCTGCATTGACAACCTGCCCTCGCCGTTGCTGCCGCAAAGCGCCGCCCTGCTCGACGAGGACGGCTATCCACGCGTCGCCATCGGCATCGACGTGCGCAGCGCGCACAGTTTCGTCTCGTTCCCGGAACACCTGGATGCGCTGTTCGAGCTGAATCTCGACGTGCGCCTGCTGTTCCTGGAAGCCAAGACCGAAACGCTGGTCAAGCGCTTCTCGGAAACCCGCCGCAGCCACCCGCTGGCCTCGGGCGACCTCACGGTGTTCGAAGCCATCGCGCTGGAACGCGAAATGCTCGAATACTTCTCGTCGCTGGCGCATCGTATCGACACCACCGATCTTTCGGCCGCGCAACTGCGCTCCTGGCTGCGCGACTTCGTCGCACTCGACCGCTCGCGGCTGACCGTGATCTTCGAATCGTTCGGCTTCAAACAAGGCATTCCGCTGGATGCCGATTTCGTCTTCGACGCCCGTTGCCTGCCCAATCCGCATTACGATCCGGCGCTGCGCCCCCTTACCGGGCGTGACCAGCCGGTGATCGACTTCCTCGAACGCGAGGAAATGGTCGGCAAATACCAGACCCATGTCCTGGGCTTTCTGGAGCGCTGGCTGCCCGAGTTCGAACGCGATCACCGCAGTTATGTCACGGTCGGCATCGGTTGCACTGGCGGCCAGCATCGCTCGGTCTATCTGGCCGAACAACTGGCGCGGCATTTCGCCGTCAACCGGCAGGTACTGGTCCGCCATCGCGAACGGCCCGAGCTAGCGGTCAACCGATGATTGCGGCGCTTCGGCCCGGCGACTGGCTGATCCTGAGCGCCGGCGCCATCCTGGTCGGCTGGCTGGCCACGTTCGCCTGGCAGCAGGCCCCCGCTACGCGGGTACGCATCTACAGCGCAGGCAAGCTCTACGCGGAAGTCGACCTGGCCGCCCGGCGCCACCTCGACGTTCCAGGCCCCTTGGGCATCACCCGCGTCGAGATCGACCGCGGCCGGGCGCGGGTCGCGGCCGACCCCGGCCCGCGCCAGTACTGCGTGCAGACCGGCTGGCTGATCCGGGCCGGCGAAAGCGCCATCTGCCTGCCGAACCGCACCACCGTCGCGCTGGTCGGCCAGGATGCCCACTACGATGCCCTCGGATACTGAGCACCCGCTCCCCGGCTGCGCCCCTGCCACCACGTTCGTCAGCGCGGCGGATCGCCGCATCGCCGGCTACGCCGCCATCGCCATCGCGCTGTCAGTGATGGAGGCCGCGATTCCCACGCCGATTCCGGGCGTCAAACCCGGGCTGGCCAATATCGTCGTGCTGCTGGTGTTGTGGCGACATGGCTGGCAGGAAGCGGCGTGGGTCGGGCTGCTGCGCATCTTCGGCGCCGCGCTTGCGCTGGGCGGGCTGTTCTCGCCCGGCTTTGCGCTCAGCCTTGCCGGGGGCCTGTGCAGCCTGGCCGTGCTGGCACTGGTGCAACATCTGCCCCGCCGCTGGTTCGGCCCGGTCGGCCTCTCCATCCTGGCGGCCTTCGCACACATCAGCGGCCAGTTGCTCCTGGCGCGGCTCTGGCTGATTCCACACGAAGGCCTGTGGCGACTTGCGCCCCTGTTCGCCGGGGCCGCATTGCTGTTCGGGCTGGTGAACGGCCTGATCGTTGCGCGCATGCTTCTGGAGAAACCCCGATGAAAACCATCACCCTCGCCTTCACCGGCGCCTCCGGCCTGGCCTACGGCATCCGTACCCTGGAATGCCTGCTTGCCGCCGGTTGCACCGTGCATGTGCTGTACACCCAGGCGGCGCAGATCGTCGCGCGTGAAGAGCTGGGCGTCACCTGGCCGGGACGCGCCGAGGCGCTGGGCGATCTGCTGCGCGAACAGTTCGGTGTGGACGACAGCCGGCTCAAGGTCTGGGGCCAGCAGGAATGGTTCGCACCGATGGCATCCGGCTCCAATCCCGGCGACGGTATGGTGGTGGTGCCTTGCACCATGGGGGCGCTGGCCGCCATTGCCCACGGCAACTCGGACAACCTGCTGGAGCGCGCCGCCGACGTGATGATCAAGGAGCGCAAGACACTGATCGTCGTGCCGCGCGAAGCGCCATTCTCCGCGCTGCATCTGGAAAACATGCTCAAGCTGGCGCGCCTGGGCGTGGTGATCCTGCCCCCCAATCCGGGCTTCTATCACCAGCCGCAGACCATCGCCGACCTGGTCGATTTCGTGGTGGCGCGCATTCTCGACCAGCTCGGTGTGCCGCATGCCTTGCAACGCCGCTGGGGCGCGTAGGACGAGCAAGCCGCGGACACGCGCCGGACGACGTCCCACATGGACAGTGCGGGTTCAGGCAGGCGCGGACAACCGCGTACGCGCCACGCGCCGGAACAACAACACCAGCGCCGTGGCCGCGAACGACAACGCCACCACCAGCGCCAGCCAGTAGCCCCGCGCCCCCCAGCCAGCCCAGCCGAATCCGCCGAACGCCAGCAGATACCCCAGCGGCAAGCCGATCACCCAGAACGCGGTCAGATGCAGCAGCATCGGCTGGCGCGTTACTTTGTAGCCGCGCAGCACGCCGGCCGCGACCACCTGGGTGGCATCGGCCAACTGGAAGACCCCGGCAAAGATCAGCAGGCTGCTGGCCAGCGCCAGCACCGCCGCATCGCGGGTATACCAGCCGGCGACGATATGGTTGCCGACGATCATCAGCATCGCGGTACAGCCGGCAACCGCCAGCCCCACGCGGATGCCGGTCCAGCCGACGAAGCGCGCGTAGGCCGGATCGTCCGCGCCCAGCGCCTGCCCCACCCGTACCGTCATCGCCGTGCCCAGCGCAGAGGGGATCATGAAGGTGAGCGACGCCATGTTCAGCGCCACCTGATGCGCCGCCACCGAGATCGTGCCCAGCCGCGCCATTAGCAATGCCACGCCGGAGAACGCGCTGACCTCGACGAAGAACATCGCGCCCACCGGCAGGCCCAGTTTGAGCAACTGCCATTGCTGCGCCCAATCCACGCCGCGCCAGTGCTTCAACGGATCGGTATCGCGGTAGAGCGGCGATACCTTGATCCACAGCCACATCAGCAGCAGCGTGAACCATGTACACATCGCGGTAGCCCAGCCGCAGCCCACCGCGCCCAGCGCCGGCGCACCGAAGTGCCCGTAGATCAGCACCCAGTTGAGCGGCACGTTCAGCGCCAGGCCGGACAACGCGATCACCATCATCGGCTTGGTGGCATTCAGGCTGGCGCTATAGCCGTACAGCACGCGATACAACGCAAAGGCGGGTAGCGCCCAGGCCACGGCACGGACAAAACCACGTGCCTTGTCGGCCACCGCCGGCTCCAGCCCCAGATGGCTGAGCAAGGGCTGCGCCAGCCAGGCCGCGCCCCAGGCGATCAGACCCCACACCAGCCCCTGATACAGCGCCTGTTGTGCCAGGCCGGGTATCTCGTGACGTCGATTGCCGCCCACCGCATGGGCGATCAGCGGGCTGGCGGCCAGCGTGAGGCCGATCAAGGTGACGATCAGCATGACCCAGATCGACGCACCCACCGATACCGCCGCCAGGTCGCCGGCGGACACGTGCCCGGCCATCACCGCATCGACAAAGGCGGTACCGGTGCTGGCCAACTGGCCGACCATGATGGGCCAGCTCAGTGTCCAGATGCTGGCGAGTTCGTCCTTGAAGCGGTATTGCGTCGTGTGGGGCATAACGGGGGAATCTCGAACTGCCCGATCAGCGCGGGCCAGCGTTGTTGCAATGACAGTGCGGTATGCACCGATAGATCGAAGACCAGCAGACTGCCATCCGCACAGTGTTCCAGCGCAAAACCCAGCGCGCGTAAGGCGCTTTCGGCATCGCGCAGCAAGGAATCGGCCCCGATCGCGGCGCTCAGGCGCAGGCAGCGGCGATGGGGGGACGGCAACGCACGGCGTGCGGGGACGTCATCGGGATAGAAGCAATCGTACATGGCGACCTCCTGGAGCAATGGCAACAGTCGACCGCCCTGGCGGCCGACGCTTTAGCGGATTCGCCCGGAATCGGGCCGCGCTCCGCAAGTTGTCGATTAACTCGGCGCGTTACAACAAAAAAACTGGGAGCCACTCACGCCCCCTGCTGGCTGCGACGCAGGCAGGCATCGGGCGCGTTGGCCGTACCACCTGTACTGTCGGCGTTCCGCTGCTTGCCAGGACCAGCTTCGCCAGGCTCTGGGGCGACTTTAACAACAAACTCCGTCAATCCGACCGGGCATCCCGAGCAGGGCAAGCCGCGCAAAAAAAGAATACCGGGCCGGAAAACAAAAAACCCGCGTGGCCGCGGGTTGGTCGGCACGCTTTAGCTGTATTTATTGAAGCGCCCGCAAGCTGGCAGTCAAATCGGCGCTGTACCGTCTGTTTTTACGCCTGGCGCACCGGCGGCGTCAAGCGCATGGTGCGTCGGCGCCTTCCCTTTCCGCTATTCGGGATTGCGCGAATCGAGCATCAGCGTGACCGGCCCGTCATTCACCAGCGCCACCTGCATGTCAGCGCCAAACACGCCCGTCGGTACCATGCGCCCCAGCGCTTGCGACAGTTGCGTGACGAATTGTTCAAACATCGGTTGCGACACCGCCCCCGGCGCGGCACGGCTCCATGACGGCCGATTGCCCTTGCGGCAACTGGCGAACAGCGTGAACTGCGAAACGGCCAGCACCTCGCCCCCCGCCTCGACCACACTGCGATTCATCACACCGGCCTCATCGGCAAGGATGCGCAGCCGTGTCACCTTGCCCACCATCCAGGCCAGATCCTCCCCGGTATCGCTGGCTTCCACTCCCACCAGCAACAACAATCCCGGCCCGATCTCGCCCACGGTTTCATCCGCGACCCGCACCGCCGCCTTGCCGACCCGCTGCACCAGCACCCGCATGCTCCAACCTCCCGCAAAAACGCCATGCTAGCGCGTCGCCGAACAGCCGGCATCGCCCACGGATATCCACGCCGGATGGATGTCATTTGCATTAAAAGCATGCTGGCGCAAATGGCAATTTCATTTTCGATTCAGATGCTTGCCTCGCCATCACGCCCCGGCGGGCCCTGGCCGGGCCATCTTGCTGCACTGCACCGCCGGCTGGCGCGACACGGCGTTTTTCTCTAACATCAGGGGCTTACGCGTAATTACCCATTGCAAAGGAAATGATGATGAAGAAAGTTGGCCTCGTCGGCTGGCGCGGCATGGTCGGCTCAGTGCTGATGCAGCGCATGCAGGAAGAAAAGGATTTCGACCTGATCGAGCCGGTCTTCTTCACAACCTCGCAGGCCGGTCAGCCCGCGCCGGCCATCGGCGGCGCCACCGGCACGCTGAAGGACGCCAAATCCATCGACGACCTCAAGGCGATGGACATCATCATTTCCTGCCAGGGCGGCGACTACACCACCGACATCTTCGGCAAGCTGCGCGCCGCCGGCTGGACCGGCTACTGGATCGACGCCGCCTCCACGCTGCGCATGGAAGAAGACGCCGTCATCATCCTGGACCCGGTGAACCGTGGCGTGATCGACGCCGCGCTGGCCCGTGGCGTGAAGAACTACATCGGCGGCAACTGCACCAACTCCATCCTGCTGATGGGCGTGGGCGCGCTGTTCCGCGAAGGTCTGGTCGAATGGGTCAGCTCCATGACCTACCAGGCGGCATCGGGCGGCGGCGCCAACCACATGCGCGAACTGCTCAAGGGCATGGGCGTGGTCTATGGCTCGGTGGCCGATGAACTCGCCACCCCTGCCTCCGCCATCCTCGACATCGACCGCAAGGTCGCGCAGACCATCCGCTCCGACGTGCCGACCGAATACTTTGGCGCGCCACTGGCCGGTGGCCTGATCCCCTGGATCGACAAGCAACTGGAAAACGGCCAGTCCAAGGAAGAATGGAAGGGCCAGGCCGAAGTGAACAAGATCCTGGGCAACAGCGCGCCGATCCCGGTGGACGGCCTGTGCGTGCGCATCGGCGCCATGCGCTGCCACAGCCTGGCACTGACGCTGAAGCTGAAGAAGGATCTGCCGCTCGCCGAGATCGAATCGATCATCAAGTCGGGCAACCAGTGGGTGAAGTGGGTGCCGAACGATCGCGAAGTCACGGTGAAGGAACTGACCCCGGCCAGCATCACCGGCGGGCTGGACGTCGGCGTGGGCCGCGTGCGCAAGCTGAACATGGGGCCGGAATACGTTTCCGCCTTCGTCATCGGCGACCAGTTGCTGTGGGGTGCGGCCGAACCGCTGCGCCGCATGCTGCGCATCCTGCTCGAAGACTAAGGCAACACCCCGGCGGCACCGCCCGGTGCCGCGCCTCGCAGTATCCGAGAGCCTGCTCCAAGGCCGCCCAGGAAGAACGGGACGCACGACGTCCCGTTTCTTTTGCCCGGAGACCGAACGACCATGTTGTGGAACATGCTGAAACGCCTGAAGCGCGGCCCGGTGCGCGTGCAGGAAGAAAACGCGTTGCTGGCGCCAACGGAACTATTGCCCGCCACCCGGGCAAGACAGGAAGCCAAAGCCACCCATCCACTGAGCCAATCGCTGCTGTATCGCATCAAGCGTGACGCGCTGGCCATCGTGGCCGACATGAACCGGGGTGTGGCGATGCCCGACTGCGCGCTGCTGGCGCGGCAACTGGCCTTCGTGCAGAAAGAGCTGATCCAGGCCGCGTACCACGATGAATCGCTGCCGCGCGAACAACGCCAGGCCCTGGCACGCTACCACGCACTTAACATTCGCCAGGGCATCGGCGAGCGTCGGGATCGGCCAATGCGGGGCGTCAGCCCGGGCGGCGACTGATCAATCGGTGGCCGGCATGCGCCGCGCCGCCATCCGCCGACCCATTTTCACCAGTTCGTCCGGCCGCACCAGCGTCTCCGCCCAGGGATAGACATGCGTTTCCTCACGATCCGCATGGGCGATGTACTGCTGGGCGAACGCCATGGCCGACACTTCGTTCAGCACCGCGCCGTGCCCCTGTATCAGCGACATGAGCAGACCCCGCCAGTGCTGCCATTGCACGCCCAGCACATCGTGCTCGACCTGCAGTTCGCGCAGGACCCGCAGCGGCTCGCCCTGCAGGCGTCCGGCCAGCAAGGCGAACAGATCGTCGTCCTCGTCGGCGTGGTGCAAAGGGGCGGCCACATCGAAATAGCGCAGGATGGCGCGAGCGGCCTCGACTGCCTGGGCATCGACGCCATGCTCCGTCACATGGGCCGCCAGCCTGGGCAGCAAACCGGCGTAGTGACGCACCCGCTCGTGGCAGGCATGAAGCATCGCCAATGGATCGTCGAAGCCAACCGCCTCGGTATTGAAAGGATCGCGCATGATCCGTCCAGCCAGAAAGGTAAGCCCTCCATGATACCGGCGGCGCGATACCTCGCTTGTGCCAGGATCAAACCATGAGCTATCTGCCGATATCCGGCATGCGCAGCCATCGCCGTCGTCACGCCGATGTGGCACCTTCTTGATTCTGGATGGGCCAACCTCATATTAGAGTGCCCGATCACCCTGACGTCCGCGCCAGGGCGAACAAAAACAGAGCGCCAGCCCGCATCCGCCCTGCGCGGAGTACGGAGCCGCTCCGACGGGCATTCATCCCGGCCGTGGCAAAAAAGGATTCCCCATGAGCGTACCGCATCTCGTCACCGCCCTTACGGGCCCGATTCTCGACCTGGAACGCAAGATCCTCGCCGCGCAGCCGGAGATCGAACACTGGTTCCGCAATCAGTGGCAGGAACTGACGCCGCCGTTCTACGGCTCGGTCGATCTGCGCAATGCGGGCTACAAGCTCGCGCCGGTGGACATGAACCTGTTTCCGGGCGGCTTCAACAACCTGAACCCCGAATTCCATCCGTTGGCGGTACAAGCCGCGATGGGCGCCCTGGAAGACCTCTGTCCGAGTGCGCGCCGCCTGTTGCTGATCCCGGAAAACCACACCCGCAATACCTTCTACCTGCAAAACGTCGCCGCCCTGGTGCGCATCCTGCGCCAATCGGGCCTCGCCGTCCGCCTGGGCAGCCTGAACCCTGACATCATCGAACCCACCACGCTCGACCTGCCCGACGGCCATAAACTGACGCTGGAGCCGCTGGAACGTCATGGCGACCGCCTGACGCTGCCCGGCTTCGACCCGTGCGTGGTGCTGTTGAACAACGATCTGTCCGGCGGCATTCCACCCATCCTGCAAAACCTGGAGCAGCAGGTACTGCCGCCGTTGCGCGCGGGCTGGTCCACGCGCCGCAAGACCAATCATTTCGCCGCCTACGATCACGTCGCCAGCGAGTTCGCTCGCCTGATCGGCATCGACCCGTGGGTCATCAACCCGTATTTCGACCACGTGGACGGCCTGGACTTCCACCAGCGTGACGGCGAAGACCGGCTGGCCGCATCGGTGGATGCGATGCTGGCGCGCATCCGCCGCAAGTACGCCGAACATGGCATCGACCACGAGCCCTTCGTCATCGTGAAAGCTAACGCCGGCACCTACGGCATGGGCGTGATGAGCGTAAAATCCGCCGACGAGGTGCGCGGCCTGAACCGCAAGCAGCGCAACAAGATGTCGGTGGTCAAGGAGGGCCTAGAAGTACACGATGTGATCGTGCAGGAAGGCGTTCCCACCTTCGAACATATCGACGATGCCGTCGCCGAGCCCGTGGTCTACATGCTGGACCGCTTCGTCATCGGCGGCTTCTACCGCGTGCATACCGGGCGTGGTCCCGAGGAAAACCTCAATGCGCCCGGCATGCACTTCGCGCCGCTGGCCTTCGCCACGCCGTGTACCACGCCGGATTGCGACGGTGCGCCCGACAGCGAACCGAACCGGTTCTATGCCTACGGCGTGGTCGCCCGCCTGGCCCTGCTCGCCGCGGCCCACGAACTGGAACCGGTGGCGCAGGAAGTCGCGCTGGCGGTGTAAGCGCCTGTTTTCAGGGATTGCCACGCGGGGGGCCTCTTCGGCCCGATCCCGCGGGGGCTCCGAACGCTGTCGTGAATGATCGTAAACAGGCTCTGAAATGAACCTACTCGTCGTCGCCGATCCCCTCCAGGGCTTCAAGATCCACAAGGACTCCACCTACGTCATGCTGCGCGAAGCGGCGCGGCGCGGCTGGACGCTATGGTTCTGCGAGGCCGCCGACCTGCGCGTGAGCGAAGGCGTGGTCGAAGCCCGCTCCCGCCCGCTGGCCTTCACCGATACCCAGGAATACCAGCACTGGTTCGAACTGGGCGGCGCCGAGACCCGCGCACTACGCGATTTCGACGCGGTGCTGATGCGCACCGACCCACCATTCGACCAGCAATACCTGTACGCCACGCACCTGTTCACGTTGGCCGAACAGCAAGGCGCCAGGGTGTTCAACCCCGGCCAGACACTGCGCGACTACAACGAAAAACTCGCCATCCTGCGCTTTCCCGAGGTGATCGCACCCACCCGCGTCACCCAACGCGCGGCGGACTTGCGCGACTTCCTCGCCGAGCATGGCGACATCATTCTCAAGCCGCTGGACGGCATGGGGGGGACCGGTATCTTCCGCCTCACGCGGCAGGACCCGAACATCGGCTCCATCATCGAGACACTGACGCACAACGAAACGCGCACCGTGATGGCACAGCGCTACATTCCCGCCATCGTCGATGGCGACAAACGCATCCTGCTGATCGACGGCATACCGGTGGACTGGTGCCTGGCGCGCGTGCCGCTGGCCGGCGAAACACGCGGCAACCTCGCCGCGGGCGGCACCGGCTACGCCCGGCCGCTCAGCCCGCGCGATCGCGAGATCGCCGAATCGCTCGGCCCGCGCCTCGCCGCGGCCGGGCTGCTGCTGGTCGGCCTGGACGTGATCGGTGACTACGTCACCGAGATCAACGTCACCAGCCCGACCTGCTTCCAGGAAATCACCCAGCAATCGGGCATCGACGTGCCGGCCTTGTTCATCGATGCGCTGGAGCGCAAGGTCACCGCCGCTTCACGTCGGAAAGAAGGTTGAGTGAAAGCACTGTCGGGAAGGGAGCCCCTGGGCAGGGGAAAGCGGGAAGGGGGAAGCGTCAACGCACGTTGGTGGTCCGCGTGGCACCGTGTCCGTTCGACAATGAACAACGCTTGGCGCAGCCACTGCCCCGCCCTTCCCTCTTCCCCCGTCTCTCTTTCCCCCCGCAGCCTTCTCACCACCAGCTTGCGCTGGTTCGCCCCCTTCCTTGCGCTGTCCCTGGCCGGCTGCGGCCAGCCGCCGCTCTATCAGCAAACCGGCTTCGTCTTCGGCACCAAGGTGGACATCGCCATCTGGGGCCTGCCCGAACCCCTTGCCGCCCGGCACGCCGCCGCGGTACTGGCGGAACTGGACCGACTGCACGCCCGGCTACATCCCTGGCAGCCTTCGCCGCTGACGCAACTGAACGCCGCCCTGGCAAAAAACGAGGCCGGCAACGCCGATACCGAGCTGATCGGCATCATCGACGAAGCGCGCGATTACGCGCGGCGCTCCGATCAACTGTTCAACCCAGCCATCGGTGGCCTGATCGGCCTGTGGGGCTTTCATGGTGACCAGTACCCCGCCCGGCTGCCCGACCCGGACCAACGCGCGGCGCTGGTAGCCGCGCAGCCGACGCTGGAAGACCTCACCATCGTCGGCGGCACGGTCAGCAGCCGCAATCCCGCCGTACAACTCGACTTCGGCGGCTTTGCCAAGGGCTGGGCGCTGGACCGCAGCGCCAGTTACCTGCGCCGCCATCGCGTCTACAACGCGCTGATCAACATTGGCGGCAACGTACTGGCGCTGGGGCGCAAGGGCGAAGAATCCTGGAAGGTGGGACTGCAACACCCGCGCCAGCCACGCGCCATGGCGGTGATCGCATTACGCGACGGCGAGGCCATCGGCACCTCGGGGGATTACCAGCGTTATTTCGAAGTCGGCGGCAAACGCTATTCGCACCTGCTGGACCCGCGTACCGGTGAACCGGCCCGCTCCCTGCAATCCGCCACCGTCATCGCGCCGCCCTCCCGCGAGGCTGGCGCCATCTCGGACACCGCCACCAAACCGATCTTCATCGGTGGGCGCGAGCATGCGATCGATTATGCGGCGCGCTTCGGCATCGGCGATGTGCTGCTCGTGGCAAACGACGGCAGCGTTTTCGTCAGCGCCAGCATGCAGCCCCGGTTACAGTGGCTGGTGAACCCTCCCCATCTCTACCGCCTGCGTTAGGGCGTGTCATCAAATACCGCGACGCGTCCAGCGCCTTGCGCCGCATCCCGAACTACGCCGAACGCTGTCGCGATATTTGATGACACGCCCTAAGCTGGTGACAACGCCCATTTATCCCCTACCGGCCCGTCGGCGCCTTAGCGCATGCACTGGCCCGCACTCCGATCCAGGCACCCGGGGCGTGCCGATGCGTCAGGACGATCCAGGACAATATCCCTGAGTGCATCGCGGAGGGGTTTTCAGTTATAACGTCAGAAAACCGCACATTCAGGAAAGCCATCCGCATGGTCGGAATCGTCATCGTTACCCATGTCAGCCTCGGCGAAGCGCTGATCTCGTGTGCCCAGCACATCATGGGTCGTCCGCTCGACAATCTGGCGCAACTGGCCGTCAGCAAGGCCGACGACCCGGACGACGTCGTCCGCCGTGCGCGCGAACTGGTGCAGTCGCTTGACGATGGTTCGGGCGTGCTGTTGCTGACCGACATCTACGGCGGCACCCCGTCGAATGTCGCCAACCGTCTGATCGAACCCAATCGCATCGAGGCCGTGGCCGGCGTCAACCTGCCGATGCTGGTGCGCGCCCTGACCTATAGTCATCAATCGCTGGAAGTGGTGGTCAGCAAGGCCATCACTGGCGGCCTGGAAGGCGTGCTCTACATGCTGCCGCCGCTCGAGTAACGCCAATCGGAAATCACCCATGACGCAACAGGAAGTCGAAATCGTCAATAAGCTTGGCCTGCATGCACGGGCCTCGAGCAAATTCACGCAGTTGGCCAGCCAGTTCAAGTGCGAAGTCTGGATCACCCGTAATCAACGCCGCGTCAATGCCAAATCCATCATGGGCGTCATGATGCTGGCGGCAGGCAAAGGCAGCAGTATCGTCATCGAAACCGACAACGGCCCGGACGAGCACGAAGCCATGAATGCGCTGGTGGCGCTGGTGGCGGATCGCTTCGGCGAAGGCGAATAACTTTCAGCGGGGCGAGGAGACGCGGATGGGAATCACGCTGCACGGTATCGGCATCGGCGGAGGCGTCGCCATCGGGCATGCCCATGTGATCTCGCATAACGAAATAGAGATCGCGCACTACGGCATCGCCGAAGAAGACGTCCCGCAGGAAATCTCCCGCTTCGACGCCGCCATCCGCCTGGCGCGGCAGGAGCTGGAAACGCTGTGGGGCAGCATTCCCGAGCACGCGCCCGCCGAGCTGGGCGCATTCCTCAGCCTGCACATCATGCTGCTGAACGATCACACGCTGACCGCCGAGCCGCACCTCATCATCGAAGCCCAGCGCTGCAATGCCGAATGGGCGCTCAAACAACAGCTCGATATCCTGCTGGCGCAGTTCGACGAGATCGAAGAGGAATACCTGCGCGAGCGCCGCTCCGACGTGATCCAGGTAACCGACCGCATCTTCAAGGCGCTCGCCGGCCATCACATCCAGCCCCCCGCCCCCTCGCGGCCGGACAGCATCCTGGTGGCCCACGATCTGTCCCCCGCCGACATGGTGCTGTTCAAGGACACCCATTACTTCGCCTTCATCACCGATGTCGGCGGCCCCACTTCGCACACCGCCATCCTGGCGCGCAGCCTGGACCTGCCCGCCGTGCTGGCGCTGCGCCATGCCCAGGCGCTGATCCGCGAGGACGAACTGATCATCGTCGATGGCATCAACGGCGTGGTCATCGTCGATCCGGATGAGCAGGTGCTGGTGGAATACCGTGCCCGCCAGAGCGACTGGCAGGCCAGCCAGCGCGCCTTGCAGGACATCCGCTATGCGCACCCGGTCACGCGCGACGGCGTGGAAATCGAACTGCTGGCCAATATCGAGCTGCCGGACGACACCGCGCTGGCATTGGCCCAAGGCGCGGCCGGCATCGGTCTGTTCCGCTCCGAATTCCTGTTCCTGCGCGACGAGGATGACCTGCCCACCGAAGACGAGCAGTTCGACGCCTATCGCCAGGTGGCCGAATCGATGCAGGGCCACGCAGTGGTGATCCGCACCATCGACCTGGGCAAGGACAAGATTCCCAAGTGGCAGGAGGAAAGCGATTCGCCCAACCCCGCATTGGGGCTGACCGGCATCCGCCTGTGCATGGCGGAGACGCAGTTGTTCCGCACGCAGTTGCGCGCGCTGTTGCGCGCTTCGGCTTACGGCAAGATCAAACTACTGGTGCCCATGTTGTCCAATCTGAACGAAGTGCGGCAAACACGACGCCATCTGGAAGAGATCAAAGAACAACTGGCCGCCGAAGGCTTACCCTTCGATGCTGAGATCGAGCTGGGGGGCATGATCGAAGTGCCAGCCGCCGCGCTGACGGTGGGCGCTTTCCTCAAGCAGCTCGACTTCGTGTCCATTGGCACCAACGACCTGATCCAGTACACGCTGGCGGTGGATCGCAACGACGATGCGGTCTCCTACCTGCACGACCCGCTGCATCCCGCCGTGATCCACCTGTTGCATCACGTCATCACCACCGCCGACCGGATCGGCAAACCGGTGGCGATGTGCGGCGAAATGGCGGGCGATCCGCAACTAACCACGCTGCTGCTGGCGCTGGGTCTGCGCCGTTTCTCGATGTTGCCGGCGCAGTTGCTCAAGGTGAAGCGCCGCATCCTCGATGCGGACCTGGAGCGGCTGCAACAGGCGGTGCCGGCGCTGTTGCTGGCGGAGGATGCGAATGCGGTCCGTACATTGCTGGCGGATCTGTAACGGGCGCCCATCGCGGCTGCGCTTCCCATGGAAGCGCCATACAGTGAGGTGGTCATCTTGACCGTCGAACACGAACAAGACATCAACGAGGATATCGCGCAGCGGCTGGCGGAAGCCAAGGCAATGTTCGCCCCCAAATGCGAGGAGTGCCTGACGCTGGCCACCCAGGTGGCCACAATCGCCGCACGGCAAGGCAATACCGCTGCGGAGGCCGAGGCCCGCCTGTGGTGGGGCCGCTCGCTGCTGGTGATGATGGGCGCGTCCGCCGCGCTGCCCATCCTGCGCCGGGCACTGCGCCTGGCACTGGAAGTGGAAAACCGGCGCCTGCTGGCCGATGTCCACCTGTCGCTAGCCCAGTGTTACACCGGCAGCGGCAACAATGCCTCCGCGATCCAGAACTGGCTCAAGAGCCTGGAACTGGCGCTGGACATCAACGCCGTCGATCTGTACGCCGAGATCTACCTGGGCCTCGGCAACCTCTACATGTTGCACGAGGATCTGCACACCGCCTTCCACTATCTCGCCATCGCCGCCGACTTCGCCGCGGCCCAGCGCGACCGTGATCTGCGGGCCAAGAGCAACATCCACCTCGCATCGGCGTTGATCAAGCTGGAGCGTTATTCGCTCGCGGAAAACGTACTGCATTGCGCCGAGGCCGAACTGATCCTGCCATTACGGCGCGACTGGCAGGCGGAAATCTACAACTACCTCGGCGCCATCCACATGCGCCAGAACCATGTGGCAGCCGCGCAGGATTACCTGAAACGCGCCTACGCCATCAACCTGGACGCCGGCTTCCTCTGGGGCCAGACCATCAACCTGCTGGGGCTGGGCCAACTGGCCCGCAGGCAGGACGACGATACCAGTGCCGAGCAATACCTGCTGCGCGCCACGGAAGTGGTCGCCAAGTTCGATTCGCCCAACCTGGTGCAGCAGATCCACCTGGAACTCTCGCAGCTCTACGAGGCGCGCGGCGATTTCGTGCGCGCGATGATGCACCACGTGGGTTACCACGAGCACTACATGCTGATGATGAAGAGCGATCTTTCGGCCAAGCTGAATTCGCTGGCATCGCGTCGCCTCGCCGCCGCCGAAATCCGTCTCAAGCTACTGTCCTCCGAACTCGAACTGACCCAGTTGCGCCAGCAGACCAGCGAGCGCGCATCGCGCATGAAGCAACTGGAGGCCGCCGCCTACCGCGATGCGCTCACCGGCATCTTCAACCGCCGCGCACTGGACGAGCGCCTGCCGCTGGAAGTGCAGGAGGCACACGAACAGGGTTATCCGCTATCGGTGGCGGTGATCGACTTCGACCACTTCAAGCGCGTGAACGACACGTTCTCGCACCTGATCGGCGACAAAGTGCTGCAAACCGGCGTCGCACGCATTCAGGAAACCCTGCGCGAAGGCGACCTGCTGTACCGCTACGGCGGCGAGGAATTCGTCCTGGTGTTGCCGCACACCAACGCCATCGGCGCGCTGCACGTGGCCGAACGTGTGCGTGCACGCGTTGCCGGGCATGATTGGAGCACCATCGTCGCCGGCCTGTCCGTCACGATCAGCGTCGGCATGGCGCTGCTGGGGCCGGACGAACAGGTGGAGGACATCGTCGGCCGCGCCGACGCCGCGCTGTACCAGGCCAAGCAGGGCGGCCGCAACCGCATATTCATGCAAAGCGAGGAAGCATGAATCCCACCGCCGCCACCGAACCGTCGCTCGCGCAACGCATCGACGCCTTCTGCCTGCTCAATCTGCAGGTCGAACCGGACGTCGTGGCGCGTGCCAACGCGCTGCTCGCCGAAGCGCGGAGCAACAACCAGCCGATGCTGGTCGGCCGGATGATGATCGCGCGCTCCTCCGCACTGTTTCGCACCGGTGCCCGCCAGCAAGGGCTGGAAGCCATCCGCGAAGCACAGCGCTATATCTCCCACAATCACCTGGATACGCTCAAGCCCTCGGCCCAGGATCGGCAGGCGATGTTCTGCTACGACCTGGCCGAGTACCTGCGCGCGCTGGATGCCTGGCTCAAATGCCTGGAGTACGCCAGCGAGCAGAACGCCATGCTGTGGTGCGCGCGCGCCTATGTCGGTGTCGGCAAGGTCTACGACGCGCTGAACGACTATTCCACCGCGCGTTACTTCCACGGCGTGGCGCTGCAACTGGCCGAAAAGGAAAACAGCTCCCGGCTGATCTGCCAGATCGAAATCAATCTCGCCAGCGTCGCCTACAAGCTGCACAGCTACGACCAGGCGCTGGAAGCGCTGAACCGCGCCAGCGAATGCCTGGACGCACTCGATCCCGACACCGAAATCTGGCAGGCGGAGATCGTGTCCTATTACGGTCTGGTGTATTTCGAGCGTGGCGAATACCGGCAGGCCGAGCATTATCTGAACCAGGCGCACGAAATCTATCGCTCACATGGCAACCGCTGGGGTGAAACGCAGGTGCTGCTCAACCTGGGTCGCACCTACCGCAAGTTAGGTCGCACCGAGGAAGCGCTGGAATACCTGCTGAAAGCCGATCAACTGGCCCAGCAGGCCAACCTCTCGCCACTGATGCTGCAAACCGAGGAATTGCTCTCGCAGGCCTATCTGGAAACCGGACGCTATCGCGAGGCGCTGACGCACCACAAACGCATGCATGAGGTAATCGGACGCGTCAACCGCAGCCAGGGCAGCCCGGTGCGGCTGTCGAAAAGCACCGCGGCCCGGCTCAAGGCCCTGGAACATCAACTGGAACTGGAACGGGTACGCATTGCGCGCGGCCTGGCGCCATGAGCATCGACACAGAGAACACAGTGGTTTGACGGAGAAAGGCGAGGAGTCGCCATACAACGCGCCAAAGCTGCCCAGGTAGCGGCCCCATTCCCCCGATTTTCCCCTGTGAAACCTCAGTGTTCTCTGTGGTTCAAGATCCAGGGTTCAAAGCCTTCACCCCACAACATCCGCCAGTACCCAATCCTCCGGCAGCGACCGTACCGATTCGTCGTAGACGATGTCCAGCGCGGCGGCGTGTTCACTGCAGAAAGCGAGGCCGATGTCGAAGCCGGTGCGGTACAGGTCGTGCATGTTGGAGTACGACCAGTCGAACATCTCGGCCCAGCGCTCCGGCGGGAATTCGTCCGACAACAACGGCACCCGCAGCAACTGGCGCTTTTCGCTGCCATCCGGGTTGCGGTTGTAGACCAGGTCGAACAGCTTCAGGTCATCCTTGGCGATTTCCACCAGCGGCGTGATGATCGACATCACCCAGGCGTCGTACAGATCGCGCGGCGGGCGCAGCAGCAGATCGGCGCCCAGTACGTCGAACACCACCATGGTACCGATCTCCGGATGCACACCGTCCGGCCCTACCAGTGCCTTGAAGTTCAGTGTATCGAGCGCCGCGCCCTCGATATAGTGCTCGCCGACTCCCGCCTCGTTCGGCAGCACCGTGGGCGGGTAGAGAAAGGGGAACGACAGCGCGGCGCGGAAACGCTCGACAGTGATCCCGGCGCCTTCCCATTGCACCATTTCGTGCCGATTCAGGTTGTAGGCATTGAGATAGATCGGCGTGGTCGATGCCGCCAGCTTTGCAAAATCGACCACTTCCTCGATGAAGGGCACGTGCGCGCACAGGCCCAGGCTGCGCAGCGTCAGATCGGTGGGCGTCGCCACCGCCCACATCAGCCGCACCCAGTCTGCCCAGGCGCGCCAGGCGGGGCTTTGCTGCGACAACTGCTCGACCATCGCCGCGAAGGGCGAGCGTGCCAGCTCGGCACGGAACTGCTCGGCCAGCACGCCGGGCTTGCTGAACACCTTGTAGTTCACCGGCATCAGCCGATAGACCGGGTCCGACACACCCATCTGCACCATGCTCGCCAGCGCAGCAATCGCGTCGCCATCCTTGGGCGCGGCGTAAAGCAACCCCACCAGCGCGCCAGCGCCCGAGGTTGAAATCACGTCAAAACGCACCCGCTGGCGAATCATCGCCGACAGTGCACCCGCCATCAGCGGCATGTTGGGGGCGCCGCCGCCGATGATGAGCGCGGTCTTGGCCTTGGGCATGGGGTCTCCTTTGTTGCGGCGCAGCGAAAAAGTGGTACCCAGGCATTATGGCAGGCGGGAAACGATCACCAAAGACGGATTGACTGCACTGAAGCTCCCCCACTACCAAGGGTGGGGGCCCCGGGCACAACCTCAGCAAAATCGGGGCATGCAGCGCGAATCAGCCCTTGCGGCCGTAGCGATCCGGCACACCCGGCGGGCGCGTCTTGAAGCGACGATGCAGCCAGAAATACTGCGCCGGGCATTCCAGCACCCGCGCCTCGATAAAGGCATTCAGACGCCGGGTATCGGCGATCACGTCGTCCGACGGAAAGTGCTCCCAGGCGGGGTAGAACCGCGTGACGAAGCGATTGCCTTCCAGCGTGGTCACCATCGGCACCACGGCGGCGTTGCCCAGTTGAGCCAGCCGCGACAGCGCGGGAATCGTCGCGGCCTCGACCCCGAAGAACGGCACGAAAATCGACTCGGACGCGCCCAGGTCCTGATCCGGCAGGTAATACAACGATGCCCCCCGCTTCAGCGCCCGCACCACCTGGCGAATGCCGTCGGTGCGCCGGAACAGCAGCGGCGGGCCGAAGCGGCTGCGGCCGAAACGCAGCAACAGATCGAACGAATTATCGTGGGTGGACGTATAGATACTGGCGCCCCAATGATCGAGCGTATGGCGGACAGCGCCGAAATCCAGCCCCAGGAAATGCGGCGCCAGCGCAATCACCGGGCGATCCTTGATCGCCAGATAGTGTTCATAGCCCTCGCGCACCACCAGCCGCTTCAGCCGCCGTGGGCTGGAAAACCACAGGATGCCGTAGCTGAGCGCGCAGGCCCCGAAGGTGTGGTAATGCTCGCGCAACATACGGCGGCGCTGAGCCAGCGGCAGCGTCGGGAAGCACAGTTCCAGATTGCGCAGCCCTACCCGGCGGCGGCCGGGCACCAGGTACAGCAACTGGCCCAGAGCCGCGCCCAGCACGCGCAACACCGGAAACGGCAGGAATCGCAGCAGCCAGAACGGCACGGCCAGCAGCTTGGCTCGCCAGGGCAGGTCGTTCCAGGTCAGAGCCGTATTGGCATCATCAGCCATGCGTCGGCTCCGGCGCGCCCGAGGGGCGCTTGTAGCGGTTGTAGCTCCACAGATACTGCGCGGGGGCGATCCGCACCAGCGCCTCGATATTGGCATTGAGCAGCGCCGCGTCGGCCTGTGCGTCACCGCTGAAGGCGCCCTGCAACGGCCGCACATGCACACGGAAACCGCGCCCCCAACTCAGGCGCTCGGCAAAACAGAACAGCACGCTGGCATCGTTGGCGCGTGCCAGGCGCGCCAATAACGTCATGGTATAGGCGGGACGACCGAAGAACGGCGCCCACACCCCATCGCCACCACCGGGCGCCTGATCCGGCAGCATGTAGACGGACTGCCCATGCTTGAGCGTGCGCAGCAATTGCCGTACGCCCTGCGCGTTGGCGGGTGCCGCCTGCGCGCCACCACGGGTGCGCGAAGCCAGCATCAGCGGCTCCAGCAGCGCAATGCGCGGCGGACGATACAGCGCGGTCAACTGGCGTGGCTGGCTGGCCGCCATATAGGCGCCGCAGACCTCGATCGACCCCAGGTGCGGCGAAACGAAAATGATGGGTGCCGCGCGTGCCACCGCATCGTCCACCGCCTGCCAGCCCTCGCGCTCGACCACCAGCGCGGCCACGCGCGGTAGCGGGCGCAGCCAGGCGGGAATCAGCTCCAGCGCCCCCATGCCGTGGGCGGCAATACTTGACCGGATCAATCGGCTATAATCGGCCTCGCGCTCCGCCAGCCCCGAGCGGCGCAGGTTATCCGCCATGCGCCGGCGATAGGTCGGCGAGCATAGCCAGGTCAACCAGCCCAGCAGACAGCCGAGCAGATGAAACAACGGCAACGGCAGCCAGGCCAGCGGTTTGAAAAGCGCAACGAGCATTGAATGGATTCGGGCTGGGGAAGAGCCGGATTTTAACGGCTTTGCCCCCTGCCCACACCCCTAAGAGCCTGTCCGTCGTCAGCTTCCCGCCATTCCTCCCGTAGAGAAACCGCGTGGCATGACGATGCGGGCTTCAGAATCAGAACCCGCCGAAGGAATGTCCTTACCCATGAAAGAATTCCTCTTTACCTCCGAATCGGTATCCGAAGGCCACCCCGACAAGGTGGCGGACCAGATTTCCGACTCCATTCTCGACGCCATCCTCACCCAGGACAAAAACGCGCGCGTCGCCGCGGAAACACTGGTGAATACCGGGCTGGTGGTCCTGGCCGGCGAGATCACCACCGCCGCCAACATTGATTACATCCAGATCGCGCGCGACACCATCAAGCGCATCGGCTACGACCATTCCGACATCGGCTTCGACTACAAGACCTGCGCCGTGCTGGTGGCCTACGACAAGCAGAGCCCCGACATCGCCCAGGGCGTGGACGAAGGCGCCGGGCTGGACCTGGACCAGGGCGCCGGCGATCAGGGCCTGATGTTCGGCTACGCCTGCGACGAAACCCCGCAACTGATGCCCGCCGCCATCTACTACGCGCACCGTCTGATGCAGCGCCAGTCCGAACTGCGCAAGGACGGCCGCCTGCCGTGGCTGCGCCCGGATGCCAAGAGCCAGGTCACCCTGCGCTACGACGCCGACCGGGGCAGCGTGGTGGAAGTGGACACCATCGTGCTCTCCACCCAGCACCATCCCGACGTCAGCCACGCCCAGTTGTCCGAGGCAGTGATCGAAGAGATCATCAAGCCGGTGCTGCCGGCCGAATGGCTGAAGAACCCCAAGTACCTGGTCAACCCCACCGGCCGTTTCGTCATCGGCGGCCCGATGGGCGATTGCGGCCTGACCGGCCGCAAGATCATCGTCGACACCTACGGCGGCGCCGCGCCGCACGGCGGTGGCGCATTCTCCGGCAAGGACCCCTCCAAGGTGGACCGCTCGGCCGCCTATGCCGGCCGCTACGTTGCCAAGAACATCGTCGCCGCCGGGATTGCCAAGCAATGCCTGGTGCAGGTGAGCTACGCCATCGGCATCTCCAAGCCGGTATCGATCATGGTCGATACCTGGGGTACGTCCAAGCTGTCCAATGAACAGATCGTCAAGCTGATCGAAAAGCACTTCGACCTGCGCCCCAAGGGCATCGTGCAGATGCTGGACCTGCTGCGCCCGGTGTACACCCGCAGCGCAGCCTACGGCCACTTCGGCCGCGAAGAGCCGGACTTCACCTGGGAACGCACCGACAAGGCCGCCGCGCTGCGTGCCGACGCCGGCCTGTAATTCCGCTGTAGCCGGCAGTGAAACGGGACGGCCCTCGGGCCGTCCCGTTTCCATTTGTGGCGCCACGGGGCATCGCAACAGCGCAGCATTGACGCCCGCGCGGGCGCGCCGCAACATCGCCGCTTTACGACCGGGCCGAACGAGCGCGGCACCGCCTGACCGGCGGACACCACTGGAACGACACCATGCAACAACTGCAACCGCAGGAACTGGCCGCCTGGCTGGCCGACGACACCCGCCCTCGCCCCGTGCTGCTCGATGTGCGCGAAGGCTGGGAAGTGGCGCATTGCGCATTCCCCGGCATTGTCCACATCCCCATGAACGACATCCCCGCGCGGCAACAGGAACTCGACCCGGATAGCCCGACGGTGGTGATCTGCCATCACGGCATGCGCAGCTATCAGGTGGCGATGTTCCTCGAACGCAACGGCTTCGAGCAGATGATCAACCTGAGCGGCGGCGTGGCGGGCTGGGCGGATGAGGTTGATGGATCCTTTCCGCGCTATTGATCTTGCCGGCAAGTTGCCATGACGACAGAGCATCAGGCCCCCGGCCAAGCCGGGCGCTTGTCGTGAGCGAGGTGCCGGTAATGCCCCTCTCTTTCTCGATTCCACTCCCCCCCGCCCTCGCCGCGAGGGTCGGAGTGCGTGTCGCCGATCGACGCCGGGCCATTTGTCGTAAGCCCCCGGCAAAGCCGGGCGCTCGTCGTGAGCGAGGTGCCGGTAACGCCCCTCTCTTTCTCGATTCCACTCCCCCCGCCCTCGCCGCGGCGAGGGGTGTTCTTCAAAGCCGGGATTGCCGGAAGCGCCTCGGCTTCTAGCCAGCCGGCGCCCATTCCACTGGGGCGCAGCAACACGTGTGCAGTCTCATATCCGACCAACCGCTTCATTGACCACGAGTCCTGAACCGCCATGCTCGATAGTGCCAATGCCCTGGCCGATGGCCTGACCATCCGCCCCGCCCGCCCCAGCGACGAGCCGTTCCTGGCCGCGCTCTATCGCAGCGCCCGTCCCGATCTGCAACTGATCGACGCCGATCCGGAGCTGATCGAAAGCGTGGTCGCGCAGCAGTATCAAACCTTGCAGACCGGCGCCGGCACCGCCTACCCCAATGCCATGCATTACGTGATCGAGAAAACGGCGGCCAATATCGGTGCACTGGTGGTCGATTTCGGGCCCAACGAGGTACGGGTGATCTACCTGGCGTTCATCCCCAGCGCGCGCGGCCTGGGGTTCGGGCGCACCGTACTGCAAGGCGTACAGCAGGCGGCGCGGCAGGTGCACTGCCCGGTGGCCGCGGTAGTCTGGCGCAGCAACCCGCGCGCGCGGCAGCACTACATCGCGCTGGGGTTCCAGGTGGAAGAAGCCGGCGATACGGCAGAACGGCTGGTGTGGTACCCGACGGCCTCCTGAACAGCGATCAGCCGGCCGCTACCTGCGCCTTGCGATTGACCTTGCGGCCCCAATGGGCGCCAAGCAGAGAGGCGGCATAGGCTAGCAGGGTCAGGCTCAGCCACGTGGTGCTGAGCTGCCGCCAGGTGAGCCATGCCGTCAGAACACAGGTCAACGTGGCCGCGATCAGCGCGTAGCGATACTCGTGGCGCTTGGCGATGCGGGCGCAGACGAAGCCTGCCAGCAACGAGATCATTGTGCCGAGTACCGTTGCGGTCAGCATGTACGGCGAGTACCAGGACAGCGATGCCATGTGCGCTTCGAGCCGATCCAGCGGCATGCCGCCCAGCGTCAGCAACGTCCCGTAGGCGATGCCGAGCACCACGCCCAGCAGATGGGAACCGACAAAGTCCAGCAGGAAGGCGTACAGCACCGCCTTCACCGGCGAGCCGGGGCGCGGCACGGCCACCTGGGTCAGATCGGCGCTGGAGGCCGCGTAGGGGTTGTCTTGGTCCATGCTTCCACCGGGTGGTCGCCCGGCCCGCCACTCGGGCCGGCTCCGGGGTGAAGCGGCCTTGCGCCCGCAAACCGATCCCCGGAAACACGGCAGTGTCGACCGCTGCGCGGTGCCGCGCAAGGGGTGGCACAGTCAGTTGAACACCACCTGGAAATACGCCGCGCGCTCGTCGCGCCCCATGGCGGGCACGCGCGACACGAACATGCCTTCCAGGCGGCCCACTGTCGGCAATTCCAGCGCGCACGAACCGTGGACAAAATCGCTGCCGCCCAGCGCGGTCATCGCCACCGCGAACGGCATGCGGCTGCCCGGCATCTGCGACAGCGGTTTGAGATCCACCCGCTCCACCAGCACCGCCAAGGCGCGGCCGTCGGGCAGCGCCAGCGAACAGGTGGTGCCCACCAGGGGCTGGAAATGGCTGGCTTCGATCTGGTGCAGCATCGGTACTCCAGGAAAACACAGGCCGGGAAGCCCGGCCTGCGGAGCGACGCACAGCGGATGCCATGCGCCGGGTCGCCTCGAACGCAGCCGCCCGGCCGCGCTCGAACAGACGATCAGTTGCGCGACGGGAAGATGCCGTTCAGCGCCACACTGAAATTCACCGCCAGGAACGGATTCATCAGCCCGAACGGCTGGCTGCCACCCGCTGCGGCAGCGCTCACCGTGCCACCCAGGTTGCTGCTCACGCCTTGCAGCGTGATCGGCGCATTGCCCAGCGCGTCGGAATAGATGGTGGCGCTGCCCTGGCCGCCGCCCGAGGCGCCGATAAAGGAGTTGGTCGCGGTCGGCGCATTCACCGGGTTGCTGGCCGCTGCGGCCAGTTGCACGTTGGTGGCAACGGTCAGCGAGCTGGTGATCGCGTGGGTATGCATCGGCATGTTGTTGGAAGTCAGCGTCAGGCTTTCGACGCCACCTACCTGGCCGATCGGACGGTTGCTCAGGCCGGCGCCAGTGCCCTGGCCAATCGGCGAGCGGCCTTGCAGGTTGGGCAGGCCAAAGGTGGATACGCCGTCGCCACCATAGGTGGTGCCGACCAGGGCGAACAGCGCACTGAATTGCGAGATCGCCAGCAATTGCCCATTACAGAGCGCCCAGCCGGCGGGTGCGTAGGGGAATGCGAACGGCTGAATGGTACCGATGAAAACTTCCATCTTTCATCTCCAGTTGTTTTTCTGATGGGTTGCGCTGCCGTGCCGCCGCCCCTGTGGCGGTGGTAAACGCAGCGTCTTGCGAGATATAAAGCATTTTCCGACGAAAGACAGCGTCATTTTCGTGACTGATCCGTAGTTGATCCGCCGTGCCTATGTCCCCAGCAAGTGACATAGAATAGTATTCACTTATTGATTCGTGAAACGTAAGCGTGCCCACAGCCCATTATCACTTCATTTCCGGATTGCCACGCTCCGGCTCGACGCTGTTGTCAGCTTTGCTGTTGCAGAACCCGCGTTTCCAGGCAGGCATGACCAGTCCTGTCGGCACGCTGTTCGGCGCGGTGCTGGCACAGTGCAGCGCCGGCAGCGAATTCGGCCCGATGATCGAACTGGCACAGCGGCGCCGCTTGCTGAAGGGGCTGTTCGACAACTACTACGCCGACTGTGAACGGCCGGTGGTGTTCGATACCAACCGACAGTGGTGCGCGCGCCTGCCAGCGCTGCGCGATCTGTTCCCGCAGGCCAGGGTGATCGCCTGCGTGCGCAACGTGGCGTGGGTGATGGACAGCATCGAACGGCTGTACCGCGCCAACCCGTACGAGAACACCAAGCTGTTCGTGGACGACACCGAACGCAACACCGTCTACAGCCGGGTGGATACCCTGGCGCAGCGCAACCGGCTGGTGGGTTTTGCCTGGGCCGCGCTGAAGGAAGCGTATTACGGCGAGCACGCCGATTCGCTGCTGCTGGTGGACTACGAACTGCTGACCCGCGCGCCGGAGCAGGTGCTGCGGTTGGTCTACGACTTTCTCGGCGAGCCGTGGTTCGAGCACGATTTCGACAACGTGCGCTACGACGCGCCCGAGTTCGACCAGGCACTGGGCGTCGGCGGCCTGCACCGGGTAAAGCCGCGCGTGGCGCCGCAGACCCGGCGCACGGTGCTGCCGCCCGACCTGTTCGAGCAGTACGCGCGCCTGTCGTTCTGGGAAGACGGCGCCGCCAGCACCGCCAACGTGATCCGGCTACGGCCAGAGCCCGCAGCGACGCCGTAATCCGTAGCAATAACGCAACACCGCAACATAACAACAACAGAACTGTCATGCCGCCCGGGTCGAATCCGGCGGCAACACTGGAGATCGGTTTTCGGGGTGGTGGTTTGGGGGAAGAAAACCCCAGATCTTGAACCACGAAGAACACAGACAGCACAGAGATTCACGGAGAAAAACGAAACCCCAACCAGGATCTGGTCAGATCGGCGCGGGGTTGGTTTTCTCTGTGATCCTCCGTGTTCTTCGTGTTCTCCGTGGTTCAAGATTCAGGGTTTGCAAATGCCTTCCAACCCACACACCCCGGCGACCGCACAAGGAGCACGCCATGTGGTGGAACAAGCGCAACACGACGCAAAGCACGACCGGCCAGCAACGCCGTCCCACGAAGGGATCGTCCCTGATCCTGGCGTTGGAGCCACGCATCATGTTCGACGGCGCGGCGGTCGCTACCGCTATCGACCGGCCGCATGCTGAAGCGCCGATCCGCGACAGCCGCGCCGACCCCACGTCCGCCAGCGACGGCGCCGACCACAGCGCGGTCGCCCCCGCCGCCGTGCTGCCGCCGCAGGCCGAGCCAGCCACGCGCAACGTGCTGTTCGTCGATGCCCGGGTCAAGGACGCCGACAAGCTGCTGGCCGATCTCAAGCCGGACACCGAAGTGGTCTACCTGCGCGCCGACCAGGACGGCCTGACGCAGATGGACACCTACCTCGCCGGCCATCCCGGCGCCCAGTCGGTACAGATCCTGGCCCACGGCTACAGCGGCGACCTGTGGCTGGGCAGCAGCTACCTCTCCGCCGAGAACCTCAACACCTATTCCGATAGCCTGGCGCGCCTCGGCAACAACATGGCGCAGGGCGGCGACATCCTGATCTACGCCTGCAATACCGCCGACGGCGAACGCGGGCTGGCATTCGTCGATGCCCTGGCCGCCGGCACCGGGCGCGATATCGCCGCGTCCAGCAACCGCACCGGCGCCGGTAGCGACTGGGTACTGGAAGTCACGCGGGGCAGCATCGAAACCACCTCGGTGCTGTCGGCCCAGGCCGAGCGCGGCTACCAGTACAACCTGGCCACCATCACCGTCACCAGCAGCGCCGACAGCGGCGCCGGCACATTGCGCAATGCCATTGCCAGCGCCACCGCCGGCGACACCATCACCTTCAGCAGCGGCATGACCGTCGGCCTGAGCACGGGCCAGTTGCTGATCAACAAGAACCTGACCATCGACGGCGACCTGAACGACGACGGCGTGGCCGACGTGACGGTGGACGCCAACTACAACAGCCGCGTGTTCAGCATCACCGGCGGCACGGTCAAGCTGGACGGGCTGGTGATCACCCGCGGCCTGGTCAGCGGTGCCGGCGGCGATTTCAACAGCCTTGACGGCAAGGATGCGCTCGGCGCCGGGATCAGCGTCACCGGCGGCACCGTCACCATCCTGCATTCGTCGCTCACCGGCAACGTGGCGGCAGGCGGCGGCGGCAATGGCGGCGGCAGCGGCTATGGCTACGGCGGCGGCGGTGGCGGCGGCTTCAATGGCAAGGGCGGCGCGCGCGGCGGCAACTATTCGGCAAGCTATGCCGGTCAGACTGGCGGCGCCGGCGGCGGCGGTAATGGCGGCGTCTATTCCGCCGTCGCCCAGGCCGGCAAAGGCGGCACCACCGTCGGCGGCGCCGGTGGCAGCACGGCACCTGGCTTTTCGTCCGGCGGTGCCGGCGGCAGTGCCGGCACCGTCGGGGTCGGCCTCATCGGTGGTGGCGGCGCTGGTGCCGCCGCTTCGCTGGCGCCTGCCGTCGGCAAGGGTGGCAACGCGGCCGGTGCCATGTTCATCGGCGCTGGCGCCACGGTCTACCTGGGCTCCACCACCATCAGCAGCAATGTGGGCGCGGGCGGCGGCGGCGCGGGGTCATCGCAGATCGGTGGGGTCAACGGCGCGAATGGCGGCGATGGCGTCGGCGGCATCCTCAACCAGGGCACGCTCAAATACGAAAGCGGCACCGTCAACCTGGTCAGCGGCCAGAACAACTACGGCCGCGGCGGCAGCGGCGGCGGTAACCAGAATGGCAACGCCGTTGGCGCAGCCGGCTACGGCACCAATACCGGCAACGAAAACCTGCGCAACAGCGGCGCGGGCACGGCGGATTCCAGTTGGAGTTCCAACGCCGTGCCGGTGATCGCCAACCTGCATGGCGACAGCGTCAACTACACCGAAGGCGCCACCCCGGTGCTACTGGATGTGGGTAGCAACGCCAGCGTCAGCGATACCGACTCCACCGACTTCAGCGGTGGCAACGTCACCGTGGCGATCACCGCCGGCCGCGTGACCACCGAGGATCTGCTCGGCGTGCGCAACCAGGGCACCAGCGCCGGCCAGATCGGCGTCAGCGGCAGCAACGTCACCTATGGCGGCGTCACCATCGGCACCCTCGCAGGCGGCAGCGGCAGCAACAATCTGGTGATCACGCTCAACGGCAACGCCACGCAGGCTGCCGTGGCCGCGCTGCTTCAAAACCTCACCTACAGCAACAGCAACGGCGGCGCCATCGGCACCGGCACCCGTTCCGTCAGCGTCACCGTCAATGATGGCGATGGCGGCACCAGTACCGCCGCCGTGGTCAGCGTCGGCATCACCGGCGTGAATGATGCGCCCACGTTGAGCACCACCGGCGGCACGCCCACCTTTACCGAGAACGGCTCGGCAGTCAGCCTGTTCAGCGGCACCACCATCGACACCATCGAAGCCGGCCAGACCATCGACCGCCTCACGCTCACCGTCACCAATGTCGCCAACGGCAGTGCCGAGGTGCTGCGCGTGGATGGCAGCGACGTGGCCCTGACCAACGGTAACTCGGTCACCACCGCCACCAACGGCATGACCGTCACGGTCAGCGTGTCCGGTGGCACCGCCACCATGGTCATCGCCAAGACCGGCGGCATCGCCACCAGTGCGGCCGCCACGCTGGTCAACGGCCTCACCTACAGCAACACCAGCGACGCGCCGGATACCACCGCCCGCGTGGTCACGCTCACCGGCCTTCGCGACAACGGCGGCACCGCCAACGGCGGCGTGGACAGCAGCACGCCCGGCCAGAGCGCCACCGTCTCGATCAGCGCCGTGAACGACGCACCCACGCTGTCGGGCGGCCCGTATACCTGGACCGGCACCAACGAAGACACCACCTCGAACGCGGTCACCGTCTCCAGCCTGCTCGCCAGCACCACCCACGCCGATGTCGATGGCCCGGCCAGCGGCATCGCCATCACCGGCAGCACCGGCGGCGGCACCTGGCAGTATTCCACCGACGGCTCCACCTGGACCGACATCGGCACTGTCTCGAACGGCGCCGCGCTGCTGCTGTCCAGCACCACGCAACTGCGCTTCGTGCCCGACGGCCTGAACGGCAGCACCGCCGGCCTCACCTTCCGCGCCTGGGACCAAAGCGCCGGCAGCGCGTCCACCAACGGCACGCGCAGTACCGCAGACACCAGTACCAATGGCGGCACCAGCGCATATTCCACCGGCACCGCGCAGGCCACGCTCAGTGTCTCCAGCGTCAACGACGCGCCGGTACTGGCGCCGACCTCGCCCACCCTCAACGCCCTGACCGATGGTGACACCAATAATGTCGGTCAGGCCGTTTCCAGCTTTGCCGGCGCCAACATCAGCGACGTCGACCCCGGCGCGGTGAAGGGCATCGCCATCACCGGCCTGAACAGCGGCAACGGCACTTGGCAATACAGCGTGGACAACGGCGCCAGCTGGCAAGACGTCGGCGCGGTATCGGACAGCGCCGCGCTGCTGCTGCGCAGCACCGACCGGATCCGCTTCCTGCCGGACGGCGTCAACAGCACCAACGCCAGCCTGACCTACCACGCCTGGGATCAGAGCGGCGCCACCGCCAGCCAGCAGGGCAGCAAGGTCGATGCCAGCGGCACGGGCGGCAGCACACCGTTCTCGGCCGCCAGCGACACCGCCAGCGTCACCGTCACCGCCATCAACGATGCGCCCATCGTCACCACCAGCGGCGGCAGCGCCGCCTTCATCGAGGGCGACAACGTCGCCTCGACGCCGGTAGTGATCGATGGCGCCATCAGCGTGTCCGACCCCGATTCGCCGCTGCTGTACAGCGCCAGCGTGGCCATCACCGCCAACCTGCAAAGCGGCCAGGACGTACTGGGCTTCACCAACAACCCCGCCACCATGGGCGACATCACCGCCAGCTACGACAGCGCCACCGGCCTGATGACGCTGACCTCGGCCAGCGGTGCCAGCGCCGCCCAGTGGCAGGCCGCACTGCGCGCCGTCACCTTCAGCAACGCCTCGGACACCCCCACCACCGGCACCCGCACCATCAGCTTCACCGTGGACGACGGCGCGGCCACCAGCAGCGCCGCCGTGCGCTCGGTGACGGTGACCGCCACCAACGACGCCCCGCTGGTCAGCGTACCCGCCAGCCTCACCGCCACCGAGGACACGCCGTTCCCGGTGGTCGGGATCAGCTTCTCGGACGCCGATGCCGGCAGCGGTAGCGTCACGGTCACCCTGTCCATCCCCAGCGGCGCCCTGTCCGCCAGCAGCGGCGCCGGCGTCACCGTGGGCGGCACCACCAGCGCGCTGGTGCTGTCCGGCTCGATCAGCGACATCAATGCCTTCATCGCAGGCGGCAACGTCAGCTTCCTGAGCCCGGCCAACAGCACCGCCAGCGTCACCCTCACCGCCAGCATCAACGACAACGGCCTGTCCGGCGGCACGCCCAAGAGCGATAGCGACAGCGTCAGCATCACCGTGACGCCAGTCAACGACGCCCCGCACATCAGCGCGCCAGCCAGCATCGGCGTCACCGAGGACGTAGCCCAGGCGCTCACCGGCATCAGCTTCAGCGACGTGGATGCCGGCAGCGGCACGATCAGCGTGTCGTTCAGCGTGACCCCCGGCAGCGGCACGCTCAGTGCCATCGCCGGCGCCGGGGTGGCGGTCAGCGGTTCGGGCAGCAACCAGATCACCCTCAGCGGCAACCTCACCGACATCAACGCCTTCGTCACTGGTGGCGCAGTCAGCTACACCACCGCCGCCAATGCCACCGGCAACGTGGTGCTGAGCATCGCCATCGACGATAACGGCAACACCGGCAGCGGCGGCAACCACACCGACAGCACCACGCTAACCCTGACCGTCAGCGCGGTAAACGACGCCCCGGTGAACAGCGTGCCCGGCAGCCAGACCGCGTTGCAGGATATCGACCTGGTATTCAGCAACGGCAACGGCAATGCGATCTCGATCGCCGACGTGGACAACGGCGGCGGCATCGTGCGTGTCACCCTCACCGCCAGCAACGGCCTGCTCACGCTGAGCGGCACCACCGGCCTGAGCTTCGTCGTCGGCAGTGGCAGCAACGACGGCACCATGACCGTCGAGGGCACCATCGCCGACCTCAACAACGCATTGGCCGGGCTGGTGTTCAGCCCCACCGGCGGCTACTACGGCCCGGCGTCGCTGCAGATCACCACCAACGACCTGGGCCTGACCGGCAGCGGCGGCGCCCAGACCGACAGCGACACCATCCTGATCAACATCGCCCAGCCCAACCCGTCGATCACCGGCGTGGCCGGCGCCAGCCTGGACGGCACCTACAAGGTGGGCGACACCGTCAACATCACCGTCACCTTCGACCAGGCCGTCAACGTGAGCGGCGGCGTGCCCACGCTGCTGCTGGAAACCGGCGCCATCGACCGCAGCGCGGTCTACGTGAGCGGCAGCGGCAGCAACACCCTGACCTTCGCCTACGTGGTGCAGGCCGGCGACATAGCCGCCGACCTCGACTATGTCGGCAGCGCCGCGCTGGGGCTCAACGGCGCCACCATCGACAGCGTCAGCCTGGGCAACCCCGCCTTCACCACCCTGCCCGGCATGGGTACGCCGGCCAGCCTGGCCGGCCACAGCGACCTGGTGATCGACGGGGTGGCGCCCACCGTGGTCAGCGTGACCGCGCCGCCACCCGGCACTTACATCGCCGGCCAGCCGCTGGACTTCACCGTGCACTACAGCGAAGCCGTGGTGGTCGACACCAGCGGTGGCACCCCGCGCATCGCCATCACCCTGGACAGCGGCACCGTCTACGCCGACTACCTGTCCGGCTCGGGCAGCAGCGCGCTCACTTTCCGCCTGGTGGTCGGTGCCGGCCAGTTCGACACCAACGGCGTGGCGCTGGGCAACAGCGTCGCCGCCAACGGCGGGGTGGTGCGCGATCTGGCGGGCAACGCCCACGTGCCGGCGCTGAACGGCCTGCCCAACACCAGCGCGGTGCGCGTCGATGCCGTGGCACCGAGCGCCAGTGCCATCGTGCGCGCCGACCCGTCGCCGGTGGGCAGCGGCAGCGTGCGCTTCACCGTCACCTTCTCCGAGGATGTCAGTGGTGTGGATGCCGCCGACTTCGCTCTGGCCGCCACCGGCAACGCCAGCGGCACCATCGGCTCGGTCACCCAGCTCGACGCGCACACTTACGTGGTCCAGGTGGACGGCATCGCTGGCGACGGTACCCTGGGCCTGAACCTGAAGACCAGCGGCACCGGCATCGCCGACATTGCCGGCAACGCGCTGGCGGGCGGCCTGACCGGCCAGCGCTACGCCGTGGACGGCACCGCCCCGGGCATTCTCGACGTAACCGTACCCAACAACGGCGCCTACAACGCCGGCGACGTGCTCACCTTCACCGTCAATGTCTCCGAAGCCACCGTGGTCGATACCGCCGGCGGCACGCCGCGCTTGGTGCTGGATGTCGGCGGCCAGACCGCCTACGCCGACTACGTATCGGGCAGCGGCGGGACCGCGCTGGTGTTCCGCTACGTGGTCGGCGCCGGCCAGAACGACGCCGATGGCCCCACCGTGGTCGCGCTGGACGCCAACGGCGGCAACCTGCACGACAGTGCCGGCAACGCGCTCGACACTGCGGTATCGGGCGTGGGCAACACCAGCGGCATCGTCATCGACACCACCGCGCCCAGCGCCACCGGCATCGTCCGGCTGGACGCCACGCCAGTGACTGGCACCACCGTGCGCTACACCGTCACCTTCTCCGAGATGGTTTACGGCCTGGACGCCAGCGACTTCAGCGTCACCACCACCGGCAGCGCCAAGGGTCAGGTGCAATCGGTCACCCAGGTGGACGCCACCACCTGGACCGTCACCGTCGGCGGCCTGACCGGCACCGGTCAGTTGGGGCTCACCCTCAACGCCAGCGGCAGCGGCATCTCCGACCGCGCCGGCAACAATCTCGCCGGCAATGCCCAGGGCGACGCCTACGAACTGGCGCAGAGCCTGGTGCCCACGCCTGCCCCGGTCCCCGCCCCGGTACCAGCTCCCGCGCCATATACCCCCACCTACTTCGCGCCTAGCGCGCCACCGGTCACGCTCAACCCGATCGATGGCGGCGGCATGCTGGTGGACGCGCCGACCCTCAACCCCACCGGCGGCGCTGCCGGGCTGAGCGTGGTGGCACTGACCGGCAACCCGTTCGCACCGGACCCGCTGGGCAGCAGCAACACCACCTTCGCTCCGAGCGAAGCGCGTAGCGGCTTCATCGATATCGGCAGCGGCAGCGGCACCGGGCTGCAAGCCATGCCCGACATCGGCGACTACGCAGTGCAGGCAGGAGAGCGCGTCAGCATCGCCCTGCCGACCTCCACCTTCACCCACAGCGAAAAGGGCGTGGAGATCAGCGTGGAAGTGCGTCTAGCCGATGGCCGCCCGCTGCCCAACTGGCTGAAGTTCGACCCGGTGACCGGCACCCTGAGCGGCCAGCCGCCCAAGGGCCTGAACCAGAAACTGGTGATCGAAGTGATCGCCCGCGACAACAAGGGCAACCGCGCCAGCAGCCATCTCGACCTGACGGTGAAGAGCGACGCCCAGCGCGGCGCCGACGCCGGCCATGCGCCAGTGCAGGTCGCCAGCGTGGACGCCGCGCATTGGGCCGCCCTGACCGGCGGTGACACCCCGGTCGGCAAGCAGGCGCTGGCGCAGCAGTTCGACCAGTTCGGCCGCCCGGCCCGCCAGGCCGCCGCCGATGCGTTGTTGCATCACCTGCAACACAGCCGGGAGGTGGTGGATGCCTGACGGGGTGGGGCGAGCTTTGGGCGGCTCGGGCGCTTGGTTTGCGCTTGAGCCGCGCGGTGGCTGGGTGATGGCAGTGGTGGCGGCTGCAACTGCCACGACCTTAATCGCCAAGCGCCTGACGGCGCGGCTGCTTGACGCCCTCAACGGCCGGGCGGGCCGGTTCATTTCTTTTGCTTCGCCAAAAGAAACGAACCAAAGAAAAAGCCGAGCGACGCTTCGCTCTGCATGGCGCGTCGCTAAGCGGCAAGCCGCTAAGCTTTGGCGGTCACCTGCATCCGCGCCCCTTCGGGGCACCCTCGCTCCAGACAATCGAGCGGCGGCTGCGGAACTCGCGCGCAAGCGCGCTCAGACAGTCCTCGCCGAAACCCCGCCCGCTTGTCTTCCTCTCGGCGCTGCTGAAGGGAACCCGGCAGACCATCCACTCCCCCGACCCCTCGCCTTGAAGGCAAGAGGTGACGTGTGCGAGTGCCTGCGGGTAAAAGCGGCCGCATTGACAATTCGGGCGCTCGCAAAACTCGCAAACCTTGATTTCGTTTTTCCGATCCGCTTGGCACTCAACGGCCTTGCCCCCGTTACGTGGCGCCGAGGAGTGGAGGGAGACCTTAGGCTCCCGACCGACGTAGGGAACCCCGGAGGGGCGCAGACGCGGGCGGCCTTTTCTTTGGTTCGTTTCTTTTGGCCGCGCAAAAGAAATGAACCGGCCTGCCCGGCCGCTAAGGGCGTCAATCGGTCGCGCCGCAAGGCGCCTGGCGTTTCGGGCATTGGAATGGAAGTCGGCTGCAACATCGCAGCCCGACCTCCGCCCTACAGCCCGTAGCCCTGGCTGGCCAAGCACACCAGAACCGCAACAAAAACCAAGAACACGACAGGGCATCGCCGCCCCCGCCACCCCACTCAGAAAGGACATCACCTTGCAGCAGCCCCGCTTTCGCCGCGCCACGCTCGCGGCCCTGGTCTCCGCCGCCCTGCTTGCCGGCTGTGCCGTCAGCCCCACCCCGATCCCGCTGGAAGAACGTCAGGCCGATCTCGCCCGCCAGCGCAGCGACATGTTCGCCGACCAGGAACCGATCCAGGGCGAAGTCACCCTGGAAGACGCCATGGCGCGCGCGCTCAAGTACAACCTCGACCATCGGCTCAAGCTGATGGAAGAAGCCCTGGCGCAACGCCAGCTCGACCTGGCGCGCTGGGACATGCTGCCCAAGCTGACCGCCGATGCCGGCTACTTCTGGCGCAACAACGAGTTGGCGTCGTCCTCCAAGGACTACGTCACCGGCGAGCAATCGCTGGTGCCGTCCACCTCGTCCGATCGCATCCACGACACCGCCGACCTCACCCTGTCGTGGAACGTGCTGGACTTCGGTGTCAGCTACTACACCGCCCAACAGCAGGCCGACCGCGTGCTGGTGATGGGCGAGCGCCGCCGCAAGGTGGTGCATCTGATGATGCAACAGGTGCGCCAGGCGTACTGGCAGGCACTGGGCGCGCAACAGCTCGACAACAAGGTCGAGCCCATCCTCAAGCTGGCCCAGCAGGCGCTGGACGATTCGCGCAAGATCGAGAAGGAAAAACTCCAGCCACCGCTCGATACCCTCAACTACCAGCGCCAGTTGCTGGATATCCTGCGCCAGCTCGAAGCAGTGCGCGACGAACTGGCGCAGGCCAAACCGCGCCTGGCGTCGATCATGAACGTGGCACCGGGCACGCCGCTGCAACTGTCGGTGCCGTCCGACTTTGCCACCCCCTTGCTGCCGGTCGAGCCGGGCCAGATGGAAGAAACCGCCCTGCTGCACCGCCCCGAACTGGTCGAAGCCGGCTACAACGAGCGCATCGGCCTGCTGGAAACAAAAAAGGCGATGGCCAAGTTGTTGCCCGGCCTGAACATCGAATTCGGCAGCAACTACGACAGCGACAGCTACCTGGTGAACCAGAGCTGGCGTGACCTGGGCCTGCGCGTGAGCTGGAACCTGATGAACCTGCTCAACTACAAGAACATCCGCGGCACCGCCCAGGCGCAGTACGAAGTGGCGCGGCAGCAGCACCTGGCGCTGAACATGGCCGTACTGACCCAGGTGCACGTCGCCTACCGCGACTACCAGGGCCGCAAGCGCCAGTTCGAGTTGTCCGACGAAATGAACGAAGTCGACCAGCGCATCCTCACCCACACCCGCAACGCCGCGCGTGCCGATGCCCAGGGCAAGCTGTCCGAAATCCGCGCCCAAGCCAGCGCCGTGATGTCCGAGCTGCGGCTGTACCAGAGCTTCGGCGCGATGCAGAACGCCTACGGCCAGATGCTGGCCACGCTGGGCGTCGATCCGTTGCCCGAGGAAGTACGCGCCCACGACCTGGCAACACTGCGCGGCGCCATTGCGCAACGCGAACAGCAACTGACAGCGCCGGCCAAGGTGGGGACGAAGTAATGATGTTGTCGAAGTTCGCGCCGACGCTGGCCCTCCTGGCCGCGTCGGCGACGGTGGCCGTGGCCGCCCCCACCGCCGCCCCTGCCAAGCCGGCGGGCAAACCAGCCGCCTCGCCCGCCGTGCCCGGCAACTTCGCCGGCGCCGACAAGGATGGCCGCATCCGCACTCAACTGGTCGCGCGCGAATCGGTGGTGATCTCCAGCGAAATCAACGCCAAGATCGCCCGGCTGCCGTGGAAGGAAGGCGACAGTTTCCGCACCGGGCAGGCGCTGGTAACGTTCGACTGCTCGCTGTTCCAGGCGCAGTTGCGTAAAGCCGAGGCCACGCAGGAGGCGGCACGCAAGCTGCTGGACACCAACCGCCGCCTGGCCGAGCTGAACTCGGTGGGCAAGCTGGAGGTGGAGCAGGCCGAGGCCAAGGTGAAGGAGGCCGCCGCCGAAACCGCCTACATGCGCACCACGGTGGGCAAGTGCGTGATCCCGGCGCCGTTCTCCGGCCGTGTCGCCAAGCGAGTGGCGTCGTCGTACGAATTCGTCACCTCCGGCAAGCCATTGCTGGAGATCGTCGACACCGGGGCGCTGGAATTGCAGATGATCGTGCCATCCAAGTGGCTGGCACGGATCAAGGTGGGCACGCCGTTCACCGTACAGGTGGACGAACTGGGCCAATCGTATCCGGCCCAGGTGATCCGCATCGGTGCCCGCATCGACCCGGTGAGCCAGACCATTTCCATCACCGGCCGCATCACCGGCAACCACCCCGATCTGCTGCCGGGGATGAGCGGCTGGGCAGCGTTCTAGGGCCTTGATGAATCTGGGATCTTCCGCAGTCAACGACGTGGCATCAGGCCCCCGGCAAAGCCGGGCGCTTCGACGCCGGTGCGTACCAGCGCCGGCTCTCCCTGCTCCATTCCTACGCCCCCGCCCTCGCCGCCGCGCCTTGGCATTCATCCAGCGCTCCCGCCAAGCCCCCGCCCGCAAGCCCCTGGCAAAGCCAGGGGCGTCACACGGTTTGTCTGCCAGTCACGGCGCTTCCTGCTATATCCCGCTCCCCCCGCCCTCGCCGCCGCGAGGGGGCCTCGCTGCGCTCGTGCGGCCTGGGCGCGGCAAGCAAGCACGGTGAGGCTGATGTCCGCTGAAACATTGTTCGAGTCCACCATCCCTTCATGAACCCGCAACCGCCCCAACCCGCCCCGCCCGCCGTCGGCGCGCTGCTGACCCTGGTGCAATTGGAGCGCCGCGCGCGCGAGGCGGCCAATGCCGAGGCGCTGGGCTTCGTCATGGTCAACGAGACGCTGTCGCTGGTGCCGTACCGCCAGGCCGTGTACTGGTCGAATGCCGGGCTGGGCCACGTGGCAGCGGTGTCCGGCCTGCCGCAGACCGATCCCAACGCGCCCTACCTGCAATGGCTGGCCCCGCTGTGCCGCGCCTTGCAGAAGCAGCACAGCACCCCCGCGCCGCTGGATGCCACCAGCGCACCCGGCGACCTGGGCGAAGACTGGGCCGACTGGCTGCCGGCGCAGGCACTGTGGCTACCGTTGACCGATCGCGCCGGCCAGATCGAGGGCGGGCTGCTGTTCGCCCGAGACACCCCATTCAGCGAGCACGAACAGGCGGTGCTGCTGGAGCTGACCCATGCCTACGGCCACGCACTGGCTGCGTTCCGTCCCGGCGCGTCGCCGCTACAGAAACTCAAGCGCGCGCTGCGGCCCGGCAAGCTGCAAAAACGCATCCTGATCGGGCTGGCCGTGGCCTGTCTGGTGCCGGTGCGGCTGACGGTGCTGGCACCGGCTGAAGTGGCCCCGCGCGAACCGTTCCTGGTGCGCGCCCCACTCGACGGCGTGATCGAGCGCATCTTCGTCGCGCCCAGCCAACCCGTCGCCGCCGGCGCGCCGTTGTTCAGCCTGGACACCACCACCCTGCAAAGCCGCCGCGCCGTGGCGCAGCGCGCCTACGACACCGCGCTGGAGGAATACCGCCAGTCCGCCCAGTTGGCCGTCACCGAAGACGATGGCCGGCTGAAGATGGCACAAAGTCGCGGCGAACTGGATCAGCGCGCGCTGGAGCTGGAATACACCGCCGAACAGCTCGACCGGGTGCAGGTGAAAGCCGAGCGCGCTGGCGTCGCCGTGTTTGGCGACGTGACCGACTGGCAGGGCAAGGCCGTCGCCATCGGCGAAAAAGTGATGCTGCTGGCCGACCCCGCCAAGGTGGAACTGCTGGCGCAGATGCCCGTGGCCGAGCAGATCCGCCTCAAGGTGGGCGACACCATCACGCTCTACCCCAACGCCAGCCCGACCGAATCCTACGCGGCACGCATCGTCAGCGTGGCCTACGCCGCCGCCGAGACCGACGAAGGCGTGCTGGCCTACCGCGTGCGCGCCCAGTTCCTCGATGGCGAACATCCCCGCCTCGGCCTGCGCGGTACCGCCCGCCTGCCCGGTGGCTGGGTGCCGTTCGTTTACTACGCCCTGCGGCGGCCGTTTACCTTGGCGCGGCAGTGGTTGGGGTGGTGATGGTGCGGGGAATTGTCGGGGCGACTCCCGAAACCTTGGCTGCATTGGATGCGGGTTGCTGTACGCCGTCAGTAATCGGGCTGGCCGAAACGCCGCGCTCCGATGGCATGGGCAATTTGACGCCAACAGTAGTCGGAGAGGCTCGAATACCACCCCCCAAACGCCGAGCGCCTGCGGCGCGGGTGTTTGAGCGCTCAACCGCCGCGCGGGCGGGTTCATTTCTTTTGCGTCGCCAAAAGAAACGAACCAAAGAAAAGGCGACCCGCGCTTTGCGCCCCTCCGGGGTACCCTCAGTCGGTCGCGAGCCTAAGGTCTCGCTCCACTCCTTCGGCGCCTGCGTAACGGGGGGAAAAGCCGTTGAGTGCACAGCGAAGCTGGGAAAAAAGCATCGGACAAAAGAAGGCGCCGACTTTCACCCGGCATACTTTCACCTTCGGGTAAAAGTTTCGCAGCACTTCGCACACGTCTCCCCTTCCCTTCAAGGGGAGGGGCCGGGGGTGAGGATGGTGTGCCCGAGTTCCGCAGCCGCCGCCTCGATTGTCCGGCGCGAGGGAACCCCGCAGGGGCGCGTATGCGGGGCGGCCTTTTCTTTGGTTCGTTTCTTTTGGCCGCGCAAAAGAAATGAACCCGCCCGCACGGCGGCAGAGGGCGTCAATCAACCCGCGCCGCAGGCGCTGACAGGGGTCAACGCAGTTACAGTTGCAGTTGCAGTTGAAAACGCCACAGCAACCCAACTCCCGCTTCAGGAGCAAGCCTGAATGCTCCCCCCTCTCCGTCAGGACCTCACCCTCCACCCCGGCCCCGCCGACCATACCGGCGCGCCGACCTGGACCCTGCACGACCCGGCCGCCAACCGCTTCTACCAACTCACCTGGCCCGCGTTCGAACTGCTGTCGCGCTGGCGGCTGGGCGAGCGTGACGCCATCCTCGATGCCGTGGCGCAGGAAACCACCCTGCGGGTCACCGCCGACGACTTCGATGCGCTGTACCTGCTGTTGACCCGCCACCACCTGCTGATCGCCTGGCGCGCCGACGACAGCGCGCGGCTCGGCCAGGCGGCCGCGGCGCAGCGCATGTCCAAGGCCATGTGGCTGCTCAAGCACTACCTGTTCTTCCGCCTGCCGCTGCTACGGCCGATGCCGCTGCTGCGCCGCCTGGCGCCTTACACCCGCTGGGCGTATACCCCAGCGTTCTGGTGGAGCGTGGCCGGCGTGGCGCTGCTGGGGCTGTACCTGGTGTCGAGGCGATGGGATGAGTTCACCCATACCTTCTCCGCCTACGCCGGACTGCAAGGGCTGTTGGGAGTGGGTATCGCACTCAGTTGCGCCAAGGTGCTGCACGAGTTCGGCCACGCGCTCACCGCCTATCGCTACGGCTGCCGCGTGCCGACCATGGGCGTGGCGTTCCTGGTGATGTGGCCTGTGTTGTACACCGACACCAACGAGGCATGGAAACTGATGCTGCGTGACCAGCGCCTGAAGATCGGCGCCGCCGGCATGGCGGCCGAGCTGGCATTGGCGGCGGCCGCCACGCTGGCGTGGAACTTCCTGCCCGACGGCCCGCTGCGCGGCGGCGTGTTCCTGCTGGCCACCAGCGCCTGGCTGCTGACGCTGGCGATCAACGCCAGCCCATTCATGCGCTTCGACGGCTACTTCCTGCTATCCGACTGGCTGAACCTGCCCAACCTGCACGACCGAGCCTTCGCCCAGGGACGCTGGTGGCTGCGCGAGGCACTGTTCGGCCTGGGCGAGCCGCCACCGGAGCCATTCGCACCCGGCCGCCGCCGCTTCCTGATCGCCTTTGCCTTCGCCACCTGGCTGTACCGGCTGGTGCTGTTCTTCGGCATCGCGCTGACCGTCTACCACCTGTTCTTCAAGGCGCTGGGCCTGCTGCTGATGGCGATCGAACTCGGCTGGTTCATCGTGATGCCGGTGCTGCGCGAACTGACGGCATGGTGGCGCCAGCGCGACGTCATCGGCTGGAACCGCGCCACCCGGCGCAGCGCCTTGCTACTGCTGGCGCTGCTGATCGTGCTGCTGGTGCCCTGGCGCGGCGAAGTGCGCGCTCCGGCGATGCTGGGCGCGGCACAGAGCCAGGCGCTATACGCGGTAGAGGCCGCCAAGGTGCGCGGTGGCGCCGCACGGGAAGGCCAGCGGGTGCAGGCAGGTGAGTTGCTGGCGCAGCTCGATTCGCCCGAACTGGATTTCCGCCTGCACGCCGCCCAGGCGCATGAACAGCAGATGCGCTGGGAAGTGGAGCAGCAGCCTTTCGCCAGCAAGTTGCGGGAGGAAGGCGACGTGCTACGCCGCCGCTGGGCCGCCGCGCGCGAGGAAGTGGCGGGGTTGCAGGCGCAGATCCAGCGCTTGCAGGTACGGGCACCGTTCGCCGGGCGCGTGGTCGAGTCCAATCCGTTCGTGGTCGAAGGCGCCTGGCTGGCACGCGGCGAAAAGCTGTACCAGGTACTGGGCGACGGCGGCGAGCTGAAGGCCGAAGCCTTCGTCGGCGAGAAGGACCATGCGGCACTGGCAGCAGCGCGGGGCGGCGTGTTCATCGCCGACCAGCCGGAATTCGGCGCATTGCGTTGCCGTCGTGCCCTGGCCGACGAAGTGAACATTGGCGCGCTCAACCAGCAGCCGGCGTTGGCCAGTGTGCACGGCGGCCGGGTGCCGGTGCTGCGCACCGCGCGCCATGACCTGGTTCCTGTCGAGACCACCTACCGGGTACGACTATCGCAATGCGACAAGCGCCTGCTGACCAGCGAACTACCCGGCGTGGTGCTGCTGCAACGGCAGCGCCACAGCCTGGCCGGCGACGCCTGGACCACGCTGCTGGGGCTGTTCCAGCGGGAACGTGGGTTGTAAACCCTTGAAACCCCACATCTTGGAACCAAGAGGGCACAGAGGCTCACAGAGAAAACCAAAGGAAAAGGAACGGTAGGAAGAAACAACCAAAGCGCGCCATCTGTTGAATAGATCCGCTCCCACTTGCACCTGCCTGCCTTCTCTCCTTCGCTGGTTTTCTCCGTGGAACTCCGTGTTCTCTGCGTTTCAAGATGTGGGGTTTCGAGGTTTTAGCTGTTGCCCTCCCTAATATCGCCCCCACCACAGCAGGTGCGCACTATGTTTCAGGCAGGACAAGTCGATGCGTCGCCGGACGAGGCTGGCATCGCTTCATCGGGTACTGGAACAAGGAGATCGGTCATGGATAGCAGCGAAGCAAGGCAACGCGCGCTGGTGCTGGTGGACAAGCCCTCGATCGTCATGATGCTGGGCACCGTCGATGCGCAGGGCGCGCCGGAGATCAAGGCGATGGTGAAGATGCGCAACGATGGTCTGCGCCGCTATTGGTTCTGTAGCAACACCTCGACTCGCCGCGCCGAAGTGCTGAAGCACAACGGCCGCTCCTGCCTCTATGCCTACGAGTACGCCCCCGACGCCGAGCCGCTGGTGTGCCGTGGTGTGATGCTGGCGGGGACGGCCGAGCTGTCGTGGGACGACGATCTGCGGCGCTCGCTCTGGCAGGACTTCATGACGCTGTATTACCCGCAAGGCCCGCTCGACCCCGACTTCGTCGTCGTCCAGTTCACGGCGGAGCGCGGAAACTACTACGAAGGCCTGGAGAACGCGGATTTCACGGTCTGACCGTGCCAATGCATATGGAAATGTGAAATGACGTCGAGGTGGGCGGTACTTCTACCCTGACCGGCAATCAGGCTGTCTCTCCAGGCGCTTGCCCTCAAAGAACCTCGTTTCACTTTCACGTTTCCTACGCATTCACCCGATCATCCCGCCTTCCTTGGCAAGCTGGAACAGCACCACATCGTTCGGAGCACCCAGCTTTTCCATGGCCGATTTCTTCTGTTGGCTGATCGTTTTCACGCTGCGGTGTACCTGCTGGGCGATGGTGGTCACGCTCATGCCGGTGAGGTAGAGGCGGATCACTTCGGATTCGCGCGGGCTCAGGGCGCTCCACTGGCTGGGGACATTGCGGTTGCCCTGGCTGAGCCGGGCGCTGCGGATGCCGCTGCTCAGGTAGGTGTCGCCGCGCGCGGCTTGCAGGATCGCCTCGATCACCTCTTCCAGCGGATCGTGCTTGTTCAGCACCGCCGAGGCTCCGGCTTCGATCATCTGGTCGACGAAGGCCAGGTTGTCCAGCATGGTCAGCACCACGATGTGCTGGTCTTCGGTCATGGTACGGCGCAAGCGCCGGATCAGCGACAGCCCGTCGGTCAGCGTGGGGTCGGGCATGTAGAAGTCGGTGATCACCACGTCGAACGGCAGGACCGACACCAGCCGCAGCAGGTCGCCCACACCGCCCGCCTCGCCCACGACGACCATGTCCAGTCGATTCACCAGCATTTGCGACAGGCCCATCCGCACGACCGGATGGTCATCGGCCAGAATCACCTGAATCTTGCTTTGCATCGTCGTCTCCTGTTTGAGTCAAGGGCCGGACCAGGGCGCGCAGTGCGTCGTAGGCCGGCGTTATCGCCATCAATCCCTGTTCGGCCACCTTCGTTTCCAGCGTGGCGCAGGCCTGTACCGCCGCCTCGTGCCCCATCACCGCCAGCGCGCCCTTGAAACCATGCAGCGCGGCGAGAAACGCCCGGGTGTTTCCCGCTGCCAACGCGGCATCCAGTGTGGCCAGATCGCGACGATAGGCATTCGCTACGGCGGCATTCATCCCGATCGACGGTGGCGGTGCCGGCGACAGCGCGACGGGCTCGCCCAGTTCGCGCAGCAGTTCGGCCAGCGTCGCCAACTTCAGCGGTTTGGTCAGCCAGCGGTCGATCCCGGCGCTCAGCGCGCTTTGCAGCACTTCGTGCTGGACGCTGGCGGTTATCGCCACGATGGTGCGATCGAAGCCCTGGGCGCGCAGGTTCCGCGCCAAGGTATAGCCATCCATGCCCGGCATTGCCAGGTCGGTGAGTACCAGGTCGCAAGGATGGTCGGCCAGCCAGCGCATCGCGGCCATGCCGTCGCTTTCGCCATGCGCCGCCTGCCCCAGCAGGCGCAACTGATCGCAAAGCACCTGGCGATTGACCGGATGGTCGTCCACCACCAGCACCTGGCGTCGCGACGGGTTGGGCGTAGCGGTAACCATCGCAGGCAGTTCAACGCCCGCCAGCACATCGACCAGCGCATCGCGCGCGTAGCGCGACAAAGAAATCGGCCGATGTCCGGTGGGACGCAGCGGGCCCAGTTGCGTCAGCACGATCGGCCGCTCGGGCGCGTTGGCGGGCGGGTGGGCGTGCACCAGCTCATCGAGCACCAGCGCTTCGCCATCGACCACCGCGTCGCCGGGTGCCAGCCAGCGTGCTTCGGCGCCGGTGTGACGTAGCCAGGCGACGAGATCGTCGCCCTGCTCGCGCAGTGCGCAGGCGACGGCGACGGCGCGGCCAGCCAGGCGGGGTTCCGGCTCCGGCTCCGCCGGGGCATCGCACGGCAGTAGCACCTGGAAACAACTGCCCAGGCCCGGTTCGCTCACCAGTTCGATCCGGCCCCCCATCAGCGCCACCAGCCGATGGCAGATCGACAGGCCCAGCCCGGTGCCGCCATGGGCACGGGTGCGGCTGCTGTCGGCCTGGACAAAGGGCTCGAACAGGCGCACCTGATCGTCGCGGGCGATGCCCATGCCGGTATCGATCACCCGCAGCACCAGCCAGGTACCCTGTTCGTCCCGGCGCCATTCGCCGCTGAGCACCACCTTGCCCTGCCCGGTGAACTTGATCGCATTGCCGACCAGATTGGACAACACCTGCGTCAGCCGGATGCGGTCCAGCGGCAGGGTACGCGGTAACTCGGGAACAGCCAGGCAATAGAGCTGCAACGCACGCGCGGCCGCCTGCGACGCGAAGTGGCAAGCCACGGTTTCCAGCAAGGACACCGGATCGGCCGGTTCGGGATGCAGCACCAGCTCGCCAGCTTCGATCTTGCTGAAGTCGAGTACGTCATCGATCACGGCCAATAGCGATTGCGACGCACCATTGATCTGGTTCAGCCGCTCGCGCTGGCCGGCGCTGAGCTGGCCGGCCCCCATCAGTTCCAGCCCGCCGAGCATGGCATGCAGCGGGGTACGGATCTCATGGCTCATGGTGGCCAGGAAGCGGCTCTTGGCCTCGTTGGCCTCATCAGCGGCGCGCTTGGCCTGGGCCAGCGCCGCCTCCACCGCCTTCTGCTGGGCGAGATCGCCCATGCCGCAGAGCAGTACCGGCTCGCCACGATAGAAGGCGCGCGCGAAGCGCACCAGCAGCGTGTGCCCTGCCACCGCCACTTCGTGCGAGGCCTCCGTCGATTCCGCTGCGCCGATGCGCTGTTCCAGCCTCCACAGCACTTGCGTCGCCGGCGGGCCAGCCACGCCGGGCTCGGTCAGCAACTCGACCGCGTACTCGTTCTGCATGACCAGGGAACCATCCGCGACACGCATCACCAGCAATCCCACCGGTGCCGCATGCAGCACCGAGCGATTGAAAGCCTCGCTTTCGGCAATGCGCTCGGCCTGCTGCGCCGCTGGTACCAGCGCCCGCCGCCACACGCGCAGGGAGGTCCAGATGGTCAGGCAGACCAGCATCAGGTACAGCGCCACGGAAAACGCCAGTTGCCAGGCGTAGGCGGCAAACAACGGCCCCAGCCGGTAGCCATGCAGCGCGCGCCAGCCCGAGACATTGTCCTGGTGGCTGATCAGCAACAGACCATGCGTCACGCGGAAATCGATCAGAGCCTTGAGCAGCGTGTCATGGATGGCGCCGGGGCCGAACTCCGGCAGCAGCCCGACCATGTTCGGATCACTGTGCAGGGATTCGCCACTGGCAGTGAACATGGCCAAATCGCCGGTCCGGTGTTTGAACCGTTGCAGATCCTCCGGGCGATCGGTGCGCACGCGCACCATCAGATAGCCCTGCGTGCGGGGCAATGGCATGTAGCAGACGATGCCCAGTTGCCTGTCGGGCACCTTGCCGGTCATCGGCCGCCAGCGCGGACGCGCCGAACGCAACGATGCGTCCTGCACCGACTCGAGCAAGGTGGTGATGACCGACGTGGTGGGCAAGGCCAGCAAGGTATCTTCCGGCGACATCGCGACGGCCAGGCCACCGTCGGCAGCAACGAAGTAGGTCGTGACACCGTCCGGCATGTGTCCCCAGTACTCCCCCTGAAACAACGCCAGCATCAGCGCGTCGTCCAGTTGCGACTCGTTCACCTGGCGCGAGGTGCCGGGCGTGAGCAGCAGGAAAGGTGTGGCCCAACGGAAGTCCAAGACCTCGACCCGCTGCGGTCCCGGCTGTTGCAGTTGCGCCACCAGGTTCTGATGGCGGTGGGGGCCGACCTGATAGCGATCGTCTGCACGCTCCACCAGCGCCGCACTCTGCGTCAGGAAGTACTCCACCCGTTCGCGCTGCTCCATGATCGAGTTGAAATGCGTCACGCTGTTCACCGCCAGCCGCCACACCGCCTGGTTGGCCAGCACCGACAGCATCACCGCCAGTGCAACGGTATAGAGCAACAGTGCCAGGCCGGTCAGCCCCCACAGCATTTCACGCGTCCAGCCGAGCGGCCGCGGCAGCGATGCGGGAGATGGCGTGGATTCGACCAAGCTGGGCACCTGAACAGGACGTGGACGTCGCAACGCGCGCAGCGATATAACTACTGGTTGTCGTTGTGACGTTTCAGCATAATGCGCCGCGCGCCGGATGCGAGCCTGATCGACAAATCAGATGGATGACGCGGCATCGGTTTGTCCCAACGCAAGATCGCGGCAAGGCAGGCACCAGGGCAGGCGGCTACCCCGGGCCGGTGTGGCGATGTTCAGTCTTCGGTGTATTCGAACAGGTCGTAGCCCATCTGCTGCTCGACCAGCTTGGCGGCGCGCACCGTGCGCGGGCCGGATTCGGCCAGCAGCGACAGCTCGCGCAGTGGCGCGTAGTGGCCCTTGATGGTGGCAATCATCGGCGGCTGCCGCAGCGTGGTGATCTCGGGCAACAGTAGCGCCGGCTCGTATTGCGCATCGACGAGGCCGACCGCCGGGCGCAGCAGCACCACCTCGGCGCGCGCGGCCAGGATCTGCAAGCCCATTTCGATCGCGCCATCCTCGCATTGCTGCAACCAGCGGATCGACGCCACCATCCAGGCACCGTCGCCCTCCGGCCGCAATCCCACCATGTCGCCGGCGTGCAGGCGGCCCGGTGTGGCTTCGCGCGTGGTGACGGCATAGCCGCCGGGGCTTTCGTTGATCACGCGCCAACTGGCGCCCTGCGGCATGCCCTCCAGGCCGGCATTGGCGAAATGGCCGTTGCCGAACGGTGGCAAGCCGTGGCGCTGGCTTTGCGCGGCCGCGCGCAGGCCGTGGCACAGTTCGACGGTGGCATCGTTGCGGATGCGCTGGAACACGCGCTTGGGCGCAATGCTCCACTGCTTGATCAGGCGCCGCACGGTATCCATCCACAACAGCAACTTGACGCGATCCCCCGCAGTGGGCGCCTTGGCCTCCAGTCCCGCCAGCACGCGGTGCAGCTTCTTGCCCAGGTCGATGGTATCGACCAGCATCGCCGTGCCCTGGTAATCGTCCACTGCGCGGTTGCCGATGTAGTGCGGCGCTTCGTCGGCATCCAGCCGCACCAGGAAGAACCCGGCCGCCATCGCCTGTTGCTGTACCACCGGCTGGAAATGCGCGTAATGGCCGTAGTTATCCACCACATCGATCACCCGCGCCTGTTCCGCCGGGGCGAAGCGTAGCGGATCGGCCAGCGACAGCAGCAGCAGGCGTTTGTAATAGATGCTGGTGGTGGGGCCGTCGGGCTCGCCGCGTGTCTCGTCCAGGTAGCGGTGTTCCACGCCGAAGCGGAACAGGCTGTGCACTTCCAGCCAGACGCCTTCCGGCATCGCCATCGAAACCCGGCAGCAGATCTGGTACAGCCGATAGTAGATGGCGATGATCTGGTGGACCAGTTGCGGCGCCAGCTTGTTGCCACCGAATACGAAGCGCTTTTCCAGACGCTCGATCAAGGCTACCTTGTAGCCATCCGCCAGTTCCTGCCACAGGCTACGCGCCAGCAACGCGGCCTGCCGCGCCTTGTCGCGCAGCGGCAGCCCCTGCGACAGGTAGATTTCCTCGAAGCCACCGGCCAGCAGCGCCAGCGCGCTCTGGTATTCGTCCAGCAGCTTGATGCGTTCCTCCGGATCGACCTCCACCCGGTTGCAACTGGCCAGCGCATCCAGGATCTGTCGTCCCGCATCCAGCGGATGATGGTTGGGCAGCGCGGCCAGCCAGTCACGCACGGCCTTGGGCCGCAGCTCGACGAAATCGGCCAGCTTGGCGTCCTTCTCCGGCAACTTAAGCGACAACGGCATCGTTTCCCTCTACAGAGCCGGCCAGGGCTGCGTCCAGCGCCCCCAATGCCGCATCGGCCAGTCGACCGGCCTCGTCATCATTCATCGTATAGGGCGGCATGAAGTAAACCGTGCCGCCAATCGGCCGCAACAGCACGCCCCGCGCCAGCGCTGCGGCAAAAAAGGCGCTGGCGAAACCGCCGGGCGCATCCGCCACGTCGAAAGCCCAGATCATGCCCTGCTGCCGGAAATGCCTTATGCGCGGATGGCGCGCCAGTTCGGCGAAACGGCGCTGCCAGCTTGCGGCACGCTCGCGGTTGCGCGCCAGCACGTCGTCGGCGTCGAAGATATCCAGCACCGCCAGTGCTGCGGCGCAGGCCAGCGGGTTGCCGGTGTAGGAATGCGAATGCAGAAAGCCGCGCGCCATATCGTCGTCGTAGAACGCATCGTAGATCGCGTCGCGGGTCAATACGGCGGCCAGTGGCAGGAAGCCGCCGGTGATGCCTTTGGACAGACAGACGAAATCCGGCTGCACCGGCCCGTGCTCGCAGGCCAGGAAAGTGCCGGTGCGTCCGAAGCCGACGGCGATTTCGTCGGCGATCAGGTGCACGCGGTAGCGGTCGCACAGGGCGCGGGCGCGCACGAGATAGTCGGGGTGGTACATTGCCATGCCGGCAGCGCCCTGCACCAGCGGCTCCAGGATCAGCGCGGCGATTTCGCCCGGATGACGTTCCAGCGCGGCTTCCAGCGCCAGCGCGCTGCGTGCTGCCACCTGTTGCGGCGTTTCGCCCGGTGCGGCCTGACGCCAGTCGGGGCTGGGCACCTGGATGGCGCCACGCAGCAGCGGCGCGTAGGCCTCGCGGAACACCGGCACGTCGGTAACACCGAGCGCCCCCAGGGTCTCGCCGTGATAGCTGCCGGACAGGTGGATGAAGCGGTTCTTTTCGGGGTGGCCGTGGTTGCGCCAGTAGTGGGCGCTCATCTTGAGCGCGATCTCCACCGCCGAGGCACCATCGGAGCCATAGAAGGCATGGCCCAGACCGGTGCGCGCCGCCAGCCGCTCCGACAGCTCGACCACTGGACGGTGAGTGAAGCCGGCCAGCATCGCGTGCTCCAGCGTATCGAGCTGTACCTTGATCGCGGCCTTGATGCGCGGCTCGCCGTGGCCGAACAGGTTGACCCACCAGCTCGATACCGCGTCCAGATACCGCTTGCCGTCGCAATCGACCAGCCACACGCCCTCGCCATGCGACAGCGGCACCAGCGGCAAGCGCTCGTGGCGTTTCATCTGCGTGCACGGGTGCCAGACGGCCTTGCGGCTGCGGTCGAGCAAATCGGCGTTGTTCATGGTTGGCTGACGGAATCGAGGACCGGCATCAATTGTGCCCACTTCAATAACCGTGCGCTATGACGGCAGGCAACTCCTTCCTATCACGTGCAAAAAAGCGGCACGACGCGCGGCTTTTTTTGCGTCGACCCGGTCAGCGTCATGGCAAATACCCGAAAGTTTTTCCATGAGCATGCGGCGGGCCCGCACTGCTGCGGATGCACCCGATGGCCGTCTCCGCGCACCTCTGGCAGCATCGTCCCATCCCTATCCGGAGCCTTGCCATGATCGACCTGCGCAGCGATACCGTTACCCAACCCACCCCGGCAATGCGCCAGGCAATGTTCGACGCCGAGGTCGGTGACGATTGCTATGGCGACGATCCCACGGTCAACCGGCTGGAAACCCACGCCGCGCAGCGCCTGGGCAAGGAAGCTGCGTTGTTCGTCCCCAGCGGCACCTTCGGCAACCAGTTGGCATTGTTCACCCACTGCCGTCCCGGCGACGAGGTGATCGTCGGCGACGACAGCCATATCGTCTGGCATGAAGCCGGCGCGGCCGGCGCCATCGCCGGCGTGCAACTGCGCACGCTGGACAGCGACCGCGGCGTGCTGGATGCCGAGGCCATCCGCCGCCGCATCCGCGTCGGCGACGATATCCACGCACCGCGCACCGGCCTGATCTGCCTGGAAAACGCCCATTCCAATGGCCGGGTGATCCCGCTGGACGCCATGGCGGCGATGTGGGACGTCGCGCAGCGGCACGCCGTACCGGTGCACCTGGACGGCGCCAGGGTGTTCAATGCCGCCACCACGCTGGGCGTGGACGTACGCGAGATCACACGCTACGCGGACACGGTGATGTGCTGTCTTTCCAAAGGGCTGGCAGCCCCCGTGGGCTCGCTGCTGGCCGGCAGCGCCGCCTTCATCGATATGGCGCGGCGTCGCCGCAAGCTGCTGGGCGGCGGGCTGCGCCAGGCCGGCGTGCTGGCGGCGCCGGGGCTGATCGCACTGGAGCGGATGACGCAGCGGCTGCACGAGGATCACGCCCACGCGCGGCTGCTGGCCGAACAACTGGCCGCCCTGCCGGGGCTGGACGTGGATCTGGACAGCGTGCAGATCAACATGGTGTGGTTCCGCTTCACCCGGCCCATCGACAATGCCTCGCTGATGGCACGCCTGAACGCGGCGGGCATCCTGGCCAACCCGCCCGAGGACGATCTGATGCGGCTGGTCACCCACTGGCAAGTCGATGCCGATGCCGTGGCGCGCACCGTCGCGGTGTTCGCCGCTTTCCTGCGCCAGTAGGCATGCCCAAAAACAAACCGACTCGTCCGAAAACCCAGCAGCGGCGCGCCCTGGCGGCCGTTTGCTGACAACACCGACCGCCCGTCGGGCACAGCCGTCGCACCATGATTTTTGCATGACGGGCAGTCGTTCCAGGCAGCCCGACGGCCCCCTTCCCACCCGTTCGGGCGTGCGATCCTTTGCCCGTTTTTTGCGCGACCGGATACCTGCCGTGCCGGTTTGACGCAGCATCAGCCAGGCCTTGCCGCGCAGATGGCGAGCGCTTGGCGCCTATCCGCGTCGGGCGGATGGGGAACAGGGGTTTTCCGGGGATACACGACATGAGCGAAGCCTGCAAAGGCGGCGTACGGGTGCGGTTCGCGCTCGTCGCGCTGACGTGCGCGCTGGGCCTGGCCGCCTGCGGTGGTGGCGGCGGCGGTGACAGCGGCGGAAATGGCAATGGCGGCAACAACGGCGGTGACGGCGCCGTCGCGCCGCAGCCGACACCGCTCCCCGCCTCCAGCGCGCTGCCCGCCATGGCGACGGCGCAATGGAACGAAACAGCGGTACGCAACATCCTGCATACCTTCGCCTACGGCAGCCAGGCCAGCGACGCGCAGATCCAGACCTGGGCGTCGATGTCGCCACAGGCGGCCATCGTGCAGATGCTGGACTTCGCGCCGTTCAACCCGCGCCTGTCACCGGCCACCGGCGTGAGCGGCATCGACCCGCTGCGCGCCACCGGCGGCACGCTCACCGGGCTGGCGCGCTACTGGAGCGGCGCCAGCAGCCCCCTCGTTCCCGCCACCCGCGGCGCGTTCGACCTGACCGGTACCTGGAGCGGCCTGACCCGTACCGGCCTGCAAGCGGGCATGACGCCAGGGCTGAATCCCTTCCTGCACCGTGTACTGTTCTGGGAAACCAACTACCACCTGGCGGTGAACCAGGAAGTGGATGTCTCGGCCGCGCAGATCGCGGCCTACTACGACACGCTGCTGCAATCGTTCGCCGTGGGTGACAGCTACTCGCGCTCGCTGGCACGCGCCGCGATGTCTGCCGCCATCGGCCGCCAGTACGGGCACTTTCGCAATACCTACGACAATGCGCGCGGCGTGTTTCGCGGCAACGAGGACTTCGCCCGCGAGTTCCACCAGTTGTTCTTCGGCATCCTCGGCACCACCCAGCCGGAGGACGCCACGCCCCGCGCGGCGGGCGAGGACAGTTATCACGAGGTAGTCACGGTCAAGAATACCGCGCGCCTGCTCACTGACATGAGCGAGCCCAGCGACCATGCCACCGAGCTGGTTTTCGGTACCGCCCTGCATCACCAGGCGCCGCTGGAAATCCTGCACGCGCAGATCGCCGGCGCCACCGCGCGCGACAAGCTGCTGGCGCTGGCCGAAGTGGCGATCCGCCATCCCGAGTCGGAGGCCAACCTGCCGGTGAAGATCGTGGCCGGCCTGGCCAACGATCGCCTGGGTGCCGCCGACATCGCCGAGCTGCGCGCCTACTGGCGCGGGATGGGGCAGCACAAGAGCCTGCTTGACTTTCTGCGCGCCTACGCCATTTCGCGGCAGTTCCACGATCCCGCGCGGGTGAAGTACCTGACGCCGCTGGAACGCAATATGGTGCTGCTCAACCGCTTCGCGCTCGATCGCCGGGAAAGCGAACTGGTGAACTGGTACTCCGGCATCGGCCTCGTCACCTGGGAGGACGGCTTCAACCCGTTCTCACCGACGCACAACGTTTTCGGCCACACCACCGGCGAGGAAACCTCACTCGCCGCCGACCAGTTTCGCACGGTGTACAACCGCGGCGTGGACGGCTTGTGGCGGCTGGCGCGCGTGGATGGCGAAGGCAATGCCGAGATCACCGCGCAGGCGCCTGGCTGGGAAAAACGCTGGGACAGCATCGCGCCGCGCGACGCCGACGGCAGCTGGCGCACCCAGCGCGTCGCCGAATGGCTGTGGCGACGCTTCATCGGCGGCAACGCCGGCTTCGGCATCTACGAGCGGCTCTACGTATATGCACTACTCGGCACCGGGCGCGACGCCGGCTACTACTGCACCGGCAACGGCGCGGCCGGAACCGATCCCGACCACGTGTTCACCGACGCCGACTTCACCCCCGGCGCGCTCGGCACGCGCTGCCTGGACACGCTGGCCACGCAGCCGGTGGATCTCGCCAACCCCGACGTTGCGTTGCGCAAGGACGCCAACCGCCGCATCGCCTACGCCGTCGCCTTCCTGGCCGCGTTGCCACAGGCGCAGGTGGTGCGCGGTGAATAGCCCATGGCAAGGAAACGGAGTGCCCCATGAATCGACGTGACTTCCTCAAGCTGAGCCTGCTGGCGGGCGGCCTGGCCGCGTTTCCCGGCCTGATCCCGTCCGCCTTCGGCGCCGTGGCCGTGGCACGGCGCACGCTGGTATCGGTCACCCTGGGTGGGGGACCGGATTTCCGCCACCTGTTCCCGCCCACCATCGCCGCCAACGAACCGGCCGACAGCTACGCCATGCGCTGGTGGACCGCGCGCGCCAGCAGCCAGGGCATCGCCGCCGACCAGCGCAACCGCGATGGCTACTACCAGCGCTTCAACAGCGCCTATCAGGCGCTCACCCTGCCGGGTACCGCGCAGCCGGCAGGCATCGGCATGCTGAACCGTTGCGGCTGGCTGAAGGAACAATGGGACGCCGGCCATGTGGCGGTGATCCACAACGTGGTCGGCGCCACCTCGCGCGATCACTCGCATTCGCTTCAGGTCATGGATCAGGGCGACCGCACCAGCGCACCGATGGAACGCAAACCCGGCTGGGGTGGCCGACTGGTCACGGCACTGGGTGGCAATGCCCGCGTCGGCGCGCTGACCCGCGCGCCGCGCCCGTTCTGCCTGGGGCCGGGTGCCGCCGGGCATTTGCCCACGGCGGATCGCGTGATCAGCATCGCCAATTCCCGCGCGCTGGCGCTGGCCGAGCGCAGCTTTCTGCCCACCGACCCAACCTGGAAGAAAGTGGCCTCGGACCAAGTGCTGGCGCGCAGCCTGAAGGCGTACTACGCCGGCCGTGACTTTGCCGCCGACCCGGTACTGGCCCGCATCGCGAATCACGAAAAAGTGCTGCGCGCCCTGAGCGGCGGGGTGAAAGCCCGCCTGGGCAGCGGCGATACGGCCGCCACCGGCGCGGTATTGCCGGTGCCGGATGCGATCCGTGCGCTGTACGCGGCCAGCGCCCCCTACAACAGCCGCTACTGGGGCGGGCAGATCCGCAACCTGCACGATGTGCTGGCACTGAACGGCATCGTCGATGCGCCGGTGCTGTCGATGGAATACGGCGGCTGGGATACCCACAAGCAGCAACAGAGCGGCATCGAAGGCAATCTGGAGGACCTGTTCGCCAAGGGGCGCGGCTTCGATACGCTATGGCCCAACCTGGATGCCACCAGCCGGCGCAACCTGGTGCTGGTGATCTACGGCGACTTCGGCCGGCAACTGGCGTCCAATGGGGATGGCGGTACCGACCATGGGCGCGGCAACGCGGTGCTGGTGATCGGCGAAGACGTGCGCGGCGGGCTGTACGGCGACCCGTTCCCCGCGCGCGAAACAGCGTTGTTCGCCCGCAATCTGAACGACGACATCCAGGGGCTGACCGGCATCGAGCACGTGTTCGGCGCCATGGCGGACTGGGTACTGGGCGGTGACAGCGGCACCACGGTGGTCAATCGGGGCGGCGGATTGCTGGAATCGGGCGTGGCGCTGGACCGGCTGTTCGTCTGATCGCGCGCCCCGGCATTGCGGATACGTCAGTCAGGGCGATCCGACGCCGGGCTCGAGGACGTGGATTTGCGCCGGTCCCGGCCGGGCCTGTCCTGCTGCGTACCGCGCAGTGCATTGAGCAGGATGGCGATGGTGCTGCCGTTGTGCAGCGCCGCCGTGGCGATGGGCCGCAGCAGGCCGAAAGCGGCGGCGCCGAGAATGGTCGAGTTCAGCCCCACCGCCAGCCGGTAGTTGGCATCGATGCGGCGCATCGTGGCGTTGGCCAGGGCCTTGATATCGGCGACACGGGCAATGTCGTCTTCCAGCAGGGCGATATCGGCGGACAACCGCGCGATGTCGGCGCCTTTCTGCATCGCGATGCCCACGTGTGCGCCGGCCAGTGCCGGGGCGTCGTTGATGCCGTCGCCGATGAAGGCGATACGCGCACCGTCGGCGGCCAGCGCCTTCACGATATCCACCTTGTCCTCGGGCAGCAGCTCCGCGTGGCAGGCATCCAGGCCCAGCTCGGCAGCCAGTTCGGTGGCCCGGTCGGCATGATCGCCGGTCAGCATCACGATGCGCCGGGCGCCCAGCGTGCGCAGGCGGGCAATGGTGGCGGCGCCGTTTTCGCGCACCTTGTCCTTGAGCGCCAGCACGCCGATCAGCCTGCCGCCATAACCGATGTAAAGCAGCATCTTGCCGGCCAGGTACAACGCGGCGAGGGCGTCTTCGTACGGCGAGACGTCGATGTGTTCGTCTTCTTCGATGAAATGTCGGGAGCCGACAACGATGCGCTTGCCCTTGATGACGCTCGCCACGCCATGCGCGACGATGAACTCGACTTCCTTGTGCGCAAAATGCTCGCCGCTGGTGTGCTTGGCAGCCTCGACCACCGCCATGGCCAGCGGATGGAAGTAGTGTTCCTCGACCGACGCCGCCAGCCAGATCAGATCGTCGGTACTGAATTCCGCGTCGAAGGGCACCGAATCGGTCACTTCCAGCATGCCCGCCGTCAGGGTGCCGGTCTTGTCGAAGACGAAGGTATCGGCCGCCGCCAGCTTTTCCAGCGCCGCCGCGCCCTTGACCAGAACGCCATCGCGGCCGGCGCGGAACATCGCCGACTTGAACGCCACCGGCGTGGCCAGCTTGAGCGCGCAAGAGTAGTCAGCCTGCAACACCGCCGCCGCGCGTTGCCAATCGCCGGTAAGCAGGAACGCGCCGCCCGCCAGCCCCAGCACGGCCGGCACCAGCCGATCCGCCAGGCGCGATGCATCCAGTTGTGCGGCACTCTTGGCGGTAAGCGACTGTTCGACATAGTCGGCGATGCGCGCTGCGGCGGTGCGAGGCCCCACCTGTTCGGCATAGAGGCGCAGGCGACCCTCCTCGACCAGCGTACCGGACAGCATGGTGTCGCCGCGCACCTTGGCGACCGGCAGGCTCTCGCCAGTCATGGCCGCCTCGTTGACCGAGCCGCTGCCGCCCAGCACCGTACCATCGACTGGCACGATGGTCCCGGTCGCGACGATCACGATGTCTCCGACGACGACCTCGGCAACCGGTACCAGCCTCTCTTCACCATCGCGCTCGACCCAGACCTCGTCGCTGACCGGTTGCAGCAGGCGCTTGAGCAGTTCGTCGGAACGCCGCGCGATGGATTCCTCCATGTATTCGCCCAACGACAGCATGAAGGTGGTGGTATTGGCTGCGAGAAAATCCTTGCGGGCGATGGAGATCGAAACCGCCAGCGCTTCGAGCACGTGCGACGACAAACCGTTGTCGGCAAAATCCCTGAACGCATGGCCCAGCAACGGACCGGCCGCCGCCAGCGCCACCGGCAGCTTCGCCCCGGGCGGCAGGTATTGCGTACCAAGCAGCGTGACCAGGCTGAGCACCACACCGGATGGCGCGGCGTGCGGTTCGGCCTGCCGCCCACCGCTGGCCGCCACCGCGCGCGGCGGCGATAACGTCAGCGCGGCCTGGATCAATGTGTCGCCGTCGGTAACCGTCGTGTCGAAGCGTATCGCCAGCGACTGGACCTTCAAATTGACGCGCACATCGATCACGCCGGGCAGATTGGCGATGGCCAACTCCAGTGCCCGCGCACTGCGGGGCATGCCGGAAGCACAACGGTAGCGCCAGCGTTCCCGGCCGGGGATGCGATGGAGCGGTTCCAGCGATGCGAACCAGCGTGCCGTGAGGCTCATGCCTGGTCGCCGCGCCCCGCTTCCATTTCCGCCTTCAGGTCGGCCATCTGCTCCTTGAACTCCTCGAAGCCCCCAGCCACGCCGCCATACAGGTTCATCGCCAGCTTGATCAGCTTGCCCCGCAAGGCCTCGTCGCTGAGCACATAGGTCGCGGCGGCGCCGATCAGCGCGCCAATGATGAACTGCTGGGTCTGCGGTGAACCGAAGCCACTCGGCAGGCCCAGCCCGCGCAACAGGCCGGCATCGAGCGGCGTATTGCCATAGCCGCCCGCGCCACCGACATCGTCCCGCTCGGCGGCACCTTGCCAGCCACGCTGCGCCAGGTTGTCTTCCATGGCTTTGCGATAGGCCTTTTGCAGTTTCTTCAACTCTTTCTTCTTACCCATTTTTCCTATCCTTTTCGCTGATGAGACATTGCTGGTTCAGGACGTAATCAATCGCGGCCAGCCCGGCCGCGCCGAGGGCAACGGACAGCAGCGCTTCGCCGTAGGCGCGCCGTTGCACGGCATTGGCGGTGGCCACGCCGGCCGCCAGCGCGGTGCCGCCGCGCAAGGCATGACGCAGGACTGCCTTGCCCGAGGCGCGGGGCGGCTGCATCGCCAGCAGCAGGCCGGCAGCGGTGGCGCCACGGACGAACTGGTTGGTGAGCTGGTCCCCGGGACCGGCACCGCGTATGGATTGCGGCCGCTTCACGATGCCGTGTCCGGTTTCGGCCTGGCCTTGGCGCGCGGCGTGGCAGTACCGCTCTTGCGCGGCGCGCGCTTGCGGGGCACCGCCTCGACGGCCGGAATCGCAACCGGCTCGACTGCCTCGGGCGCTTCCGGCACCTCGACGACGGCGAGCTTTTCGCGCAGGCGCGCAGAAGAGGCTTCAATCGCGCCAAGGCCCGTGACCGTGGCCTGCCGCAACCGGGTCTGTGCCTGATCCAGACCGGCCTTGGTCTGCTTGTTCCTGACCAGCCTGACGGCGGCCACGCCGGCCAGCAGGCCGGCGACGAAAGGCATCATGCTCATGGTCTTCCTTCCTTCCCGTGACGACGGGCTTGGTGTTTGACGAAGTAGGTACCGGCGCCACCGGCGATCAGGCCGGCCAGCAATGCCGGCTGAACGCCCCGCAGCAGCGGGCCGACCACGCCGAAGGCAGAGTGCTGGCTGCCGAGAACCGAAAACGCTTGTTCCAGGAAATTAGCCATCGGGCCGTGTTGCACGTAGGCATCCGCCGGCGCAACGCCCTGCGCAGCATGCATGCGCTCCTGCTCCATCGCCGTGGCGGTGGCACGGGCAAATTCGGGCAGTCGCCTGTTCAGCGCGTCACGCTGCAAACGACGCAGCAGCGCCCGGGCATCGGGCTGGGCGATGCTGGACAACAACATGGCGTGGCATTCGGCCTTGGATGCTTCGCCGCGCGCTGCGCGTTCGCAATTGATGCGCCAGGACAATCCAACGCGCGTTTCGGCGGGGAACGGATCGAGCGGCAGCGGAATCCCCAGCCCCCTGCACAGGCTGACGCATTGCGCGATGTGCTGTTCGCAGGCGCGCAGGGCAGCGGGGAACGGCGCCTTGGCGCCAAACGATTCGATCACTCGGGCATGAAAGGCCCGTGTGGCGTACTGATCGTACAGCGCCAGGCGCAGCGCCTGATGCAGCGGTGGAATGCGTGAACCAGGCAGAAGGCGCCGGGCACGCAACGCGGCTTCGTCATGGTTGGGCACGGGTGGCCTCCGCATATCGATCGACGATGATGGTCATCAGCACCCCCGCCGCCGGGCTGTTCACGCCTTCCAGCAGGTCTCCCCAGGCCGAGGGCGGGATGACGCTGGCGTCGTAATCGACGGTGCAGGAGCGCGCCAGCGGATTGAGCCGGATGCCCCGGATGCCGGGGATATCGTCCAGCACACGCTGGAAGCCCTTGGCCTGGGCCAACGTGGAGCGCTCCGCGTCGTCCAGCGTCACCGGGGCAAGCTTGAGGCGGATGCGCCCCGGGATATGGTGGGCGATCTGTACGCTGGCAGCGAAACGGGTGAAAAGCTCGGTAGCGTTCATGGGCGGGGCCGGTGTGGCGCGAATCAGCGCAAGAGGGAACGACGATGAACGCCCAAGTGGACGCCCAGGCAGGCAAGAAAGACGAGGCCGGTTCCGATATGCAGGCTTTTCTTACCGGCTGCGGCAAAGGCCATCGAGGCGCCCAGGCTGGTCAACGCGGCGTACTTGGCATAGCGGTTGGCCCGCAGTCGCAATGGTCGGCCACGCGAGGGGCGCATGCCCATGGCGGCGAGCACGGCATGTTCGATGGCCCGGCCACTGGTGTTGTGCGGGTCGTATTGCACGACGATGCTGGCGGCGCGCGCGTTGATCCGCGTATCCAGCACACCGGCGATGGCGGCCAGCGCCCGCGTGACCCGTTCCTGCGCGTCGTCGTTGCGTAACGACGCATCCCTGATGCGAATCCGTCCTGGAATTGCCGAGGCAATGCGCTTCATCATCTGGACTCCTTGCCGATGGAATCAATGATAATGAGCGCGCGCGGGTTGGCCGGACGTGACTCTCCCGGAGTTGACGAAGATCAGAAGAAGATAACCCTTGGGTTTCACCACCCATGAAAAAGGCACCCCGCAGGGTGCCTTTTTCGTCTGGAACGTATCGCTTACTTCACCAGCGCCTTGGCGCGGGCCGCGACGTTTTCCGGGGTGATGCCGAATTCCTTGAACAGCACGCCAGCCGGAGCCGATTCGCCGAAGTGGTCGATACCGACCACATCGCCTTCCAGGCCCACGTACTTGCGCCAGCCGTCGGTCACGCCGGCCTCGACCGCCAGGCGCGGCACGCCCGGCAGCAGCACGCTGTCCTTGTACGCCTGATCCTGCTTGTCGAACACGTTGGTCGACGGCATCGACACCACACGGGCGGCAACGCCTTGCGCAGCCAGTTGCTCGGCGGCCTTCACGGCGACATCCAGCTCGGAGCCGGTGCCGATCAGCACGACCTTGGCATCCGCCACATCCTTCAGCACGTAGCCACCCTTGCGGATGTTGGCGACCTGCTCGTCGGTGCGCTGCTGGAACGCCAGGTTCTGACGGCTGAAGATCAGCGTGGACGGGGTGGTCTTCTGCTCGATGGCGTGAGCCCAGGCGACGATGGATTCCACCGTATCGCACGGACGCCACACGTTCATGTTCGGGATCAGACGCAGTGTCGGGGTTTGCTCGATCGGCTGGTGAGTCGGACCATCTTCGCCCAGGCCGATGGAATCGTGGGTGAACACGAACAGCGTCGGGATCTTCATCAGCGCGGCCATGCGCAGCGCGTTGCGGGCGTATTCGCTGAACATCAGGAAGGTGGCGCCATACGGACGCCAGCCGCCGTGCAGCTGAATGCCGTTCATGATGGCGCTCATGCCGAACTCGCGCACACCGTAGCTGATGTGGTTACCCACCAGCGTATTGCCTTCGCGCTTGAGCGGGGTGCTACCCTTCCAGTTGGTCAGGTTGGAGCCGGTCAGGTCGGCCGAGCCGCCGAGCATTTCCGGCAGCTTGGGCACGAAGGCGTTCAGCGCGTTCTGGCTGGCCTTGCGGGTGGCGATGGTTTCGGCCTTTTCACGGGCTTCAGCCAGCGCGGCGTCGACGATGTTGCTCCAGTTACCCGGCAGTTCGGCGGCGATGCGGCGCTTGAACTCGGCGGCCAGATCCTTGTGTTGCAGCGCGTACTTGTCGAACAGGGCTTGCCATTCGGCTTCCTGCTCGGCACCGGCCTTCACACGGCTCCAGGCGTCGTAGATATCCTGCGGGATTTCGAACGGCGGGTACTTCCAGCCGATGGCTTCGCGGGTGGCGGCGATTTCGGCCTCGCCCAGCGGTGCGCCATGCGAATCGTGGCTATCGGCCTTGTTGGGCGAGCCCTTGCCGATGATGGTCTTGCAGCAGATCAGCGACGGCTTGTCGGTAACGGCCTTGGCTTCTTCGATGGCCTGGAGCACGGAATCCACATTGTGGCCGTCCACAGCGCGCACCACGTGCCAGCCATAGGCTTCGAAGCGGCCCGGCACGTCTTCGTTGAACCAGCCTTCGACGTGACCGTCGATGGAGATGCCGTTGTCGTCCCAGAACGCCACCAGCTTGCCCAGGCCCCAGGTGCCGGCCAGTGCGCAGGCTTCATGGCTCACGCCTTCCATCAGGCAACCGTCGCCCAGGAACACCCAGGTGTGGTGATCGACGATGTCGTAACCGGGCTGGTTGAACTCGCGAGCCAGCAGCTTTTCGGCCAGCGCGAAGCCGACAGCGTTGGAGATGCCCTGACCCAGCGGGCCGGTGGTGGTTTCCACGCCAGGTGCATAGCCGTATTCCGGGTGGCCGGCGGTCTTGGAATGCAGTTGGCGGAAGTTCTTGATATCGTCGATCGACAGATCGTAGCCGGTCAGGTGCAGCAGCGCGTATTGCAGCATGGAGCCGTGACCGTTGGAGAGGATGAAGCGATCGCGGTTGAACCAGTGCGGGTTCTTGGGGTTGTGGCGGTAGTTGCCTTCACCCCACAGTGCCACGCCGATTTCGGCCATGCCCATCGGCATGCCGGGGTGACCGGAGTTGGCTTTCTGCACGGCGTCCATCGCCAGCGCCCGGATGGCATTGGCCATGTCTGTACGCGTTGCCATAGGAAATCCTCTAAGAGAAATAAACATGGTGGGAGGCGCCGACTGCGCGCCAAAGCGGCTCGCCGCATTATCCCGACTCACTGCCTGGGGGACAACACCGCGCCACCGCGAAAGGTTCAGGTTTTACTCCAATGCGCCGGCGGGGGGCTTGTTATGGCTCAAACCGCGGCACGACGCCGATTGCCAGCATTGTCGAGCGCCCTTTCGCGGTGTGCCGGAAGCTTCTTTATACACACGCCGGAACGCGGCGCCAGGGCACGGCACCTTTCCGTTCACCAGTCGGATCTGGCAACGCGCCGCACGTTCAATCCACGCGGCGTACCTGGATGGCGCTGATATAGGGGGCCCCATCGGCGATGGCGGTTTCGCGCCCCACCAGTTCGAAGCCAGGTGGCAGTTCGTCCGTCCACGCGCGTACCAGTTCATCGAACACCAGCAGTTCGACGTCGAAATCGGCGGCGGTCAGCGTGCGCGTCTCACCGCGTGGGGTGGCATCCAGCACTTCGCTGAACTTGAGCAAGGTTTCGAATACCGCCATGTCGAATCTCCTTGGCGCCGGAGGGCGCCGGTAAACGGGTGGGGAATACGGTCGCGCTCAGGCGCCCAGCGCGGCGGCCAGCACCAGTAGCAGACCGATCAGCGACACCATCCAGACCAGCGAGCGCACGCGGGGAATGCCGGCTGCGTAGAGCGGCACGTAGAGCACGCGCGCCCAGAAATACAGCAGGCAGCCCCAATGGCTGAGGTCACCCTGCCGGCCCTGGATCATCACCACCAACACGGCCGCGGCGAAGAAGGGAAAGGTCTCCATCAGGTTGGCCTGGGCGCGTTGCAGGCGGCCGCCCAGCGGCGTGGGCGACGGCGGCGCCACATCGCGGGGACCGGCAGCCCATTTGAGACCCTGCTGCCGCCGCAGCACCGAGGCGGTGAGCAACACCTGGACCAATCCGAGCACAATGGTCCAGGCCAGGGCTTGCAGTTCGATGGGCATGCGGGGGACTCCGTGGGGGGGATGGCTCACTATAGAAGCGTGGCCGGGCTGGGTTAGCGTGATTTCTACAGGAACGCCTGAGTGCGAATGGATGCGTGAGTTGAATATCCACAAGCATCGGGCTCCCGGCAAAGCCGGGCGCGACTCATGGTCAAGTGCCGGCACGGCGTTCCCCTGATCCGTTCCACTCCCCCCGCCCTCGCCGCACGAGCCTTGGGCCTTCACATGCGCTGTGGCAAGCCCACCGACATCTAGCCCCCGGCGAAGCCGGGCGCATAACGTCATTTTCCTGCTGGCAACGGCTCTCCCGAATCCATTCCACTCCCCCCGCCCTCGCCGCGCGAGCCTTGAGGCCTCACATGCGCTATGGCAAGTCCACCGACATCTAGCCCCCGGCGAAGCCGGACGCATAACGTCATTTTCCCGCTGGCAACGGCTCTCCCTGATCGATTCCACTCCCCCCGCCCTCGCCGCCGCGAGGGGGCCTCGCTGTGCTCGATACGTGGATGTTGGCTGCTTTGCGGTTCGGGATATGTGAGTTCTTGGTTGGCCGGCAAGCCTGAGTGGCCCTTATACGGGCATCAGGTATCCGGCTAAGTCGTGCAGGTGCCCTGGGTGGTTTGTGCCGGTTCCATTCGCGCGTTCCGCGCCGTGGCGAGGATGTTGTTTTGCACTCGGCGGAAGAGGCGGGCTCTGGTTCACCAGGCTTCGACTGGCCACTCGGCCAGTTGCGCGAGGTAGTAGTCGCGGTCGGCGGGGGAAAGCTCCGCCAGTTGCGTGCGCAGGCGCGCCAACAATTCGGGGGTGCCGGCGACCTTTTCGTGGCGGCCGAACCAGGCCGCTTCGTACAGCAGTGCGCACAACTGAGTGGCGGGATAACGACAACGGCCAGCGTCGTGTTCGTGCAGCAGGCCCATGGCCGTGGCATGCCAGCCTTCATTCAATGGCAAGCCGGCCAGCGCTTCGGCGAAGGGGCCGGCCCAGCCCAGCAGGGTGTCGAGCGGGATGGGCGCGCCACCGGCCAATTCGCCGCGTGCGATACGCATCAGGTACAGCGGGTTCCACGCGCTCTGCCGCGACAGGCCATTCCGGACGCACAGCCATTCACTGAAGGCGATCCACTGCACCGCCTGCGCCGCGCTGTCGGCGTCGCCGCCCAGGCCGGCCAGACGGAACAGCCATTGCGCCATGCCAAGGTTGGCCGCGCCCTGTTGCGCGGCATCCAGCGTCTGCGACCGCAACGCCGTCGCCAGCGCGGTGCCGAAGCGCTCCAGCGCGACACGTGCCCAGGTACCGGCATCCGGGTGGCGCGGTTGCGCCAGCGCGCGTGACCGCAACAGCAGCGCCGACAGGTTATGCCATTCGAAGCGCAGGTGTGGATGGTGGCGCAGCAGCACGCCGGCATCGGCGGCCAGGTTATCCAGCAAGCGTTCGGCGCACGCGAGGTCTCGCCGGTCGTAGGCGCACCAGGCCCCTAGCAACCGCTCCATCGCGGCCAGATAGGCGTCGTCCACCAGCACGTGCCGACGCCGCAGCCGGCGCAGTTGCTGCAACAGGCGAGCGGTCTGCGCCGCGTCGCCCAGGCGACGCCAGATCCAGGCTTCGGTCAGCCACAGGTGTGCCTGCTCGGCCGGGACGGTCGCGAGTTCGCCGGCAAGGCGCAGCGCGCCCAGCGCACCATCGTCGCGCTGGGCGGACACCAGCCTGCCGCTGCGTATCGCCAGCCGCGCCAGCGTCATCTGTCGCCAGAATGGCAGCTCATCCAGCGTCAGGCGCTCGCTGTCTTCCATCGGCGTGGCGTCTTCACCCAGGAACGCGATCAGGTCGTCCGGGCTGGCGGGCACACCGGCGACAGTGAATTGCAGGCGCGCGGCCTCGGCGGCCGGCAACCAGAAAGGGCCCCGACTGCGCTGGCCTGTGTTGAGAAAGCGCACGTCACGCCCGCTGTCGTCGCCCCATCCCACCGTCACCCCCCAGCGTGCGAAATCGCGGAAGGCACGGCTGATCGCCATCCGCAGGGTCTTGGCGTCGCTGAAGCCGCGATGCAGCGCCTGCGAGTGCACGGCAGGGTGACCGAGCTGTCGCGCCTGGGCCAGTCGCACCAATAGCCACAAGGATTGAAACGGCGCCCGGGCGCCGTCCACCGTCTGCGGCGTGGTCAGTTCGACTCGCACGCTCATCGCGTGTGACGGCTGTGACAGCCGTGCACCTGGGCGCACCGGGCAACGCCACCTACGATGACGGGCACCGGCCGGATCATCCAACCCTTGCAGTGGAGGTTTTCCATGAGTTCGCATTCCCTGGGGCGATGGCCCCGATTGTGGCTGTTCCTGGCCGCTTGTGCCGTGCTGGCGCTGTCACCGCTGTCACGCGCCGCCGAGCCATTGGCTCTGGCATCGCTGTTCCAGCGCTTCGGCGTGACAGGCACGTTCGTGCTGTACGACGCGCAGGCCGACACGCTACGCATCTACAACCCGGAACGGGCGGCGCGACGCATCGTGCCGGCATCCACTTTCAAGATCCCCAATAGTCTGATCGCGCTGGAAACCGGCGTGGTGCGCGATCTGGAACAGGTGCTGCCGTATGGGGGCAAACCGCAGCGATTGAAGCAGTGGGAACAGGATCTCAACCTGCGCGATGCGATCCGCGTCTCCAGCGTGCCGATCTACCAGGGCATCGCACGGCGCGTGGGCCCTGAGCGCATGGCCGCGTGGGTCAAGCGCCTGGGCTACGGCAACATGGAGATCGGCATCGGCGCCGGTAGGCCGGTCGACCGGTTCTGGCTGCAAGGGCCGCTGAAGATTTCCGCCGTGGAAGAAGCCCGTTTCGTGGCACGGCTGGCGCGCGGCGAGCTGCCTGCGTCGCAGCGCAACCAGCAGTTGGTACGCGACATCCTGAAGCAGGAGGACGGCGACGGCTACGTGCTGTACGGCAAGACCGGCTGGTATGCGCCGCCACAGGGAGGCGACATCGGCTGGTGGGTGGGCTGGGTGGAGAAGGCCGGGCGCATCCACGCCTTTGCACTGAACATCGACCTGCCCGACGAAGCGGCGGCGGCCAAGCGCGTGCCGCTGGCGCGCGCAGCGTTGCAGCAGGCGGGCATCCTGTAGCGTTGGGAACCCAAGGCGCCGCCCGGTCAGACCGACGGCGCGCTCACCATCCAGTGCGCGCCGAAGCGGTCGGTCACCATGCCGAAGCCCGCCGCCCAGAAGGTGGGCGCGTAGGCCGTGGTGATCTGGCCCCCATCGGCCAGCGCGTCGAACATCTGCCGGCCGTGTTCGGTCGATTCGGCAGTGAGATGCAGCGATACGCCCTGCATCACCGCCGCCTCCGCGCGCAGACCGTCGGAGGCGAACAGTTCGCTCTCGCCGATGTGCAGGCTGGCATGCATCACCTTGTCCAGCCAGCCCTCCGACACTTGCGCCGGCTCGGGGGAATCACGATAGCGCAGCAGCACATTCACCCTGGCGCCCAGGTGCGTGACATAGAAGCGCAGCGCTTCGTCGCACTGGCCATTGAAGAACAGGTACGCTTGAACTTGCATCGTCGGCTCCCATTGGTCCCGGATACTTCAATCTAGGACGAATGACACACGACCATCGCACGGCAGGCGTTCGGCCCGCCTATTTGCTCACCACGCCGAATACATGGCACAGGTAGGCCAGGAAATTGGGGTCTTCGCACATGCCCTTGCCGGGGCTGTCGCTCACCTTGGCCACCGCCTGCCCGTTGCAGCGGGTAAGCTTCATCACGATCTGCAACGGCTCGTGCCCGCAATCGTTGGAAAGATTGGTGCCGATGCCGAAGCCGGTACGCGCCCGGTCGGCGAAATGACCATACAGCGCCAGCGCAGCGGGCAGGGTGAGGCCATCGCTGAACACCAGTTGTTTGGTGCTGGGGTCGATGCGGCGGCTTTCGTAATGGGCAATCACTTTTTCGCCCCACTCGTACGGATCGCCCGAGTCGTGGCGCAATCCGTCGAACAGCTTGCAGAAATAGAGATCGAAATCGCGCAGGAAAGCATCGGTGCCCACCACGTCGGTCAGCGCAATGCCCAGGTCGCCGCGATATTCGTGCACCCAGTGCTCCAGCGCATTCTTCTGGAAGTCGCGCAGCCGCGAGCCGAACGACTGGAATGCCTGCAGGTACTCATGCGCCATGGTGCCGATCGGCGTCAGGCCGTATTTGCGCGCCAGGGACAGGTTGCTGGTGCCGCGCATGTACGGCGCGGCATCGCGCGCCAGCGTGGCGACCATTTCGTCGTGCCACACCCGCGAAAAGCGCCGCCGCGAGCCGAAGTCGAAAAAGATGAAGGGAAAGCGCCGCGCCGGCACGTCGCGCAGCGTGCCCAGCTTGTCCGCCAGACGGCGGCGCCCTTCGGCCAGCGCGGGCGCGGCCGGAAACTGGCGGAAGTACACCTCGTTGACGATGGCCAGCACATACACTTCGAACAGCATGCAGTGCAGCATCGGCCCGCGCACGCGGATTTCCAGATCGTCGGGGCGGTCTTCGGGCACCGATACCTCGATGAAGCGCCGCTGCAACTGGAACAGCCGCAGGAAATCCACGAAATCGGATTTGATGAAGCGCAGGCCGCCGATATATGCCAGTTCGTCTTCGGTAAAGCGCAGGCCGCACAGGAAATCGAGCTGGGCCTCGATTTCGGCCCGCAGACCCGAGAGCGGCAGCGCTGGCGTGTTGCGGCACTTGAAGGCGTATTCGGCGCGCGTTTCGGGATGATGGTGCAGGATTTCCTGCATCATCGTGAACTTGTACAGATCGGTATCGAGCAGCGAGACGATCACCGGGTCGAAGACGGACATCGGCACTCCACGGGGCGCGCCCCGGACAGATGGGTTTCGATTGTAAGCGGCGAGCGCCAGCGCGCGGCAGGCCGCTGCGTCAAAAACGGCGTGGTTTTTTCACGCCGCCACCGCCGCCACCGCCGTGCCGCCCAGCCATTGCCGCAGCCGCGCCGCTGCGCCCAGCAGCGCCCGACCCGACAGCAGCGCGATGTCCTGCACCTCGGCGCGGCGCTCTTCGTGGTCGGTGGGCAATGACAGGCTGGCCAGCATCGCCTGTGCCGCCAGCCCGCCCACATGCGCCACGCTGTCCAGTTTGAACAGGGTGGCACGATCGACGCCTTCGGCCAGGATGGTCTTGCATTCCACCAGATAGAGCTGGTTGTTGCAGAGGATGGCCACGTCGAATTCATTGTCCACCTTGCCATCCACGCGGATACGGATGCCGCAGGCCAGGTCCTGGATCGGTAATTCGCCCACCAGCGCGCCAGCCTGGCTGAAAATCCAGCGTTCCAGCCAGCCGCCATGCAGAAAGCGATGGCTGGGACGGTCGGCAAAGGCGATGCGGCCATCGGGCAGCAGGCGGGCCAGCCGCGATTCGTGCAGCAGCTCAGCCAGTTCCGGTTGCGGATGATGCAGCGCGCCCCGGCTGATCCAGCCGGCATCGACATCGGCCGCCAGCGCATTCAGCGCCAGGATGGCACGTGGCCGGTACGCCGCCAGTTCGGCAAAGCCGGCGGCCCAACCTTCCAGTGCGGCGTCGCGCTGCGACAGTCGGCATTCGACGGTGACGATCTCCGCACCGTACAGGCGGAAGTATTCCTCCAGCCGCATGCGGTCGGCGATGTTGTAGCCGTTGGCGAGCGGCGCAGCGGCGGCATCGCTGAGCCAGACCAGCGTGTCGGCCTCCGGTTCGACGGCGAACATCGGCAGGGCATGGCGGCTGCCGACCTCGAAGCCGATCGCCGCCTGCACCGGCGTGGCGCCGGACAGATTGAGCACGCAGGGCTGGCGACTGGCGGCCACGGTGGCTTCCAGCCGTTCGCGGATGGTGGCCGGGTCGTAGCGCGGGCGCAGCGGCAGCACCGTGGTCGCCAGCCCGGCCTTGCGGCACACGTCGGCCACCGCACGCATGGCGTCGCCGATGGCCGGGTCATGCAGCAGCGTGACGCGGGTGAAGCCGAAGCCGCGATCGAACAGGGGCGAGACCAGATCGGTGGACACGTAGCCGACAAGGCAGATCAGGTGCATGGGTGAAATCCGGGAGATATCGTGGGAAGCCTTTCCACGTTATGACCCAAATCGCTGCGACCTGCCGTATCTACCAGCGGAACACCACGTCGGCACGTCCGCGTGTGGCTGCGATGCGGCGCGCGTTCGGTTCGTCGGTGTGCGCCACCCAGTCGGCCGCCGCCGCCGCGTCCCGGCCGAATCGCATGTGGCGTTCGACCAGCCGCTCCCGGCGCAGGTCGTCGTCCACCTCGACGTACCAGCTTTCGTCGAGCAGGGGTTTCACACCGGCCCAGTGGCCGTGTTCGAGCAGCAGGTAGTTGCCCTCGACGATAACCAGCGGCACGTCCGCCGGTACGGCGATGGCCCCGGCGACCGGCTCTTCGATCTCGCGACGGAACGCCGGCGCGTATACCGTCTCGCCCACGCGCGGCTGGCGCAGCCGCGCCAGCAAAGCAACGAAGCCGGCCGCGTCGAAGGTATCCTCGGCGCCCTTGCGCGCCGCGCGGCCCAGCCGCTCCAGTTCGACCTGGGCCAGGTGATAGCCATCCATCGGCACCACCACGGCCCGCGTGCCGAGGTGGGCCAGCAAGGCGGCGGCCAGGGTGGACTTGCCAGCGCCCGGTGCTCCCGCCAGCCCGAGAATGCGGCGGCGGCCACTGGTCAGCAGGGCGTCGAGGCGGGCGAAATAGGGTGCGGCGATCGGATGCATGGGCGGGCCGGAGGGCGTAGGTGGGCGATGAAGGAACATACCCGCAGGCCGGGCCACGCGCCAACCCGGCGAGCGGCCCGGCCTCCGTCCTTCACCCCCACGTTTGAAGGTCGATCCGCCCTGGCCTACGCTGTTCAGGGTGTGTCATCAATGGTTTCGCGACAGCGCTGGGCCGAAAAAGCGCCAACCACAAGGCGCGTGATGTAACCAATAGCCGGTTATTGACAAGGAGTGCGAGCGGGTTCGGTGCATTTCGGGCGCCCCGCGATGTCGCTGACCGCTTGCGGCATTCATACCTCGGCGCGACCAACTCCTTGCGGGGGCATCCCGAACCGCACCGAACGCTGCCGCGAAACCATTGATGGCACCCCCTAGATTCGCTTCGTCGCCGGCGACCCGTGCGACGCGCCGAGGCATTCACCCTGGAGACCCTGCAATGAGCAAGCTTGCCGCCATCAAACCCCTGGGCCAACGCATCTGGCTGGACAACCTGTCCCGCGGCCTGTTGCAGTCCGGCGCACTGCA
>NZ_SUMF01000010.1 GCF_005048205.1 Chitiniphilus eburneus
CGGCCAGCCCCTTTGGCGGGCTTTCCGCGCTGTTGGGCAGGAGCAGGTGCCGACACGGCGTTGCAGGTTGAACTCCCCGGATCGGGATGCGCGTGGAACTGCGCAAGCCGAAGGACACCCCGCTGCGCGCGCCGGAACCGGTCAAGGCCGAACCCGCGCCGGCCCCGGCCGCCGCCAAGCCTGCCGACAAGAAGCCGGTCGGCAAGAAGGACGACCGCGACGATCGCGACAGCCGCGGCAAGAAGGGCGGTGGTCTGCGTACCCGCGGTGGCGATACCGGCGGTGGCTGGAAGTCCAAGAAGGGCGGCCGCAAGCAGAACGATAGCGACAACGCGCACGCCTTCCAGGCGCCGACCGAACCCATCGTCCACACCGTGGACGTGCCCGAGACCATCAGCGTCGCCGACCTGGCGCACAAGATGGCCGTGAAGGGCGTCGAGGTGGTCAAGGCGCTGATGAAGATGGGCATGATGGTGACCATCAACCAGGTGCTGGACCAGGAAACGGCGATGATCGTCGTCGAGGAAATGGGCCACACCCCGGTGGCGGCCAAGCTGGACGATCCCGAAACCTACCTGGGCGACGACGACAAGGGCGAGCACGAACTGCTGCCGCGCGCACCGGTCGTGACCGTGATGGGCCACGTCGACCACGGCAAGACCTCGCTGCTGGACTACATCCGTCGCGCCAAGGTGGCGGCGGGCGAAGCCGGCGGCATTACCCAGCACATCGGTGCGTACCACGTCGAAACCGACAAGGGCATCATCACCTTCCTGGATACCCCGGGCCACGAGGCGTTTACCGCCATGCGTGCCCGTGGTGCCAGCGCCACCGACATCGTGGTGCTGGTGGTGGCGGCCGACGACGGCGTGATGCCGCAGACCATCGAGGCGATCCACCATGCCAAGGCGGCGGGCGTGCCCATCGTCGTGGCGGTGAACAAGATCGACAAGCAGGGCGCCAACCCGGAGCGTATCCGCCAGGAACTGGTGGCGCAGGAAGTGGTTCCCGAGGACTGGGGCGGCGATACGCAGTTCGTCGAAGTGTCGGCCAAGCAGGGCCTGAACATCGATGCGCTGCTCGATGCGATCCTGTTGCAGGCGGAAGTGCTGGAACTGACCGCCGCGGTGGATGCGCCGGCCAAGGGCATCATCATCGAAGCCCGCCTGGACAAGGGCCGTGGCGCGGTTGCCACCATGCTGGTGCAATCGGGCACGCTGCGTAAGGGCGACGTGCTGCTGGCAGGCCAGGTCTATGGTCGCGTACGGGCCATGCTCGACGAAAACGGCAAGCAGATCACCGCAGCCGGCCCGTCGATCCCGGTGGAAATCCTGGGCCTGTCCGAAGTGCCGGGCGCCGGCGAAGATGCGATGGTGCTGGGCGACGAGAAGAAGGCCCGCGAAATCGCACTGTTCCGCCAGGGCAAGTTCCGCGATGTGAAGTTCGCCAAGCAACAGGCGGCCAAGTTGGAAAACATGTTCGCGCAGATGGCCGAAGGCGAGGTCCAGAACCTGCCCATCGTCATCAAGAGCGATGTACAGGGTTCGTTGGAAGCGTTGTCGAGCAGCCTGCAAAAGCTGTCCACCGACGAAGTACGCGTTCAGATCCTGCACTCGGGCGTGGGCGGTATCAGCGAGTCGGACATCAACCTGGCGCTGGCGTCCAAGGCTGTGGTGGTCGGCTTCAACGTGCGTGCCGATTCGGCTGCGCGCAAGCTGGCCGAGAGCGAAGGCGTGGACATCCGCTACTACAACATCATCTACGACGTGGTGGATGACGTGAAGGCGGCGCTGTCCGGCATGCTGGCTCCGGAGAAGCGCGAGCAGATCATCGGTCTGGTCGAAATCCGCCAGGTGTTCGTGATTTCGAAGGTGGGTTCGGTTGCCGGTTGTTACGTGCTCGATGGCGTGGTCAAGCGTGGTGCGGGCGTTCGCCTGCTGCGCAACAACGTCGTGGTGCATCAGGGCGAACTCGATACCCTCAAGCGCTTCAAGGATGACGTGAAGGAAGTGAAGTCCGGCTACGAGTGCGGTCTGCAACTGAAGAACTACAACGACATCCAGGAAGGCGACCAGCTCGAAGTCTTCGAGATCATCGAAGTGGCGCGTTCGCTGTAATCATCTAGCAGGAAAGCCGGAGGGGAAGGGCGAAGGGTCGAACACCCTTTCCTCTTCCCTTTCTGCCTTCTCGAGGTTTGAGACATGCCCAAGAATTTCACCCGTTCCGATCGTATCGCGCAGCAATTGCAGCGCGATCTGGCCGAGCTGATCCGCGCAGAGCTGGATCATCCCAAGGCGTCGCTGATCACCATCACCGACGTGGAAGTCACTCGCGATTATTCGCATGCCAAGGTGTTCTACACCTTCCTCGGCACGGCCGAAGAGGCCGAGGCCATCGCCGCCAAGCTGGAGGCCGCCAAGGGTTATCTGCGCAGCGAACTGGCGCGTGGCTTCAAGTTGTTCAAAATGCCCGAGCTGCATTTCCACTACGACCACTCGGTCGAGCAGGGCATGCATCTGGACAGCCTGATCGCCGAAGCCGGCCGCTTGCCCAAGGCGCCGGACGAAGAAGCCTGATCGCTCGCCAGGGCAGGCATGGGTATCCATTCCTGCTGCGTGGCGGGCGAAGGCCTGACCTCATCACCCCCTCTCTGACGTCCCATGGCAAAACGAAAAATCGACGGCGTGCTGTTGCTGGACAAGCCATTTGGCATCTCCAGCAATAACGCGCTGCAAAAGGCGCGCTGGTTGCTGAGCGCGGAGAAGGCCGGTCATACCGGCGTGCTCGATCCCTTCGCCACCGGCCTGTTGCCGCTGTGCTTCGGCGAGGCAACCAAGTTTGCCCAGCGCATGCTGGATGCCGACAAGGGCTACCGTGCCATGGTGCGGCTGGGCCAGGTGTCGAGCACGCTGGATGGTGAGGGCGTAATCACCGACAGCGGCATGGCGCCGGCCGATCTGGCGCCCGTCGAAGCCGTGCTGGCGCGTTTCCGTGGCGAGATCGAACAGGTGCCGCCGATGCATTCCGCGCTCAAGTTCGAAGGCAAGGCCCTGTATGAATATGCGCGCCAGGGCGTGGAAATCGAACGCGCGGTGCGGCGGGTGACCATCTACGCGCTGGACGTGCTGGGCTATGACGCAGCCAGCGGTGTGCTCACCCTGGATGTTCGCTGTTCCAAGGGAACCTATATCCGCACCCTGGCCGACGACATCGGTCGGGAACTGGGTTGCGGGGCCTATCTGACCGGGCTGGTGCGGACCCGTACCGCCGGGTTCTCGCTGGATGACGCCATCGGGCTGGATGCGTTCGGCCAGCTCGACCTGCCGCAGCGCGAAGCGCTGTTGCTGCCGGCGGAAACGCTGGTGCTGGATCTGCCCGAACTGCGGTGCGACGATGCCGATACGCATCGCATGCTGCACGGCATGACGGCGCGCCGACCGGATGTCGCGCCAGGCACCTTCCGTCTTTACGGCTCGGAGCAAAGCACGGATAATGCGCGGTTCCTCGGTTTGGGCGAGGTGGGCGCCGATGGCGTGCTACGGTCCAAACGACTGCTCTCCACCGCGTGAGCATGGGGAAGCAAGGATGGGTTGCCGGTTGAACCGCTGCTCGCCTTGGCTTGTCGGGACTCGATCCCTCAATTATATGGAGCAATAGACAATGGCTGTTACCGTCGACAAGAAGGCCGACATCGTCAAGACCTACCAGCGCGCCGAAGGCGACACTGGTTCGCCCGAAGTGCAGGTGGCCCTGCTGACCGCCCGCATCAACGATCTGACCCCCCACTTCAAGGCCAACGCCAAGGATCACCACTCCCGCCGTGGTCTGCTGAAGATGGTGTCGCGTCGTCGTCGCCTGCTGGACTACCTCAAGCGCACCAACGCCGACAGCTACCGCGACCTGATCGCCAAGCTGGGTCTGCGCAAGTAATCCCGGCAAAAAAGTCGCAGTCATCAGACTGCGACTTTTTTGTTTTGTGTTCCTCATTCGTCAAATAGCGGTTCCGGCGGCGAGTGGGGCGAAGTGGTTGTGTCGGAACCGGCAATCGTCGTGCCGTTGGAACAGCAGCGCAACGCTGTGGACCCTCGGCGCATCGGCCCGATTGCAGCGGACTGCCGTTACGTCCAGGGCCGAGGATGCACCGCTGAAGAAAAGGAAAATCCGTGTTCAATAAAATCGTGAAATCGTTCCAGTACGGCCGTCATACCGTCAAGCTGGAAACCGGCGAGGTCGCTCGCCAGGCATCCGGCGCCGTGGTCGTCTCCATGGACGACACCGTGGTGCTGGTAACCGTCGTGGCCGCCAAGGGCGTGAAGCCGGGCCAGGACTTCTTCCCCCTGACCGTCGATTACCAGGAGCGTACCTACGCTGCGGGCAAGATCCCCGGTGGCTTCTTCAAACGCGAAGGCCGCCCCTCCGAAAAAGAAATTCTCACCAGCCGCCTGATCGATCGTCCGATCCGCCCGCTGTTCCCCGAAGGCTTCTTCCACGAAGTGCAGATCGTCGCCACCGTGCTGTCGGTCGATCCGCAGATCGATTCCGACATCCCCGCCATGATCGGCGCTTCGGCCGCGCTGGCGATTTCCGGCGTGCCGTTCCAGGGCCCGATCGGCGCCGCGCGCGTCGGTTACCTGAATGGCCAGTACGTACTGAACCCGAGCAAGGACGAACTCGCGGCCAGCCAACTCGACCTGGTGGTGGCAGGTACTGAACAAGCCGTGCTGATGGTGGAATCGGAAGCGAAGGAACTGTCGGAAGAAGTGATGCTGGGCGCCGTGGTGTTCGGTCACGACCAGATGCAGGCCGCGATCAATGTCATCAACGAACTGGCCGACGAGGTGAACCCGGAGCTGTTCGACTGGGCCGAACCCACCCGTGACGAAGCGCTGGAAGCGCAGATCGCCACCGTGGCCGGTGACGACATCGCCCAGGCGTTCCGTATTCCGCAGAAGCAGGCGCGTACCGTCAAGCTGAACGAAGCCTGGGACAAGGTGAAGACCGCCCTGGTGACGGAAGCCACCGATACCCTGCAAGCCAACAAGATCCGTGGCATCTTCCATGACATGGAAGCCAAGATCGTCCGCAACCAGATCCTGGATGGCTATCCGCGTATCGATGGCCGCGACACCCGCACCGTGCGTCCGATCACGATCAGCACCAGCGTGCTGCCGCGCACCCACGGCTCGGCCCTGTTCACCCGTGGCGAAACCCAGGCGCTGGTCGTCGCCACGCTGGGTACCAAGCTGGACGAACAACGCATCGACGCACTGGCCGGCGAATACACCGACCGCTTCATGCTGCACTACAATTTCCCGCCGTACTCCACCGGTGAAACCGGCCGCGTCGGCAGCCCGAAGCGCCGTGAAATCGGCCACGGTCGCCTGGCCAAGCGCGCGCTGATCGCCGTGCTGCCGACGAGCGAGGAGTTTGGCTATTCGATGCGCGTGGTGTCCGAAATCACCGAATCGAACGGCTCCTCGTCGATGGCTTCGGTTTGCGGCGGCTGCCTGTCGCTGATGGATGCCGGCGTGCCGCTGAAGAAGCACGTGGCCGGTATCGCCATGGGCCTGATCAAGGAAGGCAACCGGTTTGCCGTGCTGACCGACATCCTGGGCGACGAGGATCACCTCGGCGACATGGACTTCAAGGTGGCGGGTACCGATTCGGGCGTGACCGCTTTGCAGATGGACATCAAGATCAACGGCATCACCAAGGAAATCATGAAGGTGGCGCTGGATCAGGCCAAGGCCGGCCGCCTGCATATCCTGGACATCATGAAGGGTGCCGTCGGTGGTGCGCGCGAAGAAGTCAGCGCCCATGCGCCGCGTCTGTACACCATGAAGATCAACCCGGAGAAGATCCGCGACGTGATCGGCAAGGGCGGTTCGGTGATCCGCGCGTTGACCGAGGAAACCGGTACGCAGATCGATATCCAGGAAGACGGCACCATCACCATCGCGTCGATCTCGGCCGAGGGTGCGGACGAAGCCAAGCGCCGTATCGGCGAAATCACCGCGGAAGTCGAGATCGGCAAGATCTACGAAGGCCCGGTGGTGAAGATCCTCGACAACAACGTTGGTGCCATCGTCTCGATCATGCCGGGCCGCGATGGTCTGGTGCACATCAGCCAGATCGCCAACGAGCGCATCAAGAACGTGAGCGACTACCTGAAGGAAGGGCAGGTCGTGCGCGTGAAGGCGCTGGAGCAGGACGAGAAAGGCCGTGTACGCCTGAGCATCAAGGCAGTACTCAATGACGAAGCCGCTGCCGCGGCACCTGCCGCACCGGTGGCCCCGGCAGCGGAATAAGCTGCCCGGCCTCAGTCGAAACGCCACGCTGACCGCGTGGCGTTTTTTTTGACCTTTGCAAAGATTTTAACAACTAAACAATTGACATTGATAGTTTAAAACTATAATTTGGTGCGTGACCCCAACGGTCGCATAGAGGAAGGTAAGGCGGATTCACGCTATTTACCATACCCGAGGCCCTCGCTCGGTCTTTTGATAGAGATAAACAATCCAAGAAAACAAATTGATTGATGGGTGAACTATCGCGATCCCACCAATCAGGAGGAGTCCATATGAAGCGCATGAAGGTGTCCGGGCTGGTCTGCCTGGTTTTGTCGGGTGGCGCTGCTGCAACGTGCCCCGCTTGGCAGGAAGGTGAGCACTACAGCGTCGGTAGCGCGGTGAGTTATCAGGACCAGGCCTATACCGCCGTGGTCGCCCATACCGCACACGCGGGAGCCGGTTGGAATCCTGCGGCGGCGGCCACGCTGTGGCGGCAAGGTGGCGACTGCGCCGTGCCGACCCCGGCGCCGACCCCGACGGTCACTGCGGTGCCGACCCCGGCTGTCCCGACGCCGGCGACATCGGAATGCGGCGAAGCCTGGCAGCAGGCCACCGTCTATGTGGGCGGTCAGCGCGCGGTGCGCAACGGATCGATCTACCAGGCCAAATGGTGGGCCCAGGGCGATGACCCCTTGCAGTCGGGAAGCTGGGGCGTCTGGGCCAGAGTCGGAACTTGCGAGCAACCGACGCCGACCCCCGTTCCCACGCCGACACCGACACCCACTCCCGCAGGGGTGCTGGCCCAGATCGCTTCCGGTGGCCGACTACAGGTGGAATCGGCGGATCGTGTGGCCTACAGCTGGCCGGGTGTGTACTTCGAAGGGCGTTTCAGTGGCACCGGTGTTGGCGTGCGTCTGGATGACGGCTACAACCACTACAACGTGGAGATCGACGGCCAACCGTTTGCCAAGTTGGCACGCCCCGGCAATACCACCTATTGGGTAAAGGGCCTGGGCGCCGGCACGCATACCATTCGCGTATCGAAGCGTACCGAATCCCCGGGGGTGGTCGGTCGCTTCGGCGGGCTGGTCGCCGCCGAAGGCGGACAGGTTCTCGCGCCGCCACCGGCACCCACCCGCCAGATCGAATTCATCGGCGATTCGTACACGTCGGGCCTCGGGGCGGAATCGGGAACGCGGGATTGCAGTGATGTGCTGCTGGTGAATGCGTCCAACAGCGATGCCAGCTTCGGTGCGCTGACTGCCCGGCACTACGGGGCGGCCTATCAGCTCAACGGGTATTCCGGCGTGGGGTTGGTGCGCAATTACAACGGAGCGGATCGCGGCACCGATTACCGCACCTATTACGATCGCGCGTTGCTGAACTCCGCCGGCAATCAATGGGTACAGGGTGACTGGAAGCCACAGGTGATCGTGGTCGGGTTGGGGATCAATGATTTCTCGACACCGGTGAATCCTGGCGAGCCCTACACCGCCGAGACCCTCAAGGCCACCTACAAAGCCGCATACCTGGAGTTCCTGGCCAAATTGCGACGTCAATATGGCAGCGATGCCTATCTGGTGGTGAGTGCGACCGCGTTGTGGCAGACCACTGCGTTGGTCGATACCGCACAGGCCGTCGTGAATGAGGCCCAGGCGCAAGGCGATGCCCGCGTGGTGTACTTCTACTATGACGGGCTGGACAGCATGGCCTGCGGCTGGCATCCCTCCGTCAACGACCACCGCGCGATCTCCGCCAAGCTGATCACCCTGATCGACGGCCTTCAGGTCTGGCCCTGACCGGATCGGCGCCCGACGTAAAAGCCGCCCCGGTCGGGGCGGTTTTTTTTGTCCTGGTTTGGGAGGACTCTCAACGGTCGTTTCTGCCGGATGATCGTAGCGTCACATCCTCCGCGATGCATCGGGCTCCCGGTTATAGTCGGGGATACCTTATGGAGCGCATCGTGAAACATGCATTGAATCAGAATGACCCAGGTTGGTATCTCAGCCCCGAAAAGCAGCTTCTCCAGCTGGACACCGCCCTGCATCGCGCCAGGGAAGACGGCGCCTCGATCGACATGGCTGCCTGTCTGGTCGAGCGCGGCCGCTGCCTGGAGTCCCTGTGGCAGCCGCAGGATGCACTGGAGGCCTATCAGCAGGCCGAGCAGGTCATTGCGCCGCGCGATGAAGAAGACGCCATCGCCGTTCGGTGCCGCGCCAGGCTGGGCAGTGCGGCAATTCACTATGCCCATGCCGATTACGCACAAGCCTTGCAGGACTGGCAGTGGGCGCTGCGGATGGCGCGGCTTGCTGGGCACGACCTGGCAACCGGCGAGGCATTGCTGGGGCTGGGTCGGATCTGCCTCGCGCTGGGCCGAGCAGACGCCGCGCTGTCATACAACGAACAGGCACTGCGGATGCCCAATCTGGATACGCGGGTACAGGCAATGATCCTGTTGAACGTGGTGTCCAATCTGCATGCCCTGGGGCGTTTCAACGAAATGGCGCAGCGCCTGCGGCTGGTGGAACAACTGATTGCCAGCACCCCCGGGCTGCCGTTCCTGGCGGAGTGGCATGCCTACTGCGGCATGGCGTGTTGCGGATTGGGTGATCTTTCGACGGCCCGACCCCATCTGCGGCGCGCCGTAGCGTTGGCCGACGGAGCCAACAATCACTGGATCAGGGCGTTCGCGTCGTTGCAGTTGGGCAAGCTCCAGGTTCGCACCCGCGATTTTGTCGGTGCGCGAAAATCGCTGGGGCAGGCGCAGGAAATCGGCGAAAGCCTGGGGTTGGCGCACACCCTGATGGATATCCATCATGCCCAGTCGCAGCTTTGCGAAACCATGGGCAACGTGGCGGAGGCATTCGAGCACCACAAGCTTTACCACTATTACCACGAGTGGGCACACGACGGACTGCGGCGCGATCTGGTACGGGATCTGCTGCCGCGCGCTATTGCGGCATAGCAGGGTGCTCGGTGCCACCTGGGTAGAAGGGCGGACAAAAGAACAAAAAAACGGGAGCCGAAGCTCCCGTTTATCGGTGAACGCGCTGTCGATCAGGCAGCAGCAGCGTTGGCACCCTTCTTGGCCGCAGCCTTCACCGCATCGGTGGTGGCAGTGGTGGCAGCCTTGACCGAAGCATCGGCGAAGTCGGCCACTTGCTTGGCAGCCTTGGTCAGGCTGTCGACGGCCGCGGCGGTGGCCTGGACGGTGGATTTGACGGCGGCAACGGCCACGTCGGTACCTGCCGGAGCGGACTTCACGAAGCGATCCAGGCCGGAAACCACATCCTTGTTGAAATTGGTGGTACGTTCTTCCACCAGCTTGGCCAGTTCGGCCTGGGCTTGGGAAGTGATGTCGTATAGGCTCTTGGTATAGGCGGAGAACTGCTCGACGCTGGTTTCGGCCAGGTGCTGGCGCACGCTGAGGGCCTCTTGTGCATCCTTGACCGAAGCCAGGATCTTGGCGTTCTTGGCGTTTTCTTCCAGAGCGTTCTTGGCTGCATCCAGGTTCAGCTTGGTTACGCGTTCCAGCGAATCGATGGTGACGCGGGCAAAACGCAGGGCGGTTTCCACTTGATCAGTGGCAAAATCGGCGAACTGCTGCTGGGCTTGTTGCTGTTGACTCATGACTGACTTCCTTTATGACTGGGTCCGAGGAATGTGCGGAACACGATAATGTCAATCGCATGTTGCTCTGCACAATAGCCACTTCATTTTCAGCATGACCACCGCGCTTGTCAAACGGAAATTGTGCAACGCAGCATGAGCGGTTGCAAAAGCCGACGGGCGCGCGCTATCTTCCCGTACTTGGGAAGAACGCGACTACAAATAAGGGAGTACGCATGAGCGTCGAAAAACGGGTCATCAAGAAGTACCCAAACCGCCGGCTATACGATACCGCCACCAGCTGTTACATCACGCTGGCCGACGTGAAACAGCTTGTACTCGATGTCACCGACATACAGGTTCTGGATGCCAAGAGCGGCGACGACATCACCCGCAGCGTGCTGTTGCAGATCATCATGGAGGAAGAGGCAGGCGGCATGCCGATGTTCTCCTATGACGTGCTTACCCAGATCATCCGCTTCTATGGTCACGCGATGCAGGGCCTGATGGGCAACTACCTGGAAAAGAATCTCCAGTTGTTCTCCGAGATGCAGGGGCGGTTGCAGGACCAGGCCAAGTCGGTCATGACCGGTGACAACCCGATGCTCTCCAACGCCAATCTCTGGGGCGACTTCATGAAGTTCCAGGGGCCTGCGCTGCAAAACATGATGGGCAACTACCTGGAAAGCAGCACCAACCTGTTCGTCGACATGCAGCAGCAGTTGCAGGATCGCGCCAAACACCTTTTCACCGGCTTCGGCATGCCGGGCTATGGCAAGGGGGAAGGGGCGCCCGACGAACTGCAACCTTCCGATCCGCCCACCACGGCCGCGCCGGAAGCGGCCCCTGCGCCTGCCACCCGCCGCCGCGCACCGAAAAAGCCCACCTGATTCACCTCCAGCCAAGGCTGTGTTGCGGCCTGGGTTACGCAAAAAACGCCGGCTGACCGGCGTTTTTTGTTTCATGCCCGACTGGCGTGGCCTGCCGCGCTCCGCTTCGGAAGGCCGCGTGCCGTAGTGGACCATTCTCACTGCCAGCCGGTTTCGCGGATCAAGGCCCCTTGTTGCGATGCCGGCAGGGCGAGTTCACCAGAACGCCGCCACGGCGGAACCGGGATTGACCATCTCAGCCGCGCCGGGCCGCTTCGATGGTCGCGATATCGATCTTGCCCATCTCCATCATGGCGTCGAACGCCCGTTTGGCGGCGGCCGGATCAGGGTCCGTGATCGCGGCGGTCAAGGCGCGTGGCGTGATCTGCCACGATAACCCCCACTTGTCCTTGCACCAGCCGCAGGCGCTTTCCTGGCCGCCATTGCCGACGATTGCGTTCCACAGGCGGTCCGTTTCGGCCTGATCGTCGGTCGCGACCTGGAACGAGAAAGCCTCATCATGTTTGAACTCCGGCCCGCCGTTCAGGCCAAGGCAGGGAATCCCCATGACCGTGAATTCGACCGTCAGCACATCGCCCTGCCTGCCGGCGGGATAATCGCCCGGCGCGCGAAGGATCGCGCCCACCGCGCTGTCCGGAAAGGTTTCGGCGTAGAACGTCGCGGCCTCCAGTGCCGTGCCGTCATACCAGAGGCAAATCGTATTCTTGCTGGCCATCGTGATTCTCCGTGATTGAAGTACGGCAGGTCATCCTGCTTGCCGCCATGAGTATGGTGCGGGTTGGGGCATGCAAGCGGATGTTGAGTGACCAGCGGAGCGATGACAGGTGCCAGCAGGGCGCGTGAGCGATTGAGCGGCGGGTTGTACGCATGTACCAGCCAGCGCCGGCACATGCGTCATCCGAAGATGAAAGGAGGAATGAACCGTCGCTTCAGGGGCAGGAGACGTGATCGCTCTTGCTGCCCACGTAAACGCTGTCCACCTTGCATTTGTTGGTCGACTTGGCACCGTTCACCGTGAAATGCGAGTCGTTGGCCTGGTGACATCCCTTGGTCACTTCCAGCACGCAGGCGGCAGGCCCGTCGATGATCGCTTTGAGCGATTCGCTATGGCCACGCAGGTAGGTCGTGGCTTCCTCCTTGCTGTATTGCTGGACATCACTGTTCTCCGCGCTGTTCCAGCCTTCCTTGAAGACGATGGTGGCGTGGGCGAGGCCGGCGCTGCAGGCGAAGATCGCAATCAATGCATGTCTGATCATGTTGGCTCCAGGTGAAAGGTCCGAGCAATATGCCGTCGGAATATTCGTTCTAGCGAGTCCATCCACCCCTGGCAACCCCGCAGTGATTGGATGGCAGACGCTGCGACCATTGCAGCTCAACCCTCACCCAAAGCGACATGAAGATCGACTGCTGGAATGGAGATTTCTGCTGGCGATCATGTAAGCCAAAGTGATGAGGCGATGCCTGTTCAAGCCTGGGGTCCGACCGGGCTGGCGCTCCTGCCGACCCTCATCGGGCGTATTGCGAGGCCATTGACATGGATACCGGGCTGGATCGCATCGAGTACGGCCTCAATACAAGCTTGCTGCTGCATTGATTCGGCTAAATAAGGTCGGAGAGGCGGACACCTTGCAGTCCCAAGAGGAATGCCAGAAAAATCAGGATTACCCCCAGTAGCAGCGCCGGCAACACATTGGCCAGGAGGGTAATGGCAATGCCTTTTCTGATGGGCGTGTTGGCTACGGTTCGGAAAAACATTGCCCCGAGCCCCAAATGCCCCAGCAGCAAGACAAGCAACGAGATGGGGGCGGTTTTTGCCAAAGGTAGCGCGAACAAACTGAAGGTCCACGATGAAACAAATGCATAGGCAATGACATGTTTCCATAACACCAATACCTTGAATTGCTCCGCAGCGGTTTTGACGAGCGCTGCATAGATCAACGAGAAGACCGCAGCGCAAAGTATCAGGAAGATGAAAAGAATGGGAGTCATGGGGTTTAGCGAATCTTGAGCGATGCAGGGTCAAGGGGGGGCGCCAGATAGCGGCGGGATCGGTGATCCGGTGAGAAGCAACGCGGTCATGAATTTATGGCAAGTGGGTAAAAGCTGGAGAGTGTAGCCGCTCCGTGCCTGTTACGTGACGACGGTTGCGCCGTATTGCTGGATGACAGCTCCGTCTGTACCAAGCAATGTGAACAGCATCCACCTTGGGCACATAAGCGTCATGCCCTTGCGGTCGATGATGGGGGCCACCCTTGGCTCCAGTCGTTGGGTGGCGCGGCACCCAATTCCCGCATTCGAAAACCGAACCATGTGCGGCCGATTTTCTAGCCACAGAATCCATCCGCCCGCATCCGCACATTTGCTACCGCCCAATCCAGTGCTGGGGCCGACCTGCTCACTGGTTTTGATACGTGCCATCTCTCCCTTGCGCGCACTGCGCCTCGCTGGCTGCGTCGATCTCGCTCGCAGGTCGCGCGCTCTTCATCTTCCAGATCGGGAGACGTGCTCAGGATTTTCGCTCGCCGCCGATACGCAAAAATTGGGGCTGCCAATGATGCAGAAGCTTGGCACCAACCCACTGCCTGATTGAGCGGCGGGAGAGGCTAAACGTGAGGCTCGATCGTCGCATGGAGGGGCGAGTGTGCGCGGGATGGGTGGTAAATGGACTGCTGCTTCATCGACCGCTTGCTAAATGTAAGCGGCTTAGCGTTCGTATTGATTCAAGGTGGTAGTATTCTTCGTACTATTCTGAACTATTTTGGATCTGGGAAAGAGGATTCTAAAGAAAGTGAGAAAAAGAAAAATGATTCTAGTTCTTCCCCTGGTGGCGATAATAAAGGTGGGGGTGAAAACAAAAGCACTCAAGAAAGGAGCAAGTGATGTTCAAAAAAATAGTGATGGTTGCTGCTGTTTCACTAATTGGGTGGGTATTCTCGTTGGCGCTTTTTTTTAATGGGGCGAGTGTTTTAAATGGTGCTGGGAATTTTATAGCAGTAATTTTTATGTTGGGGTTTCAAGGGCAATTACCCTGGTCAAGCATTATCTAATACCGTGGCTGATCGCTTGGTGGGGAAAACTCAGAGGCTTAGCGGTATTCCAAGTGGCGCTACGGAAGAGTTGAATAAAGCGGCGAAGGAAGTTCCAGCGGGGGTTCTTATAACGTGGGGACGACAGTAGGGCAAGTCACCAAAACCATTACAAATACTGACAATAGGTCTTCAGGGGCGAAGAAATGAAGTGGGAAGAAGAGGTATACAACCAATTTGTTATTGGTCTGAGTATTTGTTTTTGTTTAGTTGTCTCGGTTTCTTTATTTAAATTTGCAACTGATTACGTGGTAATTTCTGAGGAAAATTTAAGTAGAGGCGTTTTTTCTGAATATTTGAAGTTGTTTGGTTGCCTTGTTTTTGGAGGGTTGGGCTTTTTTTCGCATTATTTCTGGAGGTGGATAATCGCGAAAATATTGATAGTTATTGGAGTTAATCCATATACATAAGAGGCTCGTTGGGGGCTTTCAGTTGTTTTAGATGCTGTGGCCGGAATGAAAAATCTAAATAACAGCGGTTCCTTGCCGGCCGCCCTGCGCTCGCCTTTCGATTGATGCGCAGCATGCGGGGCTTCGGTCCGTAGGTACCAGCACCAGATCAATGTGTTTGCCGTCGTCTTCGTCGGACAGCATGTCGCGGTAATACATCACGATCCCGTCGAATGTGTCGGCCACCAGTTGTAGCGTGGTATCGTAATCGAGGTTTTCGACGCCTTCGAGTGCCGCCCACGACGATGCAAGGCCCGGGTTCGTAGTCTGATTGGCGCTGGTCAGTTGGAACTCCAGGCGTTGTAATTCGCCACGCTGGTGCTGAGGGCGGCTTCCAGATCCCGCGTCTTAGCGCTGCAATTTGCAGTCGTAGTGGCGCCTCTGTATTGCGGTCGCTGAGTCCTTTTGGATGAATGGACGTTATAAAAACAAGGGTTTCGGGGGGAGCTTGGACTTCAGATGATATCTCTATTAAATCGAAGCTGAAAAATATGGACTTTCAAACTGAAATTTTGGCACTTTTCATTAAGGTTACAATGGCTGTTGCTTTTATTGTGGCTACTATATATACGGTCTGTTGTCTGTACTTTGTTTGCAAATATAAGCAGTTTCGTAGTGCATCGCCATGGACACAAATCCTCTGGGTGTTAAGGAAGACAAAGTTCACGGGAGATGCAGGGGAGGAAATAGAGGCGCCCCTTTGGTTGAAAAAGATGTTGATAACGGGGTGGATTTTGTTTTTTTGTATGGGTTAGTATCGTTGGGGGATTGATCGCTGCTGTTGGATGATTGTTTGCTGATGGCAATGGAGTATGACGCCCCCCTCCCTTAAGTGTGGTGGGCAGAAAGGTGTTTCAACCAGTGCAACTGGGAGCTTGAACTAAATGATTGCTAAGATATTTCCTGTCGTGTTCATTGTTGCCTTTATTCTTGCTTTTTTTTATACAGCGTGTGTTTTGTATTTTCGCTTTAAAATAAGATCATTAAGGAACTGTACGCAGTGGCATATTTCGCTGTGGGCTGTGGGGAAGAGGGCGGCACTTGGTGATGCGGGGGAGGAGATTTACTCTCCATTATGGCTGAGGTGGTTGCTTGGTTGTGGTTTTGTTCTTTTTATTTCATTGTTTTTAATGTTTTTTTTGGATTTTTCTCTTTCGATGAGGTAGTGTCTATTTTTATTAGAAATAGCCAAATTTTTCCGAGATCTTTTGAATTAATGGCGATTTAAATTGATGAATTCTTCTCTGTTGTCAACAGAGAAATAAATTAGAAATTCTGGCCGGAGCGGAATGCTTTGGGAATGACTCTTCCCCAGCGCGCCATGTTCCCGTCTTGCGATTGATGCGCAGCATGCGTGGTTGCCGGCCCTTGGGCACCAGCACCAGATCGATGTGCTTGCCATCGCCCTCATCGGGCGGCATGCCCCGGTGATCCACCACGATCCGTTCAAAGGTGTCGGTCGCCATTTGCCGCGTTTGTAGCCTGGTGTCGTCGTCGAGGTTTTCGAGGCCCCTCCACAAATGCGGCCCACAACGATGCAAGGGCCGGAGTGATGGTCCGATTGGCGCTGGTCAGTTGGAACTTCAGGCATTGCGGTTCGCTGCGCTGGTTGCCGAAGGTAGCCTCCATGCCAATCAACGCAGGGCCATGCCGGATGCGGTACAGGCTGAAGGGTGGAATCGGCTTGCTATTGAATGGTGTCAGGCCCTGGGCGTTCAGTTGCCCAGCGCTGGGCATATTCGACCTGTGGAGCAACCGATGAACCGGCCGTTCGTTTGGGATCGGAGCGCCCTAAATCCCTGTATACTCGCGCGTTTTGCTTTTTCTGGAGTAGTCCCGTGCGCCGGTTTGCGAGTATGGATAGGGTGTCGCCAAACCACTTGGGCGGCGCAGGGCATGTGGGGATATGGGGAATTCGATGAGCAACGCTACGCCGAAAGTTGGATTCGTCAGCCTGGGGTGTCCCAAGGCTTTGGTCGATTCCGAGCAGATCATCACGCAGTTGCGGGCCGAAGGTTATGTGATCTCGCCGTCGTACGACGATGCGGACCTGGTGGTGGTGAACACCTGTGGCTTCATCGATTCCGCAGTGCAGGAAAGCCTGGACGCCATCGGTGAGGCGCTGGCCGAGAACGGCAAGGTGATCGTCACCGGCTGTCTGGGCGCCAAGGGTGAAGGTGACTTCATCCGCGAGGCGCACCCCAAGGTACTGGCGGTTACCGGCGCGCATGCCAAGGATGAGGTGATGCTCCACGTGCATGCGGCCTTGCCCAAGCCACATGATCCCTTTGTGGATCTGGTGCCGCCGGCCGGGGTCAAGCTCACGCCGAAGCATTATGCCTACCTGAAGATTTCCGAAGGCTGTAACCATCGCTGTACCTTCTGCATCATTCCGTCGATGCGCGGTGACCTGGTCAGCCGCCCTATCCATGATGTGCTGCGCGAAGCGGAGAACCTGGCACGTGCCGGGGTGAAGGAACTGCTGATCATTTCGCAGGACACCAGCGCCTATGGCGTGGATGTGAAATACAAGACCGGCTTCCACAACGGTCGCCCGGTGCGCACGCGCATGACAGAGCTGTGCGAGGAACTGGGCAAGCTGGGCATCTGGGCGCGGCTGCACTACGTTTATCCGTATCCGCACGTGGACGAGGTGATTCCGCTGATGGCGGAAGGAAAAATCCTGCCGTATCTGGATATTCCGTTCCAGCATGCGTCGCAACGCGTGCTCAAGTTGATGAAGCGCCCGGCCAACAGCGCCAACGTGCTGGAGCGCATCAAGGCCTGGCGGGCGATCTGCCCGGACCTGACCATCCGTTCCACGTTCATCGTCGGCTTCCCTGGTGAGACCGAGGCGGACTTTGACGAACTGCTGGCCTTCCTCGACGAAGCACAACTGGATCGCGTCGGCTGTTTTACCTATTCGCCAGTCGATGGCGCCACCGCCAACGATTTGCCCGACCACGTGCCGGCCGAGGTGGCCGAGGATCGCAAGCGTCGCTTCATGGACAAGCAGGCCGCGATCAGCGCCGCGCGCTTGCAGGCCAGGATCGGTCGCGAGCTTACCGTGCTGGTGGATGAGGTGGACGATGAAGGCGCCGTGGCGCGTACCTGGGCGGATGCGCCGGAGATCGACGGCCTGGTCTACTTCGACCCGGCTCCCGGCGTGCAGCCGGGCGATTTCGTGAAGGTACGCATCACTGACGCGGACGAGCACGATCTGTGGGCGGAACAACTTTGATCCAGGGTAGGGCGGGTTGATGGACACCAGTTACGCACGGCGTTTCGGCGGGATCGCGCGGCTGTATGGCAGCGCCGCGCTGGAGCGCTTCCGGGCTGCGCACGTGTGCGTGATCGGCGTCGGCGGCGTCGGGTCCTGGGCGGCGGAGGCCCTGGCGCGCTCCGGTATCGGGGGCATCACGCTCATCGATCTGGACGATATCTGCGTTTCCAACACCAATCGCCAGTTACCCGCGCACGACGGCAATTTCGGTCGGGCCAAGGTGGTGGCGCTGGCCGAGCGGCTGCGCCTGATCAACCCCGATTGCATCGTGCACGCGGTGGAGGATTTCGTCGTCGAGGATAGCCTGGACGAGCACCTCGGGCGTGGCTACGACTATGTGATCGATGCGATCGACTCGGTGCGGATCAAGGCGCAGATCATTGCGTGGTGTCGCCGACACAAGGTGCGCCTGATTACCACCGGTGGCGCTGGCGGGCAGACCGATCCGACCCAGATTCGCATCGACGACCTGACCCGTACCACCCAGGATCCGCTGGCCAGCAAGGTACGCAGCCTGCTGCGCCGCGAATACGGCTTCCCGAAGGGCGACAAGAAGTTCGGTGTGGACTGTGTATTTTCCACCGAACAACTGGTCTATCCCCAGGCCGACGGTTCGGTGTGCGCGCGCAAGCCGGAAGGCGAGGGCGGGGCGCGACTCGATTGCCAGGGCGGCTTCGGCGCCAGCCTGGTGGTCACCGGTAGTTTCGGTTTCGCCGCGGTGTCGCGGGTACTGCGCAAGCTGGCTGCCACGCCTGCCTGAGCAACTCTTTTGTTATGCCAGTTTGCGCTGGGCGGCGATCATCACCGCTGTCAGCGCGGCCATCCCCAGCAGCAACAGGTACAGATCATCGCAGGCGAGCAGTTGCGCCTGCTGGGCCAACTGCCGTTCCAGCAGTGCCTGGGCGGCCAGATGTGCATGCGCCGCGTCGTAGCCTTGCGTGAGCAGCCAGCCTTGCACACGCGCCATCCAGTCACCCATCACCGGATTATCCAGTTGCACGGCGGCGGAAAGCTGGGCGTGCGTGGCGAACTGCCGGTTCTGCATCAATACCGCGGCCAGGCCGGACGACATCGAGAAAGCCAGTTGCCGCATCAGGTTCTTGCTTTGATAGCCATGCGCGAAATGGGCGTCGTCCAGGCCCCGAAAGGTGAGCCCGGCCACCGGGATCACCAGCAACACACCGAATAATCCTTTCGCCACCAGCCCGGGCAGCAGCCATTCGAGCGAGGCATTGGGCGGCAGATGCGCGAACCACCACGCCGAAAGTCCGATTGCGACCGCACCCCCCACCATCATCGGTTTTTTGCGCGGCAGCTTCGCGCCAAGGCGCAGGTAGACCATGATGCCCAGCAGGCTGATCAGCGCGGCAAAGCTGTTGAGTTGGCCCGCGGTCAGCGTCGGCATTGCCAGTGCCTGTTCGGCCAGGATCGGGAACAGGTAGCTGCTGAAGTTGGACAGCACGTAGTACATGAAATAAAGCCCGAGCCCGGTGAGGTAGACCGGATTATGCAGCGGGCGTAAATGCAGCATCGGCGTCTGGTGATGCCACTGCTGGTAGAGAAACCCCAGCAGCAGCGTCGCGCCAACCAGTGCCAGCAAGGCCAGCCGCAACGGATGCGCAAAGATGTCGTAGCGCATTTCGCTCAGCGCCAACTGCAACGCGATGATGGCGCCGGCGAACAGCAACAGCGGTTGCAAGGCCAGCGCCGTGGCTTCGCTGCGCGGCTCCGCGTCCGGCAGCAGCAGGTAGGCGCCGACCACGGCCACCAGCGTTGGTGGCACGATGCCGAGGAAAATGCTCTGCCAGCCCGCCCATTCGATCAGCGCGCCCGCCAGCACCGGCCCCAGCACCGATGCGCTGAAGACGCCGATCATGAAATAGCGGATCGCCCGCCCTCGCTCCGCCCCCTTGAACATCAGGTTCACCAGGATGCGGCTGCTGGTGAACAGCGCGCCGCCGCCCACCCCCTGGATGAAGCGCGCCAGAACCAGTTCGTGCAGGCCATTCGCCGCCGCGCTGCCCATGGCGCCCAGTGCGAACAGCGACAGCGCGACGGTGAGATAGCGCCGATAGCCGAAGCGATGCGCCAGCCACTGCTGCTTGACGATCATCAGCATGCTGCCGACAGCGTACGACGCCAGCACCAGGGCAAAGTCGCGGGGCGACGCGCCGATGCCGCCCATGACGTGGCTGGCCGCGAAGACGAACATCGCGTTTTCCATGAATTCCACGCCGGTGATCAGCCCGAGCAGTGCCATGGCCAGGCGCTTTTTCTGAAGCCTTATCCAGGCATGCAGGCGACGCGTCACGGCTGTTGCGGCTCCAGGGCATCGTTCATGGCGGCCAGGTCGGTGACCAGCGCGTCGATGCGTTCCGGTTGCAATGCTGACCAGCAGGCGGCATAGGCGGCATGGACATCGGCCATGGCGTGGCGATAGCGAGCACGGCCGGTGTCGGTCAGTTCCAGGTCCAGGCTGCGGCGATCTCGGCTGGAATGCTGGCGTTGCAGCAGGCCGGCGTTTTCCAGCCGGTCGAGCAGGCGGGTGACCTGGACGCGGCTGGCATCCAGCGTGACGCCCAGCTCCGAAGGGTTGAGCGACGGTCCTTCGGTATCCAGTACGACCAGCGCCAGATAGCCCCGCATGTCCAGTCCATGGGGGACCAGTGCGGCATTGATGCGTGCTTCCAGCAGGTGGCCCACGCGAAACAACAGGCGGGATGCCCGCAAGGCGGGGCCTGGGGCATTCGGATAAATGCCAAGCACTTGCTCGATGCGTTGTTCGAAGGACATATCGATAATGTTTCAAATGAAATTATATCGATTGTATCGATTGGACTGCCGCCGCGCCAGTCAGGTGGCTGCCGATGCCGGATCAATTCGCATAGGCGAGGCGGTCGATGTCGTCGGACAGGCTGTACAGCACGCCTTCTTCGATCACCCCGTGCAGCCGGCCCAGAAAGTCGTCGGCAGTCTGGAGCAGCAGATTGCGCTCGCGTAGCGAGACATCCTGCGATTTCAGATAACGCACGATAGCGTGGGTGGCGGAGAGCATCAGCCGGTTGTTGTGCGTGCGTCGCGCCGCGTCCACCGCGCGTTCCACGGCCTCGGCAAAACGGCCGGCCAGCATCAGTTGCACGCTCTGCTTGTTCAGTTCGGCGATATCCGTGCCCAGGCGGCGGACGTATTCCGCCCAGGCTGCTCGCTGGCCGCAGGCGCCTTCCAGCAGGCCGGAAATGTATTTGCTGGTAATGAAGCGTTCGGCCATGGGCCGGAGCCAGCGGTAGGGCGCGTTGCCGGGATTGGCCCTTTCACCCGGCACGGTCGGGGCGCAGATGAAGTCCGCGGTCATGATGGCGCTCACGGCCAGCTCCAGCGTGAACTCGTTGGCGGCGACAAAGTCCGCCAGCGGGTCCAGATCCAGCGCGCGTCCGGAAAACAGCGCGTTGGCCAGCATGCCCACCACCTGGCCGGCGAACGATTCCTTGCGCCGGCCGATCTCGCTCAACATCCGCAGATAGCGATCCGCGTCGCCGTGCGCGTTGTCGCGTTTGGCGGCCAGTGCCAGTTGCAGCACGGTCTCCGGCGCCAGCGCCGAGGAATTGCCGCCGTAGGTGACCGCACGCTCCAGCATCGCCCGCGCCTTGGCCGGCTGGCCGAGCATGCTGGCGAGATTGCCCGCCTTTTGCAGGCGCGACACATTGTTGGGCGCAATCGACAGGCTCTGGTCGTAGACAGCCATGGCTTCGTCGAGCCGGCCATCGGCCATGTACAGCGCCGCCAGTTCTTCGTAGGCATCCACATATTGCGCATGCTCGTCGATGGCGCTCTTGAGCATGGCTTCCGCTTCGTCCTTGCGGCTTTGGCGGTTGTAGACGCGCGCCAGCCCCAGCCTGGCCCAGGGCACCACGCGCCGTTGCAGGATTTCCTCGAATACCTTGCGCGCGGCGTCCAGTTGTCCGTCTTCCAGCAGCAAGGTCGAAAGCAGGCGCTGCAAATCGTTGCGGTAGGGGATATCGGTGGTGGTGGTCAGCAGATCGCGCGCCATTTGCAGCGCCCCGCTGGTATCGCCATGGGTGATGCGTTCGTACAGCGGGCGCAGGAACTGCTTTTTTTCCCAGGCCAGGGCCAGGCGATCCGAAAGGCGTGCGCCGGTGAAGGGCTTGATCAGGTAGTCGTCCGGGCCGACTTCGGCCACTGCCACCACTTTTTCGTAGCTGGCCTCGGCGGTGATCATGAACCAGACTGTGGTCAGCGGCAGTTCGCCGGTACGGCGAAGTTCCTCCAGCAGCTCCTGCCCATTCATGCCTTCGCCGAAGTGATAATCGCACAGCACGATGTCGTACTGGCCATTCTTCAGCCGGCGCCGGGTTTCCCCGATGCTGCTGGTGAGATCGACCCGGGTGATGCCGAGATGTCCCAGCGTGAGTCGTATCGACTGACGCACCGTCTGGGCGTCGTCCGCAACCAACACGCTGGCCTGGGTGAGTGCTACCGCCATATGCGCGCCTGATAGATGAAGTATTTCACCCCTACTATCGCTGCGCGGGCGGTTTTTTGCTTGGATTTGCGTTATGTGGTGCCAAAACGAAACAGCCCCGATCTTGCGATCGGGGCTGTGATGTCTGGTGCCCAAGAGAAGACTCGAACTTCCACGCCCGTGAAGGCGCTAGGACCTGAACCTAGTGCGTCTACCAATTCCGCCACCTGGGCCACGCGCTTACGCTAGAATCAATCCGGCGTGCACTGCACGAAGAAGCAGGATTATCAGGAAACCCAAAAACAATGTCAAGAAAGACCGAGAAAGAAATTAAAACCGCTGCGAACCCGCACCAATCCACGAATTTGCGCGCCCAGGATCCCTTCCTTGCTCGTGAAACCGAGCGTTACGATAGCCCGCTACCCTCGCGGGAATTCATTTTCCAACTGGTCGAGGCCGAGAACGTACCACTGCCCGTGGACGATCTCGTCATGCGGCTTTCGATCACCGCCGACGAGCGCCCCTTCTTCGAACGCCGCCTGGCCGCGATGGCGCGCGAAGGCGATCTGATGATCAACCGCAAGGGTGCGCTGTGCCTGCCGCAAAAGGTCGATCTGATCGCGGGGCGGGTGCAGGGGCATCCCGATGGTTTCGGCTTCCTCATTCCCGACGACGGCAGCGACGATCTCTACCTTGGCCCCAAGGAAATGGACAAGGTCCTGCATGGCGACCGCGTGCTGGGGCAGCAGATCGGGTTCGATCGGCGTGGCCGGCGCGAAGGCAAGATTGCCGAGATCCTCGAGCGCGCCAATACCACCCTGGTGGGGCGCTTCCGGCTGGAACACGGTGTCTCCATCGTTACCGCCGAGGACAAGCGCATCAGCCAGGAAATCCTGGTGCCGCCCAAGGAAACCGGCCGGGCGAAGGCCGGGCAGATCGTGGTGGTGGAGTTGATCCAGCAGCCGGAACGCCATGTGCAGCCGGTAGGCCGCGTGGTCGAGATACTGGGCAACTACGACGATCCCGGTATGGAAATCGAGATCGCCCTGCGCAAGCACAACCTGCCGCACGTGTTCTCGGATGCGGCGCAGGCCCAGGCGGCCGAAGTGCCGGCCAAGGTGCGCAAGGCCGATCTCAAGGCCATCCAGGGCGTGAAGCGCGAGGACCTGCGCGACCTGCCGCTGGTGACCATCGATGGCGAGACCGCCAAGGATTTCGACGATGCCGTCTACGCCGAGAAGAAAGGCAAGGGCTGGCGCCTGGTGGTGGCCATCGCCGATGTCAGCCACTATGTGCAGCCGGACGACGCGCTGGACGTCACCTCGCGCGAGCGCGGCAATTCGGTGTATTTCCCGCGGCGGGTGATCCCTATGCTGCCGGAGCAGCTTTCCAACGGCATCTGCTCGCTGAACCCGGACGTGGCGCGGCTGTGCATGGTGTGCGACATGGAAGTGGGCGCCAAGGGTGCGATCAAGAAGTACCGCTTCTATCCGGCCGTGATGCACTCCCAGGCGCGGCTGACCTACACCAAGGTGTGGGACATGATCGAGCATCCCAAGGGCCCGACCGCCAGGCAGTACAAGAAAGTGCTGCCGCATATCCAGGAGCTGTACGCGCTGTTTCAGGCATTCTCCAAGGCGCGCGCCAAGCGCGGTGCCATCGATTTCGAAACGGTGGAAACCGAGATCCGCTTCGACGATCACGGCAAGATCCGCGAGATCGTGCCGGTGCATCGCAACGATGCCCACAAGCTGATCGAGGAATGCATGCTGGCCGCCAACGTCTGCGCAGCCGACATTCTGATCAAGCACAAGCACCCGGGGCTGTACCGCGTTCACGAAGGCCCCAAGCCGGAGAAGCTGGACGTGCTGCGCGAATACCTGCGTACCTGCGGGTTGACGCTGGGGGGCGACGACGATCCCACCGCCGAGGACTACGCCAGGCTGTTGCAGGCGATCAAGGCCCGCCCCGATGCCGAGCTGTTGCAGACCATGCTGCTGCGCAGCCTGTCGCAGGCGGTCTATACGCCGGACAACAAGGGTCACTTCGGCCTGGGTTATCCGGCCTATGCGCATTTCACTTCGCCGATCCGCCGCTATCCCGACCTGCTGGTGCATCGCTCGATCAAGGCCATTCTCGCCGGCAAGAAGTACAAGCCTTCGCAGAAGTGGGACGCCCTCGGCATCCAGTGCTCCATGACCGAACGCCGCGCCGACGACGCCAGCCGCGACGTGCTCAACTTCCTCAAGTGCTACTACATGCAGGATAAGGTGGGCGAGGAGTTCGAAGGCAGTGTCGCGGCGGTGACCAGCTTTGGCATGTTCGTCCTGCTGGACGATCTGTATGTGGAAGGGTTGGTGCACGTATCCGAGCTGGGCAGCGATTACTTCCATTACGACGAGCGTCGGCGCGAACTGCGCGGCGAACGCAGCGGCAAGGTCTACAAGCTCACCGACCGGTTGAAGGTGAAGGTGGTCCGTGTCGATCTGGAAACCAGCAAGATCGATTTCACGCTGGCGCCGGTCGATCGACTGTTCGTGCCGCCACCGGCCGAGCGCGACGCCGCACGCGGCGGATCGCGCCGTCGTGGCAAGCAGGGGGATGGCAAGGTGCGCGAAACGGCCTCACCCGCGCAAAGCGCGCCGGTGGCCGTTGGCAAGACCCCGGCACCTGCCGCGCCACGCAGCGAAGCACCCACTGCGGAGGCCGCACCGAAATCGACGCGTTCCTCGCGCAACCGCCGCTCGCGGCAAAAGCAGCAGGCGAACGCCAAGCCGGTGACGGCGGCGATACCTAGCGTGACCAGCGTGCCCGCGCCGGCACCTGCCACGGTTGCTCCCAACCCTGAACGGCGCCGTTCCAGCAAGCGCCCGGCCCGACCCGGCGAGGCAAAGCCGTCGCAACCGGCCAGTGCGCCGGCAACCACCCCGGCGCCGGTCGCACCGAAACCACCGCAGGCATCGGCGAAACCGCAGCCGGCTGCGAAGCAGCCACAACCGACGCCGAAACCGGCGCCTGCTGCGACCGCGCCGACCAATGCGGGGCAGGGCAAGGCGCAACCAGGAAAGACCCCGGCGCCGGCGAAACCACAAGCCGCGCCCACCACATTGGCACCGGGTTCGACGAGCACGGCGCCGGCTGTGGCCAAGCCCGCCGCACCGGAGAAAAAGCCCGTGGCAAGAAAGCCACGGCAGGCCCAGGCTCCGGCAAGCACCGCCGAATCCGCCAAGGCCGCTCCTGCACCGGCGACCAAGCCCGCCCCCCGGCGTAACAAGCCTGCCACCGGCACGGCGACGCCTGTGGTGACCGCTGGTGTTGCCTCTCCGCCGCCAGCCGCCAAGCCCGCGCGGCAACCGGCAGCAAAGCAGGTGGCGGCCTTGCTGGCACCGCCCGCGCCCGCACCGGCTGGCAAACCCGAACCCACGCCTGCCGCACCTGCGCAGGGACAGGCCACGCGGCGCTCGCGTCAACGAAAAAAACCAGAAGGCTCAGCATGATCGAATTGATACAAGTGCCGTTTTCGCACTTTTGCGCGAAGGTTCGCATTGCACTCAATGAAAAGGGGTTACCGCATCGCTGCCTGCCGGTGCCGGGTGGCTGGATGGACAGCGTCGAATACCGGGTGGTGAATCCGCTGGGGCGTGTTCCGTTCCTGGTGGATGGCGATATCCGCCTGGGTGAATCGCAGGTCATCAACGAATACCTGGAGGATCGCTATCCGCAGCCATCGCTGATGCCGTCGGACGCGGCGGGGCGGGCGCGCGTGCGCTGGCTGTGCAGCCTGCACGACAACTATTGCGCCCCGCAGATCTTTCGCATCTTTTTCGGGCTGGTCAAAGGCCAGGCGCCGGACGCATTTGCCGATGACTGGCAGGCCGTATTGCAGGCGCTCGATCTGCTCGAAGCGCAGACCGACGATGCCTGGCTTGCCGGGCCGGCGTTCTCACTGGCCGATTGCACCTGGGTATTGAGCTGGATGCATGCGCAGGGGTTGTCCGCCATGCTGAACCAGCCGCTCGATGCCGAAACACGCTATCCACGGCTGTTGGCATGGGCGGCGCGCGCGGAGTCGCGGCCGGCCGTGGCCAGCGTGATGACGGAGGCCAAGGCGGCGCTGGCGGCGATGTGAGGTGTGATTGCATGCCCATGAACAACGGCCCGTTGCGGGCCGTTTTTCATGATGCGGGTGCGCTTGTTCAGGCCAGCCGGTTTACGGCGCGATCCAGCGCCTTGCGATGGGATTCCTCGATCTCGGTGATCTTGCATTGCAGGCGGAAGCGGCTGCTGCCACCCATCAAGGTGCATGCCAGCACCTTGGCGGCGAACTCCGCATAGATGCGATTCTGTCCCTCGGCATCGGGCAGTTCCAGGAACACCTTGATCTGCGAACCATCGCGCAGGGGCTGGTCGATCACCACCACCGCGCTTTGCATTGCGATCTCGACCGCGTGGCCGTAGATGGGCTGGGTCTCGCCGGGACGCAGCACGGCGGCGCGCCAGCTCACCAGTTTGCGCTGGAGTTGTGAGGAAGATGAGGCAGTATCGTTCATGGGATGGGTGTTACCGAAGGCTTAACGCAATGCCGTGATAAGCTTGTTGCGCGCTTGCGCTAAAAGTTCGGGTGGAGATTACAGGCGGCCCTACATTGGGTACCGGCCGCATTCTAACAGGGGAGAAAAAGCCAATGTTCATCGTTGATCGGTCCGCAGCGCTTATCCGGCCGAAGCAGCCGTTCCTGGAGTGGCTCAACGCGCTGCCTGGCAACGACATCCAGCTGACGCTCGACGATATCCGCAGCGACTGCACCGTGATCCTGGTGCCGGAGGCTGGCGAGCCCGAGGATGGCATTTCCTACATCGACGATATCGCCGACAAATTGTTCGAAATGGAACTTGCGTCGTGGGTGGAGGACGAAGCGCTTTGGCCGCAGAAGCGCAACCTCAAGCTGTTCTGGGAATGGTTCGACGTGGAAATCCACCTGGGCGTGATGGATAGCGTATCCGAAGATATCCATAACACGCCGTCGGACCACGGCTATCACTGAAAGCGCGGGAAGCGGGCATCGGCATCCGGCAACGCCGGATGCAGGCGGGTGGGGTTTGATCGATTCCGCCCGTTGCTGCCACCCGAAGCTCCGCAAGCAATGCAATCTTGTGGATGGGTAGGCGGAGCCGCGCTTCGCGCGGGATGATTCACCGGTTCATCACACTGATCACCGGCATGGCCGGGCAAGGAGAAAACATGTTTCGTCGTCGTATCGCATTGGCAGCATTGACTGGCCTGACCGTACTGGGCGCCGCCCAGGCGGAGCCGCTCAACTACAACGTCGTTAACCTCGAAGCCAGCGCGCAGCGCTCGGTGACCAACGACCTGGCCATTGCCACTTTGTTCGTGGAAGTGAACGACGCCGATCCGACCCGCCTTTCCGGCAAGGTGAACCGCACACTGGCGGCCGCGCTCAAGATGGTGAAGCAGCAGGCATCGATCAAGGTGGCGGGCACGGGGTACAGCACCTTCCCGGTCTACAACGCCAAGACCAACCGTGCCGATGGCTGGCGCGGACGTGGCGAGTTGCGCCTGTCCAGCCGTGATTTCGAAACGTTGTCCAGGCTGCTGGGCCAGTTGCAGCAACCGCTCGAGGGCGGCCTGTCGCTGCAACTGGCGCAGGTCAGCTACGGCGTGGCCGAGGAAACCCGAGACAAGCTGGAAAACGAACTGATCGAGGAAAGCCTCAAGGCGTTCCGCCAGCGCGCCGATCTGGTCAGCCGTGGTATGGCCAGCAAGGGCTGGCGGCCGGTCAACCTGAATGTCAACACGCAGTCGTTCATCCCGCCGCAACCGGTGGCCAAGGCAATGATGATGCGTGCCGAGTCGGCTGATGCGGCGCCCGCGCCGCTGGAAGGGGGCGACAGCAAGGTGACGGTCACCGTCTCCGGCAGCATCCAGGTCGAGTAAGCCGCCGTGCACAGCAAGCCGCGAGTGGACTGCCGGTTCGGCCCCTCGCGGCTTGGTCGTATCTGGACATCGGGCATCCACCTGCTGGCTGGCGCACTGGCCGTTACCTTGCCGGTCTGGTGGATCGCACCGGCATGGGCGCTGGTGGCGGCGTCGGCGTACCTGGGCTGGCGGGGGCTGCATGGCCACGGCCAATTGCGCGCACCCGGCGACGGAACCTTGTGGCTGGAGCACGGCGGGGGCGAGGCATTGATCCAGCCATTGCCGGGCACCCTGGTCACGACTCTGCTGATCGTGCTGCGCTATCGCCAGGCCGGCGGCGCGAGATCGCTGGTGCTGTGGCCGGATTCGGCGCCCGCCGAGCCGCTGCGTCATCTGCGCATCTGGCTGCGTTGGCGGCCACGGCCAGGCGAATGAAAAAAAGGAAGCGTGCAGCTTCCTTTTTTTGTGCCAGGACGCCGATGCCGTCCGGCGTCCGGTTCCGCGAACACGTCGCACGACCGGGCTCAATCGCATTGGCCACACGTGTCCGGTTGGCGCCGAATGAGCGAGCGGCGCTCAGTCGAACAGCACCAGCGGCCGGGCCGGTGCATGCGGATGCGGCACTACGGCGGCTGGAATCTGGTACACCGTTTGCAGAATGTCTGGCGTCAGCACGTCGGCCGGCGCGCCGCAGGCCACGGTGGTGCCGTTTGCCAGCAATAGCAGCCGGTCGCACCACCGTGCCGCCAGATTCACGTCGTGCAACACCGTCAGCACGGCCAGCCCCTGATTGCGGGCCAGTTCGTGCGCGGCCTGAAGCAGCGCCTGCTGGTGGCGTGGATCGAGGCTGGCGGTCGGCTCATCCAGCAGCAACGCGCGGCCCTCGCCGGGTTGTTGCGCGGCCAGCACCTGCACCAGCACCCGTGCGAACTGCACCCGCTGCTGCTCGCCGCCGGACAGGCGCGGATAGCGGCGGTCGATGAAGTGGGCGACATCGGCCAGCGCCAGTGCGCGGGCGACCAGTTCGTCCACCGTTCCCGGCGTCAGTTCGGGAAACGGGTAGGCACCCATCGCGACCACTTCGGCCACCGACAGGTCGAATGCCAGTGTCGGCGATTGCGGCAATACTGCGCGCCGACGAGCCAGGGTGGCGGTGGGCAGGCCGGCGAGCGGTGTGCCGTCCAGCAACACCCGGCCGGCGTCCGGCGCCAGTTCGCCCGCCAGCAATGCCAGTAGCGACGATTTGCCGGCGCCATTGGCACCGAGCACACCCAGGACTTCGCCATTGGCCAGCGTCAGCGATACATCGTGCAGCACAGCGCGGCCGCCGCGTTTGCAATGGAGTCGTTCGGCGGCGATCATCGCGGGCCTCCGCGGGTCAGCAGCCAGAGGAAGAACGGCCCGCCCACCAGCGCGGTGACGATGCCGATCGGCAGCTCCGACGGAATCACCACGATGCGCGCCAGCCAGTCGGCCAGCGTCAGTGCCAGCGCGCCCGCAACCAGGGCGTTGGGCAGCAACCAGCGGTGGTCGGCGCCCAATGACAGCCGCACCAGGTGTGGCACCACCAGACCGATGAAGCCGATGGTGCCGGTGGCGGCCACCAGCGGGCCGACCAGCAACGCGGTGAGGATCACCATGCGCCGGCGCAGCGGCTTGAGCGAGAACCCCAGGTGTTGCGCTTCGCGCTCGCCCAGCAGCAGCGCGTTCATCGCGCGCCAGTGCCGTAGCAGCATGATGGAAATCGCCACCGTCCACGGCGCCAGGAACGCCAGCAGCGGCCAGCTTGCGCCGGCCAGGCTGCCCAGGTTCCAGAAAGTGAGGCTGCGTAGCTGGGTATCGTCCGCCAGATAGGTGAACAGCCCGATCAAGGCCCAGCAAATGGCATTGATCGCCACGCCGGCCAGCAGCAACCCGGCCATGCCGTGCTGCATGCGTCCCAGCCGGTAGGCCAGCAACGTGGCCCCCAGGCTGCCGCAGAATGCGGCGGGCGCCAGCACGGCGAACTGCTGGTAGCCGAGCACGATGGCCGCGACCGCGCCCAGCGAGCCGCCCGCCGAGATGCCGATCAGCCCAGGCTCCGCCAGCGGATTGCGGAACAACGCCTGCATGCTGACGCCGGCAATGGCCAGCCCGCCGCCACAGACGATGGCGAACAGCACGCGTGGCAGACGGACCTGCCACAGCACGCTTTGCCAGAGCGTCTCATCGGGCGTGGCGGCGTTGCCGAGCAATAGCTGCGGCAGCGCCGACCACGGGATGTCCACCGCGCCGCTGGCGGCGGCCGCCAGCGTGGCGCATGCCAGCAGCGCGATCAGGATCAGCAGCACCTGCAACGCGCGGGGGCGCGTCGTGTCCTGGACGGGGGCGGCATCCATCGGGATGGGCCGGGAAGGGGCGGGGGCGGTCACGGCAGGCATCGTAGCATCATCTCCCGCTCTGCTTGCCGCTCGCGCCGGTCGTGCTCAGGCCCGCTTTCAGTTCGACCAATGCTTCCGGCAGCCGTGGGCCGAAGCCTAGCAGCAGCAGGTCGTCCATGATCACCAGCCGCTTGTTGCGCGCGGCTGGCGTGGCGGCGAGGCCGGGCATCGCCAGCAGTTTATCGGCGCCGCCCAGCGATTCGACGCTCATGCGCGTGGTGACGATCACCTCGGGCGCCAATGCCGCGATGCCTTCTCCGCCCAGCGCCTTGTAGCCGCGCTGGCGTGCCAGCACGTTGGGCGCGCCGGCCAGCTTGAGCATGGCGTCGGCGGCGGTTCCGCCACCGGCCGCTTCCAGCGTGTTCCCGCCGCGACTCATCACCATCAGCGTGCGCGGCGCCTTACCGCCACGTAATGGCTTGAGGGCATCGTTCACACGCAGCACCAGGGCACGACCATCGTCGCGCAGGCCCAGTGCCGCGGCCACGCCGTGGATACGTTGCTCCAGCGCCGGCAAGGTGGGTTCGGACGGCAGCACGATCACGCGCCGCCCTAACTGGCGCAAGCGTTCGATCGCTTCCGGTGGGCCGGCCTGATCGGATGCCAGGACCAGATCCGGTGTCAGTCCGACCACGCCTTCCACCGAAAAGGTACGGTAGTAGCCCACCTTGGGCAGTTGACGCGCTTCGGGCGGGTAGATGCTGGATTGGTCGGCGCCCACCAGTTGTGGGCCGCCGCCCAGCGCATACGCGATCTCGGTCAGCCCGCCGCCCAGCACCACCACCCGCTTGGGCGCGGGTGCGGCGCCGACGAGCAGCGGCACCGCCAGGGCGGCGAAGGCCAGCCAGGATTTCAGGATACGCATGGGCTTACTCCGCCAACGGGGTGGCGCACAGGCTCACCATCAGCTCGCGCCAGCCGGCCAGTTCGGGCTTGCCCGGCTTGCGCTCGCCAAACCATTGCACGATGAGTTCGCCGTTGGCGGCGTAGACCTCCAGCGAGGTGACCCAGCCGTCACTGGTCGGCTTGTTGACCACCCAGCATTCGGCGATGGCTTCAGTGTTGAGGTGCAGGTTGAAATCGGGATCGAGAATGTTGAACCACGGCCCGGTGCGCAGCAGTTTGTGCACGGCGCCGGAGTGGATCTGCACGATGCCCCGGTTGCCGACGAAGCACATGATGGACAGCCCGCTGGCCACGGCCGATTGCAGCATGGTCTCGACCGCATCGATGGCGACCGGCTGCGCGAGATCGCTGCCGGCGGCACGCAGGGCGCCCAGGCGCGAGACGTTGAACTTGCGCAGCAAAGGGAAGAACTGGTGGGTGTCGGTCATCGCCAGCCACGCATCGCGCAGCGCGGCGGCATCCGCCACGTCCGGCAGTTCGTTGCTGGCGGGGATCGTTTCCGGCGTCGGTTGGCGCTTGCCGCGCGCGGCATATTTGGCGACCAGCGCGTCATAGGCGGCTGCATCGCTGTGCTCGGTGAGGAAAACCTTGTGGACCGCGACGCCTTCGCGGTCGAAGAACTGGATGCTGCGGCGATCGTTCTCGGTCACCGCGTAGCAATGCTGCCAGCAGGTGAAAAACAGGCGCAGATCGATATCCGGCCCGAGGACCAGGCCGACCGGACCTTCTGCCTTGATGTCCTCGTAGGCTCCGTGGCGCTCGTGCACGCACCAGTCGTTGCGCGACAGGGCCATCACGCGGCCCAGTGTGCCCAGTTCGTTGAACAGGGTCTGCATCGGGCGTTCGCCCGTGGCGATCAGTTCGATGGCGGTGGGGCCGCATTCGGCGGCGACCAGTTCGGCCTCGCTCACGCCCAGGCGTTGCGCGCGGTCGCGGATGCGCAGGCGCGGCTCGGCGGCAACCAGTTCGGCGTGCCGGGCTTGCAGCTCGGCGCGGCTGGTGCGGTCGAAAGTGAGGGTAGCTGTGTTCATGTCAGTTCCATGAGACGGGGTGGTGATACGAAGGAAAATCGTCCGGCACCCGTGTGCCGGACGAGGCGTGACGCCGTCAGCAAGCGCTGATCGACAGGCTTTCAGAGTGCGCGCCTGCTCGCGGTGGCGAGATGGGGCGCGGGCGGTGAACCGGTGGGGCCGGGCCCCACCAGTGCTCGCCGATCGACAGGGGTTACGGCTTCGGCTGGATGTCGAATTCGAACGTCCAGGTCTGCGCGCTGGACGCATTGTTCGGATCGGCGTATTTGATCTCGACCAGGCGGAAGCGGGCGTAGCTGTTGCCTTCGCCCGAGCGCAGCAGGGTGCCGCGCGTGTCGTTCGCCTTCAGCAGGTGGGCGACGGCGGGCAGGCCGGCGGCGCTGGCCGCTGCGGTGGTCGGGTAGTAGCTGAACCAGCCGTAGTCGAGCGCGGCAGGGTAGGTGCCCTGGTAGTTGGGGCTGAGCGGCGAAGTGGTGCCGTCCTTGACCCATTGCGCGGCAGTGGCCGGGAAGGCAGTGGGGCTGGCCAGATCGGCCAGCGTGCTGGCGAAGTTGGTCGCATCGGTGAACTTGGCCGCCACCGGCTTGCCGCTGCCATCGTAGAAGCCAGCCGGGGTGCCGCCGACAAAGCCACCCACCTTGCCGCTACCGGATGCGCCGCCGTTGAGCTTGACGTTGTAGCGGTTGAAGGCGATATGCCACGTGCCGGCTTCGCTGCTGACCGCGCCCGCGACCAGGTCGTAGTAAACCCAGTCGGTGCTGGCATCGACGATCGCGGTCTTCTGCGTGCCGGTGAAGCGATCCACCCAGCGGAACGACGGCCAGCCGGACGCGGTGCCGCTCGGGCCGCCGTAATAGCCGGTCACCTGAAGCGCGAACACCGGCGAGGTGGCATCGCCCGTGTTGCTGGCCTTGGTGTTGTCGGTGGTGATCAGGAACACGCGATAGTTGGGGTACAGCTTGTGGTCGTTCTCGCCGCCCACGCCGTACTCGAATGCGGCGGCCTGGATCGAATTGCTGCCGGTGAACACGCCGCTGGCGCTGTCCTTGAAATACAGGTTGGCGGGGATCGGGCCGCTGGTGGGGTCGGTGGTGCCGTTCTGCCAGGCGAGCAGGTCTGCCCAGGTGTGTTCGAACGGGCCGCCGAAGGCGCCGCCCTGGCCGCTGCCGCTGACGCCGCTATTGGTGGAGAGCGAGGCGGTGCGGCCGCCGCTCTTGAACTTCAGATCCCAGGCGTTGCCGCTGCAATCGGCCACTTCGGTCTGGGTGTCGAAGTCGTAGCATACCGAGACATTGGTTGCCGGCAGGGTGACGGCCCAGGTGGCTTTCTGGCTGAACCCGGCGGACGGGGCGGGCGTGGGTGTCGGCGTGGGCACCGGGGTGGGCGTGGAATCGCCACCACCTCCGCCGCCACCGCATGCGGCCAGGGCCAGGGTCAACGTCATGGCCAGCAGGGCGCCCGACTTATGGTGTTTGGATTGCATGGCTGTTGCTCTCTCAGTAGTTGGTCTTGCCCCAGGTGTAACGGGCACCCAGGTAGATGAACCGGCCCGCAATGGGGCCGAAGTCGCTGGCATCGGCGAAGTCGCGCTGTCGGTCGAACAGGTTGTCCACGCCGAAGTAGACGGTGGTGTCGCGGTTGATGGTCTGGTTGATCTTCAGATCCCAGGTGGTCCAGGCCGGCGAACGGGCGTTGGTGGCGGCATCGACCAGTTCGCTGCTCTGATAGCGGCCGCGCAGGGAGATGCCGGTGTCGGCCAGGGCCTGCCAGTCGGCGCCAACGCGCGCAATGCTGCGGGGGCGGCGCGTCAGCGATTGGTCGGTATCCAGGTCGCGTGCGTCGGTGAAGGTGTAGGCGGCGCTGAAATCCAGTGTTTCCAGCGGTTGCCAGCGCAACGCGGTTTCCACGCCCCGGGTACGGGCGCGGGCGATGTTCTCGTAGCTGTACAGCGCCACGCCGTTTACCGTGGTGTAGTTGTCCAGATCGGTCTGGATCAGGTCTTTCACGTCATTGAGGAACAGGTTCACGTCCAGCGTGACGTTCTGGCGGAACGACAGCGTGCCGCCCAGTTGCCAGCTATTGGATGACTCGGGCTTGAGGTCGGGATTGCCCAGCACCATGTAGCCCAGCGAGCTGTGATCGAACAGGTAGTGGCGCTCTTTCAGGTTGGGCACGCGGTAGCCCTGGCCGAAGCTGGCGCGTAGTACGCCGTTCCAGTCGCCGCTTTGCAGTACGTTGCCGCGCAGCGCGATCTTGGGGGCGGCGTGGCTGCCGAAATCCGAGTCGTCCTGCCAGCGCAGGCCAAGTACCAGTTCCCAGATGTCGTTGAAGATGATGTCATTCTGTGCGAACAGCTCGCGGCTGCTGCGCGTGACCTTGCCGTTGCCCACCAGTTCCGAGACATCGTTGCTGGTCTGGGTAAGGCTCTCGCCGTGCCAGTCCGCACCGAACTGCCATAGCTGGCGGTTCCAGGCGGGCAGGTCCACCTGGGCCGTGACATGCTGCGTGGTCTGCTCGGATTCGCGCCTGGCAATGGCGAAATCGTTGGAGTATTCGCGGGTGGTGCTGTCGTAGCGCTCGTCCAGGCCCTTGAGCTGTACGTTCATGCCGTTGTCGAAGCGCCAGTTGCCACCGGCGGCGATGCGATCACGCTCGATGTTTTCGGTCTTGCGCTGCGGGATGTAGTTGGGCGGTGCGTAGTACTGATAGCGCTGTTCGTCGTCCTCGGTGTAGGTACTGCCTTCCACCCACAGCTCGCTGTTCGGGGTGGGCAGCCAGGCCAGCCGTCCGCCGTACTGTTCGCGACGCGATGCGTCGCCCTGGCGCGCCCAGGCGTCCGGGTTCACCGAAAAGCCCGAATCGTCGACCACGTCCGCGTCCACGCGCACCCGCCAGCGCTCGCCGCCACCTTCGACACGCGCCTGGCCGTGGGCGCTGCCCTTGTCGAACGATTTGCCCGACACGTTCTGCTTGCCGTAACTACCGACGTCGCCGGCCACGCTGCCGGAGAACCCCGGCTGGATCTTGCGCGTGATGACATTGATCACGCCGCCCATGGCCGAACTGCCGTACTGCGCGGAGGCGGCGCCCTTGATCACCTCGATATGGTCCACTTCCGCCAGCAGGTACTGGCTGAGATTGACCGTGGAGCCGGTGCTGGCGCTGATGGGCATGCCATCGATCAGGATCAGCACCTGATCACTGGTCAGGCCTTGTAGCGAAAGCTCATAGCCTGACTTGCCATGCACTTCGCGCAGTTGCAGGCCGGGCACGTTTTCCAGCGCCTCTTTCAAAGTGCGGGCGTGGGTGCGCTCGATTTCCTTGCTGGTAACGACCTCGGTGCGGATTGGCGCATCCTCGATGGTCTTTTCGGTACGGGTGGCGGTCACGACGATGGTGTCGAGCGTGCTGTCGGCGTAGGCCAGCGGCAACGCCAGCAGCAGTGACAACAAACCCAGCCCGCATAAGGATTTGCGGCGGAACGGGGGCTGGAACGGGGAGTGGTACAGGAACACGATGGCCTCGGAATGACGTCCAGATGATTTTGAGGTTGATAATTATTATCGTTTTTAAAGCGAGCAACGCCGTAAACGATGGCTTGCCACGACCGGAGCTGTGCCGGTTTTCCCAGCCGGTGCCGGCATCAAATGGGCCTTGCAGGCTTGCCGCCTGGTTAGCCTGTTCTACCGCAATGCACCATGCGCTGGATCAATACTTACGATATTAAACGATAAACATTCTTATTTGCAAATACTATGACAGATACGAGGTGTTGCCAGAACCAGACCCTTGTGTGACCTGAAATCTTGCAGTGGTGGAAAGCGTTTGCTGACAGGCGTGCACGTACCAACTTGTATCGCATGCAACGTTTCAGGCTTCCAATCGGATGGCCACCCTTCGGTGATTGAACCCGCAAAACATCCTTGAACGGAGATTCGGAGGCAGTTTTTGCTCCAGCATCTGATGCAGGCTGGTAATCGCACCGAGATTGCCATTGGCGTGGTTACATCTCCTTCTGCTCAGGAATTACTTGGGTAAGCGCAATGGTGATCAAATCAGGTTTTCATCCGACTCACCAAATATTTGCACCAATCCAGCATTCTTTCCAAAAATACGAACAAATTTGTATTAAATATATGCTCATGCGTTGAATGGGTGGGGCCGTGGATTGGTTTATCGGGTGGGGTGGTTTTCGGCAATGCATGGGGTAGCCTGGTGGCTCATCGAGGTATTTACTTAAGTTATTGAAAAATAATGAAATTATTGGAGTGGTGGTTGAGCGGTCATGGCCGCTGATGGAGGGCTAGCCGATTGGGTAGGGGGGGGCATCAGAAACTGCGAAACGTTCGGCCAATTGAAAATATGGAATTTCATGACTTTCCCCCCATTTTTTATATATAGCCAGCGGTTGTCATATGGGAAAGCGACAATAGCCAGTCATGAACGCATGGCGCGCGGGGCCGATGCCAAGCAATAGAGAAATAAGCAGATTAATCTGTCTTTGAAAATCCGCAGGGTGAGGGCGGAGACACAAGGAGAGAATGAAATGAATGCGCTGAGTATTGCGAAAAAGCTTTATCTGGGCTTTGGCACCGTTCTGGTCATCGTGCTCATTGCCATGGGGGTCATCGCCAACAATGTCGGCCGCGTGAAGGACGCAACCGGGTGGACCGAACATACGTATAAGGTCCTGATGCAAGTTGATGACATGCTCGCCGGGATGATCAACATGGAGACTGGCCAGCGGGGCTTTTTGCTCTCCGGTCAGGACGACTTCCTGGGGCCCTACAACTCGGGCCATCAGGCATTCGACGAGGCGCTGACCAAGATCACCGAGCTGACCAAGGACAATGCCACCCAGCAGGAACGCCTGAAAAAACTGGCCACCCTGATGGAAGACTGGATTGGTAACGTGGTCACACCGGAAATCGCCCTGCGCCGGGATGTAGCGGCTGGAACACGCAGCATGGATGAAGTGGTGGCGGTGGTACGGCAGGCCAATGGCAAGAGCCGCATGGATGCGATGCGGCAGGTGCTGTCCGAGATTTCGGATGCCGAATCCTCGCTGCTCGGCGCCCGCGCGGCCGAGGCCAATGCCGCGCGGCAAAGCAATGTCGTCACCATGATCATCGCCAGCATCTTGTGTGCGGTGATCGGCGTTGGTATCGCTGTCGGTATTTCGAGCAGTCTCGCCCGGCGCTTGAAAGAAGCCGGTGACATGGCGGCTCGTGCCTCACATGGCGATTTCAGCCGCGACGTGGCTGCCGGCGCCCAGGATGAAATCGGCCGGCTGCTCAGCGCGCTCAACCAGATGCAGCAAAAATTGCGCGAGATGCTGCACCACGTGAAGCAAAGTGCCGAGGATCTGCTGGGCGGCGCCGAGCGCATCAGCCAGGCATCCGACCAGGTATCGGTTGGGGCGCGTGAACAGAGCAGCGCAGCAGCGGCGATGGCGGCGGCGGTGGAACAGCTCACCGTCAGCATCAACCACGTGGCGGGTTCCGCGCGTGAAGCGGAGGAGCAATCGCGTGAGGCTGGCCGCGTTTCCACATCCGGCAGCGAAGTCATCGGCCAGACCGTGGCGGGCATCCGCAGCATTTCCGAATCGGTACGCAGTGCCTCGCAGACGGTCGATCATCTGGGCGAACACGCCAAGCAGATCACTGGCATCGTCAACGTCATCAAGGAAATCGCCGACCAGACCAACTTGCTGGCCTTGAACGCCGCCATCGAAGCGGCACGTGCCGGCGAGCAGGGCCGGGGCTTTGCGGTGGTGGCGGACGAAGTACGCAAGCTGGCTGAACGCACCTCCACCTCCACCATCGAAATCGCCACGATGATCGAGAAAATCCAGGTTGGCACCCGTACCGCGGTGGACAGCATGAGCGACGGGGTGAAGAAGGTGGAAGAAAACGTCGAAACCGCCAACAGCGCTGGCGAAGCCATTGGCCAGATCCGTACCAGCGCCGACCGTGTGGTGAGTGTGGTGGCCGACATCACCACATCGCTGACCGAGCAGAGCACGGCATCCAACGACGTGGCGCGTAATGTGGAGAAGATTGCGCAGATGTCGGAAGAGAACAGCCGGGCCGTGGATGAAACCGCCCATACCGCACAGCAACTGCGTGATCTGGCCACCGAACTGGAAAGGCGCGTGGCGCAGTTCAAGCTTTGATGGGCTTTATGGCGCGTGCACGCCGCAACGAAAACGCCACGCTGGGAAGCGTGGCGTTTTTGAGCCGCGAGCAGAAACCTCTTGGTAGCCTGGTGCGCGGGCCGAGCCTCACTTGGCCGTACAACACATACTGTCTGCGGCTGGGGGAAGTTCGATTTATTGTTCTTCAGGCGTTTCGCGCTGCTTGCCGGGGCCAGCTTCGCTGGGCTTGTTGGTGCCCATCATGCGACGAAAAGATCTTGGCATATCCGCCATTTCAAATGCTATTGAAAAGTGGCAAAAATCCACGGGGTCAATGTTCCTTAAATGAATGCGCGCATTCACTTTTTTTGAGTCCGATAGCTTGACATCCATTGCCATGACGGAAAAGGAAGAGAAATATGCGATTCCGTAAAAAATGAAGGGGCAGAAATTAAAAGATGATTTCACCAATCAACCACAGCAAGCGTCAGTTCAATATTCGCCACTAGTCGGGTTCGAATGGTGAAGCCACTGCAAATGCCAGCACTTATCTTCTGCCGTGGCGTGGTTCACTGCTTTGATTGATGCATGCCGCTCACGGCGCCCACAAAAAAAAAACGGCGCCTTGGGCGCCGTGAAGAGGGTGGAGCTTGAATCATCAACCGTGCGGGCCACGCCTAGACGGGTTGCCACAACACCGGTACCACCACGGGCGTCCAGCCACCGCCGACAGGGGCCGTGTGGGCGATCAGGGCGCGGTATTGCCGGCCCTGATAGCTGACGCAATCGCCGACCGCATAAGGCACACCTTCGCGCCAGGCGGAGCAGCCTGCCGTTGGCGTTGGGGTCGGTGTAACGGGCGTGGGTGTAGGAACCGGGGTGGGGGTCGGGGTGACCGGCGTCGGGACCGGGGTGGGAGTCGGTGTTGCACCGGTGCAGTCGCCCAATCGCTTCCACACCCCGTATTGATCGGACAGCGTGGGATTGTCGCCCTGCGTCCACCACTTGGCCTCGTAGTTCACCCCCGCCACGGTCACACGCTGGCCGCTGGTGTAGATGGCGGCTGCGGACCACGCCTGGTAGCAGGTGCCGGGGGCTGGCGTCGGCGTGGGCACGGTGGTGGGCGTGGGGGTCGGCGGGGTGGTGGGGGTTGGTGTGGGCTGTGGCGTCGGTGTCGGTCCGGGTGTCGGCGTGGGCGAGGTTCCGCCGGGTACGTGGGTGAACTCGGTGAGAACCAGTTCGATTTCCTGGTTGTTGGACGGTGCGCGTCCGCCCACCTGCCACAGGTTGATCAGGAAATACTGCGGTTTCTGCGCGATGCATTGCTGCGGGTCGCCGGATCGGCAATAGAACTGGAGATCGCGCGTATCGGTATTGGCGGGCGGGTTGCGCGGATCGAAGGTCCAGTTCATGAACTCGTCATGCGTCTGGCCCACGTCGACGAAGCCCTGCATCGACTGCCATACCACTTTGTCCGACTGCCAGTTGAAGCGATGCGTGGAGCGGTCGCTGGTCAGGGTGAAGTCGAAGCCGCGCCAGCTGCGGTTGGCGCCGTTCACTGCTGGCCACACTGTGTAATTGCCCAGCAGTGCGAAATCGTTGCCCCAGCGCGAGAACTCGATATCGATTTCGTTGGTGGAATCCCCCCCGACATCGGCTGGCGGGTAGGTGTAAAAGCCGAACACTGCGTTCTTGTCCAGCAGGTCGGGCCGGCCCAGCATCTTGAACTGGTAGGTGCCGAAACCCAGCCGTTCCAGGTTGGCCAACTGGATTTCCGCCGACGACCAGACGCCATCGCGATTGGCGATCTTCAGGTGTAGATAGCCTTGCTCGTCCACCCAGGCGTTGCGGTCATCCCAGACATTGGGGCCGGGGCCACCGCCACCAGCCCGTACCTCCCACTGATGGCCGGACCAGGTGATGGTCTTGGCGGCGACGGGCCCACCGATCAATAACATTGCCAGCGGTAGCGCTGCCAGCACGCCGATGCATTGCTTGCTCATGCCATTCCTCCAATCGTGCCGAGGGCGGTCGAGGAGCCGCCACGCCGGCGTCGGTACAGGACGGGGCGATGGCCGGGCCATCGCCACATGGACGCGCTATGAGTTGTCCGATTGCGCAGTCCAGGCAAAAAGCTAATCCAATGCGTACCTTGACTGAATGTTGGGAAAGAACACGCATATTTGTCTGGATCGATCATTTCGTTTGCAGGGGACTTGACGGCGATGCAGCGTCAACTCGCCTTACAAGCCGCATCCCGCAACGATCCTGCCTTGGACAGCTGTTTCCGGCAAAAAAGCGATTTGGCTCAGTAGCGCAAACCGGGGGCAGAAAAGCCTTTCGCGCGGTCAGCGTGATGGGTGGAAGGCCGGGACGAGGCGATCGGCGGTGTGCGCCAAGCGTTGGATAAACGACGGATGGTTCGAAGTGCCACTCGTGACCGCCGCATCCAGCACGAGGGGAAGTACCTCCCGTGAATGCGGACTTGCTCCGTGGTGAGGCTAAAACCGCATACCACCCCTGATGGCGTGGGTGATCCGCCGCAAGTCATGAATTTTCAGTGGGTGTTTATTTATTTGTCATAAATAGCCCGTGTACGTCGCCGATCTGTTCGCGCACCGTTGACCATCGCGTTCAGGCCGCCGCCGGCACGCGAAGCGCTGCTTCGCCACGTCCTCTTGCTTTCACCCCACAAGGAACATCACATGCCGACCACGCTTTCAGGCGCGCAACTGGCAACGCTTGCCGCCGTCAACCGCACGCGCATTGTCGCGGGCGATGCCGTATACGATCCGGCCTGCTGGAACTGGGCGCTTTATGGGATACGGGCCGACGGCCCCAATCCACGTGATCTCTATGGCTACGTCAGCGATTGGCGCGGCAGTGGGTTCAACCCCCAGCAATTGCTTGCCGCGCGTAATGAGTGCTGGGCGCGATGCAGTGCCTGGCCGTACTTCGCCGGTGGTTCCGCCGAGCAGCAGGCCGCCCGCAAGGCGGCGCTGGATGCCATCCAGGCCTATCTCGATGGTGATCGGGCAGGGCGGCGCGCGGAGGCGCGAAAGCGGGTGTTCCGCCTGGCCTTGCAGGTGGCGGGCCTGACCGTATCCGCCGACCCCACCCCTTACCGGATCATCGCGCGGGCCGATCGCGACGACGATGTGATCGACGATCACTGGTGGATCGAACTGAACAATACCCACACCGTGGAAACCGTGCCCGGGGTGCCGCTCTTGCTGGAATTCGAGGCGCAGGCGGCCTTTCAGGAACTGTCGCTGCGCCTGGACAACGACCAGCGCGCGCTCGATGTCGCCATTCCCCGGTATCAAACCGCTTACCTGCAACAACTGACCAACGAACACATCGCCCTGATCGCGCAACTGCTGGCCGCGGCGGACTTTCCCATTGCGCCCGGCAGTGGCGTGCCGGGGCTGGGTGTGTTCCAGGCCAAGGACAACGCTACCCCGGTGCAAGGCAAACCGGCCATACGTGCCGCCTGGGAACGCAACGAGATTCCAGCCTGACCGATGCCAGCGCCCTGCGGCCGGCACGGTGGCGATCCGCGCTGTGCCTGGCCGCTTCCCAACGCCGCGCGGGTGGCTCGCCCGCCGACGATCTGGATCCGAACACCAGCCTATGGCAGATCCGGCCCGGCACCGGCCTGGCCGGACCGGGCAAGGCGTGGCGATGACGCAAGCGCGTTGTGGTTGGTGTTCAACGTCCCGTGATCAGCGAATCCGCCTCCGACACATACGCCGTATGCGTGGCCTTGTCGTACACGCATAGCTCCCGGCCGGGGCGGTTCTTCATATGCCGTTGCGGGTAGCGCCCGGCGATCACCACCGCCGTCACCCCCGCGCGATCGTCGAACTCGATCACGTTACCGCCCGCCTGGGCGTTCTTCAGATTGCTGGCCTTGACGCAGGCCTGCACGACCTGGCGCTGATGATCGGTCCAGGCGGTGGGGCTGGCCGCATAGCCGTTGGGAATGCATTGCAGGCTGACAAGTGCCAGCAAGGCACTGGACGAAGAAGAACGAAGCAGGAACATGATGTGATTCCGAATGGTCGGCTGGTTAGCCCGGTTCTAGCAAAGCCTGGGATGAAAGTGCGCGTGAGTTTTCCAGGCGTGGCTTTGCGTGAGATATGCTCCCTGTCGCCGTGATCAGTAAACGTCGATGACCAATGAATTCCACCCTTATTGTCGTGTTGCTCACGCCGGCGCTGTCGGCGCTATTGAACAAAGCGCTGTGCCGGTTCTTTCCGGCGAGGGATACGGCTACGGGTGCCTTTTTCTGGGACGATCGGGCACTGCGTCGCAACAAGGCGATCGATCAAATTGCCGAGATCACGCTCATCGCCTGTCTATTGGCCGGAACTGTCTTGATCGTTGTCTCGGACATCCAGTCGGGAGGGCTCTTCTGGCTGGGATATCTCGTGCCTCTGGGAGGGGCATTGCTCATTGCCGATGTCATGACGAGATTGCTGGCTCGGCTTGTCAATGGGCGGCGTGGGCATGCTCAGTACAGGGCGTATGGCGACGTGCAAAGCGGTTACAGCATTCGGGTTTTCGTGCCATTGAAATGGCTGCTTCTCGGTCTTGCCGCAGTTGGGTTCCATCAAAATCGTGAGTTATTCCTGATTGGGGCGCAGCATATTTTTGATTACTTCACCGTGTTGCTGGAGCGCATTCGCTCGCTTTAACGGCGCGGGGCCCGGTCCTTCGGCTCCGGGTATTGCTGGTGCACGGTGCGGCCAGCCGCTCGGGTTTCATATTGAAGCGGCCCGTACCTTGCCGCACACCAGCGCTGCCACCGGCCGCTATCGCGAAAAGACTACCAACAGGTTCTAACCAAGCCTGCGGCACCCGTGGCCGTGAGTTTTTACGATGCCCCGCTCAGAATGCCGCACTGGCGTTCAGGTAGAAGGTGCGTGGCTCGCCCACGTACTTGCCCCGGTTGTTATCGTCGAACGACCGGGTGAAATAGCGCCGGTCGAACACGTTTTTCACGCCGAAACGCAAGGTCAGGTTCGCCAGCGTGGGGCCGAAGTCGTAACTGCCGTTCAGCCCCCACACCATATAGCCCGGAATCCAGCCGGTATTGCCCCGCGCGTTTTCCTCCCGGGTATTGGCATTGTCGGCATACATGCCCGACTGCGCCTGACCGTCGAGCGCAAACTGCCACGCGGCGATCCGGTAATCCATGCCCAGCAAGCCCTTGTGCCGGGGAGAGAACGGCACGTAGTTGCCCTGGTTGGCGCCCGCTTCGCGGATGCGTGCATCCACGAAGGCATAGTTGAAGAACGCATTCAGCCCGCGCAGCCGCTCGTCCAGCCCGATCAGGTGGTAACGGCCGGCCGCCTCGATACCCTGGTGCCGCGTCTCGCCGCGCGCGGTAACGCTGTCGGTCACCTGGTTGCTTTCGTACTGGTTGTCGAAGTTGATCAGGAAGGCGCCCAGCTCCGCCTGCACCGTTCCGTTGTCGTAACGTGTGCCCAGTTCCCAGGTGCGCGCCTTTTCCGGCTTCACGCTGCCGCTGGCCACGGCCTTGCCCATCTGGCTGTACTGCACCGTGCCGAACGACCCTTCGGTATTGCCGTAGAGATTCCATGCCTCGCTCATCCGGTACACCACGTTCAGCGCCGGTAGCGGCACGTTGTAGTCGCCGGAATCGCGGCGGTTCTTCAGCGTATTGTCCTGGCGCGAACTGATCAGCTCGTAGCGGATACCGGGAGTGATGGTCCAGCGGCCGACGTCGATGCGGTCGTCCAGATACAGCGCGTGCGCCATGGTGTGGCCACGGGTGTCGCGATCGATGGGGCTGCCGCCGTCGGGCAGTACCCCGCTTGCGGCGGGGCTCCACAGGCGTTGCTCGTGGCTGGTTTCGCTGATGAAGCGATAGCCGATGCCGATCTCATGACGCGTGTCACCCAGGCCGAATACCTGCGCATAGCGCGCCTGGGCTCCGCGTACCCAGTATTCGCGCGGCGACAGCGTCAGGTTCTTGCCCTGGTCCAGATAGCCGCTGCGCAGCGTGGTGGTGAAAAAGCCGCCAGCGGTGAACTCTCGCGTGCTGTCCGGCCGATAGGCATAGCCCACGCTGGCCAGGGTGCGGCGGCCCCAGAAACTGTCGTCGGGCCGGGTGGACTGGAACGGGTCCGCATCATAGTCCGCGCGGTTCAGCCCGCCCGGCATCTCGGCGTGGCCCTCGTAATGCTGGAACATCGCGGTGACACTGTGGGCCGGATCGATCTGGAACGCGCCCTTCAGCATCACATCGTCGATGGTGGTATCGCTGTGTTCGCGCCAGTCGCTTCCGCGCACGCCGGAATACAGCAAGGCTGCGCCCAGCCCACGCTCGTCGGTGCCGCCCAGCAGCAGGTTGGCGCTGGTCTTGGGGCTGCCGCCATGGCCAGCGGGGCTGATTTCGCTCTGCACGCCGATCTGCGCGCCGACGTCCTTGGGAATCGCACGGGTGACGAAGTTGACGATGCCGCCAACGTTCTGCGGCCCGTAGCGCACCGAACCGCCGCCGCGTACCACATCCACCGCGTCCAGGTTGCCCAGCGATACGGGCGCGAACGACAACTGCGGCTGGCCATAAGGCGCGAATGGCAACGGAATGCCGTCGATCAGTACCGTCGAGCGCGATGCCAGCCGTGGGTTCAGCCCGCGAATACCGAAATTGAGCGCCAGATCGTGGCTGCCAGTGCCGTTGTTTTCCGGTGCCACCACGCCGGGCATGCGATTGAGCACTTCGCGCACCGTGGTGGCGCCTTCCTCGGCGAAATCGGCGCGGCGCGCCACGTCGCGCGCACCGGGATGCTCGAACACATGTGCCGGGCTGCCATCGGCCAGCCAGTCGCCCACCACGGCGATCGTCGCCAGCGTGGTGCCCGTGGCCGGCGCGGGGGATACGGGCGCGACATCCTGGCGTAGCAACAATGTATAAATGCCCGGCGCGGTGCGCTGCGCGGTCAGGCCGCTGCCAGCCAGTAGCTGCGCCAGCCCGGCCTCGACGTCGTAGCGACCGTGCAGACCGGGGCTGGTCAGCCCCTCGGTTCGCGCGGCATCGAACGAGAGCGCGATGCCGGCGGCTGCGGCGAAACGGGCCAGCGCAGGGCCCAGCGGTCCGGCATCGATCGCATGGTGCTGTGCCACCGCCGGCGAGGCGGGGTCGGCGGGGGCCGCGTGGGCGCCGCCCAACGTCAGGGCCACGGCCAGCATGCTGGCGCGCAGGCGGTGCGGAAGGGCGGAAGGGAAAGAACGGGACATCGGAGGTTTCCTCTGGGCTGATGCGTGGGATCTACCCAGGGAGTCGAACGAAAAACGCAAAAGGACAGCCGCGCAAAAAAAAGAGATCACGCCGGTTCGACGCGCACCCACCAGCGGCTCAGATAACGCACGCGGACCGGCAGCGATAGCGCCAGCGCGGTCAGCGCCCGATCGGTATCGGCCAGCGGAAACGCGCCGGAGACCCGCAAGCCAGCGACCGCAGGATCGCATTGCACCAGCCCGCTGCGATAACGCCCCAACTCGGCCAGCACCTTGCCCAGCGGCCAGTCGTCCACGATCAGCGAGCCTTCCGCCCAAGCCGCCAGGCTGGCGTTCCCGGCCTGCGGCGGCAGCGCGCGGTAGTGGCGGCTGAGTGCGTCGTCGTGCGGCAGGTCATGGTCGCTCACAGCAGGTCTCCCATGCAGGCTTTCAGCTTGGCGAGCGCATAGCGCACGCGGCTTTTGACGGTTTCGGCGGCGGCGCCGGTCAGTTGCGCGATCTCGGCCAGGCCGAGCGCGTGTTCCTCCTTGAGCAGAAAGGCTTCACGCTGTTCGGGCGGCAGCGTGCCCAGGCAGTCGAGCAGGCGTGCGCCGGCCTGGCGGCCGGCCGCCAGCAGATCGGGCGTCGGGCAACGGTCGGCCATTGCCTCGATCTCGCCCAGGTCGCTGTCCCAGCGGTGGCGCTTTTCGCGGCGGTGCCAGTCGATCAGGCGGCGGTGCGCGGTTTCCAGCAGCCAGGTGCTGAAGCGCGCCCACGGCTGGTAGGCGCCGCGCTGGCGGATCACGGTGAGCCACACTTCCTGAAACAGCTCGTCGCCCGCGGCGTCGCTGCCGGTCTCGCGGACCAGGAAGCGATACAGCCGCAGGCGATGACGGGCATAGAGCGCGTCGAACGCGGCGGTATCGCCATCGCGCCAGGCCAGCATCAGGCCTTCGTCGCTGTGCGGATCGATATCGGTGGGCATGCCGCCACTGTATGGGGTGGCGGCGCCGACCGCGAGCCCCGCGTCATTCATTGGCGGCCGTCGGTGCGCGTGGCGTCAACGTTTCGGCCAGTGTCACCAGTTGTTCGAACTGGGCGCGATAGCCAAAGCGGTCCCCCCCTCGCGCGCCGGCGGCGATGCGGCGCACCGTGGCGTAGTCCAGCTCGTCCACATAGCGCCCGCCGCGCAGCAACTGGCCAAACCCGGCCACGGCGCTGGCGAAGCGGAAATCGGCGCTGGCGGCGGCAAAGCTGGCGCGCGCGTCGCGCTTGCGCAGCGGGATTTCCAGCAACTGGCTGGCGCCGCCGGCAGGGGCCTTGTAGCGCAGGCGCAGATGAGCCAGTTCGCCGGTCGGGGCGCCGCTGGTGGCGGGCTTGGCGTAGCGCAGCGGCTGAACCCGGCCGGCGCTGCCGGTGAAGGTGAGTTCATACAGCGCGGTGACGGTATGGCCCGCGCCCACGTCGCCGGCATCCACTTTATCGTTGGCGAAATCCTCGCGGCGCAGCGCGCGGTTTTCGTAGCCGATCAGACGGTATTCGGCGACTTCGGCCGGATTGAACTCCACCTGGATCTTCACATCCTTGGCGACGGTGGCCAGCGTGCTGGTCATTTCGTCCACCAGCACCTTGTGGCCCTCGTTCAGCGTGTCGATGTAGTGGTAGCTGCCGTTGCCCACATCGGCGATCTGCTCCATCAGCGCTTCGTGGTAGTTGCCGGTGCCGAAGCCCAGCGTGGTCAGCGATACGCCGCCGGTGCGTTCGCGTTCCACCAGTTGCTTCAGCGCGCGGACATCGGCCACGCCGACGTTGAAGTCGCCATCGGTGGCCAGCAGCACGCGGTTGATGCCGCCTTCGATATAACCCTGGCGTGCCACCGCGTAGGCGAGGCGGATGCCCGATTCGCCGGCCGTGCTGCCCCCGGCGCGCAACTGGTCGATGGCGGCCAGGATCGCGGCGTGATCGCTGGTGGGCTGGAGCACCACGCCGCTGCTGCCGGCGTACACCACCAGCGCCACTTTGTCCTGCGTGCGCAACTGCTTGACCAGCAACTTGAGCGAGGCCTGCAACAGCGGCAGCTTGTCGCGCGAATCCATCGATCCGGAGACATCCACCAGGAACACCAGGTTGGCCGGCGGCAGCGCCTGGCGTTGCACTTCCTGCGCCTTGATGCCGATGCGCAGCAGGTGCTTGCCGGTGCCCCACGGTGCCGGCGCGATCTCGGTCCGCACCGTGAACGGCCGACCGTTGGCGGTATCCGGATAGTCGTAGGGGAAATAGTTGATCAGTTCCTCCACCCGCACCGCATCGGCTGGCGGCAACTGGCCTTGGTTCAGCATGCGCCGCACGTTGGCGTAGGCGCCGGTATCGACATCGATGGAGAAGGTCGATACCGGCGCCTCGGCCACCACCTTCACCGCGCCTTCGTCGATGGCGGCATAGCGCTCGCGATCCTCGGCGACGGGGTACGGTTGTGGCGCCGGCACGGTCGCCGGGCGATACAGGAATGACATTTCGGTCTGCTGGTTGCCCTGTACCTTGGCCATGCTGTCGGCGGTGGTGGTTGGTGCCTCCAGCGCGACGACGGGCTGGGCGGGCGATGCGGCGACCGCCTCGTCGCGCTCGGGCACCTGGGCGGGCCTCGTGGCACTGTTGCCGGGTTCGGTGCTGCTGCATGCGGCCAGTGCAAGGGCGACGGCCAGGGAGATCAGGCGGGTTTTCATGATCGGACTCCGGGTGAAGATTGATCATGAAACGGCGCGAGGAGCGAATCGGGGTTAAGCACTGCTAAAAAAACCTGGCTGCATCGCGCGCCTGGCCGGCATCGCTGTGCCGGTGGGCATGCCCACCGTGCCGCACGGGGCGGCAAGGCGCAAAAAAGGGCGCGATCCATCGCGCCCTTTTTCTTGTCGCCCGAAAGGCCGATCAGCGATTGCGTATCGCGTTGCGCACGAATTCGCCCGCCGGTTTCAGGTTGCTGGCGCTCCAGTTACCGCTGGCGCAGGTGTTGCTCTTCCACACCGCCCCGGAACGGAAGTCGTCCGAGTAGTTCCAGTTGGTCCAGCTGATCTTCTTCTGCGCCAGGAAGTCCAGATACTTCTGGGTCATGGTGAAGTTGTTGGTGCCGTCGCCGCTGGCGGTCTGCGAGCCCCACTCGGTCACGAACACCGGTAGTTTCTCCGCGCCCTTTTTCAGCTCGTTCAGGTACTGGTCGCCGTGCGACGCCGCGTAGAAGTGGAAGGTGTACATGATGTTGGCGTAGCGCACCGGATCGTTGACGATATCGTCCACCGAGCGGCCGTCGGAAACACCGAACGAACCCCAGCCATGCGTGCCGATCAGGATCAGCGAATCGGGGTCGATGGCGCGGATCACCGGGATGATCTGCTCGCCATATTCGCGGATGCGGGTCCAGCTCACGTTGTTCGGCTCGTTGGCCACGTCGTAGATGATGTTCTTCTGGTTGCCGTACTTCTGCGCGATATGGGTGAAGAAAGTCTTGGCGCGCGCCAGGTTGTAGTTGGGATCGCCCGGATCGAGCTGGTGCCAGTCCACCAGCGCGTACATGCCGCGTTCGGTGGCCTCGTCGATCAGCTTGTCCACCTGCGCGGTGAAGCCGGCCGGGTTGCTCTCGTAACCGCCTTCCTGCACGTAGAGCGAGATGCGCAGCACGTCGGCCTTCCAGTCGTTGGCCAGCGCGTCCAGCGAACCTTCGGTCAGGCAACTGCCCCAGCCGTACCACTGGATGCCGTGCGTGCTCATGCCGCGCAACTGCACCGCCTCATTGCGCTCGTTGCACAGGTTCAGGTTGTTGGCGCAGACCTTGAGCTGGCCGTTGCGATCCACCGGCGTGCCGCTCGGGGCCGGTGTCGGCGTCGGATTGGGGGTCGGGGTCGGCGTGACGACCGGTGTGGGCGTCGGCGTGGGGTTGGCCGTTGGCGTCGGGGTCGGCACCGGGGTGGCGCCGCCGCAATTGCCCAGGCTCTTCCACACGCCCCAGTCGCCCGATTGCGCCGGATTGTCGCCCTGGGTCCACCATTTGGCCTCGTAGTTGACGCCGTTGTGCGTCACGCGCTGGCCGCCGGTATAGACCCCGCCGCTGGTCCATGCCTGATAGCAGGTGGCGGGCGCGGGGGTTGGCGTGGCATTGGGGGTTGGCGTGGGCGCGCGGGTCGGCGTCGGGGCCTGGGTCGGCGTGGGAACCGGGGTGGCGGTCGGCGTCGGGGTGGGCGTTCCGCTGGCCGGGCCAATGTCCTGCCACAGCGTCGGGGTGGCGGCTGGATTCCAGTTGGCGCCGGCATAGGCGGTATGGGTGACCAGTGCGCGATAGTCGCGGCCGCTGTAGCTGACCACGGCGCCCGCGCTATAGGTGCTGCCTTCCTGCCAGGCCGGGGCGGACCAGGCGCTGGGGCTGGTGGCCAGGCCACCGAGGCCGATCAGGAGCGCGGCGCACAACTGTGTGGCGCGCATCCGGGTGGACTGCTTGTTCATGTGATGCTCCTCATCCTCTGATCTTGGTATCGACCGGCGGGCGGACGGGGGAGGGCGCCGCGTCGCCGGTCGGGTGCGGCCATCATCGGCAGCGCGATGGCCCGCCCGCAACGGGGGCACGCCACCCGTTTCACGGTGACACAACAAAATTCGTTTTAAATCAAATACATGGCTTGCCGGGGCCGGCGGGGGCTTTTCACGGATGACGCCATGATGGCGCCCTGGGTTTTGCGATGAAAAGCCATTGCGGATCAGTGGCTTGCGCCGGTCCGCCCGTTGCCACCGGTCGCCGGCTTGCATTGTCCGCGCCAGCCAAGCTACGCTTGGCGACCGTACATTCAACGTAGGACCTGTCTTGATCAATCCCAACAACAAGCCCATCGGGGTAGTGGACGACGATGAAGCGCTGCGCATCGTTTCGGATGCGGTGCTCAAGCTTTGGGATACGGTCGACGATCTATCGCGTCTGCGCCCGGCGCATACCGAGCATTACCACGTCACGATCTTTGGCTCGGCCCGTATCCAGGACCACACGCCGGCGTATCAGTCGGTGAAATACCTGGCCGCCGAGCTGGCCGCCATGGGATGCCGCATCGTCACCGGCGGTGGCCCGGGGCTGATGCAGGCCGCCAACGAAGGCGCCGCCCAGGCCGCGCCGGATAATCCGGAAGCGTCGGTCGGCATCCGGATCGATCTGGATTTCGAACAGAGCGTGAACGACTTCGTGGGGCGCACCTACGAACACAAGACCTTCTTCTCGCGCCTGCACCACTTCGTGCAGCGTTCCAACGCCTTCATCGTCACCCCGGGCGGGATCGGCACGCTGTTGGAACTGTCGCTGGTGTGGCAGTTGCTGCAAGTGCGCAAGCTGTACGATACGCCGCTGATCCTGGTGGGCGACATGTGGCACGAGCTGCTCGACTGGGCCAAGCGCACCATGGTCGAATCCGGCTCGGCGCTTGCCAGCCCGATCGACATGCAGATTCCCATCGTGGTGGATACGGTCGAGGATGCGGTGCACCTGATCCGCGAGCATCACGCGCGCTGGATCGCCGACGGCAAGGCGCTGGGCTGAGTGGCTAGCAAAACCCTTCTGGCTGCGTCGCGCTCACTTGCCGTACGTCTTGTACTGTCTGCGTTTCGCGCTCCTTGCCAGAACCGCTACGCTGGGTTTTGTTAGCCACTTCGGCTGCGATTTGCGGATCACCTCGATGAAAGCGGGTCGGCCTTGGTCGCCCCGCTTTGTTTTGTCCCGACCATCCACCAAGCCCTCACGGCGCCGGATCGACCTTGACCCACACGGTATAGCCACTGCTGCTGGTGCCGCTGCCCGATGTCGTGCCCTGGTTGCTGCCGGCGCGGGCGATGGTCGATTGGCCCACCGGCAGCCACTCGCCCAGTTGGCCGCGCACCTCGCCGTAGACGCTGTGCTCGCTGATGCTGCCGTCCGGCTCGAAACGGCTGCTTTCGGGATACAGGCGCAACAGCACCTGGTTGTTGCCGACCACGCGCGGCTCGGCCCAGAAGCCGGTGCCCGCGCCGACCCAGGTGCCGCCGGCCAGGACAATGCTGTAGCCGGGACGGTAGCCGAAGCCGATGGAAGGATAGAAGCGCTCGCTGCCGAGGCGCACGAAAGCGTGCTGGCCGTCGAGCACCCGCACGCTCTGGGTGGCGACGGTATCGTTGCGGCTACCGCCGCCGAACAGGCGGATGCCGATGCCGAAGCCCCGGTTGGAAATGCCCACGCCGTCCAGTGCCAGCGTGCTTCCGCTACGGCTTTCGCCTTCGCGCTGTTCCACGGTCACGGTCAGGTTGCGCGCCGGCAGGTCGATGCGGGCCAGCAGGTCCAGTACCTGCTGGTAGGTGGCGGTATCCGGGCTGCGCACGATGAGCTGGCTGTTCATCGGCTGGAACGATGCGGTGGGGATCGCACCGCGCAATACCGGCGCCAGGTCCTCGGCGGTGCGGTGCTGGAGGGGAACCACGTCCAGGCGCTCGGCCAGCGCGAAGCCGGTGGCGAGGGCGAACAGGCAACAGGCGAGCAGACGTTTCATGACAGTGCTCCGGCTGGGGCTGGTTCTTCCAGCATATGCCCGATGGGCCATGCGAAACAGCCGGGAGTTCCCGGGGCGTGTCCGCCGCCACCCCGCCGCCCAGCTTGGCCCGTACCGGCGTCAGCGTGGCAGCAGCAGGGCCACCGCCTGGGCTTCCACCGCCTCGGAGGCGCCGACCGGCCCCAGCTTCTCGTAGGTCTTGGCCTTGACGTTGACACAGCCGGGGGCGATGCCCAGGTCGGCCGCCAGGTTGGCGACCATGGCCGGGATATGCGGCGCCATCTTGGGCTGCTGGATCAGGATCGACGCATCGACGTTGCCGACGCGCCAGCCGGCCTCGTGCACGCGGCGCACCGCTTCACGCAGCAGCACGCGGCTGTCGGCGCCCTTGAACTCGACCGCGGTGTCCGGGAAGTGCCGGCCGATGTCGCCCAGCCCCGCGCCGCCCAGGACAGCATCGGTCACCGCGTGCAGCAGCGCGTCGGCGTCCGAGTGGCCGAGCAGGCCGCGCTCGAAGGGAATGGTCACGCCGCCCAGGATCAGCGGGCGTCCTTCCACCAACCGGTGCACATCCCAGCCTTGTCCGATTCTCATACGATATCTCTCATCAGCAATGTCGCCACGGCTTCCAGTTGCGCCGCATCCACCGTGTCGAACGCGGCGGGCAGGTGGTGATCCACGTCCAGCACGCCGACCACGCGGCCGGCGCGGTCGCGCAAGGGCACCACGATCTCGGCGCGCGCGGCCGAAGAACAGGCGATGTGCCCGGGAAAAGCATCCACGTCCGGCACCACCAGCGTCTCGTTGCGCGCCCAGGCGGCGCCGCACACGCCCTTGCCGTGGGCGATGCGGGTGCAGGCGATGGGGCCCTGGAACGGGCCCAGCACCAGTTCGTCATCGACCACGCGATAGAAGCCCACCCACAGCCAGCCGAAAGTGGCGGCCAGCGCGGCGGCGGTATTGGCCATGCGGGCGATCGGGTCGGGCTCGCCGGCCAGCAACGCGTCCAGTTGCGGCAACAGCGCGCGGTAGCGGTCGCCCTTGTCGCCGTCGGCGATGTCCAGGTGTTCGGCCATCAGCGCGGGGGCAACGTCTTTTCAGAACAGCATTCGCGGCAGTGCCACGGGGGAAAACGGTCATCCACTGCCTTGTGCTCCTTGGTCGGCGCGCATCCATGCCTGGGGCCTTGCCGTTTCCGGCCTGGCGCCGCAGCGAAAGACGTTGAACAGGCGCTCAGTCCTGCCGCTCGGCATGCGCCGCCAGGATCAGGCTGGCCAGGCGCAGGTCCTGCGGATAGGTCACCTTGATGTTCCACGGGCTGCCCATCACCAGCGCGGGCGCATGGCCCAGTCGTTCCAGCGCGCTGGCCTCGTCGGTGATGTCGGGGCCGGTGCTGGCGGCCAGCGCATCGGCCAGGGCATGCAGGCGGAACATCTGCGGCGTCTGCGCCTGCCACAGCCCGGCGCGTGGCTGGGTGTGGGCGATCCGCTCGCCCGGCCGCGCGGCCTTGAGCGTGTCGGCCACCGGCACGGCGAGAATGCCGCCGACCGGGTCGTTGTCCAGCCGGGCGATCATGCCGGACACCAGCGCGGGATCGATGCACGGGCGCGCGGCATCGTGCACCAGCACCCAGGGGCCGTCCTGCGACAACGTGGCCACCGGGGCGGGGTCGCGGGGTACGGCGTCGAGCGTGATGCTGATCGAGATGCGATCCAGCCGGCGCGCCGGGGCGGGCGCCGGTTCGCCGCTGGCGGGGTAATCGGCGCGCAGCGCTTCCAGGCCGTTGAGCACGCTGTGGGCGCGGGTATCGCCGCCGACGCGCAACACCCGCAGGCGGTCGAAACCGGACCAATCGTACTGATCCCACTGCGTATCGTCCGGCGACAGCACCACCACGATGCGCTCCAGCTCCGGCACGGCGTGCAGCGCACGCAGGGTATGCCAGATCAGCGGGCGGTCGGCGAGCGGCAGGTACTGCTTGGGCTGGCCGCCGCCCATGCGGCTGCCGTTGCCGGCGGCGGGAACGAGGGCGATGGCGCTCATGCGGCCTCGGCTTCCGTGACCGGCTTGGGCTCGTACTCGCGCCACAGGCAGTCGCCCTTGATGATCTTGTCCATCTCGTCGAGGTAGGCGCCATGGGCGGCGATTTCCGCCGCGCTGGGCTGGATGATCAGGCGCGGCTTGCGCGCATCGCGGCGGGCCTTGTCGGCGGCGGCATCGCCACTGCCGCCATCGCTCAGGAAGTCGATCAGCAGGCTGTCCTGGCCGCGCGTCATCGCCAGGTAGACCTCGGACAACAACTCGCAGTCGATCAGCGCGCCGTGCAGCGTCCGGCCGCTGCGGTCGATCTCGTAGCGGTCGCACAGCGCATCCAGGCTGTTGCGCTTGCCGGGGAAATTGTCCTTGGCCATCTTCAGCGTATCGACCACGCTGGCCACGTGGTCGGTGATCTTGCCCAACCCCAGCCGACCCAGCTCCTCGTTGAGGAAGCCCACGTCGAATGGCGCGTTGTGGATGATCAGCTCGGCGCCCGCCACGAAGCGCAGGAACTCCTCGGCGATGGCGGCGAAGCGGGGCTTGTCGGCCAGGAAGTCAGTGGTCAGCCCGTGGACGTTCAGCGCGCCTTCCTCGCTGTCGCGTTCCGGGTTGATGTAGCGGTGCAGGTGGCGTTCCGGCGGAGAGAGCTTGCGGTCGATCATTTCGACCGCGGCGATTTCCAGGATGCGGTTACCGTCTTCGACCCGCAGGCCGGTGGTTTCGGTATCGAGGATGATCTGGCGCATGGATTGGGTTCCGGTAGTGCAGGACAACGGAGGCGAGTTTACCCTGCCGCGATGGCTCAGGGCAGGGCGGGAGGCCGTGGATGGCGACGGAAGTGGAAGATCGCCATCAGCAGAGCCAGCGATTGCAGGCCGGCGCTGAGGAAGAACGTGGCGCCGATGCGCCAGTCGCCGGACGGCAGGTGGCTGACGCGCGCCAGCAATGGCGAGGCGAGCAGCGGCGCCACCACCAGCATCAGGCTGGCGATGGAGCTGAGCGAACCCATGGCCACGCCCTGATGCTCGGGCGACACCGCCTTGGAGATCTGCGCCTGCAACGCGGGCGCGGCGGCGAACGACAGCAGGTTGGCGAAGATGATGCAGTACATCATCCAGCCCTCGGTGGCGAGGCCATAGGCGACATAGGCGATGGCACCGGAAGCGAAGCCGATGTACACCAGCCGCCGCTCGCCCCATTGCCGCATCATGCGCCCGAGCAGCACGCCCTGTACCAGCGCGCCCATCAGGCCGACGATGAACAGCGAAAAGCCGTTTTCGCGCGGGGTCCAGTCGAAGCGGAACGTGGTGTACAGCACCCAGGTGGCATGCAGCACGAACTGGGCGAGCATGAACAGCGTGTACACGCTGACGAGGTTGCCCACGCCGCGCAGCCGTGCCAGCGATACCAGTGCCGAAAAAGGATTGGCCCGGGCGAACGAGAACGACACGCGCCGCTCGCGCGGGTGCGATTCGGGCAGCACGAAAAAGCCGTAGGCGGCGTTGAGCAGCGACAGGCCGGCCGCCACATAGAACGGCAGGCGCACGTCGGTGGCGCCGAGCAGGCCGCCCAGCATCGGGCCGAAGATGAAACCCAGGCCGAACGCCGCGCCCAGCGCACCGAAGCCGCGACCGCGCCGTTCCGGCGGCGTGACGTCGGCGATATAGGCATTGGCGACCGAGAAATTGGCGCCGGTGGCGCCCCCCAGCAGCCGCGCCAGCAGCAGCACCCACAGGTTGGGCGCCAGCGCCATCAGCAGGAAATCGCAACCCAGGCCGAAGATCGACAGCAGCAGCACCGGGCGGCGACCGAAACGGTCGCTCAACGCACCCAGCAACGGCGCGCAGCCGAACTGCATCAGGCCATAGGCGGCGGTCAGCGCGCCGAACCAGTAGGCCTGCTGGTCGCGCGACGCGGTGAAATCACCGATCAGCGCCGGCAGCACCGGAATGATCAGGCCGAAGCCGATCACATCGAGAAACACCGTGACGAGGATGAAGGGCACGGCGGGCTGGCGGGCGGTCATGGGCACGGCGGTCCTGTGAAAGCCCGGTAAGGGCGGGGTCATGGGGCGGCGGGCGGATCAGCGCGGCGGACCACATGCGCTACGGCGGTTCCGGCAAGGTGAAACGCCCCGAAGGACGATGGATCGGGCGCCGCGCGGTCGGGGGCGGCGGTGGGCGTCAATCTACCTCAGGCGCGGTCACGCGCCGAGTACGCGCTCCACACCGCGGTTGGCCAACTGATCGGCGCGCTCGTTGAACTCGTGGCCGGCATGGCCCTTGACCCAGCGCCAGGTGACCTGGTGCTTGTGAACCTCGGTATCCAGCCGCTGCCACAGGTCGGAATTCTTCACCGGTTTCTTGTCGGCCGTCTTCCAGCCGTTCTTTTTCCAGTTGTGAATCCAGGTCTCGATACCGTTCTTCACGTATTGCGAATCGGTATAGAGCGTCAGGGCGCACGGCCGCTTGAGGGCGGCCAGCGATTCGATCACCGCCATCAGCTCCATGCGGTTGTTGGTGGTCTGCGATTCGCCGCCGAACAACTCCTTTTCCTGCACCTGCTCGGGTGAAACATAGCGCATCAGCGCGCCCCAGCCGCCAGGGCCGGGATTGCCCTTGCAGGCGCCGTCCGTATAAATCTCTAGTGTTGCCATCGATGTCCTGCGAGTGAGCGGCGCGGCAGGGCCGCCTGCCATATGGCTTGCCCGCGCTTCGCGCCCGATGCCGGCATCGCTACACTGGATGCAGGTTCGAGCCGCGCCGGGCGCGTTGTCGGGCGTGCAGTATATCGGGCTTGCCGCCGCCCCGCTGGCCGGGACCGCCTGGCGGGCCGGTCGGCGGTCGCGCTCGAACTCCGCGACCTGTGGGTGGGTCGCACCTGTACCTTCGTTCAAGGAGCGTATCGATGACCAAAACCTGGATCCTGGCGGCCGACGCCAGTCGCGCGCGTATCTTCGAAGTGGACGGGCGTACCCGTCTGCGCGAGATCGAATCCTTCGCCCACCCGGAAGGCCGGGCGCAGAATCGCGAAATCAATACCGATGCAGAAGGGCGCTACAACAGCGGCAGCCAGGCGCAGGGGCATTCCAGCCAGCCCAAGCTGGATGCCGCGCAGCACGAGGCTGAACGGTTTTCGCGCAGCCTGGGTGGCTACCTGGAACAGGCGCGGGTGGAGCATCGCTACGAACGGCTCTGCCTGTTCGCCCCGCCACGTTTTCTGGGCCTGATGCGCAGCCAGCTCAGCAAGGAGGCGCAGCGCATGGTGCAGGAGGAAGTCCCCAAGGATATTTCCCAACTGGGCATGCAGGAGATCGCTGACTACCTGAAACGACACGGCACGCTGCACTGAGCGCCCGCGACGAAACGCCCCGCTTGCGGGGCGTTGATCCTTTCACCTGCGACGGCGGAGGGGCCGGGCAGCGGCGGGTCGGTCGCTGCGGATTGCCGCATCGCGGCCAGCTTCCGGCGGCATTGCTCAAAGGCCCTTGCAGCGATCCTTGCTCGCCTGCAGGCGCATTTTCTCGACCACGGCGGCGGAGGCCGGCGTGGCGGCCGGCACCCGGCGCCATTGCGGCTCGATGATGCGCATTCCCACCACCCGCTTCACCACTTCCAGGCAATAGACACCGCCCGCCGCTGGCCACCAGCGGTCGCCGGCGTCTTCGAGAAAACGGGTTTTCTCCAGCCAGCCGTTGCGTTGTATGGGCGGGCGGTAGCAGACGAACTCGCCGCGTCGCGTTTCCAGGCCCAGCAGGGCCAGCCAATCCTTCAGGCGCGGCAGTGCGAGAAAATGGCCTTGCCACGGCAGCTCGGTCCGGCGATGCAGGCGCTTCAGGCCCCAGAGGCTCCACGGATTGAAGCCGGTGATCAGCAGGCGACCTTCCGGCAGCAGCACGCGCTCGGCCTCGCGCAGCACCTGGTGCGGGTCGGCGCAGAAATCCAGCACATGGGGCAGGGCGATCAGGTCCAGCGTCTGGTTGGCGAAGGGCAGTTGCTCGGGAGTGCAGGCAATCTGGCAGCCGGGGGATCGTCCGGCCAGCGCGCGCCACGGCATGCGGTTGGACTTGAGGCAGTCGATGACGGGCAGTTCCAGTTGCAGCGCCTTGTAGCCGAACAGATCGGCGGCGGTACGCTCGAACCAGCCGGCCTCCTCGGCGGCGACGTAGCTGCCTAGCGGGGTATCCAGCCACGCTGCAAAATGCTGGAATGAAGTGGGCGCGTCATCGCAGGCGTTGCCCGGGGAGGAAGTCATGCTGTCGCTCGAAGCCTTGCCGATACTGGAAGACAATTATATCTGGGTTTTGCACGACGGCCGGGCGGCGTTGGCGGTGGATCCTGGCGACGCGGCGCCCCTGGCGGCCTGGCTGCGCCGCCGCGAGCTTGCGCTGGTGGCCGTGCTGGTCACCCATCATCACTCCGACCACGTGGACGGGCTGCCGGTTCTCGCCGCCGATTGGCCAGGATTGACCGTTCATGGCCCCGCCCGGGTGTCCGGGGTGACGAACCCGGTCACTGGCGGTCGCCAGGTCACCGCGCTGGGCATGACGTTCGAGGTGCTGGGCGTGCCGGGCCATACGCTGGATCACGTGGCGTACTGGTCGGCGCCGTGGCTGTTCTGCGGCGACACCCTGTTCGGCGCCGGCTGTGGCCGGCTGTTCGAGGGCGCGCCAGGGCAGATGTTCGATTCGCTGGGCCGGCTGGCCGCCCTGCCGGACGATACGCTGGTGTGCTGTACGCACGAATACACACTGACCAACCTGCGTTTCGCCCGCGAACTGCAACCCGACCATCCGGCGCTGGCCGAGCGCTGGCGGGTGGATGGCGCGCGCCGCGAACGCGGCGAACCGACGCTGCCCTCGACCATTGCGCTGGAACGCGCGACCAACCCTTTCCTGCGCGCCGGCGAGCCGGCCCTGCTGGCGCTGACCGGCACCGACACGCCGCTGGCGGCGTTCACCGAACTGCGGCGACGGCGCAACGGCTTTCGTTGAGTTTTTCGCGGGTGCAAGCCCAGGCGGGCACCCGGTCCATCCCGCATCATCCCGATGGCCGGCCGGCGTTGACAGTGGGCCACCCGCCCCCGCACCATTCGGTAATTGTTTCAAAGCAGTGCATCCCATGAAGTATTGCCTGATCGCCGCCTTGCTGGCGTGCGCCACCGCCGCGCAGGCCGCGCCCAAGCCGGCCGCCCCCACTTCCCCCAGCGTTGCCCAATTCACCGAACCGGTCGATCCCATGGTCGCCGAGCTGCTGTTCGGCGATTACAACCGCGCGTTGTACGACGACCTGTGGAGCCGGATGCGGATCGGTTTCGCCCTGAACGACCTGGACAGCCCGCTGGTCGAGAAATGGGAGAACTACTACGCCAGCCGGCCCGATTACCTGAAGCGCATCGTCGAACGCGGTGGGCGCTATCTGTATTACGTCGCCGCCGAGGTGGAAAAACGCGGCATGCCGATGGAGATCGCGCTGCTGCCGATGATCGAATCGGCCTACAACCCCAAGGCCGAATCGCACGCGCTGGCGGGCGGCATGTGGCAGTTCATTCCCGATACCGGCAAGCGCTACGGCCTGGAGCGCACCTGGTGGTACGACGGCCGCCGCGACGTGGTGGCCTCCACCAATGCCGCGCTCGACTATCTACAGATGCTGTACGGCATGTTCGGCGACTGGCAACTGGCGCTGGCCAGCTACAACTGGGGCGAGGGCGCGGTGGGACGCGCACTGGCCAAAAACCGCGAGGCCGGGCTGCCGCTGACGTACGCCGATATCCGCAAGCCCGCGGAAACCGAGAACTACGTTCCCAAGCTGCTGGCGGTGCGCAACATCATCGCCGACCCCGAAGCCTTCGGCATCGACCTGGGCACCGTGCCCAACGATCCGTATTTCACCGCCATCACCACCGGCAAGCACATGGATGTGCAGGTGGCCGCCGAACTGGCGCAGGTCCCGGTGGACGAGTTGCTGAAGCTGAATCCCGGGTTCATCCGCCCGGTGATCGCCTACAAGGAAGACCGCACCCTGGTGCTGCCGGCCGACAAGGTGGAGGTCTTCAAGCACAATCTCGCCACGTACTCGCAGCCGCTGCTCAACTGGCAGCCCTACGTGACGCGCTCGGGCGAGGGGTTCGACGAACTGGCGCGCGCCTATGGCATCGCACCGGCCGAACTGCGCGAAATCAACGATATCTCCAGCCGTGAGCAGGTGGCGCGCGGCCAGACCATCCTGGTGCCGTTGGCGCCGGGCGTCGATGTGCAGGAGCGGGTGGCGCTGCATGCGCTGGCGGTGAACAAGGTGTCCGATCCGGTCGATACCGGCGAGCAGGACAAGCCGCGCGAAGTGCCGAAGAAATCCGGCCGCTACCGCGTCGGTCGTGGCGACACGCTGTTCAGCATCGCCCAGCGCTTCGACATGACGGTGGAGGAACTCAAGGCCCTCAACGGCATGCGCAGCAACCAGATTCGCGCCGGGCAGCAGTTGAAGGTGGACGGCAAGGCGGCGCCGGCGCACGCGGAAAGCAATGCCAAGGGCAATCGCGGCAACGGCCGCGCCAAGACCTACGTGGTCAAGCGCGGCGATACGCTGTTCGAGATATCGCAGCGCTACAACGTGGCGCTGGCTGACCTGAAGCGCTGGAATCCCCGGCCATTGCGCCCGGGGATGAAGGTCTACGTGGAAAAGCCCTGAACGGTGTCTTCCGGCAAGAAAGCCCATCGCATGCGATGGGCTTTTTTTGTGGTCCGCCAGCCACCCGCGCCGGGTGAGGGTAAAACCGGATGCAAGGTGGGGCGCATGGCGTTAGAATTCATCCAATCATTGGATGATTGGATGCTTGCCATGCTGGAAAAGCCCTCGTTGGTCGATCTCGCCGTCATCGCGCTGCGCGAGCGGATCACCCAAGGCATCTGGCCGCTGGGTACCCGCATTCCCGTGGAGCCCGATCTTGCCGCCTCGCTGGGCATCAGCCGCAATACGGTGCGCGAAGCGGTGCGGGTGCTGGCATTCTGCGGCGTGCTCGACGTGCGGCAGGGCGACGGCACCTATGTCGCCAGCCGTACCGATCCGGTGGCGGCCATCAACGCGCTGTCGCGTGCCTCGCCGCGCGAGCATCTGGAGGCACGCGCACTGCTGGAAATGACCGCCGCGCGGCTGGCGGCGGTGCGTCGCACCGATGCCGACCTGGCCGCATTGCGCGCGGCGCTGGCACAACGCGGCGAGCTGGCCGAATACGCCGACCCCGCCGAATTCGCGCGCCACGACCTGGTCTTCCACCGCGCCACCATCGCCGCCGCGCACAACGCCGTACTGACCGCGCTGTACGACTTCTTCTCCGATGCGATCCGCGAGGGCGTGATCAATTCGGTGCTGGACGAAACGCTCAGCGACCCCGATCTGGCCAGCCATGTTGCTGTCTACGACGCCATTGCCGCCGGCGACGGAGAAGCCGCCGCCGACGCCGCGCGGCTGGTGATCCAGCCGTTGCTGGACGATCTGGCCCGCCGCTAGGGTGAATCGACCTTCAAACATGGGATGCGTTGGTCCGTGGGCCGGATGGCTGCCCGAAGCGCGGCGCCGCAGAGAGCCTTCCTCCTTCGCACCCACGTTTGAAGGTCGATTCACCCAAGGGCGTGTCATCCGCCTTGATGGCCCCGTGCCGAGCGGCACGGGCCACCCATTTTCCGTTTTCAGGAGCCTCCCGCAGTGACCCAACCATTGCACGACTTACCCCAGCCCATCGTCGATGCCGAAATCGACGACGTTCCCCCGCCGCATCCGCCCGCCTTCAACCCGGTGCTGCTGGTGGCCGGCATGATCCTGGTGGGCCTGAATCTGCGCCCCGCGTTGTCCAGCGTGGCGCCGATACTGGGCGCGCTGCGCGCCGACACCGGGCTGGGCGCCACCGCGGCCGGGCTGCTGACGACGCTGCCGGTGCTGTGCCTGGGCCTGGCCGCGCCGCTGGCCCCACGCATGGCGCGACGCTGGGGCGCCGAGCGCACCGCGTTCGGCATCCTGCTGCTGCTGGCCGCGGGGCTGCTGTTGCGCACGGTGCTCGGGCCATCGGTCCTGTTCGTCGGCACCGCCATCGCCGGTGCCAGCATCGGCATCATCGGCGTGCTGTTGCCGGGTATCGTCAAACGCGATTTTCCGCATCACCCCGGAACGATGACCGGGCTATACACCATGGCGCTGTGCCTGGGCGCGGCGATGGCGGCCGGCGCCACCGAGCCGCTGCGGCTGGCGTTCGACAGCCGCTGGCAACCGGCGCTGGCATTCTGGGCGATACCGGCGGTGATCGCCGCGCTGGCCTGGCTGCCGCAACTGCGCCGCGCCGACCATGGCCACCATCGGCAGGGCTATACCGTGACCGGGCTGTGGCGCGACCCGCTGGCCTGGCAGGTGACGATCTACATGGGATTGCAGTCGTCGCTGGCGTATTGCGTGTTCGGCTGGCTGCCCAGCATCCTGGTCGATCGCGGGCTGACCCCGGTGCAGGCGGGCTGGGTGATGTCGGTCTCGGTGCTGCTGCAACTGATCACCGCGCTGGGTGGACCCTGGGCCGCGACGCGGGCGCGCGATCAGCGCGGCGCGATCGCGGTGATGCTGGTGCTGACCTGGGCCGGCTTGCTGGGCTGCCTGTTCGCGCCGTTGTCGCAGCTCTGGCCGTGGGCCATCGTGCTGGGCCTGGGGCAGGGCGGCACCTTCAGCATCGCGCTGACGCTGATCGTGCTGCGCGCGCGCGATCCGCACGTGGCGGCACACCTGTCGGGAATGTCGCAGGGTGTGGGCTACACGCTGGCGGCGTTGGGGCCGTTCGCGGTCGGCGTCATCCATGACCTGAGCGGTAGCTGGGCGCCCCTGGGCGTGTTTTTCACGATCCTGAGCGTGGCGGCGCTGATCGCCGGGCTGGGCGCGGGGCGCAAACGCTACGTGGGCGCGCGCACCATCGAACTGCCGCCCGCCGGGCCATCCGGCTCATAGCCCCACCAGCCGTTCGACTTCCGGGCATTCCGTCACGGTTTCGCCCAGGAAGTCGAGCAGGCGCCGCACCGCCGGCACCAGGCCGCGCCGCGACGGAAACACCGCGTGCACCACGCCGGGGGGCGGTTCCCAGTCGGGCAGCAGCGGCAGCAGGCGCCCGTCGCGCAGCTCGTCGCGGCACATGTAGTCCGGCATCCACGCAATACCCAGGCCGGCCAGCGCGGCGAGCTTGAGCGTCAGCAGATCGTCCGCCACGTAGCGCGGGTGGTGCACGAAGGTATGCTCGACGCCGCCCGGGCCGCGCAGCAGCAGCGTGGCGCGTCCGTCCTGCACCGACATCGCCAGCGTATCCATCCACGACAACTCCTCTGGCCGGGTGGGCTGGCCCTGCCGCGCCAACTGGGCCGGGCTGACCACCAGCACCGAGCGGGTCAGCCCCAGTTGCTTGACCACCAGGCTGCCGCTGTCCGACAGCGTGGCGCGCACGCGCAAGGCGATGTCCACGCCTTCCTCCACCAGATCGACCACCCGGTTGGTGACCCGCATGTCGATCTTGACCTGCGGGTTCTGCGCCAGGAACAGCGGCAGCAAGTGGCCGATGGTGGTCTGCGCCAGCGTGACCGGGCACGCCAGCCGGATGGTGCCGCGCGGTTCGGCGTGCACCTTGGCAACCGTTTCGTCGGCGGCCCGGGCTTCGTCGCGCATCGCGGCGCAATGGCGGTAGTACAGCTCGCCGACCTCGGTGAGCGACAGTTTGCGGGTGGTGCGCTGGAGCAGGCGCACGCCCAGCCGGCCTTCCAGCTCCGCCACGCGCCGCGAGAGCCGCGATTTCGGAATGCCCAGCACGCGCCCGGCGGCGGCAAAGCCGCCGCGTTCGACCACTTCGGCGAAATACAGCATGTCGTTCAGATCCTGCATCGTGGCTCCATTGTCCTGCTGGTGGGACAATCAATTGCAATCTGGCGATCTTATCAGCCAATCGCTCCATGGGCAGAATTCATCTCACACCAACCAACGGCCCACACGCCCCGGAGCACCCATCATGAAACTGCTGCACATCGATTCCAGCGTCCTTGCCGACAATTCCGTTTCCCGCCTGCTGACCGCGCGCATCGCGGCCGAATGGCAAGCGCTGAATCCCGGTGCGCAGGTGAGCTACCTCGACCTGGCGACCGATACGCCCGCCCACCTGTCCGGCGAAATCCTCGGCGCCCGCTTCACGCCGGTGGAAGCGCACAGCGCGCTGCAAAAGGCCGAGACCGAGCGGACCGAAGCCTACCTGGCGCAGTTCCTGGATGCCGACGTGATCGTGGTCGGCGCACCGATGTACAACTTCTCGGTGCCCAGCCAGCTCAAGGCGTGGATCGACCGCATCGCGCAGGCCGGCCGTACCTTCAAGTACACCGAGACCGGCCCGGTCGGCCTGGCGGGTGGCAAGACCGTGATCGTCGCCTCCTCGCGCGGCGGCGTGTACTCGGCCACCGAGGCACTGCGCGCGCTGGACCACCAGGAGGCCTACCTCAAGACCGTATTCGGCTTCATGGGCATCACCGACGTACGCTTCGTGCGTGCCGAAGGGGTGAACCTGGGCGAAGCGAAAAAGGCCGAGGCCCTGGCGGCGGCCGAGAAGGACATCGCCGTCGTCACCGGCTGAGACCGCGTGGCCGGCGGGCTTCGCCGGCCGCCTGGATACTGTTTCCGGATACCAGCGGCGTGATCCGCCGCTGAGCCGTCACCCGATGCCTGGCCACCGCCGGGCATCGTCTTTTGGAGCATCGCGCATGGACCGCGCCCGGGGAGGTTTGCTGTATCTGCTTGAAAGCGCCGCTGCGGCGTGCCCGCTGGGGCAGGGCGAGCGGCTGGAGCCTGGCGATGTTGCGCTGCTTGGCCGCGAACTCGCGGCGCCGGTGCCGCGTGACGGCCTGTGGTTGCCGGGATTTACCGGCCCGGTGGCGCGGCGCTGCAAATGCCAGATCCCCGTATCGTGCGGAGCTGGCGTTCGCGCGCGGGTGGTGTCGGGCGAACTCGATGGCGTGGTCGGGCCGTTGCCGTGGCCGGCGTTGTTCGTCGATGTGTTCCTCGAACCGCTGGCGGTGCTCGCATTGCCGGCTGATGCCGACCTGCGTTTGCTGGATGGCGACATCCAGCGCGAAGGCGGGCAACTGCGCGCGCTGACGCGCACGCATCTGCTGGCATGGCGGCTCGGCGAGGACGATTGCTGAGGCTGCGTTGCGCCGTTGGCACCGGTGGCCGCCGCCAATGGGAGGATGGCCTCGACGATGCTAGAGTGGCGGCATTTTCCAGTCAGCCATGTATCCATGAAAGCCGACCTCGTGATTCGCGCCGCCACGCCGGCTGACTTCGATGCCATCTGGCCGATCTTCCACCAGGTGGTGGCGGCGGGCGATACCTACGCGTATGCGCCCGATACCCCGCGCGCCGAAGCCGAGCGGCTGTGGATGAGCCTGCCGCTGAAAACCTTTGTCGCGGAACTGGCGGGCCAGGTGGTCGGCACCTACTACCTCAAGGCCAACCAGGTGGGCCTGGGCGATCACGTGGCCAATGCGGGCTATATGGTCGCGCAGGCCGCACGCGGGAACGGCGTGGCATCGGCGATGTGCGTCCATTCGCTCGACACCGCGCGGGCGCTGGGGTTTACAGCGATGCAGTTCAATTTCGTCGTCGGGACCAACCAGGGGGCGATCCGGCTGTGGGAACGCCACGGCTTCCAGATCGTCGGCCGCCTGCCCGACGCCTATCGCCATGCGCAATTGGGCAAGGTGCCCGCGCTGGTGATGTACCGCTTCCTATGACTCGCCCGCCCGATACGGGTTGCCCGCCGGTCTGGGTGGTGATGGGCGTATCCGGCAGCGGCAAGACGAGCGTGGGCCTGGGGCTGGCCCAGGCGCTGGGCGCCCGCTTCATCGATGGCGACGATCTGCACCCGCGCGCCAACCTGCTGAAGATGGGTGCCGGGGTTCCGCTGGACGACGAGGATCGCGCGCCCTGGCTGGAGCGGATCAACGATGCGGTATTCAGCCTGGGCCGCCGCCACGAAGCCGGGGTGATCGTGTGCTCGGCGCTGAAGCGGCGGTATCGCGACCGGATCCGCCTGGGCAATGCGCAGGTGGCGTTCGTGTTTCTGGAGGGCGACTACGACACCATCGCCAGCCGCTTGCATGCGCGGCAGGGGCACTACCAGAAAGAGACCATGCTGCGCAGCCAGTTCGACGCACTGGAAATCCCCGGCGCGGACGAGCCGGATGTGCTGCATGTGGCGATCTCCGGCACAGCGTCGCAAGTGCTGGCGCGGGCGCTGGCCGCGGTGCGACGCTAGGGTGAATCGACCTTCAAACGTGGGTGCGAAGGAGGAAGGCCGGATGCAGGGCAAGGCACAACGCAGCCATGCGCCCGGCCTTCGTCCTTCCCTGCGGGTTGGTCCGTGGGCCGGTGTCTGCTTTGTCGCACGGCTTGCAGAGAGGAAGGCTCTCTGCGGCGCCGCGCTTCGCGCAGCCATCCGGCCCACGGACCAACGCATCCCATGTTTGAAGGTCGATTCACCCTAGGCCCGGTTTTCCCGCGAGGCGCCCTGCGACGTGGTTCCCGGCCAGGGTTCATGCGCCAGCGTCAGCAGTGCCAGGCCATCGGCCGATACCTTCAGATAGCCACCGCGCCCTTCGTGCCAGTCGGGCAGCACCCAGCGCGTATGGTCCTGCCCGGTGTGGCGGGCGGGGCGATGGGTGTGGCCATGGATCAGGACATGGGCGTTCGCATTGCATAACGCAGCGTCCACCGCGCCGGGATTGACGTCCATGATGTACGCGGCCTTGTCGCGATTGCTCGCGCTGGACCGGGCGCGGATCTGCGCCGCTTCGCGGTTGCGCCAGCCATACGGCAAGCGGCGCCACAGCCACTGCACCAGCGGGTTGCGCACGATGCGGCGGAATCGCTGGTACGCCGCGTCGTCGGTGCACAGGCTGTCGCCATGCATCAGCAGCAGTCGCTCGCCGAACGGTGCGATCAGCGTGGGGTCGGCCAGGTAGCCCAGCCGCGCTTCGTCGGTAAAGCGCCGGCCGCAGAGGAAATCGCGATTGCCCGCCATGAAAAACACCGCCACGCCGGTGTCGGCCAGCAGCGCGAGCTGGCGCGCGATATCGGCGTAGAACGGATCGTCGAGCTGGTCGTCGCCGATCCAGACCTCGAACAGATCGCCCAGGATGTAAAGCGCCTCGGCCTGCCGTGCGGTATCGGCCAGGAACGCCGAGAAAGCGGCGGTCGTGGCGGGGTCGGCGGGGGACAGGTGCAGGTCCGAGATCAGCAGGGTAGGGCGCGGCATCGGGTGGTTCGGGTCGGGGGTTGCGACATGGTAAAGAAAAACGCGGCTACCGGAGCCGCGTTCTTTGCCCGGGCGAAGCCGTGGCTTATTGCACGACCTCGGCCTTTTGCAGGACCACGTCCTCCACCGGCACATCCTGGTGGAAGCCACGGCTGCCGGTCTTCACGCCCTTGATCGCATCGACCACTTCCTTGCCCTTGCTGACCTTGCCGAACACGGCATAGCCGAAGCCCTGCGGCGTGGGCAGCTGGAAGTTGAGGAAATCGTTGTTGGCGACGTTGATGAAGAACTGCGCCGACGCCGAGTGCGGATCGGGCGTGCGCGCCATCGCCACGGTGTAGGACTCGTTCTTCAGGCCATTGGCGGCTTCGTTCTCGATGGTGGCGCGGGTGGGCTTCTGGTTCATGCCCGATTCGAAACCGCCGCCCTGGATCATGAAGCCGTTGATCACGCGGTGGAACACGGTACCGTCGTAGTGGCCGTCGTTCACGTACTGGACAAAGTTGGCAACGGTCTTGGGTGCCTTGGCCTCGTCCAGCTCCAGCTCGATCTCGCCCATGCTGGTGGTCAGTTTCACAGTGGTCGTCATCGCATCGCTCCTTGGTTTGTCACTTGGCTTTGGCGGGCTTGGCCGCCTTGGTCTCATCCTTGGCCGGCAGTTCGCGGGCGCTCTGGATCACGATCGGCTCGGCCGGCGCATCGCCCGGCATCACCTGCACCTTGGCGATCTCGTCCACCACGTTCATGCCGGAGACCACCTTGCCGAATACGGTATAGCCCCAGCCGTCGAACGACGGATAGTTCAGCGAATCATTGTTCTTCAGATTGATGTAGAACTGGCTGGTGGCCGAATGCGGATCGCCGGTACGGGCCATGGCCACGGTGCCGCGATCGTTCTTCAGGCCGGCTTCCATCGTGGCCTTGGCCTCGTTCTTGATCGGCGCGCGGGTGGGCTTCTGGTCACCCTTGGCGGTATAGCCGCCGCCCTGCACCACGAAGTCGCGCACCACGCGATGGAACACCGTGTCGTCGTAATGCTTGTCCTTCACGTACTGAAGGAAGTTGGCCACGGTGGCGGGCGCTTTCTGCGGATAGAGTTCGAGAACGATCTTGCCCTTGTTGGTTACCAGCTCGACCTGGGGATCGGCGGCCAGGGCGAAACTGGCCGAGAGCAGCAGTGCGGCGCAAAGCAGGGATTTCATAAACTGTCACCGATAGGTAAAAATCGTGGCAATCATAGCACGGGGCCGAGGTAGAATTCCCGGCTCCACCCAGGGAACCCCCATGCTCAAGCTGCCCGCTCTCGACACCGTGATCGCCGAATTCGACACCGTCCTGCGCACGCTGGCCGCGCCTGCCGTCAGCGCCCGTCCCCACCCCGACGCGCACGTCGAGGAAACGGACATGGACGCGATCCAGAAGCGCCACGCAGCCGGGCTGATGCGGGTGAATCATTGTGGCGAGGTATGCGCCCAGGCGTTGTACCAGGGGCAGTCGCTGACCGCGCGCGACCCGGCCGCGCGCGAGGCGCTGCGCGCCGCCGCGCACGAAGAAGTGGAACACCTGGCCTGGACCGAGCGCCGTATCGAAGCGCTGGGCGGGCGCAAAAGCCTGCTCAACCCGCTCTGGTACGCCGGCAGCCTGGCGATCGGCGTCACCGCCGGCCTGATCGGCGACAAATGGAATCTCGGCTTCCTGGCCGAAACCGAACGTCAGGTCGGGGCCCACCTCGCCGGACACCTGCGGCAGTTGCCGCCGCAGGATGCCAAGAGCCGCGCCGTCGTCGAACAGATGCACATCGACGAAACCCACCACGCGGAACTGGCCGACCAACTGGGCGCGGCGCCCCTGCCGGCGCCGGTGAAGGCCCTGATGCGCGCCACTTCCAGCGTCATGACCACGCTGGCCTACCGCATCTGAATCTGCCTGCTCGCAACGATGGCCACCATGCCTAGGGCGAATCGACCTTCAAACGTGGGTGCGAAGGACGAAGGCCGGATGCAGGGCAAGGCGTGTCGAGCGAAGTGGGGTGATCCCCACGAGCGAGGCACAACGCAGCGCTGCGCCGGCCTTCGTCCTTCCCTTCGGGTTGGTCCGTGGGCCGATGTCTGCTTTGTCGCACGGCTTGCAGAGAGGAAGGCTCTCTGCGGCGCCGCGCTTCGCGCAGCCACCCGGCCCACGAACCAACGCATCCCATGTTTGAAGGTCGATTCGCCCTAGTGGCGCATGCCGTTGATGCCTGTCAATCCTCCCTCCGACCTATAAGCGCAAGCTCCCGCTATTCGCCACCTGGGATTTCCGAGCAGTGGGCGGACCAGACCGCCAGCGGAGCCCCGCCTGCTGTTCCAGCTCCCCGCGCGATCGCGTCCTTCCCGCCCTGACGGCTCGTCCCCAAGGTGGCAGCGATTCCAGAAGAGAGGGGAGGTTGTAATGAAGGTCAAGAACAGGTGGTTGATTGCCGCGTCGGGAGTGGGTATCCACATCTCGATCGGCTCGGTCTACGCATGGAGCGTGTTCTCCAAACCCTTGATGTCCCAGATGGGCTGGAGCCTGAAGGAAGTCGGCTTTGCCTTCGGTCTGGCCATTTTCATGCTGGGCATGTCCGCCGCCGTGATGGGGCACGTGGTCGAAAAACGGGGGCCGCGCTTCTCGGGCATCCTGTCCGCCATCTTCTGGTCGGTGGGCCTGCTGGGCGCCGGGGTCGCCGTATCCATCGGCAATCTCTGGATGCTGTACCTCTGTTACGGCGTGATCGGCGGCATCGGCCTGGGCACGGGCTACGTCACACCGGTTTCCACCCTGATGAAATGGTTCCCGGACCGTCGCGGCCTGGCCACCGGCCTCGCGATCATGGGCTTCGGCTTTGCGTCCTTCCTCGGCGCGCCGCTGATGGCCGAGCTGATCCAGACCGTGGGCATCGCCAGCACCTTCTTCATCCTGGGCTCGATCTATGCCGTAGTGATGCTGGCCTCCGCGCTGTATCTGGAGCCGCCGCCCGCCGGCTGGCATCCGGACGGCTTTGCCGAGGCGCTGGCCGAAGGCCGCAAGAAGCCGCAGATGGACCTGATGCCGATGACGGCCAACGAAGCGGTCAAGACCAAGCCGTTCTATGGCCTGTGGCTGATGATGTTCATCAACATCACTTGCGGCATCGCGGTGATCTCGGTGGCATCGCCCATGGCGCAGGAAGTGACCGGCATGAGTGCGCTGGCCGCCGGCGCGGTGGTCGGCATGATCGGCCTGTTCAACGGTGGCGGTCGGCTGGGCTGGGCATCGTTCTCCGATGTGCTGGGGCGCCCCAATACCTATATCGCGTTCTTCGTGATCGAAGTACTCGCCTTCTATCTGCTGCCTTCGCTGACCCAGGTAGTGATGTTCCAGGTGGTGCTGTATCTCATCATGACGTGCTACGGCGGCGGCTTCTCCACGTTGCCCGCGTATATCGGTGATCTGTTCGGCACCAAGCAGGTCAGCGCCATCCATGGCTACGTGCTCACCGCCTGGGCGATGGCCGGTCTGGTGGGGTCGTCTTTCGCCTCGTTCCTGCGCGAAGCCACCGGCAGCTACGCCGCGATGACCACGGTGTTTGCCGTGATCTTCCTGCTGGCATTGACGGTGTCGGTCGCGATGAAGGTCTTCATTCAGCGCGAACTGGCCCGGCGTCACGCCTTGCAGCCGGCGCTGGCGGTGGAGAGCGACGTCGCCTGATCGTCGCGGTACCCGGTTCGAAGGGAAGGGGCGAAGCGCCCTTTCCCTTTGTGTTGCAGGTGTTTGATCAAACCCATCGCTACGGCATTTGTACCGATGGGTTTTATGAAGCACTTTACTGCTCACAAGGCGGTATACGCTTGGCATATTCGCTTTACATATGGACCTATCCATGGCTCAGATACTGACGCCTTCGTACCTCGTCAACTACATCAACGACGCGGCCCGCCACAAAGCGGAGCTTCGTCCGCCGCGACTGCTGGTGATGTCCTGCCTGGGGGGCATCTACATCGCGCTCGGTGGCCTCTTGGCGCTGGTGGTGGCCGGTGGCGCCACCGGTCTGCTGTCCGCCAATCCCGGCCTGGACAAGTTGCTGTTCGGGGCGGCCTTCCCGGTGGGCTTCATCGCGGTGGTGCTGACCGGCGCCGATCTGTTCACGTCCAACTGCGCCATGCAGATGGTGCCCTGGTTCCGCCGCCAGATCCGGATGGGCGAAGTGGTGCGGGTCTGGTGCCTGTCCTACCTGGGCAACCTGATCGGCGCGCTGATCGCGGCCTGGGCCTTTGCCTACATGACGGGCATGCTCGATCCCGCCCAGCCCTGGACGCCCTACCTGCTGAACCTGGCCGAACACAAGGTCCACCAGCCATTCATGGTGGTCTTCCTCAAGGGCATCCTGGCCAACATGCTGGTCTGCCTGGCGGCATGGCAGGGTTACTCGGCCAAGGACACGCTGGGCCGCATGGTCGGCATCTGGGTGCCGGTGATGACCTTCGTCGCGCTGGGCATGGAACACAGCATCGCCAACCTGTTCTTCGTGCCGGCCGCCATGCTGGCCGGCCTGGATGTCTCCGTTTCCGAATTCGTCTTCCAGAACCTGATCCCCGCCACGCTCGGTAATGTGGTGGGCGGCGCGTTGCTGGTGGGCTTGCCGTACGCGTGGCTGTACAGCGAAACCGATGGCAAGGTGGAAAACCCGACGGATATCGACCTGCCATGAGCCAGAGCGCCGCGCCCGCCCGCTATCACCCGCTTTCAGTGCTGATGCACTGGGCCACGGCGTTGTTCGCGCTGGTGGCGGTGGGCAGCATCCTGGTGCTGACCCAGTTCGATCTTTCCGGCCCCGCGCGCGGAACGCTGGGAACCATCCATATGGTCAGCGGCCAGGCGATGTTCCTGCTGCAACTGCTGCAATTGCTGCTGTTCAGCGCGTTCGGCACCCCGGTGCCGGACGGCATGGACCCGCACCAGGTTCATGTGGCGCGGTTCCTGCACGCGGTGCTTTATGGCACGGTGGGCTTCCTGGCGTGCAGCGGGACGCTGCTGGCGGTATCGCAGGCGGCCGGGAACGTGGTGCTGGGATGGCGGGTGCCACTGCTCCTGAACGGGCAGGGACTCACCGCCTTGCGCGAAGTGCATGCGATGGCGGGCTTCTTCTTCGTCGTGTTCTGCGGCGCGCATGTCATGCTGGCGCTGGGCATGCATTACTTCGGGCGGCGCGCCACGCTGCAAAAGATGGCGGTGGAGGGGGAACTGGTCGATTACCTGGCCGCGCCTCGCCAGGATGGCGGCTATGCGCGGATCGATCGCCCCGACATCGGTGGTCCCGCATGAGTTCATGACCATGCAGCTCACCGTCAATCAGCGCCTGGTCGCCATCATGGCCGGGGCATTGATCGCATTGCTGGGGGCCGGGCTGATTGCCTTCTTCGGCTCCCAGAAACTGTCGGAAGACCTGCGGCAGACCGATCAGGCCGTGATCCACAGTCTGGCGACGCTCTCCAGCATCGAGCGCAATTTCCTGCTGATCCGGGTGAACGCGCTCTATCACCTGTCGTATGACGAAGCCGACCTCAAGAAGCCGCACGAACAGGTGATCCTGCGCAACATCAGCGAAATCGAAAGGCAGTTTCGCGAATATGAATCGGGGCTGGCCGCCAACCCTCGCGATAACGACCTGCTGCGGCAGGACCGGCGCCTGTTCGCCATCTACCGCACCGCGCTGGACAAAGTGCTCGCGGCCTCCAACGCCAGGGATCGCGAGGCCGCCATCGTGGTGGTGGAAAGCGAATGGAAGCCGGCCGGCGAGCGCCTGACCCAGGCCTTGTCGGAACATGCCCGCTACAAGGAACGGCTGGTGGAACAGGTCGTTCAGCAATCGCTGCAATCGGGACAGCGCTACACGCTGGTGGCGGTGGTGGCCACTGTGGCCGGCGCGGTGCTGATCATCGCCGCGGGCCTGTTGTTCAAGCGCAGCCTGGGCTGATCCGCTGCATCGGGCGTGCCGGCATCACGCGGCTTCGACGATCTCGAAGCCGTGGGTGATTTCCGCCGTCTTGCCCAGCATGATCGACGCCGAGCAATACTTTTCCGCCGACAGCTTGATGGCGCGTTCCACCTGTTCCGGCTTCAAGGCCCGGCCCGTGACGGTGAAATGCAGATGGATGCGGGTAAACACCTTCGGATCCTCGGCGGCACGCTCGGCATCGACGTTCACCACGCAATCGCGCACATCGGCGCGGCCCTTCCTGAGAATGTGGATCACGTCATAGGTGGCGCAGCCGGCCGTGCCCATCAGCACCATCTCCATCGGGCGCGGCCCCAGATTGCGTCCCCCGCCTTCGGGTGGGCCGTCCATCAACACCGCGTGACCGGATTCCGATTGGGCCAGAAAGCTCACTTCTTCCACCCACTTCAGGCGTACCTTCATACCTTTCATCTCCGATGTGATGACTCATAAGAAGCGGGCATTCTAAACGCACCGCCGCCCCCGGCGGTGAAAAGCTGCTTTTCCGGCCGCTTTTTTCCAATCGTCATCAGGCTGAAACCATGGAGGGATAAGGGTTTCTTCCAATGCTGCAATGCACAAGTAGCGCTTGCTAATGACAGCGCATTCACATAGACTGGTGTTGCAACGTCGGGGCTTGCCTCGATGTTGCCTCCTCCATCCTCCTTCTTTGGTGGAATTCAGCGCAATCCGTCAGGGTTGCGTTTTTTTTGCCTGTATTCCGCGTGAGCGGTAGAGCAGGGTCCGGAAAACAGTTTGACACTCCATTCCCGGAGGGTCTAAAATCCGCGACTTTCTCGAATTCTGAATAATTGGAACGAGCAGTCATGAAAACCTTTTCTGCCAAGCCCCACGAGGTGAAGCGCGAGTGGCTCGTTGTGGACGCCACCGACAAAGTGCTGGGTCGTCTCGCTGCCGAGATCGCCAAGCGCCTGCGTGGCAAACACAAAGCTGAATACACTCCGCACGTCGATACTGGCGACTACATCGTTGTGGTGAACGCAGACAAGCTGCGCGTGACCGGCAACAAAGCCACTTCGAAGAAGTACTACCGTCACTCGGGTCACCCGGGCGGCATTTACGAGCGCACCTTCACCGAGTTGCAAAACAAGTTCCCCGGTCGCGTACTCGAAACCGCGGTCAAGGGCATGCTGCCGAAGGGTCCGCTCGGCTACGCCATGATCAAGAAGATGAAGGTGTATGCCGGCAGCGAACATCCGCATACCGCGCAACAGCCTAAAACTCTCGACATCTAAGGATAGTCACCCCATGGTAGGTAAATACTATTACGGTACCGGCCGTCGCAAGAGCTCCGTCGCTCGCGTGTTCCTGGCCAAGGGTTCCGGCAACATCGTGGTCAACGGCAAGCCGCTGGACCAATACTTCGCTCGCGAAACCGGCCGCATGGTCGTTCGCCAGCCGCTGGAACTGACCCAGAGCCTGGAGTCGTTCGACATCCTGGTGAACGTCAATGGCGGTGGTGAAACCGGTCAAGCCGGTGCCGTGCGTCACGGCATCACCCGCGCCCTGATCGATTTCAACGCCGAGCTGAAGGGCGCACTGAAGGCCGCCGGCCTGGTGACCCGCGATGCGCGTGAAGTCGAACGTAAGAAGGTCGGTCTGCACAAGGCCCGCCGCCGCAAGCAATTCTCCAAGCGCTAAGCTGGATTGCCTTGCAGAAAGAAGCCGCACATTCGTGCGGCTTTTTTTATTGCCCTTTGCCATATGTCGTGCGGAAACGGCGGGCGAAGCGGTCGCATCAGTAAGGAAGTAGCTGCTAGAATCGAGCGCTATTCGGCTTGGAACACGTGGAGAACCAGCAATGATCAAGGTGGGCATCGTCGGCGGTACCGGCTACACGGGCGTAGAGCTGTTGCGCCTGTTGTCGCGTCATCATGATGTGACGATCCAGGCCGTGACCTCGCGAAAAGAGGCCGGCATGAAGGTCTCCGAAATGTTTCCCAGCTTGCGCGGTTTTGTCGACGTGGCGTTCTCCACGCCTGAAGAAGCCGACCTGAAGTCCTGCGACGTGGTGTTCTTTGCCACGCCGCATGGGGTGGCCATGGCCCAGGCCCCCGAATTGCTGGCCGCCGGGGTCAAGGTGATCGACCTGGCTGCTGATTTCCGTTTGAAGGACCCGGCCGAGTTCCAGAAGTGGTACGCCATGGAACACACCTGCCCGGACCTGCTGGCCGAAGCGGTCTATGGCCTGGCCGAGGTCAACCGCGATGCCATTGCCGGCGCACGGCTGATCGGCATGGCCGGCTGCTACCCGACCTCCGTTCAACTCGGCTTGCTGCCGCTGCTGGAAAACGGCAAGGCGTTGATCGAAACCCAGACCCTGATCGCCGATTGCAAATCGGGGGTTTCCGGGGCCGGTCGCAAGGCCGAGGTTGGCACGCTGTTCGCCGAGGCCGGCGACAACTTCAAGGCATACGGCGTCAAGGGGCATCGCCACCTGCCGGAAATCATGCAGGGTTTGAGCGCGATTCATGGCGCGCCCGTCGCGTTGACGTTCGTGCCCCACCTCACGCCGCTGATTCGCGGCATCCACTCCACCCTTTACGCGCGTATCCGGCCGGAAGGGCGGGAGACCGATTTCCAGAAGCTGTTCGAGGAGCGCTACGCCGGCGAGCCGTTCGTCGACGTGATGCCGGCGGGTTCCACCCCGGAAACGCGCTCGGTACGCGGCTCCAACATGGTGCGGATCGCGGTGCATCGCCCGGGCAATGGCGACCTGCTCGTCATCCTGGTGGTCGAGGACAACCTGGTGAAGGGCGCGTCGGGCCAGGCGGTGCAGGTGATGAACCTCATGTTCGGCCTGCCTGAACGCCAGGGGCTGGACGTGGTCCCGCTGCTGCCTTAAGGCCGGGTAGATGCCGCTCGCTCGTTTCTACCGGTTGCGCCGGGCACGGCTGGCCGCCGCGCCCATGGTGCTGCAACCCGCGCTGGGCTGGAAGGGCCGGGCGGGGCGCTGGTTGTGCCTGTTGCTGGTGGTGGCGCTGTTCGGCGTCGCCGCCGCGTACTGGGGCTATCAATATGGCCGGCGCGACGCAACTGGCGGCGTGGTGCAACTGGAAGGCGACATCGCGCGGACCAAGGCCGCGCTGGCGGCCAGCCGCGAGCGCGAATCGATGCTGCACCAGCAACTGCGGGTGGCCGAATCCGCCCGGGGCGCGCTGGAGGAAACGCTGACCGACGCGCAGGCGGAAACCGCCCAGGCCAGGGAAGCCCTGGCCTTTTTCGATTCCCTGTTGACCAGCAACGATCGCGCGCGGCCGGTACGCTTTGCCGCCTGTGAGTTCGATTTCACCGGTCCCCAGCGCTGGCGGTATCGCATCCTCCTGGTACAGGGGGTGGACCGTACGGCCGACCTGGAAGGCAATCTCGAGATTTCGGTGCAACTGAAGGGCGCCGTGCATCAACCGCAGCGCATCGATGCCCCGCGCCAGGCGATCAGCGTACGGCACTATCGTCGCATCGAAGGGGAGGTGGCCTTGCCCGCCGGTGCCCAACCAACACAAATGGAAGCGCGACTGCTGGTGGCTGGCGAGGCCAAGCCGATCGCGCAGTGTCAGAAAAAAACGGGAGGTGTGTGATGTTCAAGAACAAGAAGGGTAGCCAGCGTATCGACAGCCTGATCGGCAACGGCACCACGGTGACCGGCGACATCCAGTTTGTCGGCGGCTTGCGGGTGGATGGCAATGTGATCGGCAATGTGGTGGCGCAGGACGAAAAGAACGGCACGCTGGTGGTTTCCGAGAAAGCGCAGGTGCGCGGCAGGGTCAATTGCAGCCACCTGATCCTCAACGGCGAGGTCAACGGCCCCATCGAGGTCACGCAGTATGTGGAACTGCAACCCAAGGCGCGCGTCCTGGGCGATCTCACCTACAAGGTGCTGGAAATGCACCCCGGCGCGCTGATCGAGGGCCGTCTGGTGCCGCTTGCCGGCGCGCGGATGGTCACGGTCACCCCGGAACCCACCACCGAAGAAGCTTGACCCACATTGACCGGAACCTTTGGCCTGCGAGATAATCCTAGTTATTTAGTCAACTATTCCGCTGGAGTGCCTCGATGAATATGGCCGCCGACATGCCCATCCCCTTTGTCTTCACCGACAATGCCGCCACCAAGGTCAAGGACCTGATCGACGAGGAAGGCAATCCGGAACTCAAGCTGCGCGTGTTCGTCACCGGCGGCGGCTGCTCCGGCTTCCAGTACGGCTTCACCTTCGACGAAATCGTCAATGACGACGATACCGAAGTCAGCAAGGGTGGCGTGACGCTGTTGATCGACCCGATGAGCTACCAGTATCTGGTGGGCGCCGAGATCGATTACGTGGAAAGCCTGGAAGGTTCGCAGTTCACCATCAAGAACCCGAACGCAGTCTCCACCTGTGGTTGCGGCTCGTCGTTCTCGGTCTGATCCTCGACCGCGCCGCGCCGGCATCAAAAAGAAAGGAAGCCTGTCAGGCTTCCTTTTTTATTGCGCCGCGTCTGCTGATAATGAAGGCCTGACAAAAAAGGGAGCGGCGCGCATGTTCGAATCGGCGGAACTGGGTCACGAAGTGGATAAAGCCAGCTATCGCGAAGAAGCACTTCGCCTGCGCGAGGCGTTGCTGACCGCGCAACTGGATCTGAAACAGCGCGGCGAATTCCCGGTGGTGATCATCCTGGCCGGGGTGCCGGCGGCAGGCAAAGGCGAAACCGCCAACCTGCTGACCGAATGGATGGACCCGCGCCACATCGCCACCCATGCCTTTGGCGCGCCCACCGACGAAGAGGCGGCCCGGCCGCCGTTCTGGCGCTTCTGGCGAGTGCTGCCGGAGAAAGGCACGATCGGCATCCTGTTCGGCGGCTGGTACGCCGATCCGCTCTGGCATTGGGACGACTGGGACGAGCCGCGCCTGGCGCGGCGCATCGAACGCATCGTGCGGCTGGAAAAGATGCTGGCGGACGAAGGCGCGCTGGTGTTCAAGTTCTGGCTGCATCTGTCGCGCGACAAACTGCGCCAGCGCCTGAAAGCCCTTGAAGGCGATACGCGCACGGCCTGGCGCGTGACGCGCGAGGACAAACGCTTCCTCAAGGAATACGACCAGCGCATCGAGCAATGCCGCGAGCTGCTGACCCGCACCAACCTGGCCGACGCACCGTGGCGGGTGATTGAAGGGTGGGATACCAATTACCGCAATCTGTCGGTGGCGGGCCAGATTCACGACGCGATCATGCATCAGCTCGGGCGCGAGACGGTGAGCCAGAACCGTGTGGATGCGGCGCCATTGGTCCATTCCATCGATGGGGTGCGCCTGCTCGACACCTTGCAGCTCGAGCACAGCATGACCAAGGCCAGGTTCAAGGATCGGCTGGAATTGGCGCAGGGCCGGCTCAATGGCCTGATGCGGGAGGTCGCGCAGCGCAAGCTGGCGGTGGTGGCGGTGTTCGAAGGCATGGATGCGGCGGGCAAGGGCGGCGCCATCCGCCGGATCACCGCGGCACTCGATGCGCGGCAGTACCGCGTGGTGCCGATTGCCGCGCCCACCGACGAAGAAAAGGCCCAGCCCTATCTGTGGCGATTCTGGCGCCACCTGCCGCCGCACGGCCGCCTGGCCGTGTTCGACCGCTCCTGGTATGGCCGCGTGCTGGTCGAGCGCATCGAAGGCTTCGCCTCGCATGCGGAATGGATGCGCGCCTACAACGAGATCAACGATTTCGAAGCCCAGTTGGTCGATGCCGGCACCATCGTCATCAAATTCTGGCTGGCCATCGACAGCGACGAGCAACTCAGGCGCTTCAAGGAGCGCGAAGCCACCGGCTACAAGCGCTTCAAGATCACCGACGAGGACTGGCGCAATCGCGAGAAATGGGACGACTACGTGGATGCCGCCAGCGACATGATCGAAAGAACCAATACACCTTATGCGCCTTGGCATCAGATCGGCGCCAACAACAAGTATCATGCGCGTATTGCTGTGCTGGACGCGCTGTGCGACGCCATCGAGCAACGACTGAAACAAGAGGATTGATCCATGCCCCAGCCGCTCGGCGATTCCGCGCTCGACCAACTGTTCCGCCAGGCCCGCACGCATAACCGCTGGCTGCCGCGCGACGTGGACGACGGCACGCTGCAAGCCTTGTACGCCTTGCTGTGCAACGGGCCGACCGCCGCCAACAGCACGCCGATGCGGCTGGTGTTCGTCAAATCCGCCGAGGCCAAGGCCAGGCTCCGGCCCTGCCTGGACGGGGGCAACGTCGACAAGACGATGGCCGCGCCGGTGACGGCCATCGTCTGCAACGACGCCGCGTTCTACGAGCACATGCCGGAGCTGTTTCCGCACAACCCGGACGCGCGCAACTGGTTTGCCGGCAAGGACAACACCACGCACCTGATCCGCAACGGCAGCTTGCAAGGTGCCTACCTGATCCTGGCCGCGCGGGCACTGGGGCTGGATTGCGGACCGATGTCCGGTTTTGACAACGCCGCCGTCGATGCGGCCTTCCTGGCCGGAACATCCTGGCGTTCCAACTTCCTGGTCAACCTGGGCTATGGCGATGCCACGGCCCTGCATCCGCGCGGCCCACGCCTGTCTTTCGAGCGTGCATGCCGCATTGAATGACCCGACGAGCAGGCGAGCATGACAGCATCGGCGATATCGTCGCCGCTGCTTGAGGAAAACCCGGCACGCAGTGGGGGAGAAACATGACCGGGAAGGGCAAGGCTGGCGTCAAGAGCGACTGGACGCTATGGCGCGCGCTGGAGGAATGGCGGGCGAAAAAGCGGGAGCTGGAACCGATGTTCGCCGCCGCGGGCCTGGGGGACGAACAGGAAACGCTGGCCAATCGCGCCATCGTCGATCTCAAGCGCGCACCGCCGACGCCGCCGCTGGTATCCGGCGATACCCAGCGCGACATCGAAGAAACCAAGCGCTACCGCGAAGCGTACTACCGCCATTTCGAGGAAAGCCTGTACAAGGTGGAGGCGTTGCTGCGCCTGCCCTGGGTACCGGAGATGGAGCCCCTGGCCGAAGCGATACGCGGCGAGGTGGCGCAACTGCGCGAATGGATGACCGAGCACCCCGCCACCCGACCCGATTTCACCCGGCTGGAAGCACTGGTACAGCACTACATCAAGCTCGATCATCCCGAACTGCAACTGCCCGAAGGCTTGCTGGACGGCCGCCGCCGCGCCCTGATGGATATCGCCGGCTACCCGTTGCTGGTGCAGCACGCGTTGAAGGACCCCTTCAACGAGGCCGTGCCGCCCCTGACCAGCGACGCCTTCCGCAACGACTTCGAAACCCGCGCCCAGACCTATCTGCAAACCGACTGGCTGCATTCCAGGGTCGTCACCCAGTGGTATGCCACGCTGGCGCTGGATGCTGCCGTCGCGCGCAAGAAGCGCGATTCTACCGATCGCGCGCGGCTGGCCAAGTTACTGCGTCGTCGCTGGCCGACCCTGTCGGTGCTGCTGCCCGGCTTCGAACAGGCGGATCAGTTGTGGTACCTGATGCTCAGCGGGCTGACCTTCCTCGCGCTGTTCGCCGAATGGTGGATTCCGGCGGGCTTCCTAGTGATCTGGCTATCGATGTCGATCGGCGCGCATCGCCGCGAAAAAAAGGAAATCGAAGCCCGCCAGGCGTACCTGTCCACCCAGGTCGGCACCATGAAGCGGGTACGCGACCGCTTCGTCGCCGGCGTGACGCAGCCCGACAAACTGGCCTTCCAGTTGCGGCAGCTCGACGAAGCCGGCGAATACATCGACGACACCCTGTATCGCCTGCTGGGTCTGCATACCTACGACACCGAAGAGTGATCGTTGGCGCGGCGGTCAGATAGGGCTGGGGCGCGGCATCCCATCGACAAAGCACAGCAGCTCCCCGCTGCGCATCCGCGTCCAGTCCTCGTTGTCGGTCAGCGGGCGCGTCGCGATCACCGCCACCCGGTCGCGCGGCGTGGTTACGCGGGCGAAATCGATGCTGACGTCGGCATCGGAAAGATGCGCGGTGGAGAACGGCGATTCGCGCACCACGTAGAACAGGTCGGTGCTGCAATGCGCGAACAGCGCGCGGCCGTCCGAAAGCAGGAAGTTGAACGTACCGGAGCGGGAAAGCGTGCCCGCGTAATCTGCCACCGCGCCATGCAGGTCCGCCAGCGAAGGCGGCTCGCCGAAATGCCGGCTCAACTGATTGAGCAGAGCGCAGAACGCATGCTCGCTGTCGGTGCTGCCCACCGGCGTAAAGCGGCCATCGTCCAGCGAAGGCCGCTCCGCCAGGTTGCCGTTGTGGGCGAACAGCCAGTAGCGTCCCCACAGCTCACGCTGGAACGGATGGGTATTGGCCAGCGATACCGCCCCCTGCGTGGCCTTGCGGATATGCGCGATGACATTGCGGCTCTGGATCGGGTAGTTCTTCACCAGGTCCGCCACCGGCGAAATGCTCGAAGGCAGGTAATCGAGGAATACCCGGCAGCCGCCGTCCTCGAAGAACGCGATGCCCCAGCCGTCCGCATGCTCATCCGTCTCGCCACCGCGACGGCGAAAGCCCTCGAACGAGAACACGATGTCGGTGGGAACATTGCAGTTCATGCCCAGCAACTGGCACATCGCGGAAGGCCTCCAGTGGGGTGATGATGCGAATGCATCGTGTTGACACCTTACAACAAAAACGCCCGGTGGCGACCGGGCGTTTCGTCGGGAGACAGAAGAATCAGCCTTCCAGCGCCCCCGCGCCGATGTTGTAGCCTGCATCCACGTGCACCACGTTGCCGGTCATGCCGGACGACAGCGGCGACAGCAGGAACGCGGCCACGTTGCCGACTTCCTCCTGGCTCACGTTGCGCTTGAGCGGCGTGGCATCGGCGGCGGCCTTCAGCAACTTGCCGAAGTTGGCGATACCGGCGGCGGCCAGCGTCTTGATCGGGCCGGCGGAAACGCCGAACACCCGGATACCCTTGTCCGGACCCAGCGCGGCGGCCATGTAACGCACATTGGCCTCCAGGCTGGCCTTGGCCAGGCCCATCACGTTGTAGTTCGGGATCGCGCGTTCCGCGCCCAGGTAAGACAACGTGACCAGCGCCGCGCCATCGTTCAGCATCGGGCGCGCGGCCTTGGCCAGCGCGGCAAAGCTGTAGGAACTGATATCGTGCGCGATATGGAATGCCTCACGCGTCACGGTATCCAGGTAATCGCCCTTGAGCGCTTCGCGCGGCGCGAACGCCACCGAATGCACCAGACCATCCAGGCTGTCCCAATGCTGCTTGAGCGATACGAACAGCGCATCGATTTGCGCATCGCTGGATACATCGCAGGGCAGGACCAGGGTGGAGTCGAAGTCGGCGGCCAGCTTGGCGACGCGATCCTTCGTATCCTCGTTCACATAGGTGAAGGCCAGCTCCGCGCCCTCGCGCCGACAGGCCGTGGCGATGCCATAGGCGATGGAGCGGTCGGACAACAGTCCACAAATCAGGATCTTCTTGCCGGCTAGAAAGCCCATGTTTCATCCTTGCTGATCGAACAATCGCGCGATTATAACGAACCGCGCGACAAAATCCCGGCCTATTGCCGGGATTTTCATTTCATGTGGGGCGCAGCCCGCATCGATCACGTCGTCGCGGCGTCCAGCGAATAGGGCAAGGGCAGCAGCGTCAGCGCCGGCCCGTCGGGGCTTTCCAGGTGCAGGCCATGCTCGAGCGAACTGGTCTGCGCCACCACCAGCGCCTCGTAACCGCCACCGGGAGCGGGGGCGGCCTGCACGACCTTGCCCGAGGCCTGACCATTCATTTCCGGGCTGTAGACCTCCTGGCCGGCGCTCGGCGCAACCGCCGCCTCCACCCGCAGCGCGCGCCGCTTGAGCTTGCCCAGGTACTGGGTGCGCGCGACGATTTCCTGGCCCGGGTAGCAACCCTTGGTAAAGCTCACCGCGCCGATCAGCTCCATATTGGCCATTTGCGGCACGAAATCCTCCTGGGTGGCGCTGGTCACCCAGGCGATGCCGGCGCGGATGTCCGTCAGGCGCCACACCGGCTCCCCGACCGGGCGGGCACCGGCGTCCACCAGCTTCTGCCACAGCGCACCGGCCGCGGCGGGCGTGGCCAGGATTTCGAAGCGCGCATCCGGCAGGCGGATCACCTTCAGCGCTTCGCCCACCAGTACCGCCAGATCGTCGGCGGGCACGCTGCCCACCACGCGCTCGATCAACCTCGGCGCCTCGGGCCCCGCCACGCCCAGCCGCAGCCATTCGCCGCTGGCGTCGCTGGCGCGCGTCTTGCTGCGCAGCACATACATGGACAGGCGCTTCTGGATGGCGGGCAACAACTCCGCAGCCAGTTGCAGCAGGTAATCGTCGCCGTCGCGCAGCACCAGAAAGCTGGCGAGCATCCGCCCCTTGGGCGTGGAATAGCTCGAATACTGCGCCTGGGTCACCGCCAGCGCGCGCACGTCGCTGGAAAGCTGGCCATTCAGAAAGAGCGTGCTGTCCTCACCGGCAAAGCGGATCACGCCGAACTGGGTCAGCGGCGATACCACGGCGCCTTGTTGCAGGGCGGCCAGTTCGGCCGGCGCGTCGCCGAAATCGAGCACGCGGCCGGCATCGTCGAAACGCGCGCCGGCATCGGTCAGGGTGGTGGTCAGGGGCATGCTGGGCTCCGGGGAAAATCGCAGAGCGATATAGATGACGTTGAATGGCCAAAAATGCAATGCCCCGCGTGAGCGGGGCATGCTCGATTGCCCAGGCAACGGCGTTGCCGTGGGCGATCGGAGGGCTTATTGCTCGGCAGGCGTGGGCGTCGGGGTGGTTTCCTCCTGGCGCGGGCGATAGGCCGCGCCGGTGCGGAACTCCGGCGTGGAGAGCTGGCCGGCCACGCGAATCTGATTGCTCACCGAAATCGGCCCGCTGGACAGGCGCGCCTGCACGGCGCCATCCAGCTTGGCGCCCTCGCGGACCGTGAGATAGCCGGTGGCGGAGAACTTGCCGCCGTCGATCTTCACCCCGGAGAACTGCACCAGCTTGTCGCGGATCGCCACCTTGGCCGATGCCGCGTCGAAACGGGTCTGCCCGCCCCGCGAGTAGGTCACCGGCGTGGACGATTTCAACGGCGTCACCAGATCGAAATTGTGCAGCAGGCCATCGCGTACCAGCACCGTGGCATCCACCCCCGGATGATCGAACAGATCGTGGTAATCGGTGCCCTGGAACACGAAGCGCGCCTCCGATTCCAGGCGTCCGGTGGCGTAGGTATTGTTATTGAACACCTTGGTGAACGGCTCGGCCTGGATGCCGCTGCCGCGCACGTCGCCGCTCAGTTGCCAGCCTTGCTGCCACGCCAGCTTGGCGCTGCCGGTGACCACGCCGCCGTACAGATCGCCACGAAGCTCGGCGATGTCGATGCCCTGCTCGCTGGCCGTACCCTTCAGGCGCAGGAAATCGAACTTGGCGGGATAGCCCAGTGGCAGGGTCCAGCCGGTGGCGCTGAGTTGCACCGCGAACTGACCGGGCGCGCTCGGCTGCACCTGCAATTCCAGTTGGCCACTGCTATCGGTGATGAAGAGCTCGGTGAGTTCGCCGGCCGAACCGAAACGCAGCTCACCGTTGACCGGCCCGATTTCCTCCTTGCCGCGCACCAGACTGCATCGTTCCAGCACCAGCCCGGCCAGGCGCGGGGTGCCGGGTTCCGGCTTGAGGCGTTCTTGCAGATGGCTGGCGAACTCCGGGCTGAAACGGCCCCCCTCGATGCGCAGGCCTTGCAGCGACTCGCCCCAGGCCATGACGTTCTTGAAGGTGGCGGGCACATGCAGCCGCTCGATGCTGGCGCCTTCCTTGGCCAGCGTCACGTTCTCCAGCACCAGTGCCGGCGCCGGGTAGTACTCGATGCGCACATTCTGCACATCGAATTGACCATGAGTGATGCGTTTGCCCAGATCGAGCACCGGTTGTGCAAAGAGATTGACCGGCACCAGAAACGGCAGCGCCAGCGCCAGCAAAATCAAAATCAGTAATAAAAACAGGACGATCTTCAACTTACCCATGCGTTCCTCCGCAATTTATCGTTTTTTCTTCAGGGATCGTGTTGACACGATCCTGAGGGGCAACTATTATACGCACCTCATCGCTTCCCCGATAGCTCAGTCGGTAGAGCAACGGACTGTTAATCCGTGTGTCCCTGGTTCGAGCCCAGGTCGGGGAGCCAAGCATCAGAGAAAGCCGCCATCGCAAGATGGCGGCTTTTCTTTTGCCGGTAGCGTAGGGGCGAGTCCGCAAACTGACAAGCCCGCCTGGCTGCGGCGGGTGGCGTTGACGGCCACCTCAGCGCGCGGCGACCTCCCCGCTCACCACAGCGGCGACGCCACCAACAGCAGCAGCAACCCCACCCAAAGCGCGATCCAGTTCATGAATACCTCCGATACCGCCGATTGCGGTACGGACGTGCGTGTTCAACCGGCAATAAAACGGGGGAAGGGCGATGTGGGCAATGGATGCGGTTTACGCGCTGACGGCCACGGGCAGATAGACATCGAACCGCGTGCTGTCGCCTTCATAGGCGAAAGCGGGCTTTTCGCCCGCCAGCCATGGCGCGTGACGCGGACGCTTGACCACCACGCGCCGCGTCGCCAGGCGGCGGGCCGGGGCGAGCAGCGCGTCGGCATCCGCGTCGCCGCCGATCAGCGTCTGGAATGCCGCCATGTCCTTCTTCGACTTGGCACGCTTGCCCGGCTCCGGGAACATCGGGTCCAGGTAGACCACGTCCCAGTGTTCCGCCGTCTGCTGCAACCAGTGCAGGGCATCGGCATGGACCAATTGCATGCGCGCGGCGATGGCGGCGGTCTCGGGCGCGGCCAGTGCGCGGGCGAGGCCATCGGCCACCAGCGCACAGGCCACCGGCGAGCGCTCCAGCAGCGTCAGCGCGCAACCCAGGCTGGCCAGCACGAAGCCATCGCGGGCCAGCCCCGCCGTCGCGTCGAGTACGGAAGGCTGGTAGTCGGGCTTCAGCCCCACCGCGCGCGCCACCGGCTGGCCGCGCCCACCGCCAAACTTGCGACGATGCCCTTGCGCGCCACCGACGAAATCCACCACCACGCGACCGCGTTCGCCCACCTCGGCCAGCGCCAGCGCGCCATCCTCCACCGTCAGATAGTGGCCTGCGGCGGGTATTGCTTGCAGCAGCGGCAGGCCAAAGCGCCCGGCCAGCGCCGCGTCACCGTCACGCGCGGGCAGCAAGCCGGTCACGCGTCGAAGCCCAGCGGGGCGGGAGTCGGCCACACCGGGCCGAAATCCACCGGCTCGTAGGCGGGGCGATAGCGCACGCGCGGCAACCGCGCCAACGGGTCCTGCTTATAGAACTGTTTCAATTGCTCGTACACGGCGGGATAGTGATCGGCAACGGCGTGCGGCGTTTCGAAAAAATACTCGGACAGCACGGCGAAGCACTCGGCCGGCGTTTCGGCGGCATACAGATCGATGGGGCTGTACTGGCCACTGTTCGCCAGGCGGTTCAGATGATCGAAGGCATCGGAGAATGCCCGTTTCCAGGCGGAGGCGTCCATGCCCTTGTGCAACGGTGGGCGGCCATTGGCGTGGCCGGCGGAATCGCGCATGTCCAGCTTGTGCGCCAGTTCGTGGATCACCACATTCCAGCCGTCCAGCCAGGCCGATTCCGACACATCCAGCCACGACAGCAGGATCGGCCCTTCCGGCCGCGCCTGCCCGGCCAGGATCTGCTCGCCCTCGTGCACCACGCCGATCGGATCGGTATAGCGATCACGGCTGACGAACTGGGCCGGATACAACACCACCTCATGCCAGTCGTCGTAGGCGTCGAAGCCCAGGTTCAGGATCGGCAATGCCGCCTGCGCGGCCAGGATCACCTTGGCCTGATCGTCGATTTCCAGCCCTTGCAGCGGCGTGATGGTCTTTTCATGCAGAAACCACGCAGCCTGCTCGCGCAGGCGCTTGCGCTCATCGTCGTTCAGACCGATGAACAACGGCAACCGCTCGGCCTCGCGCCACAGCGCATCGGGAATGGGATTCGCGGCAAGGTGCTTATCGCGCCGACGCGCGCGCAGGAATCCGAACATGGCCATCCTCCGGGACAGCCCGGGCGGGCCATCATCTTGTTGTTCCGAGGATATGGGCGCAAAGAAAGCTTATTCAAGAAGGGGGGCGGAAGGCAGGTGCACATCGCGCGCAAGGCCACTGGCTACGCCATGGATGGTCGCACTGCACGCGGCAAGGGTTACGCCATGAGTCTGCGCTCTGGCAGGTAAGGGGTGTTTCTCACCAACCTGCTAAACGCCTGATTGGGTGTGGTTGGCGCATGGAGTATAAATGTAGTATCGTACCTACATTCATTGGTGCGGGAGGTGTGCTGTGACCATCACAACGCTATCCAGTCGGGAGCTGAACCAGGACGTGACCCGAGCAAAGAAGGCGACCAAGAGCGGCCCCGTGTTCATCACGGATCGCGGCAAGCCTGCGCACGTGCTGTTGAGCTTTGAGGACTATCAACGGTTGACGAAGCAGCGGCGCAACATTGCTGACGCGCTGGCGATGCCGGGTGTTGCGGACATCGAGTTTGAGCCGCCGAGCGTGACCATTGGAGCCCGGCCGGCTGATCTCTCATGATGTATGTGCTCGATACCAACGTGCTGTCCGAGCTGCGCAAGGTACGGCTTGGCAAGGCCGATGGGAATGTGACGGCATGGACGGAAAGCGTCGATGCCGCCGACCTCTTTGTATCGGCCATCACCATCATGGAGTTGGAGCTCGGCGTTCTGTCGATTGAACGCAAGGACGCTGCCCAGGGGGCCATGCTGCGCGCGTGGCTGGAGCAGCACGTACTACCCGAGTTCTCCGGGCGCACGTTGCCTATCGATACCGCTGTGGCGCAGCGCTGTGCTCGGCTGCATGTACCTGACAAGCGCGGTGAGCGCGACGCGCTCATTGCAGCGACTGCACTGGTACACGGCATGGAGGTGGTCACGCGCAATGTGGCCGATTTCAAGCCCACGGGAGTGACCATCGTCAATCCGTGGGAGCCATTGCCATGACCTCCTGCGGGTTCAAGACTGCTCCGGAGGGCGGTCCTCCAACGGTGCAGCGCTTCCTTCGCTCGGCACGCCTTGCCCTGCATCCGGCCTTCTTCCTTCGCACCCACGTTTGAATGTCGATTCGCCCTAAGCATGGCATGTTGGCGACGAACTCCGTGTTCTCCGTGCGCTCTGTGTCTACAGACGTTGTTCTTTACCCCGGCTGCCCCTGCTCAGCCAGCCGCAATTCCGCCTGCGCCGCTGGGGTGAACGGGTGCAGATGCCCCAGGAATTGCTTGCTGGCGGCGGTCCAGGAGAAGCGTTCGGCATACTGGCGCACGGCGACGCGGTCGATGTTCAGCGCATCCAGGCAGGCGCGTTGCAGGTCGTCGTTCAGCGCCCCGGGGCCATCGGTGCCGATCACGTCGATGGGGCCGGTGACCGGATACGCCGCCACCGGGCAGCCGCAGGCCATCGCTTCCAGCAGTACCAGGCCGAAGGTATCGGTGCGCGACGGGAAGACGAACACATCGGCGGCGTTATAGACCTCGGCCAGTTCGCGCTGATCGAGCACGCCCAGCCAGTTCACGTCGGGATACTTGCCGCGCAGCGTGGCGGCGGCGGGGCCGTCGCCGCATACCCACTTGGAGCCGGGCAGATCCAGTTCCAGAAAGGCTTCCACGTTCTTTTCCACCGCCACGCGCCCCACGTAGACGAAGATCGGCCGGCGCGTGCTCAGGCGCTCGCGCGTACCGGGCTTGAACAGCGTCAGATCCACGCCGCGCGTCCAGGTCACCACCTTGGTGAAACCGCGCGCGCACAGATCGTCCACCACCACCTGGGTCGGCGCCATGGTGGCGACGGCGGCATTGTGAAAGCGCGCCAGCCAGGCATAGGTCCAGCCCAGCGGAATCCCGAAGCGCAGCTTCACGTATTCGGGAAAGCGCGAGTGATAGGCGGTGGTGAACGGAATCCGCTTGCGGATGCAGTAGCGCCGCGCGGCCATGCCCAGCGGGCCTTCGGTGGCAATGTGGATCGCGTCGGGCGCAAAGGTTTCGATCCGTTGCGCCACCTTGGCGCCGGGCCGCCAGGACAGGCGGATTTCCGGATAGGTGGGGCAGGGAAAGGTGCGGAAATCCTGCGGCGTGACCAGCTCGACGCGATGGCCCAGTTGCGTCAGTTCGTGCCGGGTCTGTTTCAGCGTGCGCACCACGCCGTTCACTTGCGGTTCCCAGGCGTCGGTGACGATCAGGATATTCATGCGGGAGTGACTCCATGCAGATCGGGGGAAGGGGACACCAGCTCGGCGATCTGCGCGGCCTGCTCGGCGTAGTACTTCTGCCAGGTGACGATCTTCAGCTCGCCGCTGGCCAGCTCCACCAGCGCGGTCAGGCTTTCCACCCAGTCGCCGTCGTTGCAGTAGACGATGCCGCCGATCTCGCGCATCTCCGCCTTGTGGATATGGCCGCAGATCACACCGTCCAGCCCGCGCTCGCGCGCCTCGGCGGCGACGGCCTCTTCGAAATCGCTGACGAAGTTCACCGCCGTCTTCACCTTGTGCTTCAGGTATTGCGACAACGACCAGTAGCCCAGACCCAGACGGGCGCGGGCGCGGTTGAACCAGTGATTGAGCCGCAGCGTGATGCCATAGAGCCGGTCACCGACGATGGCCAGCCAGCGGGCGCACTGCACCACGCCGTCGAACTTGTCGCCGTGCAGCACCAGAAAGCGGCGGCCATCGGCCGTGGTGTGGATCACCTCGTCGGCAATGCGGATATCGCCGAACATCAGCCCCAGGAACTGGCGCGCGCCCTCGTCGTGATTGCCGGGGATGTAGGTCACCTGCGTGCCCTTGCGCGCCTTGCGCAGCACCTTCTGGATCACATCGTTGTGGCTCTGGTTCCAGAACCACGAGCGCTTCAGCGCCCAGCCGTCGATGATGTCGCCCACCAGATACAGGTGATCGGCCTCGACGTGCTTGAGGAAATCGAGCAGGTAACCCGCCTGGCACCCCGCGGTACCCAGGTGGATGTCGGAAATCCAGATACTGCGGAACCTAAGCGGCGTATCGGACATGATGGGGTACTCGACGATTCATGCCCGGCATCATGCCGTTGCAATATGACGCTCGCGCGACGTTTGTGTGACATGCGGATGAAGCGTGCGGCAACGCGCCACGGCGCACCGGGTTCGAGTTCAGGTGATTGATTTAAAATCGATTTCTTGTGAAGCGCCTTATCGCTGCCCAGCGTGCGGCCCGCGATGCCGGCCAGGCCGGTGCCGGGAAGGGCGGCCCGGAGCGGGGCATGCCCGCGTGATCCCGCAAGCGAACGAGCCGCCGCCGCGCGCGGCGGCTCGCCACGTCCAAACCCGCGTTGACAGTGAGGCGAGCGGGGCGCGATAGTGGCTGGCCGTTTTTGTCATCGGTCGCTGCCCAGATGCCCCATCCCAACCGCCCCGATTCCCCTTGCGTCGCCATCTGCTCCACCGCCCTGGGCGACGAAATCTGCATGGGCTGCGGCCGCACTTTCTTCGAAGTGGCCAACTGGGTGTTTCTCACCGACGAAGAAAAAGAGGCCGTGTGGCAACGGCTGGAAGCCCACTGGGTGGCGCGCGGCCTGCGGCCACCGTGGGAAGAAAGCAAATAGCGCGTGTCGTCACCTGTTTCGCGGCAGCGCTGGGCCGAAAAAGCGCCAGCCACCAGGCGCACGACGCAGCCAATAACCGGTTATTGGCAAGGAGTGCAACGCAGTGGAGGGTGTTTTTTCGGCCCAGCCCCGCAGGTTCGGCGCATTTCGGGCGCCGCGCGGTGTCGCAGACCGCTTGCGGTATCCATACCGCCGCGCGTCCAGCGCCTCGCGCGGCATCCCGAACTGCACCGAACGCTGTCGTGAAACAGGTGACGACACGCCCTAGGGTGAATCGACCTTCAAACGTGGGTGCGAAGGAGGAAGGCCGGATGCAGGGCAAGGCACAACGCAGCCATGCGCCCGGCCTTCGTCCTTCCCTGCGGGTTGGTCCGTGGGCCGGTGTCTGCTTTGTCGCACGGCTTGCAGAGAGGAAGGCTTTCTGCGGCGCCGCGCTTCGCGCAGCCATCCGGCCCACGGACCAACGCATCCCATGTTTGAAGGTCGATTCACCCTAGCAACCCAATGGAAAAAGCCGGGCGCGCAGCCCGGCTTTTTCATTGCGGCTGGACGAACAGCGGCACCGGGGCTTACACCCCCAGCACCCCGCCATCCTCCTTCCAGATCACCACCGTGGCCGAGCGCGGGCGGCCCATCGGGCCGGTGATGCCGGGCGCGGCTTCGGGCCACTTGCTGAAGGCGGTGGGGTTGGCCAGCAGCACATCGTTGACCGTCTGGCCGGCCGGGGGCACCGGTGCGTTCGGGCCGCTGACTTCGCCAGGGTGCTGCACGTTAATGAACACCGTCTTCACGTCCGGCGTGAAAGTGATGCCGGTGATCTCGCAGCCATCCGGGCCCACCAGGAAGCGGCGGATTTCCTTGCTCACCGGATCGGCCACCAGCATCTGGTTGTTGCCCTGGCCCTGGTTGATGCCGGTGTTGCTGTTGCTGCCGTCGGTTTCGATCCACAGCAGGCCATTGGGTGCGAACGCCAGGCCATCCGGGCTGTTGAAGGTGTTGTCGGCGGTGACGTTGGCCGAGCCGGAGCGCAGGTCGGTGCGATCCGGGTAGGCGACCGGGTTGCCGGCCAGCACGAACAAATCCCACTCGAAGGCCAGCGCGGCGGCATCGCCGCCGGTTTCGCGCCAGCGGATGATCTGGCCGAAGGCGTTGCTGACGCGCGGGTTGGCATCGTCGGTCACGGTGCGGCTGCTGTTGTTGGTCAGCGTCAGGTAGACCTCGCCAGTGGTGGGGTGCACGGTCACCCATTCCGGGCGGTCCATCTTGGTGGCGCCCACCGCGTCGGCGGCGAGGCGGGTCTTGATCAGCACCTCGGCCTGGTCGGCGAAGCTGGCGTCGGCGGCCAGCGTGGCATTGGCGGTCTTGTCCAGCAGGAGCCACTGGCCCACGCCCATCATGTCGCCGGCGACGGCGCCGGCATCGAAGCGCGCCACGTACAGCTTGCCGCTGTCGAGCAGGTTGCGGTTGGCCTGCGGATTGGCGGCGTCGTACTGGCCGGCGCTGACAAACTTGTAGACGTAATCGTTGGCCTGGTCATCGCCCATGTAGACCACCACATGGCGGTCGGCGGACAGCGTCATCGCGCAGTTCTCGTGCTTGACGCGGCCCAGCGCGGTGCGCTTCTTCGGCGTGGAGCTGACATCCCACGGATCGATCTCGACGATCCAGCCGAAGCGGTTCGATTCGTTGGCTTCCTGCGCGTAGTCGAAGCGCTTGTCCAGTTCCTCCCAGCGATAGCTGGTGCCTTTGGCCGACAGGCCATAGCGCTTCATCAGCGCGCTGCGGGTATCGGTGGCGCTGGTGGTACCGAAGTAGCTGTTGAAGTTTTCTTCGCAGGTGAGGTAAGTGCCCCACAGCGTCCAGCCGTTGCCGCAGTTGTTCAGGGTGCCCAGCGCGACGGTGCCGGTGGGGTCGGCGCTGGTCTGGAGCAGGGCGTGGCCGGCGGCGGGGCCGGTCAGCAGCATCGGCGTATTGCCGTGGATGCGGCGGTTGTGGGCGGAACCCACCTGCACCTGCCATTCACCGCTGACCCGCTTCACATGGATCACCGATACGCCGTGCGCGTGCTGTGCCTTGCGCACCTTGTCCAGCGTCCAGGCATTGGGATAGGTCTGACCGGCCTCGGGCTTGTAGAAGTACTCGTAGTTGCAGTACTCGTGGTTCATCACCAGCAGGCCTTCGTCGCTCAGTTCCTTGCCGTCGGCGCCGGTCAGCGGGAAGAAATGCATGCCGTCGTGGTTGTCGCCCACTTGCAGCGCCTGGTCGGCGCCGGTTTCGGAGCTATCGCCCTTCCAGGCCGGCGAATTGCCGAACAGCGGGCTGCCCCAGGGCGCGATCACCTGGTAGCGATAACCCTGCGGCACCACGATGCTGTTGCCCGATCCGGCGGGGACGGCGGTGAAACCCAGCTTGGGCGTGGTCGGCATGGGCGTCGGAGTGACACCCGGCGTGGGTGTGGGGGTCGGCGTGGCGCTGCTGCCACTGTCGCTGTTACAGGCGGCAAGCGATCCGCCGAGGAACATCGCCGCGGACAGGCCGAGGCCACCCTTGAGCATATTGCGGCGGGACACGACGCGCTGCACCACGTCGTCGAAGTGTTCGTTGCTGGACAGGTTCGACGGGATATCGTCGTGGTCGAATGCACTCATGGTTCGCTCCTGGGTTGACATGACGCGGCCCGGGCAACGCGGGGGGCGGTGCCGGGCCGTCTGTTTGGGCGGAGCGATTATCGGGAGCACGGTTTACGCCAGCGTGGCGCGCAGATGACGAACAGATTGCATTTTCATGCATCGGGCCAAGCATCGGACTAATTGCCGCCGGCCGCGAACCACTGCGGGTACAGCTCGCGCAGGCGCGCAAGGTACTGGCGGCGCACCGGTACGGCGGTGCGCCCCACCAGCAACTCGTACTGGCCTTTGCCGACATGGTTGGCGCGTACCACGCGGCGCGGGTTCACCAGATAGGAGCGATGCACCTGCAACAGCACCTCCTCGGTGAAATACAGCCGGATCGCGCGCAGGCGCAGCGTCACATACAGCGGCATGCCGCCATCGGCGGTGTGGATGCCGCTGTAGCCCTTGTCGGCGCGGATGAACAGCAGCTTGTCGCGACGCGACGCGATCTCGTACAACTCGGATAGCACATGCGGCTGGCGGGTCAGTTCGGTCAGGTGCTGGCGCACCAGGGTGATCTGCTGCGCCAGATGACAGAGCAGCGCTTCGTCCTCGGCATCGGCCGGCGCATGGAAGGCCAGCGTCAACTGGTAGTCGGAACCATCGTCGGCATTCAGCCAGGCACGGCGACGGTCATCGCTGAAGTGCACGCCCGGGGCCAGCACGCCCTCGGCGTCGCACGGCGCGTCGCCGGCCTGTCGCACCGGCGCGCCGTCCTGCATCAGCGCCACACCGGCCACTTCCGACCGTCCGGCGAGAAACTGCATCATCACCTCCAGCATGCGCTCCGCGCTCTTGTGCTCGCCCAGCGCCGCCAGCAGCGTATTCAGCTCGGCCAGCCGGCCGGCCAGCGTGGGCGCTTCGGTCACGGCCGGGGCGGGCGAGGGCGGCTCGTCGGCCGGACAGGCGACCTGCCCGGGGAGGGGATCGCACTGCGGCGTTACATCGATCACCGGGCCGGGCGCGCGGGGCAGCAACGGGGCGACGACGGCCAGATGGGCTTCCAGGCGGGCGCTCTGCTCGCGCAACGCCACCCAGCCGGGCGAGCGCAGCGGGTCCACCTGTTCCACCAGGGCGGCATCGCGCAAGGTGCGCAGCAGCGGCAGCAGCAACCAGACCTGCCCCGCTTGCCGCCGGACCACCAGTGCCTGTCGCCGATGTTCGCGCCAGTGGCGCCAGCCCAGTGTGACCAACAGTGCCAGCAGCAGCGCACCCACCGCGCCGGCCAGCGGATCGGCCCAGGCGGGCCGCACGCGCCAGGCGTCGAGCAGGCTCTGCCAGCGCCCGGCCACCGGGTAGTAGTGCTGGTGGAGCTGCCGCAGCAGGCTGGCCTCGCCGGCCACCTCGCCGGAAAGCTCCCACAGCGCCACGCCGCGATAACCGTGGCCATCGGCCAGCGCCAGCTTTTCCCGTAGCGCGCGCGGGCTTTCGTAGGTGACGAACAGGCGCTTGCCCGCGTGATACAGGCTGTCGGCCCGTGCCGTATCGTCCCAGTGCCGTGCGTAGGCTGGATCGAGCGCCAGCGTCTGCACCTCATCGTGATCGAGCAGGCCGGTGGCGCCGCTGTTCTCGTCGTCCCAACTGCCGAGCAGCGCGCCGCTGGAAGGCTGGCCCAGCCCGTGATTCGCCGGCGGTACGCCGGTCCACGCATTGCCCTGGTTGTCGATGCCCAGCACCAGCCTGTCGCCCGGCACGCCCCGCGCCGCCAGCGCGGCGATGATGGTCGCCACGCCGCCATCCGGCCCGCGCAGCGGCGCATTGTGCCCGGTGGTGCGGTGCCAGGTACCGGTGTAGTCGTAGGCCAGCACCACGGCGAAATCGGCCAGCGCGGCCAGCGCCGGCAGGTCCAGCGCCTGCGATTGCTCCTGCTTGCCGCCCAGCGTGAAGGCCAGCGTGTAGTGCCGCGCGGGCCGTTGCGCGTCGAAGGCGGCGCGCAGCGTTTGCAGCAGCGCCAGCAGATGGGCGGCGTCCTCCGGCCCCGCGTGCAGGTCCGGCGCGCCGCCGACCACCGGGTAGCGCCAGTCGATCACCGCACCGTCGAAACCATGCTGCGCCATGAAGGCCAGCACCTGCTCGGCAAAGCGCAAGCGCAGCACCGGATCGGCGGCGATGGTGGGGAAATCCTTCGAGCGATCCCAGCCGCCGATCGAGATCAGCGTGTGCAGGCCCGGATACTGAGCGCGCACCTGGCGCAGCCGCGCGTAGTTGCCGCGCGCCGCCGGCAAACCGTTCTCGGCGGGATAGGCGTGATTCAGGTCGGCCACGAAATCGGCGGCCACCACGCCGCCGTCGGCGGTGGGGGCCGCGTGGGCATAGATCAGGTGGGTGAGCCGGCCGAAGGCGATGCGCTCGAACGGCGCGGGCCGATGATAAGTGGCCCAGGAGGCGAAATAGCCGGCCACCACCGGCGCCGTTGCCAATGCCGGCCCGGCGAGCAGCCAGCCCAAAGTCGCGATGGCCAGCCATCGCCGATATCCCATGCGCTCCATCCCGACCCTTTTATGTGTGCTTCGCCGCCGCCCGAAGGCATGGCAAAGGGCATCGTGCGATGCCGATTTATCGGGGCATTGTAATGAAGTGGCGCACCGAACAGCACAGTCAAAAACCCTGACGGTTGCGGTGTACCGACGCCGGGCGGCCCGTGGGCGCCATTCGGCATTTGCCCCGGCGCGGCGGTGACGTTGTTCGTGAAACAGCGGGCAGGGAACGATGCGGTTAGGGGTTTGTATTTAAAGAGTTTTATGGCGCCATTCATGAAATGACGGTGCGGGGCCGATTGTCTTGGCGCGCGGCGCATCGGAAGCTGTGCGGGCGATGCGACAGGCGTGTCGAGGCCCGGGAAAGCCGGGCCCGAATGTGCGGAGAGACTGACGCATCGCACCCGTGCCGGCGGTGGCGAGATCGCCGGCGCGGCCTGTCGATGGGCGCGTTGTGCGTAACGTGCCCGGCGCATATCGCGGTCGGCGGGATCTTCTCCCTTCCGCGCGACGGCGGTTTCATCCTGCGGGGGCCTCGGCCCCCGTTTTTTTTGCACCGGTTGCGGTATCGCGCGCCGGCCCCGAGCGCACCGCCGGCCACGCAACGGCGCATTCACCGGGTTTGCCGCCCGCACCGTCCAAATAGCGACCACCTCCGCCGAATTGCCACCTACATTGGGTTCACTACTTTTCTCAATGCGAGGCCAGACGATGACCATGAATGTACGGGGCTATGCCGCCCAATCCGCCAAGGATGCCCTGGCGCCATTCCGCTTCGAGCGCCGCGATGCGCGCGCCGACGATGTGGTGATCGAGATCCTCTACTGCGGCGTATGCCATTCCGACCTGCATACCGCCCGCAACGACTGGGGCGATTCCGTCTACCCGGTGGTACCGGGCCACGAGGTCATCGGGCGCGTGGCCAGCGTTGGCGCCCAGGTCAGCCGCTTCAAGGCCGGCGATCACGTCGGCGTGGGCTGCATGGTGGATTCATGCCGCCAATGCGATCCATGCCGGCAGGGCCTGGAGCAGTACTGTGCCCAGTTCCCCACGCTGACCTACAACGCGCGGGACCGCCACGACCACCGGCCCACCTATGGCGGCTATTCCGAACGGATCGTCGTCTCCGAACAGTTCGTGCTGAAGCTGCCCGACGGCCTGGACCCGGCGGGCGCGGCGCCGCTGCTGTGCGCCGGCATCACCACCTGGTCGCCACTGCGCCACTGGAAGGCGGGCAAGGGCAGCAAGGTGGCGGTGGTCGGCCTGGGTGGGCTGGGGCACATGGCGCTGAAACTGGCCAATGCACTGGGCGCCGAAGTGACGCTGTTCACCCGCTCGCCGGGCAAGGAAGCGGATGCCATCCGCCTGGGCGCGCATCACGTGGTGCTGTCCACCGACGCGGTACAGATGGAAAGCGTGGCCGGGCAGTTCGATCTGATCATCGACACCGTACCGTATGTCCATGACCTGAATCCCTACCTGCCCACGCTCTCGATCAGCGGCACGCTGGTGCTGGTGGGCTACCTCGGCCCGCTGGACCCCTTCGTCAACTCCGTCCCGCTGATCATGGGGCGCAAGTCCGTCGCCGGCTCCTTGATCGGCGGGATCGCCGAAACCCAGGAAATGCTGGATTTCTGCGGCCAGCACGGCATCACCTCGGATATCGAGATCATCAAGATGCAGGAGATCAACGCGGCATACGAACGGATGCTCAAGAGCGACGTGAAGTACCGCTTCGTGATCGACATGGCATCGCTGAACGCCTGATGGACACCCCCGCCGTGGCCGGTCGATCGATCGGCCACTGGCGGGTTTTCAATCGCGCTGCGCCACGTACCGGCCGGTGAAGCGCGCCGCCAGCCGATCCTCTCCATCCCGCACCTCCACTTGCAGCACCAGCCGCCCGGGCCGGCCGCGCGCCAGCGCGCGTTGCAGCCGTGCCAGCTCGTCCGGTGGCGGCGGCAGCACGTGCGCCTGGAAATCGTCGTGGATCGGCAACAGGAACTCGGTCTCGCCGGACTGGATCACCGCATCGCAGCCGTCGCCGGCCGCCAGCAATACCGCCATCCAGCCGGCGATGGTGGCCAGGGCGTGTCGTCACATGTTTCGCGGCAGCGCTGGGTCGAAAAAACACCAGCCATCAGGCGCGCGACGCAGCCAATAACCGGTTATTGGCAAGGAGCGCAACGCAGTGGATGGTGTTTTTTCGGCCCAGCCCTGCGGGTTCGGCGCATTTCGGGCGCCGCGCGGTGTCGCAGGCCGCTTGCGGTATCCATACCGCCGCGCGTCCAGCTCCTGGCGCGGCATCCCGGACTGCACCGAACGCTGCCGCGAAACAGGTGACGACACGCCCTAGCATGGAGATCGCCCCGCCGAAGGCCGTGCCGTGATCGTTGCGATTGGGCGCGAAGGGCGCGTGCAGCGCCCACCGGGCCGCGTTGCCCACCACGGCGACCTGCATCGCGTCCAGCAATGGAAAACCGCCCCGCAGGCGGGCTTGCCAGTGCGGGGCGAATTCGGGTGTTGCCGGGGACAACGGATTATTCCTGCGGCTGCTCGGCGGCGGGGGCGGCCTGGAGCGGCGCGCGCGGGGGCAGGAACAGTGCCGGAATCTGCGACAGCGGCTTGTCGCGCAACGGCGGCAGGCTGGGGATATTCGGCTCCAGCGCGGCGTGGGTGGCGCGGGCGGCGGGGCGCTCGCGGCCGCGATAGGTATCGCCGCCCCGTTCGTTACGCTCGGTGCGTTCGCCCGAGCGACGTTCGCCGTTGCGTTCGCCGCTACGGCGCGGCGCCTCTTCGCGGCGCGGCTCCGGCGCGCGGGTGGTGCCCGGCGAATAGCCCGGCACCGGCGTCAGCGGCAGTTCTTTCTTGATCAGCTTCTGGATGCCGGCCAGCGCCTTGTCCTCGCCCGGATCGACCAGCGAGATCGCAACGCCCTTGGCGCCGGCGCGGCCGGTGCGGCCGATGCGGTGCACGTAGTCCTCGGCGCTGTTGGGCAGCTCGAAGTTCACTACGAACGGCAGTTCGCTGATGTCCAGCCCACGCGCCGCCACATCGGTGGCGACCAGAATCTTCAACTGGCCTTCCTTGAAACGGGCCATCACTTCCAGGCGCGAGCGCTGGTCGCGGTCGCCGTGGATGGCCTCGCAGTCGAAACCGTCGCGCTTCAGGTCGCGCGCCACCTGGTCGGCACCCTGCTTGGTACGGTTGAACACGATCACCTGGCCCATGTCGTGCGTGCGGATCAGGTGCGCCAGCAGCGCACGCTTACGGAACGTTTCGCACGGATGCAGAATCTGCTCGACGTTATCGTTGGTGGCGTTCTGCCGGGCCACTTCCACCAGCGCCGGGTCTTTCAGGAATTCGCCGGACAGCTTCTTGATCTCCGGCGAGAAGGTAGCGGAGAACAACAGCGTCTGCTTGCGGTTGGTCAGCAGCGAAATGATCTTCTTGATATCCAGGATGAAGCCCATGTCCAGCATGCGGTCGGCTTCGTCCAGCACCAGGATTTCCACCTGCGAGAGATTCACCGTCTTCTGCTGCACGTGGTCGAGCAGGCGGCCGGGTGTGGCCACCAGCACCTCGACGCCGCCGCGCAATTGCGGAATCTGGCCGTTGATGTCCACGCCGCCGAACACCACGTGGCTGCGCAGCGGCAGATGCTTGCCGTAGGACCTGGCGCTTTCGAATACCTGGTCGGCCAGTTCGCGGGTGGGGGTGAGGATCAGCGCGCGCAGCGGATGGCGGGCGGGGGAAACACTGGTATTGGCGTGGGGCGCCAGGCGAGTGAGGATGGGCAGCACGAACGCCGCCGTCTTGCCGGTGCCGGTCTGCGCCGCACCCAGCAGATCCCGCCCGGAGAGCACATGCGGAATCGCCTGTGCCTGGATGGGGGTGGGATGCTCGTACCCCTCTTCCGCTACCGCCTTGAGTACCTCGGGCGCCAGCCCCAGCGTTGCAAACGTCATGCCTGATTGACCCTTATCCACGATGCTCACGGCGCAAACGTCGTAAGAAATCGCCAAGTATTTGAAGAAAAGCAGGAAATGTAACACCAACGCGGGCGCGCTGCATACCGGGCGGCACGCCTTGGGCTAAACTGCGCGTATTTTTACACCCACCCAGGGTGACTGCGGCCGGACAACCCGGGCCGCGCACGACCGGAGGCCCCACCATGTACGATCTTGCCCGCACCCGCCTGACCACCGTGCGCGATTGCCTGCGCTTTGCCGTATCCCGCTTCAATGCCGCCGACCTTGCCTTCGGCCACGGCACCGACAATGCCTTCGACGAGGCCGCCTACCTGGTGCTGGCCACGCTGCACCTGCCGCTGGACCAGCTCGAACCGTACCTGGACGCCGTATTGCTGCCGCCCGAACTCGATAGCGTGGTCGGCGCCATCCAGCGCAGGGCCGAGCAGCGCGTGCCGGTGGCCTACATCACCGGCGAGGCCTTCCTCGGCGACTACCGCTTCTACGTGGACGAGCGGGTGATCGTACCGCGCTCGTTCATCGCCGAACTGCTGCGCGACGAGGCACTGCAACCGTGGATCGAAGAGCCGGAGCTGGTGCATCGCGCGCTGGACCTGTGCACCGGCTCCGGTTGTCTCGCCATCCTGCTGGCCGATGCCTTCCCCGACGCCGAGATCGACGCGGTGGACCTCAGCAGCGATGCGCTCGACGTGGCCGAGATCAATGTGGCCGACTACAACCTGGGCGAACGCATCGACTTGATCGATGGCGATCTGTTCGATCCGCTGGCCGGCGAGACCTACGACCTGATCGTCTCCAACCCGCCCTATGTGGATGCCCACTCGGTGGAGGAACTGCCGCAGGAATACCTGCACGAGCCCGAACTGGCGCTGGGCAGCGGCGAGGATGGCCTGGACGTCACCCGGCGCATCCTGGCGCAGGCCAGCCAGTTCCTGAATCCGCTGGGAGTGCTGGTGGTGGAGATCGGCCACAACCGCGACGTGCTGGAAGCCGCCTACCCGCAGTTGCCGTTCGTATGGCTGGATACCTCGGGCGGCGACGGCTTCGTGTTCCTGCTCACCCGCGAGATGCTGGTGGAGGCGGGGCTGTAGCCGCACCTGGCCACGCCGGTTTGCCACAAACAAAAAGGGCGCCCCGAGGCGCCCTTTTCGTTACAGCGATGGTACTCAGCTACGCGCGGCCAGCGCGGCGGTGAGATTCTCGCTGCCTTGCAGCAGCAGAAACTTATCGATGCCGCCGGTGGTTACGCCGTTGAAATAGTACGGATCGAGCTTGAAGTTGACCATGCTGGACACGTAGTTGAAGGTTTCCATGGTGCCCGGCGTGCTGGCGGTCCAGGCGGTGCGGGCGTAGAGGCGGTCACCCGCTCCGGCCGGCAGGGCGTTGACCACGATGTCGCCCGCATGCGGGTTGATCGCCGTGCCGCTCTGCATGGTACCCACGATGCCGCCAGTCAGAGCGCCGGTGTCGTCGTAGGTCAGCACGTGCGACATCTCGGGACCGGCAGTGTGGGCGGCGATGACCAGCTTGGTGTTCTCGACATCGGCGGTGCTGTTGTAGTCCAGCATCTTGAAGTCGATACCGTAGGCGGTGGCCGTGGGGTCCAGCGGCGGCACGGTCACCCCGGACCACAGCGTGGTGTCGGACGCCAGGGCCGTGTCGCCCAGCTTGAAGGTCACGATCCGGCCGTGGGCGCCATCATCCAGCAGCACCGCATATACGCCGAACGAATTCACCGCCATACCGACCACCGGCTGGCCGTTCATGGCCGTTTCCAGCGGGCCGAGCGGAATCTGGTCGCAGGCGCCGGTCACGGTGTCGATCAGCATCAGTTTGCGGTCGGCGCTCATGCCCAGCAGCACGTTGTCGCCAGGGCGGACATCCATCGTCACCGGCTTGTCGGTGCAGTTGTCGGCGCCCTGGCTGGTCCAGGCACCGGTCAGCACGTCATACATCTGAGTGCCCTTGCCGGGCTCGGCGCTGTAGCCGATCCACATCTTGCGCGGTGCCGGATTGGGCGTGGGCGTCGGGGTCGGCGCAGTGGTTGGCGTCGGGGTCGGTGCGGTGGTTGGGGTGGGCGCGGTGGTCGGCGTGGGGGTCGGCTTCGACGAATCGTCTCCGCCACCGCCACCGCAGGCGGCCACGCCCAGCGCTCCCACCAGTGCCAGTGCGATCAGGGTGGGTTTTACGCGAGGGTCGAGTTTCATTTTGCAGTTCCTTCAGTCAGGTTTGAATGCGATCTGGGGGATTTGTGATACCGGCACGAAAGCGCGATTCAGGACAAGGTCATGGTCAGATCCGGCCGGGGTGGGGTGTTTGATGCTGCGCAAAAGCCGGCCTCGGGCGCGGCGTAACCAAACGGGGGGCCAGCCGCCGGCGCGGGCCGTGCCACCCGCCACCCGCCGGCAAGGCCGCGACGGGTGGACTAGCGCTGGCGCCGATGCGGCAAGCGGGTTGCCGCGGATGGCCGATGCGGCGCGCGGAGGATGCGGGTTCATGGCGCCTGGTGACGCAGTGCCAGCGCGCCGGTCAGGGATTCGGTGCCTTGCAGGTAAAGATCGGTGCCGAAATGGATCAGGCCACCCGGATACGTGTAGCTGCCGGTGTAGAACAGCATGCCCCCCGTCGGGGTGTAGGCGTACTGCTGGATGCGTCCGGGGGCGTTCGATGTCCAGCCGCCACGGGTGTAGATCTGATCGCCGTTGGTGCCAGACTGCGGGTCGTGCAGGTACTGGACCACGATGTCCCCGGTGTGCGGCAACGCCCCCGCGCCGGACACGTACCAGCCGCGCTCCTCGGCGGTCTTCCTGCCGTCGCTATCGAAGATCAGCACATGGGAGCGATCCAGCGGCTGCCCCGTGCTCGCCCGCGTGAGAATGATCAGCTTGTTGTTCTCGATCTGCGGGGTGCTGGCGCCATCGCCGGTCTTGAAGTCGATGGCATAGGCGATGGATGTGTTATCCACCGCGGTGACGCTCGTGGTCCAGAGCGTGAGGTCGGTTTCCAGCCCGGTACTGCTCAGCTTGAAGGTCACCAGCCGGCCGTAGCCGCCGTCATCCAGCAGCACCGCATGGACGCCGGCGGCATTCACCGCGAAGCCGCGCACATCCTGACTATTCATGGCCGTTTCCAACGGGCCCAGCGGGATGTTCTGGCACAGGCCGCTCACGGTGTCGATGATCATCAGCCTGCGGTTGAGGCTCATGCCCATCAGCATGCCGTCGGCGGGGCGGACATCCATGGCCACCGGCTTGTCGGGGCAATTGTCCAGGCCCTCGCCCATCCAGACGCCGGTCTCGACGTTGTACATCTGCGTGCCCCGGCCCGGCTCGGCGCTGTAGCTGACCCAGACATTGGCGGGCGCGGGATGGGAAGGCGTCGGCGTGGGCGTCGGTACCGTCGTCGGCGTGGGGGCTGAGGTGGGTGTCGGTTCCTGCGTCGGCGTTGGGGCTGAGGTGGGCGTCGGTTCCTGCGTCGGCGTTGGGGCTGTGGTGGGCGTCGGTTCCTGCGTCGGTGTCGGTGCCGACGTGGGCGTCGGTTCCTGCGTCGGCGTGGTCGTGGGGCCGCTGGTTGGCGTGGTGGTCGGCGGCGGCGGTTGCGGGCTGTCGCCGTCGCCCCCGCAGGAGGCCAGGCCAAGCGCGGCAAACAGCGCCAGGCTGAGCAGGGTGGGAGTAAAGCGGTGGTGGCGTTTCATGAGAGGTCGGCGCTCCATCGAATCAGGCTGGGTCGGCACGGACACCGGCGACGGGATGTCGTGATGGGATATCTGCTTTCATCATTCCCCTGGCATCCGGGTGCTGGTTGATGCATGGCAACAAAGTGGCCATTTCGGAGGGCTTTAACGCGGTGGCCATACCTTTGGTGGGGATGGGCTTCAGGGAAATCGCACCGCCAGCGCCGGGCCGGTGACATGGCGGTCGGCCAGCGGCAGTGCGCCGGTGCCACCGCGATAGTCGCGCCAGGTGAAGCTATCCAGGTCGTATTCCTCGATGGTGCCGGGTACCGCGCCGTGGTGGCCGGTACGCAGGTACAGCGCGTTGCCGACAATGGCGATGTCGCCGTCGTGCACGCCGCCGCCATGCTTGAGCGCACTTGCGGGCGCGCTATAGGCAAAGCTGCCGTCGGCGCGATAAGTGATCACGTGCGCGGTCTCGCGCGCGTCGCGGCGCGACAGCACCACCAACTGGCGGCTGTCGCTGGTCTTGAAATCGATGCCGAACGCCACGGCGTGGCGCTCCGCCTGCCCCGGCGTCTGTGCCCACAGCGTCAGATCGGAGCGCAATGCCCGATCGCCCGGCTTGAAGGTCACCAGCCGACCTTGCTGTCCATCGGCCAGCAGCACCGCGAACAAGCCATCGTCGTTCACCGCGAAGCCGCGCACCGGCAATGCCAGCCGCGCCAGCGCCTCGCCCACCTCACCCAGCGGTAGCGGTTCGCAACGGCCCTGCGCCGGTGCGATGGCCAACAGGCGGCGGTCGGCGCTCATACCCAGCAGCACGCCGTCGGTGGGGCGGATATCCAGCGCCACCGGCAACACCGGGCAGGCGTCGCTGCCTTCGCTGACGAAATCGCCGGCCACGGTGCCGAATAGCGCACTGCCCTGCGCGCCGCCATGCAGCAGCCAGCCGGCGGGGGGCGTGGGGAAAGGGGTGATGGGCGTGGTCGCCTGGCCGATGGGGCGGATGGTGGGCAATGCCGGCGCCGATGCCTGGGTGCGGCTGACGCCGCTACCGCAATGCACCAGCACGCCAGCCAGTGCCAGCGGAATCAACAGGGTGGTGATTTTCATCTCGATCTCTCCACATGGGCCATGGCCCGGTGGATGCCAGACCGGACAAGCCGGTCGCTATGCCCCGGCAGCGCGCGCATGGCCGGGTATCTGAATGAAATTCTCCGCAGGGACGGGCGGTTGCCTATGGGATAACTCTTCAAAAACGGTGGGCCGGAAAAAAGACCACCCCGACCTGGCATGCACCAGATCGGGGCGGTGGTTCGCTGCTCGCACGGCACTGGCGGCGGATAAGGCGCCACCGACGCCATGGCGTCACCTCGCATGCATCACCTTGCCGCACCCCGGCGGGTGCTTTCTGTCCCGGTAGGTGGAAATTGCCCCAGCTGGCCCACGGGCCGCGCGGCGCCTGGCCGCACGCCGCTGTCGCATGGGGGCGCCATGGGTGGAAATGCTCCCGCATTGGCGGGGTTCTCTATGAGAAAAATCTTGAAAATCAATGAGTTGTAAAAAATACCCAGCCTGGCACGCCTCTTGTTAACCACTCCCCGGGCGGACGATCCCGGCGCTCGACTGGTGCGATGCCCAGTCCAGGGGCCGGGGAGGACCAAAACGTGGCTGAACGCTGGCCGCGCCACGGTCGTCGCCGGCGCGGGGCCCTGGTGTGCGGGCCGTTCGATCCACGGATCGGCGGCCGGGGGCGCGCACCGTCGAGATCGCCGCGACGGGGAGCCGGCCCGTGCCACGCGGGGCGGGGGGCTCCAAGCAACTTCTTTTGCTGATACAGCGAGGTTCAAGATGACCGAAAGCATTCAGAAGCGCCTGCTGCGGATACGGCCGCCGCGGGTGCGCATCACCTACGACGTGGAGACCGGGGGGGCGATCGAGAAACGTGAGCTGCCCTTCATCGTGGGGGTGTTCGCCGACCTCTCCGCCGACCGCGAGGATCCGGAGAACTTCCCGCCGTTGAAGGAACGCACCATGGTCGATATCGACCGTGACAACTTCAACGACGTGCTCAAGACGGCGGCGCCGCGCGTCAAACTGTCGGGCGTGGACGACGTGCTGTCCGATCCGCCCGGCAAGTTGTCCGGCGCCATCGTGTTCAAGACGCTCGACGATTTCGAGCCGCTGAACATCGTCACCGCCGTACCGCTGCTGAACGAGCGCTACGTGGCGCGCACCGAAATCCGCATGGTGCAGGCGCGCTCCGAAACCGACGACGTGCTGGCCGCGCTGCTGGATGCCGTGACCGTGCCCGCCACCGGTGGCGCGCTGCGCGACAAGCTGGTGGCCACCTACGTGCCGGCCGATGGCGCGGATAAGTGGAAGGCCGCGGCGGTGACGCCGTCGCTCGACCCCACCGCCGAAGTGGATGCCAAGCTGCTGGGCCGCTGGGTCAACGATCAATCCACGCCGGAAGAGAAGGAAGCCGCCCAGATCCTGGTCGGCCGCTTCGTCGCCGAAGTGGTGGCGCCACTGAACGACAAGCTCAAGGCCGATCCGGACTTCCAGGTCACCCGGGGCGCCACCGCGCTGATCGATGCCCGCGTGGGCGAGATCGACGCCGCGTTGTCCCGCCAGTTGTCGGCAATCATGCATGCCGAGAATTTCCAGACCATCGAAGCCACCTGGCGCGGCATGTTCTATCTGGTCTCGCGCACCGAAACCGGCACCATGCTCAAGCTGCGCGTGTTCAACGCCACGCGGCAGGAACTGCTGAAGGACATGGAAAAGGCGGTCGAATTCGACCAGAGCACCATCTTCAAGCTGATCTACGAAGCCGAATACGGCACCTACGGTGGCGCGCCCTACAGCCTGCTGCTGGGGGGCTACGAATTCGGCGGCGCGGGCGAGGATATCCGCTTCCTGCGCAAGATCACCGAAGTGGCCGCCGCCGCGCACGCGCCGTTCCTGGCCGCCGCCGACCCGCGCCTGTTCGGCCTGGATGGCTACGACAAGCTGGCCAAGCCGCGCGATCTGGCCAAGATCTTCGAAGGCGCCGACCTGGGCGAATGGCGCGAATTCCGCCAGCTCGAAGATTCGCGCTATGTCTCGCTGGTGCTGCCGCACGTGCTGCTGCGCCTGCCCTATGGCGAAAAGACGCTGCCGGCCGAAGGCATCAACTTCGCCGAGGACGTGGCCGCGCAGGACAACCGCAAGTTCCTGTGGGGCAACGCCGCCTACGTGCTGGCCGAGCGCATCACCAACGCCTTCGCGCTGTATAGCTGGACCGCGGCGATTCGTGGCGTGGAAGGTGGCGGCCTGGTGGAAGGGCTGCCGCAATACGTGTTCGACACCGACGCCGGCACGCGCGAGCTGTTCTGCCCGACCGAGGTCTCGATCACCGACCGCCGCGAAAAGGAGCTGAACGACCTGGGCTTCATCGCGCTGTGCCATTGCAAGGGCGCGGGCAAGGCGGCGTTCTTCGGCGGACAGACCACCAACCTGCCGAAGAAGTACATCACCGACGATGCCAACGCCAACGCGCGCATCTCGGCGATGCTGCCGTACATCCTCGCCGCCAGCCGGTTCGCGCATTACATCAAGGTGATCATGCGCGACAAGATCGGCACCTTCCTCACCCGTGGCAACGTCGAGTCGTTCCTCAATACCTGGATCGCGCAATACGTGCTGCTGGACGACAACGCCACGCAGGAGGTGAAGGCCAGCTACCCGCTGCGCCAGGCCAGCGTTGTCGTGACCGAGGTGCCGGGCGAACCGGGCGCCTACCGCGCCACGGTCTTCCTCAAGCCCCATTTCCAGCTCGAAGAGCTGACCACGTCGATTCGCCTGGTGGCGAATCTGCCGAAGTAATCCAGGGAAGGAACCGACATGGACCTGATTCTTTTACAACCGGGCGACTCCGACATCTTCGGCGGCGACAACAGTTGGGACAACGGCGGCAGCCTGATCGACAACGAGTGGCGCGACGAAGTGCTGGACCTGGGCAAGTGCCTGGAACTGGTGTCGATCCACCAGGGCATGAAGCAGCAGATCACCACCGATGTCAGCAACTCCGCGCGGACTTCCGGCCGGCCGATCATCACCGAATTCACCTGCGTGAAATACGTGGACAAGACCTCGGTGAAGTTCTTCGAGTACTGCCTGCGCGCCCAGCCACTGGGCAAGGGCAAGGACCAGCCGACCAAGCTCTACATCGCGCGCAACTCGGGCGACAAGACGGCGAACATCCTGACCATCGCATTGCGTGACGCGATCATCAGCGAGATCCAGTTCCAGTCGCACCCGGACGACATGCCCACCGAGCAGTTCAAGCTGTCGTTCACCGAGATTCTGTGGACCTACACGGTGCAGAAGGCCGATACCACCACCGCCGGCAATCTGTCGGCCGGCTGGAGTATCGCGCGCAACCGCCCGATTGGTCAGTTCACGGACTAGCGAAAAAGGCTGGTGAGGAGTGAGGGGGGGAGGGGTAACGGCAACGCAACCCCTGCTTTTCCGCCGTTGGTTTTACCCCTCACTCCTCACGCCTCACCAGGAACGGAGTTCCGCCATGAGATTCCTTTTCGAGCGTCTGGTCGGCGAGCCGGTTTTGCCCGGCGGCTACACCGAGCCCTTCGATCCCGCCGCCGCCGTGGCGGCGCAGATCGGGCGGCTGGTATCCACCCGCGCCTGGGTGACGGGCGATCGGGTGGGGTTGCTGGATTTCGGCATCGAGCATGTGGCCGATCTGGCGTTGAACAGCCGCAGCCAGTTGGAGCGCTATGGCGTGCGACTGGCGCAATTGATTGCCGAGTACGAGCCGCGTCTGAGCGATGTGGTGGTGAACGTGGAGCCCGTGCCGCACGACGCGCTGCATCCGTGGCGGCTGGCGGTGAGCGGCATCCTGGCCGATAGCGGCCAGGCCCATCTGTTTCATTTTGCGTTGCCGCAGCATTGAACCGCATGAACGCCTATGCGCTCGGGCGCGGCCTTTTTTGAGAACGGTAGAGACCATGAATCTGTCCATGCGCACTGCACCGCTGTTTGGCGACGGCCCTGTCGAAAGGGCCGGCGTTGGTGCGCGTGGAGTGTTGCTGGGGGCCGCGGTTGCTGCGGTTGCGACTGCAAACGCAACTGCAAAGGCGATTGTTAGCGCCTTGCGGCGCGGGTTGATTGATGCCCTTAGCGGCCGTGCGGGCCGGTTCATTTCTTTTGCTTCGCCAAAAGAAACGAACCAAAGAAAAGGCCGAGCGACGCTTCGCTCTGCATGGCGCGTCGCTAAGCGGCAAGCCGCTAAGCTTTGGCGGTCACCTGCATCCGCACCCCGGCAAGCCGGGGTGCCCTCGCTCCAGACAATCGAGCGGTGGCTGCGGAACTCGCTCGCTGCGCTCGCTCAGACAGTCCTCGCCGAATTCCCGCCCGCTTGTCTTCCTCTCGGCGCTTCTGAAGGGGACCCGGTAGCCCATCCTCACCCCCGGCCCCTCTCCTTGAAGGAGAAGAGTGACGCGTGCCAGTGCCTGCGGACAAATAGCACCGCAGGGGGTTGCTCTGAGCAAACCTCAAACTCGTTTGCTGATCCACGTTCTTTGCACCCAACAGTTTTTCCCCCCGTTACGCAGGCGCCGAGGAAGTGGAGGGAGACCCTAGGCTCCCGACCGACTGAGGGCACCCCGGAGGGGCGCAAAGCGCGGGTGGCCTTTTCTTTGGTTCGTTTCTTTTGGCCACGCAAAAGAAATGAACCGGCCCGCCCGGCCGCTAAGGGC
>NZ_SUMF01000011.1 GCF_005048205.1 Chitiniphilus eburneus
CGCATCGGCTGTAATTTGTTAAAGATCGGTTGCTTCGGACACTGCGCTTTTGAAACCTGCTAAACTCTTCGTTTCGCCTCGTTCTGCGCTGTGTCTGCTGCGGAGAAACCGAACTATACGGACGGCCCCTCATACCGTCAACACCCCGCTTCAACAAAATTGCCGGATGTTCGATAAGCGGCTGATTCATCAGGAATTATCCGCATCATTCTTTTCCTCCCCCTCCCGCACCGCCGATCTGCGCCCCTCGCGCGTTATATATATGCAAATTGCCGGCTCGAGCGCCCGACTTGAGAATCGGCCTTGCCGCCTCAAGCTATGGGGGGTCGATGTTTGCCTGGATGGTGCTCCCCATGAATAAAGTCCTGATGTACTGCACCGCCGTCTGCCCGTTCTGCGTGATGGCGGAGCGCCTGTTGCTGCAACGTGGGGTAACCACCATCGAAAAGGTGCGCGTCGATCTCGACACGACACAACGACAGGCCATGATGCAGCGAACCGGCCGGCGGACCGTGCCGCAGATCTACATCGGCGAAACCCACGTGGGTGGCTACGACGATTTATCGGCGCTCGACCGCGCGGGCGGGCTGCTGCCGCTGCTCACGGATGGCTGAACTGTCCGCTGTAACGGAATCGTGCGATGATTCCGGCCAGTTCCGGCGGGGCTGCCTTGCCGAGATCAAACTAAAACCAGACCTAGGAAGGAATCGCGATGAGCGAAGAAGCGCAACAAGAAGTTCAACAGCCGGTGTTTGCCATCCAGAAGCTGTACACCAAGGATATCTCGCTGGAAGTACCGAACACGCCCGCCGCGTTCATGGAAAACGAGCAGCCCGAGTTCAATGTCCAGTTCCGCAACAACGCACGCGGTTTCGACAATGGCTTCTATGAAGCCGCGCTGACGGTGACGGCTTCGGCCAAGGTTGGCGAGCGCACCGTGTTCCTGGTCGAGGTAACCCAGGCCGGCCTGTTCAGCATCGAGAACATCCCCGAGCCCGAACTCGATCCGCTGCTGGGCATTGGCTGCCCCAGCATTCTGTTCCCCTACCTGCGCGAAGCCGTCAGCGATCTGACCACCCGCGCCGGTTTCCCGCCGCTGTTGCTGCAACCGATCAACTTCGAAGCGATCTACCTGCAACAACGTCAGGCGCAGGCCGCACAGCAAGCCGATGGCGACGCTACCGTCACTCACTAAATCCGTCCTGTTGCTGGCCTGCGTCTTCGTGGCGCAGGCGGCAACGGCGGTCGATTTCCGCTCCGCGTCGCGGCATGGGGTGCTGCTTTACCAGCAACCCCAGGATGCCGCCGCCAAGTTGTTCGTCGTCAGCCGCGGTACGCCGCTGGAAGTGCTGACCGAGCAAGGCGAGTGGTTGCGCGTGCGGGATCGTCAGGGTTCGCTGGCCTGGGTGAAGAAGGCGGATCTGTCCGCCACCCGCCAGGTCGAAGTCCTTCGCTCGACCAGTGTCCATGGTCAAGCCGACAGCGCCTCTCCGGTTGTCTTCAAAGCCGAGCCAGGTTTGCTGCTCAACCTTCTGGATAACGCCCGCAACGGCTGGTTGCGTGTGAAGCATCAGGGCGGCCAGGAAGGTTTCATCCGTATCGAGGAAGTCTGGGGCGCATGAAACTTGCTGTTTTAGGGGCCGGGGCCTGGGGCACCGCGTTGGCGATCCGTTTCGCCGATCGGCATGCTGTCCATCTATGGAGCCGCGAGGTCGAGCAGGTCGCGGAACTGACTGTCGATCGCGAGAACCGGCGCTATCTGCCCGGTGCCGCGTTTCCCGCTACGCTTTCCATCACCGCCGATCTGGCCGAGGCCATTCAGGATGCTGGCGTGGTGCTGATCGTCACGCCGATGGCGGGGCTGCGCCCCACGCTGGAGCGGCTGGTCGAGCTGGGTAGCCGAGCACCGGTCCTCTGGGCCTGCAAGGGACTCGAAGCAGGATCGATGCTGTTTCCGCATCAGGTCGCCGAGCAGGTGCTGGATGCCGGGATCGCACGCGGGATGTTGTCCGGCCCGAGCTTTGCCCAGGAAGTGGCCAAGGGCATGCCGGCGGCGGTCACCATTGCGGCCAACGATGGCGATTTCGCGCGCCAGACGGTGGAAGCGCTCAATACCCCGGTGCTGCGCCTGTATGCCAGCGACGATCTGGTCGGCGTGGAAATCGGCGCCGCGGTGAAGAATGTGCTGGCCATTGCGGCCGGTGTCTGCGATGGCCTCAACTATGGGCTGAATGCCCGCGCCGCGCTGCTGACGCGCGGCCTGGCCGAGATGGCGCGCTTTGGCGCCGCGCTCGGCGCCAGGCAGGAAACCTTCATGGGGTTGGCGGGCATCGGCGACCTGATGCTGACCGCCACGGGCGATCTGTCGCGCAACCGTCGGGTTGGTCTGATGCTGGCGCAAGGGCTGAACCTCGACGACATTCTGGTCAACCTGGGGCATGTCGCCGAGGGCGTGCCGACCGCGCGTGAAGTGCTGCGTCAGGCCCAGCAACTGGGGGTCGACATGCCGATCACCCGTGCCGTATGCCGTCTGCTGTTCGACGGCGACCGGGTCGAGGATATTGTCGCCACCTTGCTGGAACGCGCGCCCAAAATGGAACGCGCCGACTGATCTGGCCGGCGCGCCATCGATGCGGGTTGGATTCGTTGGTTCGTTACACAGCGCTGCGCAACGAACCGTTCCGGGTCAGACCTTGTTGTCCGTGCCGCTATCTGCCTGCTGGTTCGACGGGGCGCCGGGCAGGCCGTCCTTCTTCCAGCTATCGAACTTGGCCATGATCGCGTCGTAGGTCTTGTTGCTGACATCGGGTAGCGTACCGCCCAGGATCTCCCTGGCGTCGTCAAAGCCCTTCTGCACCGCAGCGCGTATCTTTTCCAGCTTCTCCGGGTCGCCGCCAATCGCGAATTCGGCAAAAGCCAGGATGCGCTCGGACACCTTCTTCACGCCCCATTCGCCATCGTCGGAGATCGCCGCCTGCGCATCGGCGCGGGTCTTGTCGTCGATCTGCACCCAGTTGCCGCTGGCCGCGGTGGATGCCGCCCAGCCTTGCTTGCCCAGCACGCCGCGCAGCAGTTCCGTCAGTTGCCCCGCCTTGCGCTCCGAATCCTCGACCAGTTGCGCGAGTTCGGGACGTTCCTTCGCCAGTCGAGCGCGCGGGTTATCGTAGGTCAGTTCGGCGGCCTTGCCGCTGCCGACGCTGACCTTCTCCTGCACCGCCGCGCCCTGGGCGACCGTTCCTTCACTCTTGGTCTCGCCGGTCTTGCCAGTCTTGGTGGCGGCGCTGGGATAAGTCCCCTGCCCGCCGACCGATGAAATTCCGTTTGCCATGCTACGCCTCCTTGCAAATACCCCCGTCCACTGGCATATCGGCCATATCTTGCCGCACTTGAGACCGCTTATCTGTAGGACAGCAACCACGGCAATGATTCAATCATTCAGGCTTAGGGCGTGTCGTCACATCTCATTCGTAGCATGGCGCCGGGTGGCGGCCACTCAGATCGCGGCCAGAAAGCGGTGCTGCGTATCGACGAAGGCTGCCGAGTGCGATACGAAGGGCGCGTGCGCCGCCCCCCGATGCACGACGAACTCCGCACCGCGCTGCTGCGCCGCCAGCCAGGTGCCGGCCCCCAATGGGGTCAGCATGTCGCGATCGCCGTACTGGAGCAACAACGGCAGATCCAGCTCGTGAACCCGTACGCGCAGATCGGTGGTGCGCAACAGCTCCAGTCCGGCGCGCAACGCGTCCATCCGCGGCTCGCCGTGCGAGAACAGTTCATCGGTCAGCTCACGGGCAACGGCGCGGGCATCGGCATCGCCCATGGCCTGCAACGAGATGAAACGCTTCAAGGTACCGCGCCAATCGTGCTCCAGGTTCTCCGCGAATTGCCGCATCGTCGTCAGCGGCATGGCCGGTGCCCAGTCCGGGCGTTGCGCGAAGCACGGTGAACTGGCGGTCAAGGTCAGCGAACGCACTTTCTCGGGCCGGCTCAGTGCCCACTGCAAGGCCACCGCGCCCCCCAGCGACCAGCCCACTACGTGGACCGGCCAGGGGAAGGCCTGGTCCAGCAGGGCGACGCAGCCTTCCAGCGTCAGGGGGTTCAACGGCGCACTGCCGCCGTGGCCCGGCAAGTCCACTAGATGGCAGCAATAGTCGCCGGCCAGTTGCCGCGCAGTGCCGCGCCAGATGGCGCCGTTCATGGCCCAGCCATGCAGAAAGACCACGTCCGGGCCATGCCCGACGACTTCGCTGTACAGATTCATCAGGATTCCAGTTGGCGCAGCGCTGCGATCAGCGTGCTCAGGTGTTCGGGCTGGTGAGCGGCGCTCAGGGTGATGCGCAAGCGTGCGCTGGGAACGGTCGGCGGGCGGATCGCGGCGACCAGCAGGCCCTGGTCGGCCAGGCGCGCCGACCAGCGCAATGCCGTGGCGCTGTCGGGCGCCAGCAGCGGCTGGATCGGCGTGGTGGATGCGAGCAGACGCAGCGCGCTATCCGCAAGCCCTTGCCGCAGTTGCGCCACATGGCTTGCCAGCCGCGCCCGCCGCCAGTCGTCGCCCGCGATGCAATGCAGGCTGCATCGCAACGTTTCGGCCAGCATCGGCGGCGCGGCAGTGGTGTAGACATAGGGCCGCGCGAAATTGACGAGGTAATCGATCACCACCGTCTCGGCGGCGATCGCCGCCCCCGCGACACCGGCCGCCTTGCCCAGCGTCGCCATATAGATCAGGCGCTTGGCGTCGAGGCCGGCCGCGCTGCCACGCCCCTGGCCCAGCACACCGAAACCATGGGCATCATCCACGTAGAGCCACGCGTCGTGACGTTCCGCCAATGCCAGCAAGGCGGGAAGCGGCGCCAGATCACCGTCCATGCTGAACACGCCGTCCACCACGATCAGCTTGCGTCGCGCCTTGCTGGTTACCAGCAAGCGTTCCAGCGCATCCAGATCGTTATGCGGATAGCGCCGGAAATCGGCACGCGACAGCAAGCAGGCGTCGTTGAGCGAGGCGTGGTTCAGTTTGTCGGCGAAGACGGCGTCCTCGCGCCCCACCAGAGCGCAGATCGCGGCCAGGTTGGCCTGATAGCCGCTGGCCAGCGTCAGCGCGGCCGGCTTGCCGACAAAGGCGGCGAACTCGTCCTCGAAGGCCTGATGGGCAGCGGTGTGCCCCGTCACCAGATGCGATGCGCCGGAGCCGGCGCCCCAGCGCGCGGCACCGGCCTGCGCGGCCGCGATCAGTGCCGGGTCGCTGGCCAGCCCGAGGTAATCGTTGCTGCTGAAATTGAGCAATGGCCGGCCATCGATGCGCGCCTGCGCGCCGGGCGGGCTCTCCAGCACGCGACGGCGACGGTAAAGGTCGGCGGCGCGGCGGGCGGCGAGTTCGGCGGCGAGCGAGTCGAAAGACATGGTGGTTACGGCGGGAGGAAGGTTGGCATTGTAGCGGATGGCCGCCCGATGGACGGGGCTGCCTACAGCAGCCAGCGCCAGACGACGAACACGGCCAGTCCGGCGCCGATACCCAGCAGCAGGCGATGCCAGCGCCAGACAATGACGCCAGTGACCAGCGCCCCCGCCAGTTGCGGGTTGTTCCAGGAGGTGACCAGCGCGCCGTGTTGCAACAGCACCGCCGGGGCGACGATGGCGGACAACACAGCGATGGGTACGTAGTCGAGCGCGCGGCGGATCGAATCGGGGAAGCGATGGCTGTCGCCCAGCCATAAGCCGGCACGCACGCCGTAGGTGACCAGGAACATGCCTGCGATCATCCAGTAGGTGCTCATCGGCGGCGCTCCAGCGTGAGCCCGGCCGCGATGCCCGACAATGCCGCCAGCATCAGGCCCAGTTTGTAGGGCAGCCCGTCGGCCGCGACCGCGACGGTACCCGCCGCCAGCGCCGCGCCCAGTTGCGATCGCCCCTTGAGCAACGGCACCACGATCCCGACAAAGGTGGCGACCATGGCGAACTCCAGCCCCCAGTCCGCCATGCCGGGAATGGCATGCCCCAGCAGCACGCCCGCCAGGGTCCAGGTGATCCAGTTGCCATACATTGCCAGCGCGGAGCCGAGGTAGTAACGCGGCAGCTTCACCGGCGTGCCTTCGTTCAGCTTGTGGTAGACGATGGCAAAGGTTTCGTCGGTCAGGAAAAAGGCGCAGAAGGCGCGATACGCACGCGGCCAGCCGGTGACGTGGCGCCATAACGTCGCGCTGTACAGCGCATGCCGCAGGTTGACGATGAAGGTGGTGGCGACGATGACCCAGGCGCCGCTACCGGCTGCCAGCAGCGTGATGGCGATGAACTGGCTGGCGCCGCCGTAGACGAACAGCGACATCGCCAGGGTTTCCCATGGGGATAACCCTGCCGGCCCCGCCAGCGTGCCGAAGATCAGACCGAAGGGCGCCGCGCCCACCAGCATCGGAATGGTGTCGCGCGCGCCGGCCCCGAAGCCGGCGAGGAGTTCATGTTTGGGCATGGCGCGATGATACCGTCGCGCGCCGCAATACCCATCCCCGCTTTCCCTAGGGCGGATGCGAAAAGCAAATCCGGGGACACAGAGGACAGGGAGGGCACAGAGTACGCAGAGAAAACCGAAGGACGAGTGATTTATATCCTTCTGGGTTTCTCCGAGTCCTCTGTGTTCTCTGTGCGCTCTGTGTCCCCAGATGTTGCCTTCACTTGTCTTCACCACCCCGCCAATCCTTGCCGCTGCATGCCCCCGACATGCAACCCCGCCCTTTTCCGGGACGCTGGCGGAGCACGGCCGGGCCGCGTGGCATAATGCCGGCTCGCGTTTTACCCCTGTCGCCCCATGCCCCACCAGCACCGCTGGCATCATCCGCTCTGCCTCGCCCCCCGCCCGCTACGCCCCTGGCTGACCGAATCCGGCTCGCTCACCGCGCGCCTGATCGCCCACTACCCGTGCTTCAAGGTACGGGTACTGGCGCAAGGGCTGGCGCGGCCACATGACGACGAGCGCGCGACGCTGGGCCTGCCGCGCGCCAATGTGCGGGTGCCAAGCCGCGAGGTGCTGCTGTGTTCGGGCGATACGCCGCTGGTGTTCGCGCATAGCGTGACCACGCCGGCCGCGGTGCGACGCGGGTTTCGCAAGTTCCGCCATATCGGCGGGCGCTCGCTCGGTTCGATGCTGTTCGCGTCGCCCACCATCGCGCGCAGCATGCTGGCATGGCGCCGGGTGGATGCGCGCCACCCCTTGTGGCGCAAGGCACGCGCGGTGGTCGGCCCGTTGCCGGCACGGCTGTGGGCACGGCGCTCGGTGTTCTACACCGGGCCGGATCGCCTGCTGGTGACCGAAGTGTTCCTGCCGCCGCTTTTCCAGGAGTCCCGATGAATCTTGCCGCCAAACTCGATCAATACCTGCGCCTGACACGGTTGAACAAGCCCATCGGGATCCTGCTGCTGATGTGGCCGACGCTGTGGGGGCTGTGGTTTGCCGGGCAGGGCCGGCCGGAGTGGTGGGTGGCGCTGATTTTCGTCGTCGGCACGGTGCTGATGCGCTCGGCCGGCTGCATCGTGAACGATTATGCCGACCGGGATTACGACGGCCACGTGGCCCGTACCGCGCAACGCCCGCTGGCCACGCGCGAAGTGTCGGTCAAGGAGGCGCTGTGGCTGGCCACGGCGCTGGTCGTCGTCTCGTTCCTGCTGATCCTGCCGTTGAATCCGTTGACCCGCTGGCTGTCGGTGCCGGCGGTGTTCCTGGCGGCCAGTTACCCGTTTACCAAGCGCTTTTTCGCGATTCCGCAGGCGTATCTCGGTATCGCCTTCGGCTTCGGCATCCCGATGTCGTTCACGGCGCTGACTGGCGAAGTACCGCTGGCCGCCTGGGTGCTGCTGCTGGCGAATGTGTTCTGGAGCGTGGCCTACGATACCGCCTACGCGATGTGCGACCGCGAGGACGATCTGAAGATCGGCATCAAGACCGCCGCCATCACCTTCGGGCGTTTCGATGTCGCGGCCATCCTGCTGTGCCATGGGGTGTTTCTGGCATTGATGGCCTGGGTGGGGCTGGCATTCGGCCGGGGTGCGTTCTATTTCGCCGGCCTGCTCGGCGGCGCCGTCCTGGTGGCGTTCGATCAGTATCCGCGCATCCGGCAGCGCGATCCGCAGCGCTGCTTTTCCGCCTTCCTGGCCAACAACCGCATCGGCGGCGTGATTTTCGCGGGGCTGGTGTTCGACTATCTGTTCCTGTGAAAGCGCGGCAACCGGGTGCCTGGCGCTTTTTCGGCCCAGCGCTGCCGTGAAACATTGGATGGCACGCCCTAGACCTGGAACCGCACCACCTGCCCCTGTAGCGAGCGTGCAAGCGCATCCAGTTCTTCGCTGGCCCGGCTGACGCCCGCCACTTCGGCTTCGCTTTCCCCCATCAACGACGCAATGTCGCGCACGCCGGCCGCCGAATCGCCTATGGCGCCCGACTGATGCCGGGCGGCGGCGGCGATGTCATGCGCGTTGCGCAACATGTCGTCGGTACCGGCCACGATGCGCTGCTGTGCGCTGGCGGCGCCGGCCAGGCGTTCGGCACCATTCGAAACCTGGCTGCTCAGCGATTCGATGGCCGCCACCGTGTCCCGCATGCAATGACGGATTTCGTCGGTGATGCGCGAGATATCGCCGGTGCTCACGGCGGTGCGCTCGGCCAGTTTGCGCACTTCGTCGGCCACCACGGCGAAACCGCGTCCTTGCTCGCCGGCCCGCGCGGCCTCGATGGCCGCATTGAGCGCCAGCAGGTTGGTCTGATCGGCGATCTCGCGAATGGAGGTCGTCACCAGGTTGATGCGTTCGGCCGATTCCGCCAGTTGATTGATGCGTTCCACCGAGGTGGTGGCGGTATGGCGCAGGTCATCGTTGATCTGCATGGCCGCCTGCATGGCCTGCGCCGAATCGCGCGCCAGCGCGGCGGCATCGCCCGCCAGGGTGGCGGAGCTGGCGATCCGTTGCGTGACTTCTTCCACCGAGCCCACCAGCGCGCCGGAATCCTCGGCCAGCGAACGGGCCCGTGCGCTGGCCGCCTGCATCCGCTGCCGTGCGCTATCGGTCTGGCCGGCCAGTTGCGTGGCGGTCGCTGCCACGCGCTGCGCCGACTCCTGGGTCACGCCGATCAGCGACGACAACTGCGTGAGCAAGGCGTTGATCGAGCGCGCGATGTCGTCGGTTTCGTCGCGGCCGTGATCCACGCATCGCCGCGACAGATCGTTCCCCAGGGTGAGCATGAAGGTCTGGATGCGACGCAACGGTGGCAGGATGCTGCGGCACATCGCCCAGGACAGCCCTATCAGCAGCAGGACTCCCGCCACGGTGCCCCCCCAGGCCATGGTCAGCGCCGTCCTGCTCTGGGCGACTTCCGCCGCCAGCGCCTCCTGCGCGCGCCCGTCGATCAGATCGGAAAACCGCCCCATGCTGTCTTCCAGCTTGGTGAAGCTGGCCATGACCGGTTCGTAGAACCCGCCTTCGTCCTGACCTGCCCGATAACGCGCGATCAAGGTGCCCGCCTGCTGCACGTACTGCTCCAGATCGGGTTTCAGCGCCGCCAGCGCATTGCGTTCCGACTCGGACAGCGGCAGCGCTTCATTGGCGGCGACGTTTTTGCGCAACCGTTCCACGTGGGCCTTGAACTCGTTTTCCAGCGCCTGGAACTGCTGCGGCGTGGTATCCGCTTTCTGCGCGAAGTGCGCGGCCGCCAGGACATCGGCGCGGATTGCATCGTGCATCATGTCCGCGTCGCCCTGCTGCCGCTGCGCGCTGATGCTGATCGCCCCGGCCTGGATGCCCGCGGTCAGATTCTGGATACTCCAGAGCCCGATCAGGCCCAGCGCCAGGACGAACAAGGTGGCAAGGCAACCAAAGGCGATCAGGCGGGCACGGATGGTCAACGGTAACGACATGAAGTGCGTCCATGGCTATAGAAAATGCTTATCGGTTTATAGCCAAACGTAATCACTCGTGCGGTTGGAATGGGCACTTGCTTGCCCTGAGCCGGAAGCGAAACAAGCCGGAGCGTGCCAGCGTCGCACGCTTGGTGCTTGGTGCGTTTTCGGCCCAGCGCTGCCGCGATGCATGTGATGACGCGCCCTAGCGCCGTTCGATCTCGGTGCCGCCCGCGCCCGGCGTGAGCTTTACTGGCAGAACCCTGGGCAACGCGCGGGCAAAGCGGGCGGCCTGCGCGATGTCGAAGCTGCCCGTCACGCGGAGCGCGGCAACCTCCGGCTGGCGGATATGCAGCCCGGTGTCGCCGTAGCGGGCGAACTCCGCCAGGGCCTGGCCCAGTGGGACGTTGTCGAAAATCACCCGCCCTTCCCGCCACGGCGCGATCTGATCCGGCAATACGGCGCGCACCGGTGCCAGCACCTCGTCGACAGCGGCCACTGCCTGCCCCGGCGTCAACAGGACGCCTGGGCCCACCGCGTGGCCGTCGCGCCAGGGCTGTACGCGCACCTTGCCCTGCTCCACTTCCACTTCGACGTCGGCATCGATATGGCGCACCGAAAAGCGCGTACCCACCACGGTCACGCGTAGCGGGTCGGCGAACACCGAGAACGGATGCCGCGCATCGTGCGCGACGTCGAACATCGCCTGCCCGCCGGCCAGGCGCACCTCGCGCCGATCGCGGTAATACGCGACGTCGAGCCGGGTGGCGGTATCCAGATGCACCCGCGTGCCATCCGGCAGCGTCACTTTGAGCATCTGGCCACGCTGGCTGGCGTAGTGCGCCAGATAGGTCGGCCGGGCAAGGTATTCGGTCATTGCCACCCCGCCCATGCCCCCCAGCGCGGCCAGCACCGTACAGGCGACCAGGCCTTGTTTCAGCCAGCCGGCGCGGCGCGGGCGCACGGGCATGTCATTCGCGGCCGGGCCGCTGGAAAGGCCACGACGCTGCGCCGGATGGCCCGATATACGCAACGCATCGATGCGTTCGGCGGGCAACGCATCCAGCGCCTGCCAGGTTTGCGCCATCGCGGCCAATGCCCTGCCATGGGCCGGGTCCTGCGCCAGCCATGTCTGCATGGCGCGCGCTTCGGCGGCATCGAGCCCGGCTTCCTGGCGCAGCAGCCAGGCGGCCGCCTGTTCATCCAGCGTGTAATGCGCGGCGGGATCGAACACGACCTCGGAAGCGGATCGCGGAGCGGGCTTGGTCATTGAGGACAGGACGCACGGTGGCGGGCGTGCCGATGGTAACGCCAACCGTTTGTCATTGCAGTACGGCGGCGTGGGGCGCTGCGTTCGACGCAACGCATCAGCACATCCGGCCGATTGCGCTGGCCGGCTCGGCATCCTGACCAGCCAGGCTGCGCCGGCAGACCAGCATGGCGTTGATGACGTGCTTTTCCACCATGTTGCGTGAGATCCCCATCCGCTCGGCGATCTCGGCGTGGCTCAGCCCGTCGAACTTGTGCAGGATGAACGCCTCCCGGCAGCGCGGTGGCAGCGCCTCGATGACGCCCAGCAGCGCCTCGGTACGCTGGCGCGTGGCATAGCGGGCCTCGGGCTCCTGCGCGGCGGGCGCCGCGAGTTCCATGCTGTCCAGGTCGTCGTGATCACGGACCTGTGCGCGGCGATGCTGGTCGATCACGATATTGCGCGCGGTGCGATACAACAGCGCGCGAGGTTCGCGCACCGATTCGCCACCGGTGGCGGGTTGCAGCGCCAGCACCCGGGCGAAGGTTTCCTGCACCACGTCGGCCGCCGCATCGCGGTCCGCCAGGGATCGGGAAATGAAATTCAGTAATTCTTGGTAGTAACGCTCGAACACGACGGCGGCGACATCCCAGTGCGATCAGCCGTTTTCCCGCTGCGCCACAAGTTTAGTTGGTAATCGTTCTTATTATCTCGTAGTAAGCTGACACTGTCGAGGCGCGCCGTTGCGGGAAAACCCGCATGGATCAGCGGCTTAAGCCGCCCCTCCACCGCTGCGACGCCTTTGATACGCGGGCGATATCGGCCCGACAAGGCTGTGTTCGATGCGCGCGGCGCGGCTGTCCGTCTGGCGGCTGGCGTTCGATCCGCTGTCGATTGCCTATGCTGAGCGAGTCGAGGCTGCATTCCTTTGGCATGTTCATCATCAGGCTGCTTCCACCGGTTCCTTGGCATAGCGCAATGGATGGCCGCCTGATCGGACGGTGAAAACCGCTCCGGTGACCACTATCGTCGCCGGGCATTTCACTCGCCCCGCAGTCGATGCGGGGCCAGCACAGGATCAGAAGATGCCCAACGTTGCCCTTCTCGCCATCGAATCCCCCTGGTGGCTACCGCGCCACAGCACCGGCGTGGCCAGCTCGATCCCGTTTTTCGAGGGCGTGGCGCGTTATCACAACGAGAAGCAGATCACCGTCAACCTGTACCCGGCCTCGTTCTTCGATGCCGCATCGCTGGATGGCGCCCTGCTCCACCTGTTCCAGACCCACGAGAACTATCAGTTGCTGTGGATTGGCGCGCACGGCGTCAGTGAGCGGGTGACGGAAGCGCAGGTGAACAAGGTGGCAAGTCTGGTGCGTCAATATGGAAAACGCGTCAAGGGCGTGATCCTGAGCGCCTGCGAAGGTGCGAGCATCGGCCAGATCGAACAGGCCATGGCCTGCGATGAAGAACGTCTGGAACACGATTTCTATGGGCCGAACTGGGTGATCGCCTATCGCCACTGTGTGAACTGGTTTTCATCGGCGCTGTTCGAAACCGCGCTGCTGCAAGGCGCCGCATCGGCCTACGCAGCGGGCGGCGTCAACAGCAAGCCCCGCATCCTCGACATGCTGGCCGCCGCAGCGGCCGGCTTCAGCCTGGATGGCCCGTTCGGCACGAACGATGCGGGCGAGCCGGTACCCCTGGGCGATACCCTGCGGCTGTGGGTCCGGCCGCAACGCGCGCAGCAGCCAATGGATGCCACCGAAGAACTGCTCGACGCCATCCGCACCTTGCAAGGCCAGCAGGCGGCCAACTGGTAACCCGCCCCCGCCAGCGGGGCCATGCCGATCCGGATAGGCGGGGCGCCGTCAGAGCGACTCGGCGAATACCTTGAGTTTCTGCAACGCGGTATCCCATTCGCGACCAATCGCCTCCAGCGTCTGCCGCGCGGCCTCGACTTGCGCCGGCTCCAGTTGCCACAGACGCTCGCGTCCCTGCTTCACATCGCGCACGACGCCGGCCTCCGCCAGCACGTGCAGGTGCTTGGTCACGCCCTGACGGCTGATCTGGGTGTTGGCGGTGAGCTGGGCAATGGAAAAGGCGCCGCCGGCGCAAAGCACGGCGACGAGTTTCAGGCGGGTGGGGTCGCCCAGCGCGGCAAAGACATGTGCCAGCGCTTCGCTCGACTGGGTGATGGCGGATACGCCGCGCGGCGTATCCGGATTACTGCTGTGTGCTGACATAACGGCTGAGATTGTCCATTTGCGCACTCCAGCCCTGGCCGTTCATGCGGAACGCTTCCATGCGGCGGTGTGGCGGCACATTGTCGAAACCGGATTCGACCACTTTGAGCAGGGTCGCCTCACCGGGGACATCCTGAAGGGTGAAGACCACGCGCGTCGGCGGTTCCAGCTCATAGTCCACGTTCGGATCGATGGCGAACGGGTGCCAATGATAGGACAGCAGGTGCTGCGGTTCGACCCGCTCGATCACTACGTCGAAAAAGACATGCTCGAAACCGGAAATGGTAATGCGCCCCCGTGTGCGCTGGCCGGGCTCGAACGCCTGCCCCTTGAGGTCGGCGCCAAACCAGGTGCCAAAGGTTTCGGCCTGCGAGAGCGCCCGCCATACCCGCTCGCGCGGCGCGTTGATGACGATGCTGCGTTCGATGCGGTCGGTATCCGTGGCCGTATTCATCTGCGTATCTCCTGTGCGTATCAATGCGCCGTCACCGCCTCGGGTTCATAGGGAGTGCCCTGGCCGGTCTTCACATAGTGTTGCAGGCTGGCCAGAAAATGCCGCCAGCCGTTGCTGCAAAGATCGTAGCACTCGAACTCCGGCACCAGGCCGATGTGCTCGAACGCCAGCCGGGTGCCGCCCGCGCCGTCCGGGGCAAGGCGGAAGACCAGTTGAGTGCCGACCCATTCGTCGCGGCGAGTGGCGTGCCCGAAGTCGAGATGCGCAACGGTGCAAAGCCAACGTACTTCGCGCTCCGACTCCAGATGTTCGATGCGCATGTGCTTGTAGTGCGGCCCGAAGCGAAACTGCGACGTACCGCCCACCCCGGTGGCGACGTCGCAATCCCCGGTCCACCAGCCTCGCAGGCCGGCGGGCGTGGTAAGCGCGGCATAGACGGCGGCCGGGCTGGCCTCCAGGGTAAGGCTTTGCTGGTAGTGACTCATGGCGTGCTCCTTTTACGCAACCATATGGTTGCCAATTGGCAGTATGCAACGCGCCATCAAAAAAGCAACCAAAAGGTTGCTTTTTTGATGGCTGTCTTACCCGATGCCTGCTGTCGCCACGCTCCCGCGCCAGGCCGGGGCTGGCATACGCACTGTGGAGCCCCCGGCAATCGCCAGACAAACGGCGGATGGCCACCCGCATCAGCTTATCAGCAGATAACCATGAAGCTGTTGTTTTTTAACGAATTTTCCAAACAAAAGCCATGCCCCATTGAGCACGCGTCGCAGTGCTGGCACCTTGCTTCTGCCTGAGGAAAGACCGACGCCGATCGGCCCGGGCATCCCATCAAAACTGGAGGAATCCCATGAAGCAGCACGTACTCGCCGACGACGCCGTTCCACTATCGCCCCAGCGCGCGGGCGGAAAATGGCTCAAGCGGCTGTCCTATTCGATCCTGGCCGCGCTCGCGACGGCCGGCATGCAGGCGGCGCTGGCCGCCGCATGGAAAACGGGCGAAGCCTATGAGCAGGGCGATATCGTCAGCCACGGAGGTCAGGAATGGCAGGCGCGCTGGTGGAACCGTAACGACAGCCCCGGCGGATTGTCCGGGGCGTGGCAAGTGGCGCCCTCCGAGGACGCCCCGGCCTGGCAGGCTGCGAACACCTACCAGTCCGGCGAACTGACGCACTACGAGGGGCGGCTGTACCAGGCCCGCTGGTGGACGCGGGGCGATGTGCCCGGCGGCGCACACGGCGCCTGGCGTGCGCTGGGCACTGGGGTGACGCAGCGCCAGTTCGTACTGGTGCCGGGCGGCACCTTCACGATGGGCGCGACGATTGCCGGCCCTATCAACTACGACAATGAGTTCCCCACGCACCCCGTCACGCTGTCACCCTTTTACCTGAGCGCCACCGAGGTCACGTTCAGGCAGTTCGACCGCTATAGCCGCGCCACCGGGCAGCCGAAGATCAGCTCGCGGGATCTCGGGAATGTCGAACTGGGCCGGGGCGAGAACCCGGTGATCAATATCGCGTGGTTCGATGCCATCAAGTACATCAACTGGCTGAACCAGCAGCACGGCTGGCCCAAAGCCTACGACGAGACCAGCGGCGACCTGCTGGACGCCGCCGGCAGGCCCACCACCGATATCGCCCAGGTCGTGGGGTTCCGTCTGCCCACCGAGGCCGAATGGGAATACGCGGCGCGCGATCGCGGACAGGACATCATCAACGCCTGGGGCAATGGCCTGCCCCTGATCCAGGGCAAGCCCGCGGCCAATATCGCAGACCAGAGCCTGAAAGCGTATTTCGAGCCCATCAAAGGCCCACTTCCGGAGTGGATGGTGATCTGGGAAGTGAACGACGGCTATCCCGGCCTGGCGCCGGTGGGCAGCCTGATTCCGAATTCGCTGGGTCTCTACGATATGTCCGGCAACGCGTGGGAATGGACCACCGACCAGGAGCGCGTGTTCACCACTGCAGCACAGGTGAACCCGGTGGGACAGAGCGCCAGCCCGCAACGCATCCTGCGCGGGGCGAGCTGGGACAACGGCATGGAGATGCACCTGACCGACCGGGCACCGGAATGGCCCGATCGTTCCAGCCCGGCCACCGGGTTCCGCCTGGCGCGGTCCTATGTCGCCGGTAGCGGTTCCGGCAGCCACGGCCACTAGGCGCCGCCGAGCCGTACCAGGGCGCGACGTGCATCGCGGGCCGCACCGCCACCACTCACGGCCTGGGGCAAGCGGCCCCAGGCTCAACCCTTCTTGCGCACCTGTTCCACCTCGCCGTGCAAAATGGCGCTCTGGGGGTCGAGCCGGGAAGTCGGCGGCGGAGCGAGCGGTGTGGACTCGGAGCGCAAGGCGGCCAGTGCCGCGCCGCGCACCGGCGGCGATGCCGCAGCATAGGCGTCGAGGATGTCGTTCTGTTCCGAACTGAGCTGCGCCGGATGTCGAAGGCCGAGCACCACGAACTGGATATCCACGCCCAGCAGCGCCACTGCCGCGAGAAGCGCAGCATCGGGCACCCGCTCCCCGGTTTCGTAGTTGGTCTGGGTGCGTCGGGACACACCAGCCTTGGCGGCAAAGTCTTCCTGGCTCATGCCCAGGCGCAGGCGCTCTATCTTGAGCCGTTCGCCAATCGCGCTCATTTGTTCCCGTTTATCTTGACACGAGCAAATTAGTGCTCAAAAATGCAATGGCTGGGCAAATCGTCGGCGATCATAGCATTCGCCTCACGCAAACTCGGTGGGACGTCGCTCGTCTGGACGCTCGCCCAGTGCAAACCAAGGGTTTTAACCCTAGTGCACCAATCATGGCATCTGCCGGCTGTTTTGGCTCGGGTTGCGCGATGTTGCCCTGCGCAGCCGCGGCAAGCGCAACACACCGCACCATTCATGCGGCGCAAACCTGGTTTCCCACCAACAGGGATTTTCCTCATGATGATCGAACTGCGCCAGATTGCGGACATCGATCCTGATTCGCCTATCCCGTTTTGCGACCTGGCCTCGCCTGGCATCCTGGTGCTGGGCACGTTGGCCGATTCGCAAAGCCTGCTCAGCAGCGCCCTGGCGCTGGAGAAGGATTCGGAGCGCCAGATGCGCTTCGTCCTGCGCAACACGCTGACCTTGTTGCGCACGGCGGAGGAAACGCTGGAAACCGCCCTGGAAACCGCCAGCCGCCATGCCCGTCTGAGAACCCCGCATCCGTGCTTTACCCGCCCTTCCCGACAGGAGCCAGCCTTGTTCGTTCGCCCGCTTGCCATCACCGATGTGGATACGCTGGTGCCCGTGTTCATCCGCGCCTACAACGGTCCACCCTGGCACGATGCCTGGACCGAGGCCATGGCACGGCGCTACCTCGGGGGGCTGGCAGGCAACCCCCTGGCACGCGTGTTCGGCATCTTCGACGGGGAAACCCTGCAAGGCGGGCTGATCGCCCAGATCAAATACTGGTGGGAAGGCACCGAGGCATTCATCGATGAGCTGTTCATCGATCCGTCGCACCAGGGTCGCGGGCTGGGGCAAGCCTTGCTGGCCGGCGCGGAAACGATACTGATGGAAGAAGGCGTCACCGCGCTGACGCTGCTCACCCTGCGCGGCGGCGCCGCGGAGGGGTTTTACCGGCGCCAGCGGTTCGAAGCAAAGCAGGAACTGGGCTTCATGGTTCGCGTGTGTGAATTACAAAGCGGATAGGTAAGCTTTACCCACCCGGCGCGGCGAAGCCCGCTTCAGATGGCGCCTCCTGGATTGGCACGCTCCTTGCAACAGTGGACACGCATGCTTTGCCAATTTCAAGGAGTGACATCATGAAGCGCATCCTGACCTCGTTGCTGGCCGCCTCCGCCGTGATGGCCGCCACCGGTGCCATCGCCAACGACGCCGACACCTATCACCCCGAATCCAGCTCGATGAACCCGCCGATCGAACAGAGCCAGGATCTGCAAGTGGATCGCAGCTTCGGCAATTGGGGAACGTGGGATTCCAACCGGGACAACGCCGCCAGCCCGCGCACCAACGAATCGCTGGATAGCAATTCGGATCGTTGATCGCGCATGCAATACCCGATGGGGCGGCCCTGGGGCCGCCCCATTTTGTTGCAAGCCACCGCTGTCGCGGGTGGCCCGCCCCGACAGCCCATTGTCCGCCACGAAATGCGGGAGGATGCTGGGGCGAAACGAGTTTTGGACGTGGGAGCGAAGGTGGATTCGCCCTGCGGCGAACCAATATCAACCTTGGGAGGCAGCAATCGTGGAGCGGATGGGGATACGTCGCGTACCGCCCTGAAAGCCTTCCTGTCCACCCGCCGTGCAACGCGGCCCATGCCGACCGGGCAACCGTTTTCGGCACCTGATGGAAGTGCTTCCGGAGCAGCCATGCAATGGCTCGCCTTCCGGCCCCCCAGACAAGATTTCAATGCAAACCAAGCTCACGCTCAATCAGAAGTTCTGGATCAGTTCGATCCTGGTCATTGCTGTGTCCTGCACCCTGGCGGGGCAATGGGCCAGGAGCAACTATCAGGCTTACCAACTGGCGCAGCGCAGCCTGAAACACCTGACGCTCTATCAGACCGTCCTCTTGACCACCACCGGCATTTCCACCGAACGCGGGCTGATGCTGGCGCAAATGAGCCAGAGCCAGCCTTCCGACCATCTTCAGCAGGCATTGCACGCCCAACGGCGCTACAACGACCAGCGGTTCGACCGGCTGAACCGCTTGCTGAGCCAGAGCGGGCTGGCCAACGACCCGTTGATCCAGGACCGGTTGAAGCAGAGCCGCCGCGCGCTCGGGGCGGCACGTGCGGAGGCCGACAGGCTCTTCAGCCAGCCACGCGCAGCACGCCCGAAGCAGCGGATCACCGACAGCCTGCGGCAAATGATCGCCATCGTGGATGGCATGCGCACGGTGATCGACGATATCGGCACCCGCGCCATCGAATCGAACACGCGAATAACACGGGTCGTGGTGACCACCCGGACGATCACCCAATTGCGGGAATACGCCGGGCGAAGCCTGGCCCTGCTGGCGCCGCCGATGATGGAAGGCAAATGCCTGACCGGCGAGCAGCAAGGCCAGAGCGAGCAATTGCTGGGGCGCGTGAACGAATTGCAGGACCTGCTCGAAAGCCAGCTCCCCACCTATATGAACGAGGGTCTGGTCCGCAAGGCCAGGGCCGATGCCAATCGGCGCTATTTCAGCGATGTCTACGCCACCCTGGTGGAAGCCCGGCTTCAGTGCATGCTGAATGCCCCCTCCCCCATGTATCACGCATCCGAGTTCATCCTCCAGACCCAACCCAAGTTGCAATCGCTGGAGCGCCTGCGCGATGCCGTGTTCCAGATCGCCATCGAGGGGCTCCGCACCAGTCGCGAGGTCACGCGTCGCCAGATCATGCTGACCACTGCCATGACCATTGCCATCGGCCTGGCCCTGCTGGGGCAGGTGCTGCTCACGCGCCGCACCTTGATTGCTCCACTGCTGCGCGCCCGGAACGACATCATCGCCCTGGCCGAAGGCAATACCGGGTGCAACACGGCGACCTATCCCAGCGGCGTGGAGATGCGCGAACTGTTCCGGGCCATCGATATCCTGCGTAGCAGCCAGCAACGACGCAACATCCTGGAGCGCGAACGCGAAATCCTGACCACGCAACTCCAGCAGCAGGCGGAAACGGACGGGTTGACCGGGCTGATCAATCGCCGCGGGCTCGATAGCCAGTGCCAGCACCTGTTCGCCCGGAACGCGGTGCTGGGGCGTGCGGTGGGGCTGATCATGTTCGATATCGATCATTTCAAGCAGGTCAACGACGAACACGGCCACCTGGTCGGCGACCGGGTACTGCAAGCCGTGGCGCACATTGTGCGCAGGGTCTGCCGGGGGAACGATATCGTCGGGCGCTTCGGCGGCGAGGAGTTCGTCATCCTGGTGGAAGGGCTGGACGCGCCCGCCCTGCGCCACCTGGCCGAGAAAGTCCGGCGCGCCATCGCCGGAATGTCCATCACGCTCGAGAATGGCCAGCCCCTGACCGTGAGCGCCAGCTTCGGCGTGGCGCTAAGCCGCATCCATCCGCAAAGCACCTGGCCGCAACTGATCGAGATGGCCGACACCGCGCTGTACCTGGCCAAGAACGCGGGACGGGATCGGGTGATGATGGCGCCACCGGCCGACTGATGGCCGACTGGTGGCCGGCACGGTTCAGAGGTGGCGAATGCGCGGTTTGTAGCGGGCGAACAAGGCGTCGTTGCCGGTACGGCGATCGGTGTTCTGGCTCTGGTAGAGCGGCACCTCGATGCCGCGCTCGACGCAGCGGCGCACGGTTTCCGCCACCAGCGTCTGCGCGATGGCGATGCCCGACAGGCTGGAAAACGCCCCTGTGCCCAGGTCACCGTAGTGCAACAGCGCATCGCCATCGGGTGCGCCGTTGTCGATCACCAGATCGGCCACCTGATACAGCTTGGCCCCGCTGGCATGCCGCGCGGTATTGGCCTGCGACTGCTGCAACGAGGTTATGGCGATGCAGTACACGCTCTCCCTGCGCGCACGCTGCGCCATTTCCACCACGCTGGCATTCAGGCCGGAATTGGAGACGATCAGCATCACATCACCGGCCGACACGCCGAACTCGTCCCACAGGATGTCGGCCAGGCCGGGCAGGCGTTCCATCCGGCTGCTGCGGGTGGCGCCCGCGCCATTGAGTATGGTGTCGTCCAGGATGGCGGCGGCATTGGCCAGCCCGCCGGCGCGGCCGAACAGCTCCATCGGGATCATGTGCGAATGACCGGTGCCGAAGGCATAGATCAGCCGATCCGCCGCCACGGCCTCCACCATCCGTTCAGCCGCCTGCGACAGCGCGTCCTGCTGCCGTTCGATCAGCGCCTGCACACGCGGCAGGCTGGCGGTGATGTAGTCGAGCATGAAAGTCTCCATTGAAGGCCGCGCCACGGGCGTTCAGCGCACCCCGAGTTTCTTTTCCAGCCAGAAGATGCCGGAGATGGTCTTGCCGTCGGTGATCCGGCCATCGAGCACGCCGGCCACCAGCTCCGCCAGCGGTACGGCCAGGGTTTCGACGAACTCGCCTTCATCCAGTTGCGCCTCGCCCGCGGTGAGGCCGCGCGCCAGGAAGAAATGGATTTCCTCGTCGGAATAGCTGATCAGCGGATGCACCACGCCCAGGTATTCCCACTCGCGTGCGGTATGGCCGGTTTCCTCCAGCAACTCGCGCTGGCCGCAGGCCAGCGGCGCTTCGTCGGGGTCGAGCTTGCCGGCGGGGAACTCCAGGAACACGCGATCGAGCGGATAGCGGAACTGGCGTTCCATCAGGATGCGCCCGTCGTCCAGCACCGGAATCACCATCACGGCGCCGGGGTGGACGACATATTCGCGGGTGGCGGTGCCGCCGTCGGGCAGGCGTACGGTGTCGCGGTTGATGTGCAGCAGCGCGCCATCGAATACGCGGGCGCCGTCGGTTCGGGTTTCGATCAGGTGGTCGTCTTGGGGCATGGGCGGCAGGGTTGGGTCGGGTGAAGGGGCGGCACCGCGCCGCCCCGGACTGCAAAGATTACAACCGGACCGGCGCCACGTTCCAGATTTCCGCCGCGTATTCGCGGATGGTGCGGTCGGCGCTGAACTGGCCCATGCCGGCAATGTTGTGGATGGCGCGGCGGGTCCACTCGTCCGGCTTGCGGTACAGCGCATCCACCTTGTCCTGCGTATCGACGTAGCTGCGGTAGTCGGCGAGCAACTGGTAATGGTCGCCCCAGTTCACCAGCACGTCGAACACCAGCCGGAAGCGCTCGGGGTCGTCCGGGCTGAAGTAGCCCGACGCCAGCATGTTCAGTACCTCGTGCAGCTCCACATCCTGCTCGTAGAACGCACGCGGGTTGTAGCCGTCGCGACGCAGTGCCTCGACCTGTTCGGTGGTGTTGCCGAAGATGAAGATGTTTTCCTCGCCAACCTGCTCGCGGATCTCGACATTGGCGCCGTCGAGCGTGCCGATGGTCAGCGCGCCATTCAGCGCGAATTTCATGTTGCCGGTGCCCGATGCCTCGGTGCCCGCGGTGGATATCTGTTCCGACAGATCGGCGGCCGGAATGATGATCTCGGCCAGCGATACGCCGTAGTTGGGGATGAATACCACCTTCAGCTTGTCGCCCACGCGCGGGTCGTTGTTGATCTTCACGCCCACATCGTTGATCAGTTTGATGATCAGCTTGGCCATGCGGTAGGCGCTGGCGGCCTTGCCGGCAAAGATCACTACGCGCGGGGTCCAGTCTTTTTCCGGATGCTTGAGGATGCGGTTGTAGCGGGTGATGACGTGCAGCACGTTCAACAACTGGCGCTTGTATTCGTGGATGCGCTTCACCTGCACATCGAACAGTGCATGCGGATCGATCACTCCGCCCAGGCGCCGCGCCACGAAGCGCGCCAGCCGTTGCTTGTTGTCGAACTTGGCCTCGGCCACTGCCTTGACGAAGGCGGGGTAATCCATGTGCTGCTTCAGTTCGGCCAGTTCATCCAGGTTGCTGCGCCAGGTCTTGCCGATGTAGTGGTCGATCACCGACGACAGCGCCGGGTTGGCCTGGGCCAGCCAGCGGCGCGGGGTGATGCCGTTGGTCTTGTTGGTGAAGCGCTCGGGATAAAGCTTGGCGAAGTCGGAGAAGATCGACTGCACCATCAGTTCGGAATGCAGCGCCGACACGCCGTTCACCTTGTGGCTGGCAACCACGGCCAGGTAGGCCATGCGCACGCGGCGCTCGCCGTGTTCGTCCACCAGTGACATGCGGCTGATGATGTCGCTGTTGTCGCCAAACCTGGCGCGCACTTCTTCCAGGAATTCGTCGTTGATGTCGAAGATCAGCTTGAGATGGCGCGGCAATACGCGGCCCATCATGTCCACCGGCCAGGTTTCCAGCGCTTCGCTCATCAGTGTGTGGTTGGTGTAGCTGAACACCTTTTTGGCAATGCCCCAGGCTTTGTCCCACTCGACGCTGTAGTCGTCGATCAGCATGCGCAGCAGTTCGGGAATCGCCAGCACCGGGTGCGTGTCGTTCAGGTGGATCGCCACCTTGTCGGCCAGGTTGTCCACGCTGTCGTAGGTGCGCATGTGCCGGTGCATGATGTCCTGCAGGCTGGCGGAGACGAAGAAGTACTCCTGCCGTAGCCGCAGTTCCTTGCCGGAATAAGTGGAGTCGTCCGGATACAGCACGCGCGAGACATTCTCCGACAGGTTCTTTTCTTCCACCGCGGCGAAGTAATCGCCCTGGTTGAACTTGGTCAGGTTGATTTCGTTGGACGAGCGCGCCGACCACAACCGCAGCGTGTTGGTGGCGAGCGTGTCGTAGCCCGGCACGATGTGATCGTGCGCCATCGCGAAGACATCCTGGGTTTCCACCCAGCGCACCTTGCGCCCTTCGTCCTGCAAACGGCCACCGAAGCGCACCAGGTACTGCACTTCGGAACGCGGGAACTCCCAGGGGTAACCGTTGGCCAGCCAGTAGTCCGGCGCTTCGATCTGGTTCCCTTCGATGATGCGCTGCTTGAACATGCCGTAGTCGTAGCGAATGCCATAGCCGTAGCCCGGCAGGCCCAGCGTGGCCATGGCGTCGAGGAAGCACGCGGCCAGCCGGCCGAGGCCGCCATTGCCCAGCGCGGCATCCGGTTCGATGGCGTCGATTTCGTCGTAGTCGATGCCCAGGCCGTCGAGCGCGCCCCGCACGTCGTCGTACAGGCCCAGCGCCAGCAGGGCGTTGGTCAGCGCACGCCCCATCAGGAACTCCATCGAGAGGTAGTACACGCGCTTGCTTTCCTGCGAGTACTGCGCGCGGGTGGTCCGCATCCAGCGTTCCACCAGCCGGTCGCGCACGGCGAGCATGGTGGCAAACAGCCAGTCGCGCGGTTGCGCGGTGATCGGGTCCTTGCCGATGGCGAACACCAGCTTGTTGGCAATGGAGCGCTTGAGCGATGCAACGTCGGTGCTGGGGGAGTCGTGTACGAAATCCACGGTCATGGGAAAGCTCCGCTTGGTGTAGTTCTTGAACTGGTGCCCGGTGCCTGCGCGGCCGGTCCGTCACTTTCGGGGTGACGGCGGTTTTTACGCAAGAAGGCTTTGATACAACGCCACGTATGCCGTCGCCGAAGCCGACCAGCCGAAATCCTGCTGCATGGCGTTGCGGCGCACGGCCTTCCAGTCGCGCGGCCGGCCCCACAACGCATAGGCACGACGAATGGCCGCGCTCAGGCCAGCCACGCTGAAGTCGTCGAAGACAAAACCGGTGGCGCTGTCGTCCGCCAGGTTTTCCAGGCTGCTGTCCACCACCGTGTCGCCCAGCCCGCCCACCCGCCGCACCAGCGGCAGCGCCCCGTACTTCAGGCCGTATAGCTGAGTCAGGCCGCAGGGCTCGTAGCGGCTGGGCACCATGATGACGTCCGCGCCGGCCATGATGCGATGCGAATGAGCTTCATCGTAGCCGATGGTAACGGCGACCCGCCCGGGATACGCGGCGACATTGGCGCGGAAGGCCGCTTCCATGTGCGGGTCACCGCTCCCCAGCAGGACGAACTGCCCGCCGCCTTCGATCAGGCGGGGCAGCGCTTCCAGCACCAGATGCAGGCCCTTTTGCTCGGTCAGCCGGCTGACCACGCCGAATATGGGCGCGTCGTCCTGGAGGTCGAGGCCATTGTCGCGTTGCAGCGCGGCGCGGCTCTTGGCCTTGCCGGCGGGCTTTTCCGCGGTGTACGGCACTTCGAGCAAGGGGTCGCTGGCCGGGTTCCACACCGCTTCGTCCACCCCGTTGAGGATGCCCGACAGGCTGGAACCACGATCGCGCAGCAGCCCGTCCAGCCCGCAGCCCTGGTCCGGCGTGGTGATTTCGCGGGCATAGCTGGGCGAGACGGTGGTGACGTGGTCGGCGTAGAACAGGCCGGCCTTCATGAACGACACATTGCCGTGGAACTCCACGCCGCTCACGTCGAAGAAATGCGGCGGCAGCGCCAGCTCGCCGAAGGTCCAGCCACCGAACACGCCCTGGTAGGCCAGGTTGTGCACGGTGAACACGCTGCGCGCCGGGCGACCGCGCGCCGCCAGGTAGGCCGGCGTCAGGCCGGCGTGCCAATCGTGCGCGTGCACCACGTCGGGCCGCCAGAAGCCGTCCAGCCCGCTGGCCAGTTCGGCCGCGATCCACGACAGCAGCGCAAAACGCCGGTGGTTGTCGCCGTAGTGTTCGTCGTAGGGGTTGCCCGGCCGGTCATACAGCCCCGGCGCGTCGATGACGTAAAGGCCGACCTCGGACCCCGGCAGCCGGGCGTACCAAAGGTGCACGCGGCCGAAGGGCGTATCGACATCGGATACGTCGCCTTCGCCGGCCAGCGCGGCGTTGATGGCGGGAAAGCCCGGCACCAGCACGCGCACGTCGACGCCAAGGCGGCTGAGTTGCGGCGGCAGGGCGCCGGTGACATCGGCCAGCCCGCCGGTCTTGAGCAGGGGATACAGTTCGGAGCAGACGTGCAGCACGCGCATGGGACGATCCTGATAGGAAGACCAGCGCACAGTGTGGGCGGCGCGCTTGTCAGCCGTATGAAATGCGGCGGGCATGGCCCGCCGACGGATAACGACGCCCCGCCCTGCCGGGCGAGGCGAACCGGCCTTGCTACTTTTGCAACCGCGCCAGCATGTCGCGGGTCACCAGCACCACGCCGCCTTCGCTGCGATAGAAGCGGCGGGAATCCTCCTCCGCGTTCTCGCCGATCACCGTGCCTTCGGGAATTTCGCAGGCCCGGTCGATCACGCAGCGGCGCAGGCGGCAATTCCGTCCCACCGTCACCTGCGGCAGGATCACCGACGAATCGATGGTGCAGAACGAATGCACCCGCACCTGCGAGAACAGCACCGAGTTGATCACCAGCGAGCCGGACACGATGCTGCCGCCCGACACCAGCGAGTTGAGCGTCATGCCGTGGCTGCCGTTATGGTCCTGGACGAACTTGGCCGGCGGCAACTGTTCCTGATAGGTGCGGATCGGCCAGTCCTGGTCGTAGACATCCAGTTCCGGCGTGACCGAGGCGAGATCGAGGTTGGCGGCCCAATAGGCATCCACCGTACCCACGTCGCGCCAGTAATCGCGCCCGTTGGGGTCGGACTTCACGCAAGACAGCGAGAACGGATGTGCGATGGCGCCGCCTTCCTTCACCACTTTGGGGATGATGTCTTTGCCGAAGTCGTGGTCGGATGTCTCGTTGGCGAGGTCGTCGTCCAGATGGCGGTAGAGGTAGTCCGCATTGAAGACATACACACCCATCGACGCCAGGGCGATATCCGGCTTGCCCGGCATGGACGGCGGATCGGCGGGTTTTTCCAGGAAATCGGTGATGCGGCGCTCTTCGTCGATATGCATCACGCCGAAGGCCGTGGCCTCCATGCGCGGCACTTCGATGCAGGCCACCGTGCATTGCGCGCCGGACAGCACGTGGTCCACCAGCATGCGGGCGTAGTCCATCTTGTAGATATGGTCGCCGGCCAGGATCACCACGTATTCCGGGCGGTAGCTGCGGATGATGTCCATGTTCTGGTACACGGCGTCGGCGGTGCCGCGATACCAGTGTTCCTCGTCCACGCGCTGCTGCGCCGGCAGCAGGTCGACGAACTCGTTCATTTCGTTGCGCAGGAATGACCAGCCCTTTTGCAAATGCCGCAACAGCGAGTGCGATTTGTACTGCGTCACCACGCCGATGCGGCGGATGCCGGAGTTCAGGCAGTTGGACAGCGCGAAATCGATGATGCGGAACTTGCCGCCGAAATACACCGCCGGTTTGGCGCGGTGATCGGTCAGCGCCTTCAGGCGCGAGCCGCGGCCGCCGGCCAGCACCAGGGCCACCGCCTTGTTCGGCAGTTGGCGCGCCAGTGTGGCTTTGTCGATCAGTTGAGATTCTTCCATGCGACCTTCTCCCTATTCACGTGAGGGGTCCGACGGTACGTTGCCACCGGACCAGCAGTAATCGTGCCTGTAAAAATCAGGTCACAACGGTTGGTTCGGTATGGCCCGTATATCCAGCGATGTCGGCCAGTTCGCGCGAGATGGCGATCAGGTCGGCCAGCGCCTGCTGGGTGGGAACGGTGTGTTGCGCGGCATCCGGTTGATAACGTTCAAGATAGACCCGCAACGTGGCGCCTTCGGTACCCGTGCCGGACAGCCGGTACACCACGCGCGAGCCCCCCGCGAACACGATGCGCACGCCCTGCTTTTGCGACACCGAACCATCGACCGGATCGGTGTAGGCGAAGTCGTCCGCCTGTTCCACCGTGAGCCCGCGCAGCGTCTGGCCCGGCAAGGCGGCGAGCCGGTCGCGCAGCGCGGCCATCAGCGCGTCGGCCCGGTCGGTGGCGATGCCTTCGAAATCGTGGCGGCTGTAGAAATGGCGACCGAAGCGCGCCCAGTGTTCCTCGACGATTCGGTTGACACTCTTGCCGGTGGCGGCCAGCAGATTCAGCCAGCACAGCACCGCCCACAGGCCGTCTTTCTCGCGCACGTGATCGGAACCGGTGCCGTAGCTTTCCTCGCCACACAGCGTGACCTTGCCGGCATCGAGCAGGTTGCCGAAGAATTTCCAGCCGGTGGGCGTTTCGAACGCGGGGATGCCCAGGTGTCGCGCCACGGCATCGACCGCGCACGAGGTGGGCATGGAGCGCGCCACGCCTTTCAGACCACCGGCATAGGCCGGCACCAGCGTGGCATTGGCGGCCAGGATCGCCAGGCTGTCCGACGGCGACACCACCAGCTTGCGGCCGACGATCATGTTGCGGTCGGCGTCGCCATCGCTGGCGCCGCCGAAGTCGGGTGCGTCGTTGCCGTCCATCAGGCCGATCAGCTCGGTGGCGTACGCCGGGTTGGGATCGGGATGCCCGCCGCCGAAATCGGGCAAAGGCGTGCCGTTGATGACGGTGCCGCGCCGCGCACCCAGCGTCTGCTCCAGCAGGCGGATCGCGTAGGGGCCGGAAATCGCATGCATCGCGTCGAAGCAGGCAGTATGGCCGGCGGCGAACCAGGCACGGATGGCGGCGAAATCGAATAGCGATTCCATCAGTTCGGCGTAGTCGGCCACCGGATCGATCACCGCTACCTGCATGGCGCCCAGCGTGCTGTCGCCGACGATGTCGATGTCTACGTCCGGCGCATCGACGATGCGGTACTCGCTGATCTGCAAGCTGCGCGCATAGATGGCTTCGGTCACTTTTTCCGGGGCCGGGCCGCCATTGTCGATGTTGTACTTGATGCCGAAATCGCCATCCGGTCCGCCGGGGTTGTGCGATGCCGACAGCACGATGCCGCCCGAGGTGCCGTACTTGCGGATCACCGCGCTGACCGCGGGGGTGGACAGCAATCCGCCCTGCCCCACCAGCACCCGCGCCGCGCCATTGGCGGCGGCCATCTTCAGGATGATCTGCACCGCCTCGCGGTTGTGGTAGCGGCCATCGCCGCCCAGCACCAGTGTCTTGCCGGCAACACCGCCCAGTGCGTCGAAAATGCTCTGGACGAAATTTTCCAGGTAATGCGGCTGCTGGAACACGCCCACTTTTTTGCGCAGGCCGGAGGTGCCGGGCTTCTGCCCTTCGAACGGCCGCGTGGCCACGGTCTTGATTGTCATATCGCTTCCTCGGAATGAAATGGGCTGGCGAAGAGGCCCGGCTCGCAGGCATCCTCGATCAAAACGGTCAGGCTACGCGCCGCCACGCGGCATTCGCCCTGGTGCAACGCGGAGTCGCGATCCTCGGTGCTGGCCAGCCGCACTCGCCAGCAACCCGGCGGTAGCCGGAATGGCACCTGGTTGGCGGAGGCGTTGATCAGCACCAGGAAAAACCCGGAGAGCTTCACACCCAGCGCGCGGCCGGCGTTGTCTTCCCAATCGTGGGGACGCAGCGGCTCGCCGGACGGGTTGAACCATTCGACGTCGGGAAAACCGCTTTCCCGCGCCTCGCCCTGCCACCATTCGCCGCTGGTCAGTACCGGGCACTGGCGGCGCAACTGCACCAGTTCCCCAATGAACTCGGCATGCAGTCCTTCGCCGGTACCCCAGTCCAGCCAGGTGATGTCGTTGTCCTGGCAATAGGCGTTGTTGTTGCCGCCCTGGCTTTGGCCCAGCTCGTCGCCGGCCAGCAACATCGGCGTACCGTGCGACAACAGTAGCGTGGCCAGCAGCGCCTTTTGCGCACGGTGGCGCACCAGGGCGATGCCCTCATCGGTGGTTGGGCCTTCTACGCCGCAGTTCCAGCTCTGGTTCTGGTTATGGCCGTCGCGGTTGTGCTCGCCGTTGGCGAGGTTGTGCTTGCGGTTGTAGCTGGTCAGGTCGGCCAGGGTGAAACCATCGTGCGCGGTGACGAAATTGACACTCGCCCATGGCTTGCGCATGTGATGCTGGAACAGGTCGCTGGAGGCTGCCAGCCGCTGGGCGAACTGCCCGCGCGTGACGCCGTCGTGCAGCCAGAAGCGGCGCATGGTGTCACGATACTGATCGTTCCATTCGGCCCAGCCCGGTGGGAAATGCCCGAGCTGGTAGCCGAACGGGCCGATATCCCAGGGTTCGGCGATCAGCTTGAGACGGCCGAGCAACGGGTCCTGTGCGATGGCCGACAGCAGCGGCGCGGCATCGGAAAAACGCGGCGTCCGCCCGAGTATGGGCGCCAGGTCGAAACGGAAGCCATCGACGCGGCAGGTGTCCGCCCAGTAGCGCAGGCTGTCCATCACCAGCTGGATCACGCGCGGATGGCCCAGGTTGAGCACGTTGCCGCATCCGGTCCAGTTTTCGTAGCCGCCCTGGCTGTCGAGAACGTAGTAGCTCTTGTTGTCCACGCCGCGCAGCGACAAGGTGGGGCCGAGGGCGTCGAGTTCGGCGTAGTGGTTGTAGACCACGTCGAGGATCACCTCGATGCCGGCCGCGTGCAGCGCCTTGACCGCATCGCGGAACTCCGACAGCGGCGTGCCGCCCTGGCCCGACCAGTAGTGCGCCTCCGGCGCGAAGAACGACAGCGTGTTGTAGCCCCAGTAGTTGGACAACCCCATGCGTTGCAGGCGCGGCTCGTCGGCATGCGCATGGATCGGCAGCAACTGCACGGCGGTGATGCCCATCCGCTTGAGGTGCGCGATCACCGCCGGGTGCGCCAGCCCGGCATAACTGCCGCGCAGCTCCGGCGGCAGCGCCGGATGGCGCATGGTCAGGCCCTTCACATGCGCTTCGTAGAGCACGGTGGCGGACCACGGCGTTTCCGGGTGGGCGTCGTCGCCCCAGTCGTACAGTTCGTCGATCACCCTGGCCTTCGGCGCCAGCGGGCCGTTGTCCACCGGGTCCGGGCTGTCGGGATCGCCCACGTCGTCGCCGTTGAAATCGGGATGATCGAGATAGCTGCCGATCACATCGCGGGCGTAGGGATCGAGCAGCAGTTTGTTGGCGTTGTGCCGATGCCCTTCGCGCGGCGCCCACGGGCCATGGACGCGGTAACCGTAGATCGCGCCCGCCGTCAGCCCTGGCACCACGCCGTGCCATACGCCATGCGTATTCGCCGGCAGGTCGTGGCGCGCGATCTCCTCGCGGCCATTGGCGTCGTACAGACACAGCACCACCCGCGTGGCGTTGCTGGCGAACAACGCGAAATTGACCCCCTCCTCCACGACGGTGGCGCCCAGCGGATACGGGTGACCGGGGGTCATTTCAGCCTCGTTGCAGGTAAATGGTGGCCAGCGGGGGAATGGTCAGCAGCAGCGATTGCGCCTGGTTGTGCGCCGCCACCGCCTCGGTTTCCGCAGCAACATTGCCGGTGTTGCTACCGCCATAGTAGCTGGAGTCGGTGTTCAGCAACTCCAGGTAGCGCCCGGCCTGCGGCACGCCGACACGGTAGCCGGTGCGCGGTACCGGCGTGAAATTGCAGACCACGATCACCGGCTCGCTGCCATCATCGGCATGGCGCACGAAGGCGTAGACCGAGTTGGCCGCGTCATCGCCGATCAGCCACTGGAAGCCCTTCGGATCGAAATCGACCGCGTGCAGCGCGCGCTGGGCACGGTAGACATGGTTGAGGTCGCGCACCAGCGATTGCACGCCGGCATGCCACGGGCCACCCGCATCCGGGTCCAGCAGGTGCCAGTCCAGGCTATCGTCGTGGTTCCATTCGCGCCCCTGGGCGAACTCGCCGCCCATGAACAGCAGCTTCTTGCCCGGATGCGCCCACATGAAGGCGTAGTAGGCGCGCAGGTTGGCGAACTGCTGCCAGGCATCGCCCGGCATGCGCGACAGCAGCGAACCCTTGCCGTGCACCACTTCGTCGTGCGATAGCGGCAACACGAAGTTCTCGGTGAAGGCGTACATCAGGCCGAAGGTCATCTGGTTGTGATGGTGCTGGCGATATACCGGGTCTTTCGCCATGTAGTTCAGCGTGTCGTGCATCCAGCCCATGTTCCACTTGAAGTGGAACCCCAGCCCGCCCATGTCCGGCGGCCGGCTCACCGCCGGGAACGCCGTCGATTCCTCGGCAATGGTGGTGGCCTCGGGGCGCTCGACCCCCACCGTCTGGTTCATGCGGCGCAGGAAATCGATGGCTTCCAGGTTCTCGCGCCCACCGAACTCGTTGGGCACCCATTCTCCCTCCTGGCGCGAGTAGTCGCGATACAGCATCGACGCCACCGCATCCACGCGCAGGCCGTCGATGCCATAACGTTCGATCCAGTACAGCGCATTGCCGATCAGGAAATTGCGCACTTCGTTGCGGCCAAAGTTGTAGATCAGCGTGTTCCAGTCCTGGTGGAAGCCTTCGCGTGGGTCCGAATGCTCGAACAGGTGCGAGCCGTCGAAATAGGCCAGCCCGAACTGATCGCTCGGGAAATGGCCGGGCACCCAGTCCAGCAATACGCCCAGCCCGGCGGTATGCGCGCGTTCGACGAAATAACGGAAGTCGGCGGGCGAACCGAAGCGGCTGGTCGGCGCATACAGCCCCAGCGGCTGATAACCCCACGAGCCGTCGAAGGGATGCTCGCTGACAGGCAACAGTTCCAGGTGGGTAAAGCCCATGTCCACCGCGTAAGGCACCAGGGTGTCGGCCAGTTCGCGGTAGGTCAGCCAGCGATTGCCGTCCTCCGGCGCGCGGCGCCAGGAACCCAGGTGTACCTCGTAGATCGAGACCGGCGCATCGAGCGCGTTGGCCTGGCGCCGCGCCTCGCTGGGCGCCACCCAGTCCGGCAGGCCGTTGATGCGCGACGCCGTGCCCGGCCGCAACTCGGCGGCAAAGGCGTAGGGATCGGCTTTCTGGTAGATCGCGCCGTAGCGGTCGGCGATCTCGAACTTGTAATTCAGGCCGGGCGACAGGTTGGGGATGAAGATCTCCCATATGCCACATTCGCGACGCAGCCGCATCACGTGGCGGCGGCCATCCCACATGTTGAAATCGCCCACCACCGATACGCGCTGCGCGTTGGGCGCCCAGACGGCGAAGGCGGTGCCGCCGATGCCTTCCAGTTCGCGCCAATGGGCGCCAAGACGTTCGTAGGGGCGCAGGTGCGTGCCTTCGGACAACAACCAGACATCCTGATCGCCCAGCACCGGTGGAAAGCGGTAAGGGTCTTCCAGTTCGACTTCCACGCCGTCCCAGGTGACGGCCAGGCGATAGGCGAAGCGTTGTTTGCGGCGGGCGATGGCGCCCTCGAAAAAGCCGCGCGGATCGGTGCATTGCAGCTCGGCGACCCGCCGGCCGGTCTTGGCGTCGATCACCGCCACGGCGGTCGCGCCCGGTTGCAGCGTGGCGACCGTCAGCCGGCCTTCCAGCTCATGCATGCCGAGCACGGCGAACGGGTCGGTGTGATTGGCACGCATTAGCGCATCGATCGTGGAAGCGGGAAGGTAATAAGGCATGTCGAAATCCGGGGAACTTGGGTTGGAATCGGCTGACGACCCGACATTGTTTTATAGCGCGTGGTGCAGAATTGATATTTGCTGCATTACAACATCAGTGCCACATTATCTCGTCGTGGCTTAAGCGACAACCGCAGTGAATGCGAGGTCAGCTTAAGCGTCAATTCAAGGAGGGCGGTGGTGAAAAAGACGCAATGGTGGCGTGGCGGGGTCATCTATCAGATTTACCCGCGCAGTTTTAAAGACAGCAATGGTGACGGTATCGGCGATCTGCCGGGTATCACCGAAAAGGTGGGCTACCTGAAGTCGTTGAACGTGGACGCGATCTGGATTTCGCCTTTTTTCAAATCGCCGATGAAGGATTTCGGCTATGACGTCGCCGACTATTGCGACGTCGATCCCTTGTTCGGCACGCTGGCCGATTTCGACGCGCTGCTGGCGGAAGTGCATCGCCATGATTTGAAACTGATTATCGACCAGGTGCTGTCGCACAGTTCCGACCTGCATCCCTGGTTCGTCGAATCGCGTTCCAGCCGCGACAATCCCAAGGCCGACTGGTATGTCTGGGCCGATCCGAACCCGGATGGCACCCCGCCGACCAACTGGCTGTCGGTGTTCGGCGGCAGCGCCTGGCAGTGGGACAGCCGGCGCCGACAGTTCTACATGCACAACTTCCTGGCCAGCCAGCCCGATCTGAATTTCCACCACCCGGAAGTCCAGCAGGCGCTGCTCGACGCGGTGGAGTTCTGGCTGAAACGCGGCGTCGATGGTTTTCGCTTCGATGCCTGCAACTACCATTTCCACGACAAGAAGCTGCGCAACAACCCGCCGGCCGAGCACGCGGACCACACTAATGTGTCCGATGTGAACCCCTACGGCATGCAAAGCCACCGCTACGACAAATCGCGCCCGCAGAATCTGCTGTTCCTGCAACGGCTACGCAAGCTGCTCGACCGTTACGGTGCCTGCAGCATGGGCGAAATCGGCGACGACGATTCGCTGGGAAGGCTGGCCGAATACACCGGCGGCGACGACAAGCTGAACCAGGCCTACAGCTTTACGCTGCTGACCGAGGATTTTTCCGCCAGCTTCATCGAGGAACAGGTGTCGCACATGGAGCGCGCCTTCCACCGCTACCAGGTACCCGGCTGGGTCTGCTGGTCGATCGGCAACCACGATGTCCCGCGTGTGCTGACGCGCTGGGGCAAGGATACCCAGGACCCCGCCTGCCCCAAGCTGCTGACCGCACTGGCCACTACGTTGCGCGGCTCCGCCTGCCTGTACCAGGGCGACGAGCTGGGCCTGCCCGAGGCGGACATCCCCTACGAGTTGCTGCAAGACCCCTACGGCAAGGCCTTCTGGCCCGACTTCAAGGGCCGCGATGGTTGCCGTACGCCCATGCCATGGCACAAGGACGCCCCGGCGGGCGGCTTTACCAATAGCCAGCCCTGGCTACCGGTGCCCGCCGCGCACCTGGCGCGCGCGGCGGATACCCAGGAAACACCGTCCGATTCCATCCTCAACTTCGTGCGCGCGTTCCTGGCCTGGCGTCGCGGCCAGCCGACGCTGATCCTGGGCGAGATCGAGTTCGTACGCGCGCCCGAGCCGTTGCTGATCCAGATTCGTACGCTGGGTAATCAGCGTCTTTGCGGCATGTTCAACCTGAGCGGCGCGCCGCAACGCTGGTCGCTGCCCAAGCAGTTGCAAGGTGCGCAGCCACTGGCGGGGCATGGTCTGTCCGGCGCGAGCATCGACGGCAAGGTATTGCAGTTCGCCCCCTGGGGCGGCGGTTTCTGGACCTTGTGAGCCGGTACGTCGAGGGGTTACGTCGAGGCCGCGGCAGCGACGTAACGCGCCAGTGGCGCGGGCCCCTCGCCGCGATGCCCCACCTTACACAGCGTGCGGAAAGTCGAGTAAAATACTCGGCCTTTCCCCCACCTCGCCTGCTCGCCATGCTCGACCGCCTGCGTGAAAACATCCGTGTGGTCTTCGACCGCGATCCCGCCGCCCGTACGGTCTGGGAAGTGGTCACCTGTTACCCCGGTTTTCACGCACTGAGCCTGCATCTGGTCTCCAACGGGCTGTGGCGACGCGACTGCAAGTGGCTGGCGCGCTTTGTCTCGCACCTGGGGCGCTTCTTCACCGGGATCGAGATCCACCCCGGCGCCACCATCGGCCGTCGCGTGTTCATCGACCACGGCATGGGTATCGTCATCGGCGAGACCGCCGAGATCGGCGACGATTGCACGCTGTACCACGGCGTCACGCTGGGCGGCACATCGTGGAACCACGGCAAGCGCCACCCCACGCTGGAAGCCGGCGTGATCGTCGGCGCCGGCGCCAAGATCCTGGGGCCGGTCACCATCGGCAGCGGGGCCAAGGTGGGCTCCAACGCGGTGGTGGTCAAGCCGGTTCCGCCCGGCGCCACCGCGGTCGGCATTCCAGCGCGGGTGATCGAGGCCGACGAGCAGCAGTCGGCGCGCGAGGAAAAGGCCGAGGCGCTGGGCTTCTCCGCCTACGGCATCTCCGGCGACATGAACGATCCGGTGGTCAAGGCCATCCACGGCATGCTCGACCACTCGGTCACCACCGATCACAAGATCGACGCCATCCTGAAGAAGCTGGAGCAACTGGGCATCGATTGTGCCGAGGAACGCGCCACGGCGGATCGTTTCGATCCCAACTATCTGAACAAGATCGTCGATTGAAGGCCCGCGCCGGCTCCGCAATACCCGAGTGAACGAGTCAGTCTTTTAGTTGACTAAAACACTAGGTTATTTTACGATACGCCCGAACCAAGCCACCCTGAGACACCGCGATGCGCCTTACCACCAAGGGCCGTTTTGCCGTTACCGCTATGCTGGACCTCGCCATGCGCGAAGCCAGCGGCCCGGTGACGCTGGCCGGGATCAGCGAGCGCCAGCATATCTCGCTGTCCTACCTGGAGCAGTTGTTCGGCAAACTGCGCCGCCGCGAGCTGGTGGACAGCGTGCGTGGTCCGGGCGGCGGCTATTGCCTGGCACGCCCGGCCGCCGAGATCACTGTGGCAGCCATCATCTGTGCCGTGGATGAACCGCTGGATGCCACGCAATGCGGTGGCAAGGAAAACTGTCTGGACGACCGTCGCTGCATGACGCACGACCTGTGGGCCAGTCTGAACCGCACCATCTACGACTACCTGTCGGGCATCACGCTGGCGCAGTTGCTGGCGGAGCAGCAGGAGAAGCAGCGCCGCAAGGCCGAATGTGCCGGCGTGCTGCATGACCAGCGCCACAAGAACATCGAACGTACCGGGGCGACCACGCCGTTGTAAGCGCCGGCCCCCGAACACGCACAGCATTGAATCGGCCCGGCAGGCCGAGACGAAAATTGGAGCAACCCGCCAGATGAAAACCCCGATCTACCTCGATTATTCCGCTACCACGCCGGTCGATCCGCGCGTGGCGCAACAGATGATTCCCTGGCTGACCGAGCATTTCGGCAACCCGGCGAGCCGTTCGCACGCCTTCGGCTGGGAAGCGGAAGCCGCGGTCGAGGAAGCGCGCGAACAGGTTGCGGCCTTGCTCAACTGCGACCCGAAGGAAATCGTCTGGACCTCCGGCGCCACCGAATCGGACAACCTGGCGCTCAAGGGCGCCGCGCATTTCTACCAGGACAAGGGCCGCCACCTGATCACGGTGAAGACCGAGCACAAGGCGGTGCTGGACACCATGCGCGAACTGGAGCGCGAAGGGTTCGAAGTCACCTACCTGAACGTCCAGGAGAACGGCCTGATCGATCTGGATGCGCTCCAGGCGGCCATCCGCCCGGATACCATCCTGGTATCGGTGATGTGGGTGAACAACGAAATCGGCGTGATCCAGGACATCGAAGCCATCGGCGAGCTGTGCCGCAGCAAGGGCATCATTTTCCATGTGGACGGCGCGCAGGCCACCGGCAAGATCGCGATCGATCTGTCGAAAGTGAAGGTCGATCTGCTGGCCCTGTCCGCGCACAAGACCTACGGCCCCAAGGGCATCGGCGCGCTGTATATCCGCCGCAAGCCGCGTGTGCGGCTGGAAGCGCAGATGCACGGCGGCGGCCACGAGCGCGGGTTCCGTTCCGGCACGCTGGCCACGCACCAGATCGTCGGCATGGGCGAGGCGTATCGCATTGCCCGCGAGGATCTGGGCACCGAGCTGGAACGCGTACGCATGCTGCGCGACCGGCTGTGGGCCGGCCTGTCGGACATCGAGGAAGTGCACCTGAATGGCGACCTGGAACGCCGCGTGCCGCACAACCTGAATGTCAGCTTCAACTTCGTCGAGGGCGAAAGCCTGATCATGGCGCTGAAGGACCTGGCGGTATCGAGCGGCTCGGCCTGTACCTCCGCCTCGCTGGAGCCCTCCTACGTGCTGCGCGCGCTGGGCCGCTCGGACGAACTGGCGCATTCGTCGATCCGCTTCACCATCGGCCGCTTCACCACGGTCGAAGACATCGACTTCACCATCAAGCTGATTCACGAAAAGATCGGCAAGCTGCGCGAACTGTCGCCGCTGTGGGAGATGTACAAGGACGGTATCGACCTGAACACCATCGAGTGGGCAGCGCACTGATTTGAGTGAGGCGTAAGGTGTGAGGGGCAAAACCCGAAGCACCCAGCGCCAGCGAATAGATATGGGATGGGCGAGCACGGAGCCGGGGTTGCACCTCACTCCTCTCCCCTCACCCCTCACTGGAGTAGCAACATGGCATACAGCGAAAAGGTCCTGGACCACTACGAACACCCCCGCAACGTCGGTTCCTTCGAGAAGGGCGACGAGACGGTCGGCACTGGCATGGTCGGCGCGCCGGCCTGTGGCGACGTGATGAAGCTACAGATCAAGGTGGGCGCCGATGGCGTGATCCAGGACGCCAAGTTCAAGACCTACGGCTGTGGGTCGGCCATCGCTTCGTCGTCGCTGATTACCGAGTGGGTGAAGGGCAAGACGCTGGACGAAGCGATGTCGATCAAGAACACCCAGATCGCCGAAGAGCTGGCGCTGCCGCCGGTGAAGATCCATTGCTCGATCCTGGCCGAGGACGCCATCAAGGCGGCGGTCGAGGACTATCGCAAGAAACACGGCTAACTACTGGTTCAAGGAGCTCCCATGGCACTCACCCTTTCCGAGCGCGCCGCCAGTCACGTCGCCGGCTTCCTCGCCCGACGCGGCAAGGGCCTGGGCGTGCGGCTGGCGGTCAAGACCGCCGGCTGCTCCGGCATGGCCTACAAGCTGGAGTTCGTCGATGTGGCCGCCGAAACCGATCTGGTGTTCGAAAGCCATGGCGTGCGCATCTACACCGATGCGAAATCGCTGCCCTATATCGACGGCACCGAGCTGGACTACGCCAAGGAAGGGCTGAACGAGGGGTTCCAGTTCAACAACCCCAACGTAAAGAACGAGTGCGGTTGCGGCGAAAGCTTCCACGTTTGATCTGACCGGCGCTCGCGCCCGAAGGGAGAAACGCAAGAGGGGGAGCGAAGCCCTTGCGGTGCGCCGCACCTGGAAATCGTTCCCTCCCCCGCGCTTCTCCCTTGTGCTTTCCCTGGCCGCAACATGACCTTCGATTTCTCCGCCTCCCATTTCGCCCTGTTCGAACAGCCCGAGCGCTTCGCCATCGACGCGCCCGCGCTGGACGCCCGCTATCGCGCTTTGCAGGCGCAATACCACCCCGACCGTTTCGCCAGCGGCAGCGACGCCGAGAAACGGCTCGCCCTGCAGATCGCCACGCGGGTGAACGAGGCCTATCAGATCCTCAAATCGCCACTGGCGCGCGGGCGCTACCTGCTGGGGCTGTTCGGCGTCGATACCCAGGAAGAAACCAATACGGCGATGCCGATGGACTTTCTGATCGCGCAGATGGAATGGCGCGAGCAGATCGCCGAGGCACGCGCCAGCGGCAATGTGGCGCGGCTGGAATCCCTGAACGCCGAGCTGCGCGACGACATTGCCGAACACGAAGCCGAGCTGGGCGCAGCGCTGGATGCCCGGACGCTGGATGCCGCCGCCATGGCGGTACGCAAGTTGCGTTTCCTGGAAAAACTGGACCAGGAAATCGGCGACGCCATCGAGGCCGCCCTGTTTTGATCGAACCGAAACGGGCGGATTGATCCGCCCGCCCCGCCCGAAGAGCACATCGACCCCATGGCACTACTGCAAATCTCCGAACCCGGCATGAGCGCCGCTCCACACCAGCATCGGCTGGCAGTGGGCATCGACCTGGGCACCACCAATTCGCTGGTCGCCACGGTCAAGAGCGGCAGCGCCACCTGTCTGCCGGACGAGGCCGGGCGCGCGCTGCTGCCGTCGGTCGTGCATTACGCGGCCGAGGGCGCGGTGACGGTGGGCTATCCGGCACAGGCACGCCAGAACCAGGACCCGGCCAACACCATCGTCTCGGTCAAGCGCTTCATGGGGCGTGGCCTGCATGACGTGGCCGACGCCGCCACGCCGTACCGCTTCGTCGATGAACCCGGCATGCTCAAGCTGGTCACCGCCGCCGGCGTCAAGAGCCCGGTCGCCGTGTCGGCCGATATCCTGCGCGCGCTGAAAAGCCGCGCCGAACAAAGCCTGGGCGGCGAGCTGGTGGGCGCTGTCATCACCGTGCCCGCTTATTTCGACGATGCCCAGCGCCAAGCGACCAAGGATGCCGCCACGCTGGCCGGCCTGAACGTGCTGCGCCTGCTGAACGAGCCCACCGCCGCCGCGATCGCCTACGGTCTGGACAACGCCGCCGAGGGCACCTACGTGGTGTACGACCTGGGCGGCGGCACGTTCGACGTGTCGGTACTGACGCTGTCGCGTGGCGTGTTCGAAGTACGCGCCACCAGTGGCGACTCGCACCTGGGCGGCGATGACTTCGACCACCGGCTGTATTGCTGGATCCTGGAGCAATCGGACCTGCGCAACCTGGGCGCGCGCGATACGCGCATGCTGCTCACCCGCGCGCGCGAAGCCAAGGAAACGCTGAGCGAACACGATGTCACCCAGATCACTGCCAAACTCAGCGACGGTACCGTAATCGACCTGGAACTCACTGCCGAGACCTTCCAGCAGATCACCGCGCACCTGATCCAGAAAACCATCGCGCCGCTGCGCCGCGCATTGCGCGATGCCCGCCTGACGCCCGAGGAGGTGAAAGGCGTGGTCATGGTCGGCGGCGCCACGCGCATGCCGCACGTGCGCCGCGCGGTGGGCGAGCTGTTCGGCCGCCCGCCACTGACCAACCTGGACCCCGACAAGGTAGTGGCACTGGGCGCCGCGATGCAGGCCAATGTCCTCGCTGGCAACAAGGGCGACGACGACTGGCTGCTGCTGGATGTGATCCCGCTGTCGCTGGGTCTGGAAACCATGGGCGGGCTGGTGGAGAAGGTCATCCCGCGTAACAGCACCATACCCACCGCCCGCGCGCAGGAATTCACCACTTTCAAGGACGGGCAGACCGCGATGGCGATCCATGTGCTGCAAGGCGAGCGCGAGCTGGTCAGCGACTGCCGCAGTCTGGCGCGCTTCGAGCTGCGCGGCATTCCGCCGATGGTGGCGGGCGCCGCCCGCATCCGCGTCACCTTCCAGGTGGATGCCGACGGCCTGCTGGCCGTCGCCGCCAGCGAGCAAAGCACCGGCGTGGCCGCCAGCATCACTGTCAAACCCAGCTATGGGCTATCCGACGACGAGATCGCCCGCATGCTCAGCGACTCGATGACCCATGCCGGCGACGACCTGCTGGCGCGCAAGCTGGCCGAAGCGCGCGTGGAAGGCGAATCGCTGGTCGATGCCACCGTGGCCGCGCTCGACAGCGACGGCGATCTGCTCGACGATGCCGAGCGCACCGCCGTGGAGACGCAGGTGGCCACGGTACGCACTGCGCTGGCCGGCGTGGACGCCGACCGCATCCGCCAGCAGGCCGAGGCACTGAACCAGGCCACCCAGGTTTTCGCCGCCCGCCGCATGGACCGCGCGGTCAGCCGCGGGCTCACCGGCCACAAGATCGAAGAGCTTTGATCCAGGAACCGAAGTCATGACCAAAATCACCGTGCTGCCGCACCCGGACCTCTGCCCCGAAGGCAAGGAACTGGAGGTGGAACCGGGCACCTCGATCTGCAACGCCCTGCTGTACAACGATATCTTCATCGAACATGCCTGCGAACAGTCGTGCGCCTGCACCACCTGTCATGTCGTGGTGCGCAAGGGCTTCGATAGCCTGGAAGCGGCCGAAGAGGAAGAGGAAGACCTGCTGGACAAGGCCTGGGGCCTGACCTCGGTATCGCGCCTGTCGTGCCAGGCCATGGTGGCGGACGAAGAGCTGGTGGTCGAGATTCCCAAATACACCATCAACCACGCCCGGGAAAACCACTGATGGCCTCGGATAGCCAGAACCGCGTCGTCGCCGCGCTCGGCGCAGCCGGCGTCCCGGCCGAGATCAGGGAGTTCGATGCGTCCACCCGCACCAGCGCCGATGCGGCCGCCGCCATTGGCTGCACTGTGGCGCAGATCGCCAAATCGGTGATCCTGCGGGCCAAGCAGACCGAACGCCATGTCCTGGTGGTTGCCAGCGGCGCCAATCGTGTCTGCGAGAAGACCGTGGCGCACCTGGTGGGCGAGAAGATCGGCCGCGCCGACGCCGATTTCGTCCGCGCCAAGACCGGCTATGTCATCGGCGGGGTATCGCCGGTGGCGCACGCCGAAACGCCGATCGTGCTGGTGGACGAAGACCTGATGCGGTACGACGAAATCTGGGCCGCCGCCGGGACGCCCAATAGCGTCTTTCGCCTGACCCCCGCCCAATTGCTGACGCTGACCGCCGGCCACGTCACCCGCGTGAAAGAGGAACAACAGCCATGAAATGGACCGACAGCCGCGAAATCGCCATCGAACTGGCCGAAGCCCATCCCGAGGTGGACCCGACCCGCATCAACTTCGTCGACCTGCGCAACTGGGTACTGGCATTGCCGGGCTTCGATGATGACCCCCGGCACAGCGGCGAAAAGATCCTCGAAGCCATCCAGATGAACTGGATCGACGAAGCGGATTGATTTGCGCGCCGCAGCAAAAATGCCGACAGGCGGGCATGCATGCCGACAGACCGTGTAGCCCGCACCAGCCTTGACCACCACGATTGGCCTCCGTTGGCATCCGTTTGCGGCTAAGACATGCCCGATTGACCCCGGTCCGGCATCTGATGCATAACACCGCATTGACGTTGTAATGTGCCGATGCGATGCAATCCCCACAAGCACCCGAAAACTCTCACGATCCGGCCATCGTCACGGCCGGGCGACTGGTACGCGATATCCGTACCGGGCTCGCCGTTGCGCTGGTGATGGCGCATGACGCCGGGGCCGGCGATTTCGTGCCGCGGCTGAGCGCCTTGGTCGAACAAGTGCAGAACGCCTGCGACCGCAGCCCCGATGTCGCTATCGCCATGATCCTGCTATGCCAGGAAGAGCCTTACGCCGTTCGCCATGCGGTGGACGTGGCACTGGTGGTGGAGCTGGCATTGCGCCGCGTCGGCCATGGCGCCAGCACACGGCGCTCCGTGGTTGCTGCCGCCCTGACCATGAACCTGGGCATGACCGAATTGCAGGACCAACTCGCCCAGCAGGATTTCCCCCCGACGCCGGATCAGCGCCAGCAGATCCAGATGCACCCGCAGCACGGTCGCGATCTGCTGCGCGCGCTGGGGGTCGCCGACACTCTCTGGCTGGACTGCGTGTTGCAGCACCACGAAATCCCCGATGGCAGCGGCTATCCGAACCGCCTGCGTGGCGAGCAGATCATGTTCGAGGCCCGTCTGATCGGGCTGGCGGACCGTTATTGCGCCCTGCTCACCCAGAGTGCCTGGCGCAACGCGCTGCGCCCGGACAGCGCACTGCAACAGACGCTGGCGGCCGGTGACATCGACAGCAAGCTGGGCCGGCTGCTGACGCAGACCCTGGGCGTCTATCCACCCGGCGCGGTGGTGCAATTGCTACGGGGCGAGATCGCCGTGGTGAAACGCCCCGGCCTGATCGAAAGCGCCCCGCTGGTGATGTCCCTGTTCGACGCGCACGGCCGCATCCTGGTCCATCGCGCAGAGCGCGATACCCGCCATGAGGAAAACACCGTGACCGGAGTGCTGGATTCGCAGAAAGTGGCACGTTACTTCCACCTGACCGAAGTCTGGGCCGAGGAAGCATCGGGCGCGCAACTGCGCCACTGAGCACGACCCATCCCCCAAAATGGAAACAGCCCCGGACGGGGCTGTTTTTCGTTGCCATGCCGCCGGATCAGTTACTCACCGGCGCCTTGCGATGCGGACGCCCCGCCTGGAACTCGGCCACGGTCACCACCCCGTTCTTGTCGGTATCCAGCGCATCGAAGCGCGACTCCACATGCTTGATGAAATCGGCACGGGTCACATCGCCGCGCAGCATCATCCCGGCATGGTGGAACCGGCCGTCACGCATGCCATGACGCCCGCCCTGGCGTTCCTCAGCGCTCAGCACGCCGTTCTTGTCGGCATCCATCCGCTGGAACCGCGCCTTGGCCATCTCCAGATACTGGCTCTCGGTGACGTCACCCCGCGGCTTGAACTGGCCGGCGTGAGTCTTCCAGGCCGCCTGGCGTTCTGCCTGCGTGACCACGCCATCCTTGTTGGCGTCCATGGCATCGAAGCGCGTCTCGGCAGCCTTGATGAAATCGGCCCGGCTGATATCGCGTAACGTGCCCTTGCCACCCCAGCCGTCACCCGCCATCGCGGCACCCGCTGCCAGCGCCACCACCATCACACCGATCGTCCAACGTTTCATGTTTCGCTCCTTCGTAGCAAAATCCCGGCTCGCGCCGGACCCTGGCTATAACGCCAGCCGACGCACCGGGTTGACGCCCGTTACAACACCGAGACAAATCAACACCACAAAGGACTGCCATGAAGTTCAGCGACCAGCTCGCCACCCTGCCCGCCATCGACCACCTGAGCGCCCTGGAACTGCTGGATGGCGACACCACGGTGGCGCGCATCGAAAACAAGCCCGGCCAGGCCGGCAGCCTGCGCGTCTACCACGCGCTGTACCAGGAATTCGGCGCACTCGACGCCATCGCCGCCGACCGCGGCCTGCGGCTGTATGCCGAACACACCGCCGATGCCGAAGCGAATCCCGGCAAACATCCCAACATCGACCGCCTGTTCGCACTGCGCGACGAAGGCAAGGCGCTGGCGGTACGGCTGATCGCCGTCTGACTGTCACTCACGGCGGTTGGCGCCGCTGCGGTGTTGACGTAGAATGCCGGACTTCGCCGGTGTAGCTCAGTTGGTAGAGCACCTGACTTGTAATCAGGGGGTCGCGAGTTCGATTCCTGCCGCCGGCACCAATAAAGCAATGGGCTGACTCGTCGGCCCGTTGCAGAGCCAGAAGAAAAGCAGAAGTTCTTCTAGTGCTCGCCAAGAAAAAGCCCGCTCAGAGCGGGCTTTTTCGTTTTCTATCGTGTCGTCTTACACGGCGGTGGCGTGACCCCGCCACCCGGACTCTCGCACTGTTTGATGTCGTCCTCAGTCTGGTCAACATGGCTGTGAGCTGCCCAAGGTTCATTTGCGGGGGAATGCCGCAACGCTTCTTCCATTGGCGGCCACGCAGCGGCCTTCCAGTCCAGGCCAAGCCCCAGGCGGCGACGGAATGTCAGGGAGCTACCGGGTGTGGGTTCGTCGCGGACCAGTTCACTGTTGCATTCGCGCTGATAGAGCACCCTGCTGGCCTGGCTCGCCTGACACCCGCGAGTGCCGCCAGCACCGAGCCGACCAGCTCGGGCTGCGTGGCGAGGCGGCCCGCAACTGTTCAAGTTTGCTCAGCCCCTGCATGCGCCCCGTCGTAGCAGGGGTCGTTCACCACAGCGAACTTGCTGGCTTCGTAGTGGCGGCCGATGTTGTCGGTGCAGCGCATGCGCCAGTCACGGATTTTCCAGTCGGCGAGCATCCGGTCGAATACATCGTGATTCCCACCATCGAACAGCCGGACCATCAGCAGTTCCGGCCGGGGTAGTTGAAGGTCGGGGGCCATGGTCAGGCCGCCTCGGGGCTGGTGTTCGTCGGCCTCAGCAGCCTGTTTGGCGTCACGCAGTTGTTGGGAGGGGAGCCTCTTTTCCATGTTGTTCTCCATATCGCAATATCGACTCATAAATTGCACTTGCAATACAAAGGTAAGGCATGGACATTGCATCCGTCAATCGCTTTTGCAATATAGTGAACGCCTAGCCGCTAGCCCTTCTGAGATGGTGGCCAGGACAAAGTCGTGCCGGCGAGGCTTATACGCTTCACCTCACGATAACCATATTTATAAAGTGGTCTTTGTCAGGGCGAGCAAAATACCGGTAAGATGCGAAAATCTTACTCCGTCTGGAAGTAGCCAGGATGTGGTGTATCCCCTGCCCGAAGTGTTCCTACGAACGTCAACCCACTGATACGGCGCCATCCAACGAGTGCCCACGTTGCGGCATCGTCTATGCCAAGTATCGGCCCCCGATGGATCGTACACCTCAGCGAAAATCCAACACTGGGTTGCGTTTTGCTTTGGTGCTTCTCGGCCTGACCTTGGTGGGGGCTTTAGCGCTTGTTGATGCGCCAGTCGCCACAAAAAGCCGTGATAGAGAAAAGAACACCACACCTGAATTTACCGCTGGCGTGGCGCGGGTCAATCTTTCCTATTCGATGAAGAATCCGGGCAGGGTGAAATTCCGCGACAGCTTTATGTCCCATGCCGCGCGGGGGCTGGCGTATTGCACACAGATGAACGCGCAGAATTCATTTGGCGCCTACACTGGGTTCAAACCCGCCATTGCGTTGAGTGACAACAGTATTATCCGGGCTGACCAATTGGATTCGGAGCGCTTCATGGCGTTGTGGAACTCCCATTGCTCCAACCCGGTACACAACTAGCTCAGCGACATCCCATCCGCTGGCCTGGGTTACATGCCGCCGCTGACGGCGACGATGCGGCCGATGATCTGCAATTCGTCCAGATGTTCGGCAGGAATGCGCCGTGCTGGATATTTGGCCTCGTTGTCCGAATGCAGGACCACGCCACCGCCCGCCTCTTTCAGCAGGCGTTTGATATAAAACTCGCCCTGCCAGATCAGGGCATAGACCTTGCCATCGCGGATGTCGGACTTGCGATAATCCACCACCAGGCTATCGCCGTCGCAGATGCGCGGTTCCATACTATCGCCTTCGGCAACGAGCGTCGCGGAATGCTCAGGGCTGATTTCCAGGCGATCCGCCCATGCTTTGCGGAACGCATTGCGCTGCCCCATTAGATCAATTTCCCACATGAGTTTGCCGTCGCCGCACGAGGCGCGGACATCCAGCCTGGGGATGAACACGTATTGCTCCTCCGCTAGTTCTTCTTCGTTTTCCCATACCTGCACGGGCCTGATCGAGGGCGGCGACGCTGCGCCAGCCTCGGCGTCGGTGCGCGGGCCAGTACCCTGTTCCAGCCACAAGGGCCGGCATTCCAGCGCGGCAGCCAAGGCTGCGATGTGCTGGCTGCCAGTGTTGCGCCCGGATTCGGCGGTGGCGATGGTGCTTTGCTTCAGTCCTGCCCGTTGGGCGACCTGTTGCTGGGTGAGTCCAAGGTCTTTGCGGCGGGCTCGAACGCGTTCGGCGAAGGTAGTCATATCGCGATTGTAATATCACAAAAAGTTGCATTGGCGATTTACATTTGATCGCATATGCGATATTTTGATCGCATGGACTGGCCCGCACTCATTCAAACCCTGGTAGCCCGTGGGCTGACCCACGAGCAGATTGCTCGGCAAGCCGGCTGCATGCCATCGCAGATCAGCACGCTGGCAAATGGTAAACGCGGTAAGCAGGTTTCCTGGGACATGGGAAATACGCTACTGCGGCTTGAGGGCGACACCCGTTCCTGGGTGCCGCCAGCGGCCAAGCCGCCCTAATCCCCCTTTTTCCTCCTCTGTGGCGTGTCTCCTACGCCCTGGTTCCCCGTGCCCGTTTCCACAGGCCGGGCTTTTTATTCCTGTTGCTGACGAGGCCCGTTGATGAGCCATGAATCCCGAAGAAGAGGGGTACGCGGTACGGTTGTTAAGTACCTGGTGCCATTTAAGCCGGCCGCTGCGATCTATCACGCGATCCGCGATGACGCCGGTGGCGCGCCGGCGCGAGCGCCGCGCCTGGAGCAATCGGCCCAGGCGCTGACGCGCAAGGTGTCGCCCATCTGTGGCATGCGCTCTCTGCGGCTGGATGAGACCGATACGCTGCTGGCAATGACGGGCAATCCGCGCATTTTGCGGGCGCTGGCGGTCCGCCACGGAGGCGCGGTGGTGGAGATATCCGGGGGTGACGTTGAGTTCGATGCACCACTGTTTACGCCGGTAGTGGGGCTGGCCAACGGATATGGCGATCTGGCGTCGACGCTGGCCGATCGCGTGGGGGGACGCCGCGGGTTCGCGCTGCGGCGCTGGCCCGCGTGCCACCGGCGCCAGCGGGCCTTTGCGATGCGATTGCGTTTGACCAAAGCCGATGGTGGCCGACCATGACTGACCCGTTGACCCAGGCGGTGGCGAGCACTGAGGCACGATGGTCAGCCAGTCCCGCCAGTGCCCAGCTATGGGCCGGTGTCATCCATCTTGCGATCCAGGATCTGCACTGGTATGTGCGGCGTTACGTCACCCGTGTGGACCAGTCGGCGCAGGCGTGCAATTGGGATCTGGTGCAGATGGAGCGCGATGGGCAGGACGCGCTGCGGTTTCTGTTTGGCCAGGACCGCGCGGCGCACGCGGCCGGTGTCTGCGATGTGCTCGATCTGCGGCTGGGTGCGATTCGGCTGGCGCTGGCGCGGCAGCTCGGCACCGATGTGGCGACGCTGCGCCGAGCCGCCGATGACCACCAAACGCGATGATTCGCCGCGCTACTACGAGGTGTGCGGGCGGTTCCGAGATGCCCGCGCCATCCATCACCTGCTGCCACGCCGCCGCCCGCCCCCACTTCAAGCACTTGTTGATTGACCTCGATGCGCTCTGCACGGAGAAAAGACGCCATGGCTGACCGTTCGACCTACCGCGACCCCACGTTCGATGAAGTCGCGCGCCGCGAGGAGGCGGAACAGCGTGCGGCCACCCGCGCGGCCAAGCGCGCCGAGTACCTGGCGACACGCCGTGCCGATCCCATTTACCGCCGCATGCGCGCGAGGCGTATCCGGCGCCTGGTTGCCGCCGCAATGTCCGGGCAGTGTTAATTCCACCCCCTGTAACGTTGATGAGAGACCGACCATGATTCCAGGAGTGATCGATGCGCCCATGGGCGCCGGCAAAACGCGCAACGCGGATGTGCTCCACCGGCAGTTTCCCTGCCGTGTGTTGATGGTCGAGTGGGGCAGCAGATCGCCGCTCCCGCCCAATGCGCTTGCGCTGACCAGGTGAACCCGCAGTACGACGCGCGGCGGGTCCGCGCGATGTCGCTGGCGGAGCCACTACCTCGCTCATGAGCCGGTGTTATTGAGATCCCTGCTCGCTGGGTGAGGTTGCGCCGACCTAGCGCGGAGTGTGGCGCCAGCAGCGCGAGGCGCGGTATATCACGGCGCTGGCGCCGATTGATCGGCAATTGGCCTATCTGGATAAGGTGGGCCAGCGGTACAGCGCCGATGCCCGGCTCCAGCTCGAAACCCTGCACCTGCTCAACCTGGCCAGCCGCGCCGAGCGCAATCGCTATCTGGAGGCGGTGGGCCGCGCGAGCGGCGATCAGGCCCGCAGGGCGCTGGAATCGAGTGTGTTGACCCACTGGTCGCAGCGGCCCAGGCCAGTGAAGTAACTCTGGTAACGCGCGCAACCCCGCCATGGCAAAGCAACTGGACGATAGCAGTACGCTCGACCTGCCCGGCGTCGCTTGCCCACAAGGCCGCCGGCGCACCAGGAAAGCGCTGAGGCGAGTGGAGATCCAGTGGGCCTATCGACAAGCGCAAGACACCCCGTCGATGACGCCTCGAGCCCCACGCCGGCAAGACGACGGTCGAAGACCGTTGATTGAAAGCGTCAGTGAGTACGCCGCCTATCTGTGCCGCATTTTTGGCAAGTAACGCGATGCCCAGCAGTAACCATCGAAGGAAACGCCTAGCCAAAGGCGCAATGGGGGAAGTATGGCAAGCAGTTTGCAGAGCGTGATCGAGCAGTTTGTAGCGAAGGGCCTGCCGCCGATCCAGCCGCACGAGATCAAGGTCAATACGCCAAGGTGGCAGCGCTATGGCGCAAGGCCCAAGGGTGAGAAGCCGGCCTATTACAAGATCAGGACCTACCGGACCAAGGCCGGCAATGACTTGTACTTCGGCAATTTTGGCATCGGCGGCAGCCCGACGTACGAGATCGAGCCGGACCACGATCAGCGTATCTCCGACGCGGAGTGGGCTGAGCTGCAAGCCAAGCGACACGAAGCGGAGGAGAAAGACCGCCAGAAGCGGGCGGCCGAAGCCAGGCGGGCTGCCGGCCGGGCGCAGTATCAGTGGCAACGCGCTACCGACGATGGTGAATCGGCCTATGCGATACGCAAGGGCCTCGTGCCCGAGGGGGTGCGGTATTTCGAGGGGGTGATGCATGTGCCCCTCTACCGCTATGACGAGGAGCCTCCACGCCTGGTTGGCCTGCAGAAGATCACCCCGCAGAAGGACGAGGAAGGCCTCGACAAATTTTTGAATCGGGGCATGGACCCCACGGGCGCGGCGCTGCTGCTCGGGCAGCCTATCGACGGCCAGTTGATCATGGTCGCCGAGGGCTACGCGACCGGCATGAGTGCGCGTATGGGGTTGCAGCAGGCGGTCCCCGTGGCGGTAGCATTGAACTCGGGCAACCTCATTCACGTGGCCCGCGTCCTCCGCCGACGTTTTCCAGCCAGTCCAATCATGGTGCTCGCCGACGATGACTATTTGCCGACCAAGCGAGGCGAGGAAAACCACGCAGGCCGGAAGGCGGCACAACAGGTGGTGGGCAGCATGGCCGGCTGCCATTTCGTGTTGCCCACGTTTACGGCCAGCCGGCGCGCGACGCGCGACGATGAACTGCGGCCCCATCTGACCGATTTCAATGATCTACACTTGGCCGAAGGCCTGTCTATCGTGGCCGAGCAGTTGCGTAACGCGATTGCAGCCATGGAAGCCGGTCAGGCCTCGCCATTGCCCATGGCGCCGGAGGTGACAGCCAGCCCGATGGAGTATCCAGCCGTTGCCCTGCATTCTGGTGTTGGGGTTGATATTGCGGCCTCTCCCTCTTCTGGAGTGGAGGTAGCCACCGAGGGGAGTACGGAGGGGGTGGGTCTGGGCAGCGCTTTGCGTGATTTCGCGCTGATCCGGGGCAAGCGGCGCGTTTGGCATACCCGCGACCAGCTAGATATGACCTGGTCAGCGTTCGAGGCCCTGGTGGGCAAGCCGGTCGCGAAGGCGTGGCAGGAAAGCAAAGCCAAACGCCAGATCAAACAGGAGGATGTCGCGTCTATCCTGCGTATCCGTCGGCGCAAGCAGCGGGAAGAGGCCGAGCGCAGCGACGAAGAGTTCATGAGCTGTGTGGAGCGGTATATCTATCTCGATGGCTCCGATTCGGTATGGGATGCCAAATTGCGAGAGATCCTGCCGGCCAGCGCGGTACGCATGGCGATGGGCAAGGGCTACGACCTATGGGTGAACTCACCCCACCGGCTCATCATCCCAAAGCGGAATGTGGTGTTCGACCCCACGCAGCGCGTGAACGCCGACACGCACGTCAATCTGTTCCAAGGCCTGCCGATGGTACCGGCCAAGCTCACGCCGCAGCAGGTGGCCGAACAGGCCATTCCACCACAGTGTGCCGCACTGGTGGAGCTGAGCCAGCACCTCTGCAACTACGATGCTCTCGATTGGATATGGCTGATGCAGTGGCTGGCCTATCCGTTGCAGAACGTGGGCGCCAAGATGGCCACGGCGGTCCTGATGCATAGCAATGTAATGGGTTCGGGCAAAAGCTGGTTTTTCGAGGAAGTGATTAAACCGCTTTATGGCGACTATAGCGCCACGCTTGGCCAGCACCAACTGGATAGCCAGTACACGGGATGGCGGTCGCGCAAGTTGTTCTGCCTGTTCGAGGAGGTGTTCTCGGCAGACCAGCGCTATAGCCATACCGGCGTGCTGAAACACATGGTGACAGGGAAAACGCAGAACATTGAGAAGAAATTCGTCGATAGCTGGGAAGAATCGAACCATATGAATGCGGTGTTTCTCTCCAACCACGTGCAGCCATTCCATGTGGAATGGGGCGACCGGCGCTATCTGGTAATCTGGCCAAAGGCTGAAACGCCATTTGAACTGAAGCAGCGCGTGGATGCCGAATTGAAAGCCGATGGCCTGGCGTGGTTCTACGCCTATCTGCTGAATTTCCCGATGGAGCATTGCTATACCGACAGCGAGGGCGTCCAGCGGGCCGAGCAATTCCATGCGCACACCAAGCCCCCGCTCGGCGAGGCAAAGCTCCGGCTCATCGACTACGGCATGGCAGGGTGGGAGTTGTTCGTAAAGCAGTGGGAGTCCGGGGTACTCGACGTGCCGTTCGTGACTGGTATTACTCAGGATGTTTTTGCCCTGTATCACCACTGGGCACAGCGCAACAAAGAATCGTCGCGGCTCACACTGAACAAGTTTTCAACGCTGATCGGCACACATCGCACGATCACCAAGACGGTGAAGAAATTTCGCACCAAGACGGGGATCGAGGGCCGCAACACTGTTTTCAAGATTGGCCATCCCCCCAGGGGTACCACCGAGGCTGATTTCCTGGGTGCGCATATCGTCCGGTTTCGCGAGGCGACCATCCGCTATGGCGTGCCTGCCAGCGAGCTGGTGGCCATTGGTTACGACGATTGAGGATATGGGCTGTGACCGCATGACCCTGCCCGCAACCGCCGTATGCTGCCATTGACGCATCCAATGCGTTGTCTGCACTGAGGATCACATACGGGTTGTGCAAGGGTAGTAAGCGCTGACCAAGGGATTGTGCAAGGGCTCAAACCCAATAGCCGCGCGGGTTGTGCAAGGAGTGCAAGATGTTGGCCCATCGTCGCGCGTATGCGCGCCAAATATTGTTCCGGTCCATTTCAATGTGTTGATGGCGGGGAAGGAATATGGATGCGTTTCTTTCTTGCGCGGGCATGCAACCTACTCTTTGTACTCCTTGTACTCCTTGCACAAGCCACATGAATAAAGGATTCCTCCAGGTCCAAATCCTTGCACAACACCTTGCTCGGCCGTTGTCCTTCGTATGGCTGCAAGTGGGTGAACGATTTCTGAGGGGAAAACAGCAAGCCCAAGCACTAGAATTGCCCGTACTTACAAAGTCCGGCTCAACGCAGACCGGACTACGGAGGCCTCGAAGGGGATTGGCCAGAGGCATCGGGCATGTCCCACCCAGTAGGTTCTTCCAAGGCTGAAGCTCACTCGGGTAACTCTGCCCCTATCTTTTTCCTAGTGGCTGCGCGGGGAAAAAGGGCGCGCCGCGGTGAACGTTAAGTACCGTGGCAAACATTCAGCTCATTTCCCAAGCTGGGTACGCGGGCCGTCGCAACTGCGCCAAGTTCGCCCCACCCACCACGTTACCGCCGACACACCCGGCACCCACGCCAGCCGCTGTCGCATTCGCACCCCATCGCCCCCGGCGCCAGCCAGCGGCCACCGCGTCTTTTTCCAAGGCCTGACATGACCCACGCCCACACCGACCAGCACGACGCCGACCAACACCTCATCTGCGAGCAATGGGCTACGTGGTGCCACACCCGACGTTTCTATGGCCCGGCGCCCACCAATGGCAGCGCGCTCGGCAAGCTCTGCCGCGCACCGGCCAACCGCCCCGCCGGCGGGCCGGACGCCATCTCCAGCGCGCACCTGGCATCGCTGCACCTGGCCATCATCGCCCAGCCCCAGGCGCTGGATCGCCAGGTGTTCGAGCTGCATTACCTCTGGCGCGTGCGCAACATCAAACGTGCCGCCGACGAACTCGGCATCAGCCGCGCCCATTGGTACCGCCTGCTGAATGCGTTCCGCGCGCGCATCTTCAGTGCCGCCCATGCCATTCAGAGCGCCAACGATGCCGACTGGTTGCAGTGCTGACCAACCCATTGCGAAGCAAGAACGCCACGAAATCATCATGTGGAGGGCAACCCGCCCGCTCCACAGTGACGTGCTCCCCGGATCGGGCTGTCTGCGCAAATCCGCCGAGGCCGGGGCGGCATGGACAAGCGCAGCGGCATGCGCGTGATCTACTACAACGTGCGGGACAATGGGCAGGTCTGGTTGCCGATGGCCGCCCCCAAAACAAAGTTCGACAACCTCCCCCGCGCCATTCCTGAAGCAGCTGAAAGGGGAAATCGACCATGGATGACGAACTGCCGACATCGGTCCGCCAGATGAAAAGGAGCCAGGCGGCTGGGCTTTCCAGGCCCACATTGCAACCGAGGCCCGCAACCGGGGCGACATGTTCCAGGCCGATCTCGCCGCGCTGCTCGCCGTATCCATACATGCCTTCCAGGACTGGGAAAAAGGCTGGCGCAACCCCGCCTGCGTGGCTCAGACACTGGGGCACATTGTCTTGAACCCCCTCAATGCTGCGCCAACTACGCCCGGCCCTTTCCAGATGGGCTTTGATTGAAGCGCCTAGGGCAAGCGCGGCGGCTTTTTTAGTTCCCGCCGGCTTGGTCGGCAGGGCTTTTCCTTGGGCGCTGCACATGCCCGCCCCCCCAGTCGCTGAACCGGATCGCCAACCTGATGGCCCAGGCGCGCCACGTGCCCGGCCGATCGCCGCCCTACGCGCCGCCTACGGACCCGGCTCTGCCGTGCCCATTACTACCGTCTGCTGGGCAAGTTCCGTACGCGCATCTTCAGCGCCGCCCTCGCCATCCAATGTGCCAATGAATCGAGCCGACACCTATTGCATGATGGGTGCCCGCGCGCTACCCGATTTGGTAGAGCCATTGCTGTTGACTATTATTTAGCCTCATCATTTCATCGAGAACTGCTCATGGACGAAAAGCTTGAAACTGCTTTTTTGGCAAAACAAGCGGCGGAAACCCGTAAAGAGGCACAAAACATTGCGGGTGGCCGGCCCCTCGTTCGGGATGCAACCCAAAAGCTTCGTATGGCTACGATTTCGTTCAATGACCATGCTCAGCATTTGGCCAGCCCAACGGGCAGTCCTCACCTGGAATTAATTAAGGAAAAACTGGGGGATATCGGCTTGGGCCGGATGTTCCAGCGGCAAAAGATGGTCCATGAGCAGGCTGAAACAATGCGGGGACAGGATTTCTCAAAAAAAGATATTGGAGACATGATCCCCAAAAGAATGGCCCAACTCGGAAACAATCAAAACAGCCCCGTCAGCCGGTTGAAGGTGGAATCCAGTGGTGGCGTAGGTGCGGCGGAAAATTTCTATGACCCAACCGCAAACAAGGTCAAGGTATTTGATTCAAGATTATTGCCGTTTGCCACGCATGAACTGAGACATGCCTATGATCATTTAACGCAAAAATTGGACCTGAACAACCCGGAGCATCGGCTTGCCTCTGAATTCAATGCCTTCAGTTCGCAACAAAAGGCTGCCAATGAGCTGCATGTGCCATCAGGCTTTCAATTGCCCCCATTGGATCAGGCAAAAACATACGAACAAAAAACAAAGCTCAGGGACGTTTATCCCGGGACAGTGGAAAGCAGCCTCGCAGCAGTTAAAAAATGGCAACAAACGCCGGAGATCCAGCAGGCTCAGGAAAAGCGGCTCCATCCATTTCAGGCCCTAAAGGATTCGATCTCCTACCAGCGCAAGAATACCTGGGTGCAGGAAACCCCGTCCGGCCCCTGGGTCAAGAAGTCCCGTCCCAAGAGTGATTGAGCGGGCCCGAGCACCGCACACTGCCCGCTCTCCGACCAAAAAGTGTCTCCTCCAGAGGAGACAAAATAGCCCTGGCGAACAGGAGACACTTTCGCGGAAAATTGACTCAATTCAGATAGGCTGTGATTGAAGCGCCCAGGGCAACCGCGGCGCTTTTCACATCCATCAACGCCCCGCCAGGCTCAGCCGGCGGGGCTTTTTCTTGGGAGCTGCACATGTTGGATGTCAAACGGCGGGGTCGGATCGCCCAGGCGCGCGACGTGCCCGGCCGCCTGCTGCGCCATGCGGTAGCGGCAATGATGCGTACCGTTTCACGGGGGCGTCTGGCCGAACTGCGTTACCCGACCTCCGTGAGCCCGAACCCGTACGATGCCGTGGTCGAGATCAAAAGCGGCGTGCAGTGCCGCGTGCATGGCGAGCCGCTACGTGTGCTGGATGGGTGGGAATCCATCACCTATCTCGTCAGCCAGGAGGCCGCATGAACAGCACCCGCTACCGCTTGGTGTGCGCGGTCCACGCGCTGGTACAGCAGGTAGCAGCCGACGCTGGTCAGGCCACCGATTGCCTGCTCAACCCCGCGCTGCCGCTCGGCCCCACCCAGGACACCCCCGCACTGTTCGTGCTGGACCGGGGCGACGTGCTGATCGAGCAGCCGGGCCAACAGGAAAAGCGCCGCTGCAAGATTTTGCTCGGCGCCATCGCGTTCGGCCCCGATGCCTATGCGGACGCCGACACGCTGCATTTCGCCGCGCGCGGCGCCATCCGCCGGGCGCGTACGGCGCTGGTCCAATTGGGCCGCGTCGGCGTGCTGCGCGAAACCGAGGTCGAACCCGACTTCAAATCGGTCCAGGTGGATGGCGAAACCATCCTCAGCGCCCTGGAATTCGAATACACCGAAACCTACCCGGCTTGAGCGCTCAGGCCACTTTCAATTTGGAGACCATCATGGCAGAAGGTTTTATCGGCGCTGGCAACGTACTGATGCAGAACATCGGCGGCAGCGGCCCGGCTGGCTATTTCGACGCTGGCGAGTGCATCAAATTCGCCATCAAACCCAACAGTGAGCGCAAGGACATGGAGTCGCGCGGCCGTGACAGCTACGGCCAGGTCATGGCCACCGTGTCGCTGCAACGTCCAGCCGACATCAGCATCACATTCCGTAGCCCCAACAAGGACAACCTCGCCCAGCAATTCATGGGTGAAATCGTCGAGATCGAGCAGGGTGCCGCCACCGTCACCGACGAGGCCGCGACGCTGGTGCTCGGCCGCTATCACCAGTTGGCCAACCAGAACATCTCGGCCACCGACTTTGTGGTGACCAGCAGTGACGACACCACCACCTATGTCAAGGACCGCGACTACAAGATCAACTACCGCCTGGGCCTGATCCAGGCACTGGAGGGCGGCAGCATCCCGGTCGGCACCCCCGTCAAGATCGCCTACAGCGCGCTGGCCATGTCCGGCAGCCGCATCAACGGCGCGCGCAAAACGTCGATCCGTGTCGGCTTGCTGCTCGACGGCAAGAATCTGGCTGACGACAGCAACGTCTTGTGCGAGGCCTACGAGGCGGTGCTGGCGCCCGACGCCGAGTTCGATTTTCTTGGCGACGACTGGGCCGAGTTCACGCTGTCCGGCACGCTGGTCACGCCGTCCGGCCGCGTCTCGCCGTTCCACGTAGATCTACGCGACTGATCCCCGGCCGCAATCCCTGGCCCGCCGATGCGGGCCTTTTTTTTACCCGTCAGGAACGCCCCATGTCGCCCTCCAACCCGAAAGCCGCCCTCCGCTTGCTCCCCCACCCTACCCACGACGGGCGGTTGCACGCGCCCAGCGCCGAGATTCACGTTGCGCCCGCCGCCGCCGAATCCATGTTGCTGTGAGGCGTCGGCGAAATCACCCGGACCTGATCAAGAAACGCGTGGCGATGCCCCCCGCCCACCGACACGCAGTAACCCACCTCGCCCCTGAACGAACCGACACCCCATGGCCGTAGATCCGCAAATCCGCTATGACATCCCGGCGAATGCCGGCGGTACCGCCGACGTCCGCCAGCTCACCGCCGAGCTGGAAAAACTCGATGGCAGCATCGATCCGGCACTGGCCGCCCGCGTCCGCGAAACAGCGGACGCGCTACGTAGCCTGGGCGAACAGCGCGACGCCATCGCCGAATTTGTCGCGCTGAAAAGCGCGACCCAGCAGGCGCGACAGCAACTGGAGCAGGCCCAGGCAGCAGCGCAGAAAATGGGCGCCGAACTCGCCAATGTTGCCGAGCCGACCCGCGTGCAGGCCAGCCGCATGGAAAATCTGCGCGACGCGGTGCAGGTGGCCAAGCGCGAGGTGCAGGATCAATCGCGCGCGCTCGATCAGTCCCGCGCCAGCCTGCAACGCGCCGGCGTCGCCACCGACCAGCTCAGCGACGCCGAGCGCGGCCACCGCGCCACCCTCCAGGCCGCCCAGACTCAAGTGCGGGAACTGGTGGTGTGGCAGGAGAAGGCCACCCGCGCCGCGCAGCAAGCCGAAACCCAGGCACGCGCGCTGGCGCAGCAATACCAGGCCACCGACCGCGCCACCGACCAGTTGCGCGCCGATTCGGGCAGTCTGGCCGACTCGCTCGGCGGTATGGCCGGGCACACCGCCGCCGCCGGCGATGCCGTAGCGGGAATCACCGTGATGGTCGGCAACGCAGCCAAGGCCTCTGCCGCGTTTGGCCACAAGATGGCCGAGGTCGGGACCCAACTCGACGATAACGCGGGGCTGGACGGGCTGAGCGAACAGGTGCGCGCGCTCTCGGTCGAGCTGGGTGGAGACGTGATCCAGAATGCCCAGGGCTTGTACGACATTCTGCTCAGCGGCGTGGACGACGCCGGCGAGGCCATGGATCGCCTCACCGTCGCCAACAAGCTGGCGGTGGGCGGCGTCACCGACGTGACCACGGCCGCCGGTGGCCTGAACGCCGTCATGAATTCGTTTGGCGTATCGGCCGGCAGCGCCACCGACGTCGCCGATTCGTTTTTCATCGCAGCCAAGGCCGGCGCGACGTCGGTGGGCGAGCTGTCCACCCATATCGGCACCGTGGCGCCGCTGGCCGCCCAGGCCGGCGCCAGCTTCGACGAGCTGATCGCCGCCGCCGCCGCCCTCACCAACGGCGGCGTCAGCACCAGCCAGGCGCTGACACAGGTGCAGGGCATCCTCGCCGCCGTGGTTACGCCGACCAAGGAGGCGGCCCAGCTAGCGGATGAACTCGGCCTGCAATTCAACGTGGCCGCGTTGCAAAGCCAGGGCCTGGCGGGCTTCCTGCAAGACCTGCACACCAAAACCGGCGGCAACGCCGAACAGATGGCGCTGCTGTTCGGCCAAGTCGATGGCCTGAATGGCGCGCTGGCACTGACCGGCAATCAGGCCGGCAGCTTTGCCGGCACGCTGGAACAACTGCGCAACAAGGCCGGCGCCACCGAGGAGGCGTTCACGACCCTGTCCGACACTCCGGCCGCACGCGCGCAGCAATTCCAGTCGGCGCTGGGCGATCTACAGCTCAGCCTGGGTGATGCCGTCACCTCGCTGGCACCGCTGCTCGGTGGCATGACCGAACTACTGCATCGGTTCAACGGACTGGGCAGCGACACGAAGGCCGTGATTGCCGGTCTGGGCGCCACCGCGTGGGCAGCCGGCCCGTTGGTGCAGGCGTTCAATCAGCTGGTACAAGCGGCGCGTGCATTTCAAGGCCTGCTCGGCGCAGCCGGCCTCGCCGGTGGCCTGGGCGGTCTCACGGCGACGGCCGCCACCACGGTGCCGGCGCTGGGTTCGGTTTCCCGCGAACTCGATATCGCCGAGGCCAGCGCGCGTCGTGGCATGGACAGCATGGGGCGGCTGAGTACCGTGATGCGCGTCGCGGGCTGGGCCGGTGTCGCCATAGAGGTGGCACAGGTCGCCTCCGGTCTGTATCAACTGAAAGAGGCGACGGCCGCGGCCGCCGCCGCGCAACGCGAGGCCAGCACCAGCCAGGCCGTGACCGAGCAAAAGATCACCGCCGCGCTCAATGCCAACAGCGCCGCCGCGCAGCAGCAGATCCTGTCGCGCGAACAGCTCGCGCAGATGAGCGAAACCGAGCAGCAGGCGTATCAGCAGTCGCTGCAACAGGGCGCCGATTTCTGGAACGCCCGCGCCGTGCAGCAGCGTCGCGCCGGCGAGGACACCACCGAATCCAACCGGCGCCAGCAGGAATACCTCACCGCGCTGGCCGCCATGCCCGGCATGCTGGCGCAGATCCAGGAGACGCAAAGCGCCCAGGCCAACGAAGCCAGCGGCGCCTGGGGTCGGCAGCAGATCGCGGCCGGCGCACTGGCCACGCAACTGGAAGCGGCGGCCAACAGCGGCGACAAGGCCAGCGGCGCCATCCAGAATCTGATCACCAAGGAATCGCTGCTCGCACCCAATGGCGCCGCCACGCTGGCCGCCGCGATGCAGATGCTCAACGCCTCAGGCAGTCAGGCCGCGCAGGTGATCGGTACCCAACTCACCGCCGCGCTGGCCACGCTTTCCGCCGGTGAGCTGACCACCGTGCAGCGCAACCTGCAAGTCGCGTTCGACGGCGGTCGCCTCAGCGCCGAGCAGTTCGCTCTGGTCAACAATCAGGTGGTGGCCGCATCGCTGGCCAAGTTGGGGCTGGATGCGCAACAGGTGCTCACCGGCATCAGCAGCAAGGCCAGCGAAGCGATCCAGACGTTCGACCTGCTGGCCGCCAGTGGCGAGCTCAGTGGCTCCAAATTGGCGCTGGTATTCGACGCCGCGCTGCGGTCCGCCGACAGCGAGCAGGCCATCGACGCGCTGCGCGACCGGCTGGTGCAGATGGGCGTGCAGGGCACGCTGTCGGCCGATCAGGTGCGCATCGGCATGCAGCAATTGCAAGTGGCCACGCAACAGGTACGCGGCGCCACCGACGAAACCACCGGCGCCTTCGCCCGCCTGGGTATCCAGAGCAAGGCAGAGTTGCTGGCCATGTCCACCCAGATGCGCACCGATCTGCAAACCGCCGTGCGCTCCGGCCAGGTCAGCGTGGGTGAGCTGGAAGGGGCGTTCAACACCGCTTACCAGACCGCGATCAAGGCGGGCGACGGCTTTAGCAAGTCATGGATCGAACTCCAGGCCCCGGTGTACGGCATCAAGCTCCGGTTGAACGAGGTCGAAGCATCAGCCGGCCAGGCGGGGGACGCCGGGCGCAACGCCGGCGACAAGCTTGCTGAGGGCATGGACGAAGCCCGTGCCGCGATCGAGGCGGCCGACGAGGCCTATGGTCGCGCCAGTTGGCGCAATGCCGACGGTTCGCTCAAACCCGACGCCGGTGGCACCTCCGGCAAAGGCGAGGCCGCCGCGCCTGGCAGTAGCGACATGCGTACCGCCGGTACGCAGTGGTACGCCACCCGCATCCAGGCCGCCGCCGCGCTCAAATCCGCCGGGCACGACGAGGATGCCATCAGCCGCGTGATACGCATCGCTTACAACAGCGATGGCACGCCGAACCTGAATATCGTGCCCAAGAATTCCTGGGAGTCGTTTTCGACCTCGCTGCTCAAGCTACTGGATAAAGAGCTGTATGGCGGAGCCAAAAGCGGTGGTGACGGCATCAGGTTGCTCAAGAACACCCCATCGAACGGTGCCCAAAGCGGTGATGACGACACACCCCAGCGCCAGAGCACCCCGTCGAGCGATGCCGCCAGCGACGGCAGCCCCGCCGTCTCCACGCAAGCGATACCCAGCCCGCGCAGCGCGCCCACCCCGAAGGCGTCGGCGCCCGAGGCCACCCAGGTGTTCCGGGTGGAGGTGGTACGCGATGGGCGCGGCAACGGCTTCAACGTAGCCAGTGCAGCGGATGCGCTGGCCGCTCAATCGCTGCTCAAACAATTGGCCGAAGACGCCGCGAGGGCATTCTGATGATCACGATCTCCGACGGCGCGACCAGCGTCGCCATCCCTTATCTGCAATGGCGGGACGAACACCAGTGGCAACCGGTGCAGCAAGCCGTGGAGCCAACGCTGACCGGCTCGCTGCTGATCGATGTCGGCACCTGGCAGGCCGGCCGGCCGATCACGCTGGCCAGCGGCGACGCGTTCGGCTGGCTCGACGGCGCGACGCTGACGCAGTTGCAGGCCTGGGCGCGTATCCCCGGCCAGACATTGACACTGCAATTGCGCGACGCCACCCGCACCGTTCTGTTCCGCCACCACGACCGCCCGGCCATCGAGGCCCGCCCAGTACTGGATATCGATAGCCCCGCAATCACCGACTACTACGTCGTCACTCTCAAACTGATGGAGATGTAACGTGCCCATCCTCAGCGGCAACATTAAATTCCTGGCCACCCAGGTCATGGCCGACGTCCCCGAAGGCGGGGGGCGGCCGGTCAACACCGTGATCCCGGACGGCGCCAGCAACGCGATTTTCGACGACATCTCGGAGATCGCCCGCGCCGGCGGCCAGGTGTCGCTGCGCAAGGTGGCGCTGTCGGTCCAGACCGCCGACGTGGCCGGTTACTATGGCGCCAACCTGGTGCTGTCTCGCGTGCCGAGCGATCCGCGCGTCAGCGTGGCGATGTTCTCGACGGGCGACCTCTTTGACTACCGCGACGCTGCCAAGAGCCGCGTCGAGGCCTATCTGTTCGCCGGCCCGGAATGGGGTGGCCACCTGCTCGAAAACCACATCGCCGGGCAGTCGGTGATCCAGATCCTGCAACGCCCCGGCACCCCAGTGCCGGTGCCGGGGCAGACGCTGGTGCTGATTGTGGACGAGGGCAAGGCCGGCGAGCTGGTACAGTACGTGCGGGTGATCCGCGTGACCAGTACGTTGCGCACGTTCACGGCGTCGGAAGGCAGCAGCCATACCGACTTCCAGGCACTGGTGGTGTCGTGCGAGCTGAGCGATACGTTGCGTTCCGATTTCGTCGGCAGCCCACCGACGCGCACCTATAGTCGCAACGGCAGCGCTGCCAAGATTCGCGAAACCGTTGTCGCCGATGCGGCGCGTTACTACGGCGTATCCGCCCTGACCGCACCGACGTCCATCGGCGATCTGTCAGTGGACGTGGCCAGTATCTGGACGCAACTGGTGCCGTCGGCGCAGACCGACGTGCCCATCGCCGATGCATCGCCGGCCGGGACGCTGGTGGCGTTGCAGCCAACCACCCCTGCCGCGGTGACGTTGAATTCGTCAGCGCAGTTCGGGCCGGCCAACGCGCTCTATGTCGGACCGCTGCTGCCCGGCTCGCTATCGATCAACAGCGGCTCGGTCACGCTCACCGATCAGGACGGGCGGCTGATGGCCGGCTCGGCGGAGGTGGGCGCAGTCGATTACGCCAGCGGGGTGATCACCGTGGCCAGCGGCGGTAATAGCTACGGCGGCACTAAATCGATCACGCTGCGCCCGGCCGCGACCCCCGCCCAAGTCAGCGAGACCATCGCGCTGCCCGTCACCATCGAATCCCGCAGCGCTACGCTGTCGCTGATCGTCGATCCGGTGCCGGCACCCGCCACCCTGACCCTGAGCTACATGGCGCAGGGCCGCTGGTATGTGTTGCAGGAGCGCGGCAGTGGCCGACTAGCCGGCAGCGACGTCAGCCACGGCGCCGGCACGCTGTCGTTTCTGACCGGGGCGCTGGTGGTGACGCTGGGCGCGCTGCCCGACGTCGGCTCGTCGATTTTGCTGGGCTGGGGCCGGCCGCAACTGTCGGCCGAGGCGCTGGCGCCACACGCGGTGCAGTCGTATTTCGAGTGGGAGCTGGGCGGGCCGGTCTATCCCGGTACCCTGGCGCTGAGCTGGACCGATGGCGCCGCGCGCAGCGTCACCGACAACGGCAACGGCGCGCTGACCGGCTACGGCAGCGGCACGGTGGACTACGCCACCGGCCAGGTAGTGCTGACCCCGACCGTGCTGCCGCCGCCCACCACGCCATTGCAGATCACCTGGTCGGATGTCGCCGGCGAGGACATCCGCCCACCGACCCGCGCCGACGTGGCCGACTACATCGACGCCGCCACGGCGTTCCGCGCGGTACTGGCCGATGCCGCCGTGCTGCCCGGCTCGTTCGAGGGCCAGATGTTGCTGACCTGGCCGACCGGCGGCCTCGGCACGCCCACCGTCACCTACCACAGCCGGTTCCGCGTGCGCGACAACGGCAGCGGCGGCCTGCTGCTGGACCTGGCCAGCGGCGCGGTACCGCTCACCGGCGGCAGCATCGACTACGCCACCGGCGAGATCACCGTCCCCAAATCCGGCACGCTGCCGGTCCCCTACACCTACACCACCGGCAGCGCGTCGGTGATCACCTTCGGAGACTGACGCCATGGGTTCAACCCCCAACAGCTACGGCGGCGTGGCGTGGATGGTCCGTTATGGCAAATCGGACACGTCCGGCTACACCGTCAACGACCCCGCCCAGACGGCCGCAGTATCGGGCGTGCGCTACCGCACCCAGGCCAGCCAGGCGCAGGCCGGCCCTAACAAGAGCCTGGACAGCAGTTTCGGCACGCTGCACGCCAAAGTTTCCAAAGTGGCAAACGCCCGCATCGCTGGCGGCAGCCTGCGTGCCAAGCTGGCCGCCGTGCCGCTGATCGACCGTCTGGGCCGGGTGCTACGTGATGTGTCACCGGCCACCGGCAGCGGCATCGACAGCGGCCCCATCGATTATCAGGCGGGGCATCTGGCACTGACTGACTGGCCGGCCGGCAACCCCACGCTCCAGATCGAGGGTGGACTGCAACAGTTCGGCGACCAGTTGGTGGGCGCGGTATCGTTCCGCACCCCGGTGTCCCCGCTACGGCCATCCTCGCTCACCCTGGCCGCCACCAGCCAGGCCGGTACCACGCTGACCGCCTCGGCCAATGCCGACGGGGTGATCAACAGCGCCCAGGTGGTAGGGAGGGTGGATTACCAGAGCGGCGTGGCCAGGGTCTATTTTCGTCGCAGCGACGCGCCAGAGGCCGACCAGGTGTTGGACGTGTCGCACCTGGGCATCGCTGGCGTCACCACCATCGCGCCGCAAAACGTTTACGCCGAGACCGTGCGCTACAGCGCGGTCGGCTACACCTACCTGCCGCTCGATGCGGCGGTGCTGGGCCTGGACCCGGTACGCCTGCCCAGCGACGGCCGCGTGCCGATCTACCGCAAGGGCGGATTTGTCGTCGTCGGCAACGAGCAGACTTTTGGCCCCAATCACGTCAGCAACGGCCAGACCCTCAACCTGGGCCGCACCCGGCTGTCGCGGATCAAGGTGCTGGGCGCCGACGGCAGCGTGATTGCCACCGGCTACAGCACCGACCTCGATGCCGGCACCGTGACGTTTACCGACGTCACTGGCTACGCACAGCCCGTAACCGTGATCCACCGCATCGAGGACATGGCGATGGTCAGCGACGTGCAGATCAGCGGCCGGCTGTCATTCACGCGCCCGCTGACCCATGCCTATCCCGCTGGCAGCAGCGTCTCCAGTGCGTTGGTGCTGGGCGACCAGCGCGCGCGGGTGTCGGTGCTGTTCGATCAGCAAACCTGGAACAACACTTGGGCCGACGCGCCGACCGGCGCCGTGGCCCCGGCCACCTACGACGACGCCCGCGCCCCGCTGGGGGTGACCAACGCCGGCGCGCTGACCGAGCGCTGGGCGCTGGAGTTCACTGCGCCGACGCAATACCGCGTCACCGGCGAGCACGTCGGCCAGATCGCCACCGGCAACACCGGGGAGGATTGCAGCCCGGTCAACCCGGCGACGGGTGCGCCGTATTTCACGATCAAGGCAACCGGCTGGGGTTCAGGCTGGGCGGCCGGCAACGTGCTGCGCTTTAACACCGTCGGCGCACTCGGCCCGGTGTGGCTGGTGCGCACAGTGCAGCAGGGGCCGGAGACGGTCACCGACGATCGATTCGAGCTGATTGCACGCGGCGACGTGGATCGGCCGTAACAGGGGAGACAGCATGGTTCACTATTTCAGTTACGACATGCCAGGGGCGCCGGTGCTCAACGGCCAGCCGGGCAGCCTGATCGCGTTGCTCAACGCCTGCCTGGTGGAGGGCTGGGGCGCCACCGCCATCGATAGCCTGACCGTCGCCGGCGAGGTGGCCAGCGTGGTCTGTGGCGGCGGCCATCCGCTGCAACAGTACATGGTCGCCGGCATCAGCGGCGCCGCCCATGCCGGCCTCAACGGCCAATTCAAGGTCACCATGGCCAGCGGCAGCACGCTCCAGTTCGCCGCGCCCGGCGTGCCCGACGGCACGTATACCGGCACCGCCCAGGTGCGCGTGGCGCCCGTCGGCTGGGGCCGGCCCTACACCGGCAGCAACGTCGCCGTCTACCGCGCGCCGCTGGGCAATCGGTTTTGTCTGCGGGTGGACGATACGCTGTGGCACTCCGCCCAGGTGCGCGGCTACGAGGAGATGAGCACGGTCGACGACGGCGCGTATCCGTGCCCACCCAACGCGGTGGCGACGTTCCTCTACTGGGCCAAATCGGACGGCAACAACACCACCCGGCGCCGCTGGATGCTGTTCGCTGACGGCCGCACGCTGCTGCTGAGCGTCGCCTACCGCAGTGGGGACGATTACTACGGCGTGCGCTACGAAACCTACACCTGGGGCGAGTTCACCTCGTTCCGGCCCGCCGATGCGTTCAACTCATTGATCAATGGCATCAACACGCGCTACGAAACCAACGCCAACACCGGCGGCCTGTCGTTCAGCATCGGCCGTGTCTACGGGTCGGCAGGACTGCTACGCGGCATGCGTAGCTACACCGGTGCGCCCGGCGCCACGTTTGGCCAGACGGCCGCGAGTGTGCACGTGCAGTCGGGCAGCACCTCGACGTCGGACCATTACACCGGCCCCAACCCGGTGGATGGCCGCATCTACGCCAGCCCCATCCAGTTGCGCGAGGGCAACCTGTCGCCCGACCTGGACCGGCTGCCGCACCGGGGCCTGTTGCGTGGCGTCTATGCCATCCCGATGAATCTACCGGAGCCGATCTATCCGGTGGGTACCATCCTGCCCAACCCCGCCGGCACACCCGGTGCGGCGCTATTGATGCGCAGCTATGCCGGCGCATTGCTGATGGACATCACCGGGCCATGGAGCGCCTGATGACCCCCATCCCCCATCCCTGCGGCCTGGATTTTATGCGGCTGGCGCCGGACCTGAGCGGCTACGGCCAGATCGCCGGCGACGTCGCCATCGCCGGCACCCCGGAAACCCCGGCGCGACGCCTGGTGCGGCTGCACCGCCGCGATACCGGCGCCTGGGTGGCCGACACCCTATCGGCGGAGGACGGGCAATACCGGTTCGCGCTGATCGATCCGGCGCTCGAATACTATGTGGTGGCGTTCGATGGCCTGGCCGCCGTCTACAACGCCGAGATTGCCGACCGAGTGATCCCCGTCAGCGCGGCACCAGCGCCGCCCGCCAATACCGGCCGCTACTGGCGCATCCATATCACCGCCACCAATGGTGGTACCGCGTCGATCCAGGAGATCGAGCTGCGCGCGACGCCGGGCGGCGCCGACCTGACCACGCCCGCCACCCCGGTCACCGCCTCCAGCCAGTACAGCGGCAACCAGGCGGTGGCGGCGGTGGACAACCTGTTCGACTCCAACGTACGCGCCTGGGTCGCATCGTCGGCCAACCTGCCGCAATGGTTGACCTTCGACCTGGGCACCGCCGTCACTGTGGCAGAGGTGGCGATTGCTGCGCGGAACCACCCCAGCGGCCCGGTCAGCGCGCCCAGGGATTTCACGATCCAGTATTCCCGCGATGGCGACACCTGGAGCACCGCCGCCAGCTACAGCGGCGTGGGCGCCTGGCAGCCCGGTACCGACATAAGCGTGGGCAAACGATTCGCGGTGGTGCCCGAATGATCGGCTACGACAACCGCCTGATCGACGCCATGCTGTCCGGCGTGCTGGCCGCGCTGGACGGCGCCAGCAACCCGGCCAAAGTGGCGATCTACCCAGCGCCACGCCCGGCCGACGGCGTGCCCAACGCCGCGCCCCTGGTCACCGTCCCGCTGGCACGCCCGGCCGGCACGGTCGCCACCGGCAAACTGACCCTGGCGCCGTCCGCCGACGGCCTGGTGCTGGTCGAGGGCGACCCGGCCTGGTGCCGCATCTGCGACGGCAACGACCGGCTGCTGCTGGTGGCCGACGTCGCGCCGCAGAGCGCGCCCGGCAATGCTGAGATCATCCTCAACGCCGAACGCCTGTACGCCGGTGGCGCGGTGCGCATCGTCTCGGGCGAGATCGCCCCGCATGGCTGATGACCTGATCCGGCTGCGGTTCCGCCACGCCCGCATCGCGCAGCCAGGGCCGGTGCGTCTGGTGCTGGGTCCGGATGGCACGGGGCCGGTGATCCCACCGGTGGAGGCCCGCGTCGCGCTGATGCTGCCGGCGCTGGGCATGCTGCTGCGCGCGGTACGGCGCAGCGAGGCGACCATTACCGTGCGCCTGCCGCAACTGGGCGTACGCCTGGCCGCCGCCTGGGACAGCCAGACCGAGCGGCCTACCGTAGGCCAGACCGCCGGCCGCTGGCAACTCGCGTGCCCGTTACCCGTGGGTGCCGCCCAGGTCCATTGGTACGCCCGCTCGGTGCCGTTGGCGTGCGGCCAGTCGTGGCAAACGGCGCAGCCGTTGCGTACCGGCGCCACCGGCATGTACCGGATGTTGCTGGCCCGACCAATCACGCTGGTCAGCCGCTGGCAGGATGCCCAGCGCGCCCACACCAGCCATCTCGGCGGCTGGCAGGATCGCACCCGGCAACCGCTGCCGCTAGCCAGCGCCTGGCACGATGCAGACCGTGCCCACGCCGGCAGCGGAGATACTTGGCAGGATCGCGATCGGTTGCGCCAGCGGCGCAATGTGCTGTGGCAGGACGCCACCCCGCTGCATGCCCTGGCCAGCGACGCAGTGCAGGCCGCAACCCGCCAGCACCAGGGCCGCATCGCCCGGCACCAGGATGCCCGCCGTCCGCCGCCCGGCTTGGCCGTGATCGTCATTCCGATCCCGCCCACCCCGGACGACCGCTGCTACATCCCGCCAGCCGGCGATCTGGTGCGCCTGGTGTTCCGCGACCTGTCCCGCGCCACTACCAAGCTGCGCTTCCGCTGCCGCACCGAAGCGGCCGACCGCCACATCGTCCCACCCCGCAGGGCCTACCTCATGCTCAACCACGTCACCCTGGTCCGGCTGCCGGACCACACCCCGCTGCACTGCACCGGCCTGACCCTGGCGCTGGATGCCGATAGCTGGGCCTGGCAGTTCAACGCCAGCCTGGGCGGCGCCCAACTGGATGCCGTCGCCCCGAACAGCGACGGCTCGCCGGTCGAACTGCTGGCCAGCGTCAATGGCGTGTTGTTCCGCCTGCTGGTCGAGCGCATCAGCCGCGACCGCCAGTTCGGCAAATCCGCGCTCCGCATCAGCGGCCGCAGCCGCGCCGCACTGCTGGCCGAACCCTACGCCGCGCAGTACAGCTACAGTAGCCCGACCTATATCAATGCCCAGCAGGCCGCGCTGGCGGCGATCACGCTGCCCGGCCTGCCGGGCAATTGGTCGCTGGATTGGCAACTGGCCGACTGGCTGCTGCCGGCCGGTGTGTGGCAACACCAGGGTACGCCGCTATCCGCCGTGCTGCGCATCGCCCAAGCCGCCGGCGGCTACGTCCAGCCGCACCCCACCGACGACATCCTGCGCATCCTGCCGCGTTACCCCGTGGCGCCGTGGGACTGGACCGGCGCGGCCGCCGACCTGCAACTGCCGGCCGAGGCCGTCAGCCGCGAGGCCATCGACTGGCAGGAAACACCCGCCTACAACGAGGTCTACCTGTCGGGCGAAAGTGGCGGCATCCTGGCCCACGTGGTGCGCGACGGCACCACCGGCGGTCTGGCGGCGCCGATGATCACCGACGCCCTGATCACCGCGCCCGAGGTCGCCCGCCAGCGCGGCAGCGCCATCCTCGGCGCCGGCGGCCGCCGCAGCCGGCAGACGCTCACGCTCCAGGTGCTGCCCGAATCGGGAATCATCCTGCCGGGCACCACGTTGCGGTTCATGGACGGCGACACCCAGCACTATGGTGTGGTGCGCGGCGTCAACGTCAGCGCCGGCCTGCCAACCGTGCGTCAATCCATCGAGGTCGAAGCCCATGCCTAACCTGTACACCGAGTTCAAAAAGCTGATCCCGGATGCGCCGCTGCTGGTGGGCGACGTCATCACGGTGGTCGATGGTGGCGTACTGGTACGCCTGCCCGGGGGTGCCGAGATCCGGGCGCGTGGCGAGGCTGCGATGGGAGACAGGGTATTTGTGCGCGATGGCGCGGTGGAGGGGAAGGCGCCGACGCTGCCCGTAGTGGAGATTAGGGTATAGAGCCAAATGCGACCGGAGAATAAATTCAGGTCGCCCTCGTTATTGCCACGGCGCCAGTAACCCTTATAAGCCCCACCATTGTGGTTAAGATGCAAAAATATTTGGAAAATTCGAGAGCGCGGAGTATCAGGCTCGCCTTCTACCCCCTGCCCGGGGCATCGCCGTATTGGCCGCCGAACTATTCCTGCTTATCGTGCCTGTCGTACTGAGCCCTGATCAGCCGGGGGCTGGCGCTGGTCTTCGTGTTGCGGCAACGGCTTTGCCATCCCTAGCGAAATACGTGCTGAGTGCCAGCTGAATTTATTCGGCGGTTCGGTATGTCAGCGTGAGCGACTGATAAGTGCCGAGCGGCTGGTTTGCCCGCGATGCGGGATAGGCGGCTTTGGGTACGGGGAAAAAGCCGTTGGGTAGCGGCTGGATCTGCGGAAGTGGGAACTGAGCGCTGGCGGCCTCGATATCGAACGATTCGCGGCCGAAAGGTGAGCTGGCCCGCAAAACCATGGCCGAGCCGGGCAGAGGAAAGCGCATGGGCTGACCAGCCGGCAACAGGTTTGCCTGCAAGATCGCATTGGGCCAGACCTGGACTCTCTGGTTGTCCGCCCCCAGGTGAGTAATGCGCAGATAGCAGGGTTTATCGCAGGCAAGTGTCAGCCACACCGGATCACCAGCGTGGAACAACGTTGCTGGCAAGCTGGCTTGCAGGCCGAGTGGCAGATACGCCTCATCCTCGCCCGCCACGCTGTGCAGGCCTATCTGGCGCAGCAAGGCCACACGCTGTCGGCGCAATTGCTGGCTGCGCGGCTGACGGTCAATCTGGCGGCTGATCGCGTCGATGGCGTCGTACCATAGGCCGGCCCGTGCCAGGGCAGACACATCGTCGTTGACACGTGTTTCCTGGCGGGCAATCCGTCCGCTGGCCACCGTTGCCACCCCGCCATGTTCCCCTTGCACCCGCATCCGCCATTCGTAAACCGTTCCAGGTTGCAGGTGGGCTTCGCCCTTTTGCACGGTGATACTATGCAAACCGGCCCGCAGGCGCCGCAGCGGCTTCGTCAGGACAGGGATGTCGCCCTGCCAGAGCGAGAGCTCGGCTTCCTCGATGGGACCCGAGGCAAACCACCACAGTGTCGGCTGTGCAAGCCGGGTCAGCCCGGTATGGTCGGGGACCAGCAAGGTCAACTGGGCACCAATGGCCCGCGACGGCACTCCACGTTCGCTGACCACGCCGTCGTCCTGCGGCGCCCGGTACTCCGGTAGTGGGTTCTGCGCCGCGGCATGCACTGCCAGTAGCAAGGCCACCGCGCCAAGAATGCGCTTTCTCATTTTCTGTTGACTGAAAAACATGTCTATCCGGCTTTCCCGCAAGGTGTTTTACGGCCTGGCTCTGGGCGTGCAGCTCGTGCTGTGCCCAATGATATATGCCCAGGATCGGGGTATTGCAGCCACGGTCAGTCTGCCTGCCACCGCCCAACGGCAGGCGTTGGTGATCGGCAACAGTAGTTATCGGATCGGAGTCCTGGCCAATCCGGTCAACGACGCGCGGCTGCTTGCCGATGCCCTGCGCAGGACCGGATTCGCCGTTACCCTGGTGGAAAACAGTGATCGCCCGGCCATGCTGGCTGCCATTGCCCGCTTTGGCGATCTGCTCGATAAGGGTGGCACGGGCCTCTTCTATTATGCCGGGCACGGTTTGCAGGTGCGGGGAGAGAACTGGCTGATCCCGGTCGATGCCGACATCCGACGCGAGGAAGATGTACTGAACCACGGCGTGAATATCCAGGTTCTGCTCGACCGGATGCACGCCGCCGGCAATCCGCTGAACATGGTTTTCCTCGATGCTTGCCGCAACAACCCCTACACCCGGACCACCCGCGCGCTGGGGGGGCTGGCACGGCTAGACGGTGGGCTGGGCACCTTGATTGCCTTTTCCACCGCGCCTGGCCAGATTTCCGAAGACGGCGATGCCCACAGCCCCTTTGCCCAGGCGCTCGCCCAACAGATGCAGGTGCCGGGCTTGTCGATCGAAGAAACCCTCAAGCGGGTTCGCGGCGAGGTGCGACGCCAGACCCATGGCAAGCAGATCACCTGGGACAGCTCCAGCCTTGAAGGCAGCTTCTATTTCCTGCCCGGTGCCTTACCAGCGGCGATCTCGTCCGAAATCGACGAGGACATCCGCTACTGGGACAGCATCCGCGATACGGCCAGCCGGGGGGAGATGCAGAAATACTTGCAGCGCTATCCGCAAGGGCGTTTTGCCGAGCTGGCCCAACTCCGGCTGGCCAGCCGCCAGGTTTCTGCCGAGGGTCGCAAGCCGGCTTCGGCCAAGATGACCCGTGCTTACTTTCCCAACTATCAGGGTGCCGCCAACGTCGATGATGTGGAACGTGCCGATGCCCAGATGGAGCGCACCAACGCGCTGACCCAGCGCTGGAGCGAGCTTCTGGTTACGCCATTGCAGAAGCTGGGGGCTCTGAGCAACGAACGGACCAAGGCCGTCAATGCCAGCTCGCTCAGCTTTCTGGAAAAAAGTCGGGCGAGCACCAGCAATATCCATGAATCGACGACCCTTATCCAGATCGTGTCCAACGACCTGTTCGCCTTCCACCGCGAGGTCACGGAGCTGGTCCAGCGCAAGGAACTCGACGCGGCCGACATCCGCCTGGAAGAAGGCGCCCGTCGCGTGGCCGAGCTGGAGGCGCTGACCGCCAAAAAGCAGCAACAGCAGCAAGACGCGCTCCAGTAGCTCGATACCACCGTGGTCAGCCCGCTGACGGGCTGACCTGCACACCGGGTAGTCACGCCAGCGGCGCACCCTTGCGAGCGCGGGCAGCGGGGGCAAGCCGACTCAGTGCCAGCCTACAACCTGATCGCTCTCGAACTGCACTTCGATCTGGCGGCCATTGCCTTTCCAGACCCGGGTGATCGGCTTCTTGCCGAACAGCGATAGCGGGCTGACCTTCAACCCATCCGCCGTGCGACCGAACAGCGCCTCGACTTCCGGCAGCGTCATGCCGACGCGCAAGGTCGTGGCGGCGCCAGCGGCGGGCCTGGCGGCGGCCGGCGCCGCCGAGGTTGGGGCGGCCTTGCCGCCAGTGCAGGGCAAACGATCGGCACTCCAGCGCTTGCCTTGCAGGGTCAGTGTCGTCTGGTCCGGGCGCGAGGTGTCGTTGCCCTCCTCGGTGCACTGCCAGTCAACCTTGGCCGTGGTTGCATCGACCCACGTCACGGCGTTGGGCGCCGCGTGGCCGGTACGGCATTCACTCAGCTTGGCCGGCAAGGGAATGTCCTGCTGTTTCCCCGGCCTGCCTCTGAGCGGCAGTTTGCTGAGAATCAGGATATCCATGCCACCGCAATCGGACGGGTCGCCACTGGCACTGAGTATCCATTGCCGATCCGGCGAAACACTATTGGGCAGGTAGCTCCCCACCTGGACCTGGGCGCCACTTTCATGGTCGATCAGGTGCTCGCTGCCCCACTCGTAATTGCTTTCCCGCACGAAATGAAAACCGCTTGCCGGGTCGTAGCCCTCATAAGCAAAAATCTTCATTTCCTCGCCATCGGTGGGGTTGTTCTGGTATTGGATTTTCTTGCCCTTTCCAGCCAGAACGGTCAGGGTTTTGCCCTTGCGCACGAAGTTGGGATTGCCGCTTTTACTCAGGCATTTTTCAATACTGAAATCAGCGTCACCACCGTCGTCGCTGGCGGGGGGAGGCACGCACTGGCTCGGCACTCCGACTGGCTCGGCCGCCAAGGCAGGAAGGCTGATCAACAAGGGGGCAAGGCACAGCAAAGGGATGCAGCGCTTCAATACGGGCATGGCAATCGGTCCTGATCAGGCTGGCAACAGGGCAATGCCGTTGCCAGCGTGTTGAGTGAAGTGAAATGAATGTCGGGCCAATGCGGCGGGCGATGTATCCGCACGCGAATCAGTGTTATTGCTGGCGATATTGGCGGAAGCCGATCCAGGCGAGAAAAAGGCCGGCAATGAGCATGCAATAGAAACCGGCGCCCAGGCCCACCACATCGCTGAAGGCAATCGTGGGCAATTCACGTACGGCCCCGCCCCGGCCACTGAAGGCCGCCATCATATCGCCCAACATGGCGGTACGCCGGGCCAATCCCGCTTGTGCAGCCGAGACAATACGATAAGTGTCGTAAAAACCCACAAGTGTGGCCGTCAATGGCAGCCCGAGCAGCAAGGAAGTCAATCGGTGGCGAATGAACAAGGGCGCGATCATCGCGACGACCCCCACCCAGAACAACAGCAAGGTCAGCGTATTGCTGCTGCCAAACATATTCATCAGCCGGTCCAGGCTATGCAGGGGAACGGCCAGCCCCAGGCTCTTGAAGGTCACGAAGGTCAGCGCGGTACCACCGAGCAGAAACAGCGCATAGGCAACCAGTGTGGGAATGCCGTGCACGGCCAGCAGTTGCTGGCCGATATGGTTCCCGTGCTGACCGAGTGCCTTGCCTAACTGCCCGCCCATTTCAGCCAGTTGCTGCGCCTCGCCTGCGGCCGGATGCACTGCCAGGACGCCATCACCGCCCATTTCCAGTCGTACCGGGCCATTCAGCCGGGGAGATTCACTGCCCCGCCACAGGCTGACATCGAAGGGATAGGTCTGGCCATCGGCGTTGACGATGCCTTTGCCATCGTTCTGGTTGTAGTGAATGATTTTTCCGGTGCGGTTCATGACGACTCCTTGGTGGATGAATACAACAGGTGACGCTGGCCGAGCCCGAGCGGTATCAGGGCACAACCAGCGGTAAAGGGTTTTTGGTGAGATCGAGTACATCCGCGTGTTCGAGATTGGCCACGACGAGATTCCGGTCGGCAATATCGCGTACGCCCCGGGCACAAAGCCGCAAGGTCACCGGGTAGGCAAAGGTCGCCCCGTTCCGGGTGATGACGTCCTCGATGCGGCGGGCCAGTTGCTCGCTGGCGGGGCGGTATTCATGCGGCGGCGGATTGTTCAGCACGATGGCGTAACGGCCGGACTCGAACGCGAACTGCATCGGGGCTTCCAGCCCGGAAACGCGGAACACGCGCTGGTTCAGGTCGAAGTGCGAGAAGCTGACCCGGCTTTTGAGCGAGAAGCACGATTGCGATTGCCAGCGCGTCAGCAAGGCATCGATCTGTGGTGTCAGGGCATCGAGCAAAGACCGGCGCTGGAAGCTATTGCTGGTTTCGCGGTAGTCATTCGACATCGCCTCAGCCATGCGCTCGTAGGGGACGGGCAGGCGAGCTTGGCCGTAATACAAGGCCATCAGGCCGGCCTGATCGTCGAGCAAGGGGTAGCTCGCAGCGTTGCGGACAGGTGCGGACTCACGGGCAGAGGCCGCGAGCGGGGCGGGCTGAACGGGTGTGGCGGGGTGGCAGGCCGACAAAGCCACCACCAATCCGGACACGACAGCAATACGAAACATGAAGCCACCCCGCAAATGAACTGGGATGGATTCTAGAAATGCCGCGACCCGCGGCCCATTCGTATCACTACGCAGCCACTACGTAGGATTACGCAGACTCAACAGCAGGCAGTGATTTGGCTCACAGGAGGGATGAACCGCCGCAGGCTCAGCGTTCGCCCGCGAGGTGCAGCAGTTCGTTGAGCTGGGCCGGAGAATGGATGTCGAGTTTCTTGCCAAGATTGAGGCGGTGGGTTTCGACAGTGCGATAGCTGGTGCCCAATTGCTGGGCGATCTGCTTGGCCGACAGGCCGTCCGCCACCAGCGCCAGAACTTCGCGCTCGCGCGGGGTCAGCGTCTGCAAACGGATGCGATGCGCCAATACCTGCTCCTTCCCTTTGACGGCCGTGGCGATGGCCTGCGCAATCGCGGCAATCAGTTCGCTGGCCGGCTGGCCTTTTTCCAGAAAATTGACCGACCCTTCGCGCATGGCGCTGACCGCCAGCGGCACGCTGCCCTGTGCGGTGAGCATGATGAAAGGTGTCTGCACCGGTCTTGCCGCCAGCGCCCGCAGCACATCCATGCCGTTCAGGCCCGGCATGTGATAATCGCAAACGATGCACGCCAGCGACAGCCCACTCACCGCGACCAGGAATTCGGCCGCGCTACCAAAAGAATGGACGTGATAGCCTGCCGCATCCAGCTGAAAGCTCAAGGCATCGAGCAGCTCGGCGTCATCGTCGATCAGGGCAATTTCGTCTCGTGCAGCCACTGCAAAATCCTCGTACCGTGAAACGCTGGCAGGTCGTTCCCATTTCCTGGGCGCTGCTGATATTGGGCATCGTGTTATCCGCGCTCGGCGCCTGGCAAATCGGGCGCCAGCTCGACCGTGACGCCAAAGCCGCTTTCGACGAGTCGGGCCAACTGGCAAAAACAGCCATCGCACGGCGCCTGCAAGACTATCAGGCGGTGCTATCCAGTCTGCAAGGCCTCTACAACACGTATGGACTGGTTTCACAGCAGGAAGCCGAGCGTTTTCTGGCCCAGATCCAGCATTCAGACACAGTTGGCACCAATCGTCTGCCCGGCATCACGTTGCTCGACTATCTGGCGGCATCAACCGGGACCAGCGATCAGACGCAACCGGTCTATCACCCACCGCTGAATGCATTTACACCGAATGGTCAGCAGTCCACCGCCAACGCAACAATCACGCTGCAATTGCTCAACGGGAATCCCAGCATCAATCGTTTTGGCCGCATGGCCACCGTGCGTGGCCCTGGCGAATCGAGCAATCCTGGGCTGGCGTTACGGCTGCCAGTGTATCGCGCGGGAGCGCGTCTCGAAACGGCGGCCGAGCGACAACGGGCCTATCTGGGCACCGTCGGGGCCTGGTTCGATATCCCGTGATATTTCATGAAGCCATGGGGAGTGCAATCCATCGGCAATTGCGGCTGCAATTGTTCATGGATGCGCCAGCGCAGGCCGCGGGAGAAGCCATGCGCCGTATCCCGCTCTTCGACAGCCAGCCGGGTCCGACCGATGCCGCAACCTGGACGCAACACCACTCATTGCCCTTTGCGGGACATGAACTGCCGCTGACCATCAGCAGCCAGCCCGAGCATTGGCAACGCCAGCGCTGGCTGAGTAGCGCCGTGCTCCTGGCCGGGATAGCGCTCTCGGTACTGGTGTTCCTGCTGGTGCGGCAAAAGCTGGAACGCCGGCTGGCCGAACACCGTCTCGAACTGGCGCACTATTCGCGGGTGATCACCCTGGGTGAAATGTCCTCGGCCATCGCGCACGAACTGCGCCAGCCGCTGGCCGCCATCCTCGCCTACCTCGATGGTTGCCAGCGCAAGCTGCACCACCAGCGGCTCGAGGCCGGCGAGTTGCAAACGATCCTGGAAAAATCAGCCACCCAGGCCGAGCGCGCGCAAAGCATCATTGCCCGGGTTCAGGCGGCGGTGAAACGCGAAAAGGACAGCGCTCAGCCTCGGCAACAGATCCGGTTGCATACGCTGTTGGGGCATGTCCTCGCCCTTGCCCATGGCGAGGCGCAACAGGCGGGCGTCACGCTGGAAGTACAGGCAGTGCCGGACCATGCGCTGCTGGTTGCCGCCATGGATGTCGAACTGATCCTGCTCAACCTTATCCGCAACGCCATCCAGGCTACCCAGGGCCAGCCGGGTGCATGGGTCGGCCTCATCTGCCACCCCGAGCAGGACCGGCTACAGATTGAAGTCCGGGACAATGGGCCCGGCATCAGCGACACGATCATGGCCACACTCTTTGAAGCCCACCGGACCAGCAAGGAAGATGGCACCGGCATGGGCTTGCGCCTGAGCCGGTTCCTCGCCGAGGCCAACGCCGCGACGCTAACGGCTGGCAGGAATACGCCACGCGGCAGCGTATTCATACTGACGTTGCCGACCACGCTGGTGGATCGAACAAGCCAACTGGCCTGACTCGGGACATTCGAGGGAAGCGCCCGCTCGCTGCTTTAGCGGGCCAAGCCGGTTCCTCTGTTGAATGCAATGCCGTTGGGTAGCCGAGGCACGGTGGCCATGCGGTGCTTTACGCTAAGCTGATGCTGGAATCTGTCAGATCAATTCCAACGTCAGCCCCCTATCCAGAGGAAGTGTCATGTCGTTCACTACGCTGCAATCGCTTTTTGCCTACAAAGCGTGGGCCAATCGGGAGTTGTTCGAGCTACTGGCAACACTATCGCCAACTCATGCCGAGCAACTTCACGTCTGCATCCGTACGCTGAACCACATTTACGTTGTTGATCGGATCTTCCGTGCGCATCTGAGCGACGAAAGTTGCCCATTCGACGCCACCAACACCCAGGACACGCCGTCCCTCAGCCAACTACGCAGCGATGTCGAGACAACAGATGCCTGGTACGCAAGCTATGTGGCCACGCTTACCGGGCCGGCGCTATCTGAAGTATTGACTTTCACATTCACCGACGGCGACACAGGGCGAATGAGCCGGGAAGAGATCCTGCTGCACGTCATTACTCACGGCGGATATCACCGGGGCAATGTAGGCCAGGTGCTTAAGCCAATCGCGGTTGCTCCCCCTCGCGATATCTACACCAAGTTTCTGCATACCAGCGAACCCACGCGCAGAAAGGCCTGACTCCGGCCGCGAACATTGATTACCTCGCGCACCGCTTGCGGGCCGCGTTTCATGGCTTCCCCGGAGGTGGGATCGAGCCGCGCGAATTCCTGGGGCGGTCGTCGATCACGCTGCCCGAAAGCCCTTCGTGGCCGTCTCCCTCAATTCTGGCGTGTTGCAGGGTGGATGCCTGTTTTGGGTTCGCCGAGCATAGGCGGGCCAAGGAATCAAAACTTGACAAGAAAAGCTGGCGCACCGTCACTCTGATCGGCACGCCAGCTTTTTGATCGATCTAAAGTAATATCCCGACCAATGACTTTTCTTGTTACAGGCTGGGTTTGTTATTGGCTTGTTTGTCTTTCTTTTGTTGCTCCAGAGCCGCTTTCTTTTCACTTTCCCCGGTAAGCTGACTGTACATGGTGGCGATGTCAAAAATCGCAACGTCAAGTGAGCTAGTCAACTGCATATTGTATTCGTCCACGCTTCGACGATTTTTCAGAATGTCGTGGCCTGCAGCGTCCACTTTAATGAAGTAGCTGCACTTGTCGCCAAATTTTGTTGGCGCAACTTCCACGGCCGTATATGAATATTTTTCAGAAGAACACTCATTCGAGGTTTTTGTCAGACCGCTCTTTGAATATTCCCAAGACATATGAAGCCGATTCTCGTAGCTTCCATTGTTTCCCTTGGAGTCGTCAAGCGTTCCAGCAGCTCCATATTTTTCTTTCAACGCCGCGATCAGATTTTTGAAAGAAACTTGGTTGCCTTCCTTTGGTCTTTGATTGCGCACCACACCCCAGATGGTGTTTTTGTCAGTAACAAAAATAAAAAACTCATCAGATGGCTTGCGTTCTTTTTGATTGTTTGTGGCATACATGTATTGCAGCTTGCCATCATTGCCTTTGACTTCAATAATGGCATAGGCACTATTTACTGCTTTAAGCTTGCCTTTCAAGGCGTTTGCAGAGTATGGGTCACCTATTTTAATTCCAGATATATCCGGCGCGGCAAATGCGGCAGAAGAAAACAACAAAAAGGATAGTATGATACTTTTGATTTTCATATATTCGTTCTTTCTTCTAAATTAGTTGGCGTTCAATGCGAATTGAATTCTAAAATCTGATAAGCACGCACCAATATTTCGCAAGCTGTTGCGCGATAGAAATAATACAGTAAGTTATGACAATGTACACTTCCTGTGCATAAATGCGACAGCGCCAACCTGTATTCAAGACAATGGATCTGCTGCGCATGCTGGAACGGACGCGGTGGCTATTCGAGGATTTCGCGGATCTGCTGGATGGCCATCAAGCCGAAGCCGCCCACGGCTGCATACCACCTGGAGCGCCCGATGTCGTGGGCGGCAGCCTACGTGCGCACAACCCACGTCAACAGCGGTAAGACAGCAAGGCTCATCTCGCCACTTACCGCCTGATTCGCGCTGGGGATGCGCATTTCGCGCAGAGTACCTGCACATGGCGGGAACGCTGCTGGATGTGATCCGGCAGCGACGCGTTTAGGTCAATGCACCACGTTGTTCCGGAAATAGACGTAAGTGTTGCCGCCGGAGGACTCATATACCCACTGGACGTGGCCACCATTGTCGTTGATGTGATCCGGGGCCCCGAAGGCACGCCGCACATGGCTTGGGCTCATGCCCTTCAACACCAGGCCCCGCTCGGCCGCATCGGCGTAGAGACGCTGGATATTGTACTGATCCGTCTCCATTTTCAGGCGTACCGCGTTGTCGATATCGACGGGAGGCGCCTTGGCCTTCACTTGCTCCTGCGTGCCACCAACCCCGCCAGGGGCTGCGCATGGCAGATCGCTGAAAGTTATTTTTCCTTCGGTATCGGTGCATTTGAAAACAGCGTGGGCACAGGGGCTTAACGCCAGCATAGCCAGAATGAAAACGGTGCGCATGATAACCTGTCTTTATTAGTCAGGTATAAATGCTACTCCCGAATGCAATTGCCAGGCCAAGCAAGCGAAGTTGGGCCCTACTCCATCCCCCCCACTGACGGCGATGATGCGACCAATGTTTTGCAACGCGTCCAGGTGTTCAGCGGGAATGCGCCGTGCTGGATTTCACCACGCCGATGCCACCGAGGTGGCGGGCAGCGATGCAGATGGAACATGCGCAGTCATTCACATCAGATCGTTTTGCTCGGGCTTCAAACAAGTCGCAGCGTAGCGCCGGGGAATGTCGGCCGAAAGAAAAAGCATCGAATAGATGCGGGTCAATGATTGTCCCGCTTCAAGGACTCCATGATCTTCAGGGCTGCGTGCCGCGTCTTGGGTGCTTTGCAGGGCCGATCCCAGGCGGTCAGGACCTCGAAGAGGTCGGCAATGGCCATCATGCATGCACTCCAGCTCATCTCATCGCGCTTCAGCGCCGCGGATAGCCCCGGCCGCCCACGGTTTCGTGATGCGCGCCAGCGATTTCCGTCAGTCCACGCAGGTGCTTCGGTAGGGGCAACGTTGAAGGTCGATTCATCCTCAGGTCGCCCCTTATGTCCTGTTACTGCGCTTCCTCGGTCTGCTGCTGGGCATTGAACTCCTCGGTCGCCTCTCTCACCACCGTTGCCACCTTGCCCATCATCGGCACCAGCCGGCTTTGCAGTATCCCCGAGATGTTCTGCAACACCAGCGGCATCTTGTCGACCAGCGCCTGTCCCGCCGGGGTCTTGTAGAAGGCGATCAGACCGTCGATTTCCTCCTGGGTGAAGGTGTCGCGATACAGCTTGATATAGTCCGGCTTCAGTGGTCCCAGGTGAGGAACTCGCTCATGATCTGGTGCAGCTTCGGCTCCAGTGACACGAACAGCCGGGTGGCTTTTTCCTTTTCCTCGGGATTCAGGTTCTGGGCATCGATGCCCGCATCGAATGCGCTGCGCATGGTGCCGTCCACCTGGGCCAGCGCCCCTTTCAGCAATTGCTCCGACTTCGTCACGGCAAGCAGTTCTTCCACCGAGCGCTCGCTGGGCGGCGCGGCAATGCATGCGGTGGACAACACCAACAGGGCAGTTGCAAGGAGGCTTTTTTTCATGGGAATCCACCAGGAAGAGGGACCGGACCGATAAGCATAGCCGGAACGCTGTCCGGATTGCGGGATCAGAGCGGCGCCGCGTTCATCACGTCGGGCGTGCACTGGTTGCGTACGATGGCGGCGGGGTTGCCAGCCACTACCGAATAAGGCGGGATATCGTCGGTGATAAAAGCGCCGCCACCGATCCGGCTACCCCGACCGATGGTGACGCCCCCGACGATGATGGCGTTCGGCCCGACCCAGACTTCGTCCTCCAGCACCGGAAAACCAGTTACCCGCTCGCCATCGCGCGCGATGCGGTCGCGACGGCCCAGCGTCACGCCGTGAAACAGCGTGACGTTGTTACCGATCCGTGCCCCCTGATTGATCACCAGCCCCCAGCCATGCGTCAGGGCCAACCCGCCACCGGCATCGGTGCGCCAGGGGAAATCCATGGCGGCGCTGTGGGTGGCCCAGCGGTGCAGCAGTTTGAAGACCGGCAAAGTGATCCGGGCCATCCCCTTCCCGGCCGCCACGCCCTGGCACAGCCGCATCGTGACCACGACGCGGAAATTGCGACGCGAAACGAATCCCTTCAGCAGGCAGCCGATGCTGAATCGCCCGTACTGGCGGTGGGTGTCGGCCTTCAAGGCATTCCAGGGGGTCATCCGTGTCTCCGGGTTATCGTGGGTCGGCCATTCTATCGGCCATCGCAAGATGCATGAAATGGCCAGATCATCCTTGCCAAGGCTACAAAATATCCGTTTCGGCCTGGCGACAGCCAACCTCTGGCCCGCTGGAACCCACTGGCCGTCGGTGAAGGCGCGATACGGTTCACCTGGGTGCCGCAACGGCGTTGGCGTGACATGCGCTGAGGGTTGAGCCTGCGGCCCCTTCTTCCGGCGCCATGGCGCATTCGAGCACTCCGGATCGCCTCGGCCACCCATGGTAATTGTCACCCCAAAAGGTGAAATATACCTTTCCCAACCAAGGTCATTTTCACCCGAAGGTAACGTTAAGGCGTGGATTTGCTGGCTTGCAGCGATGGCATGGGTGTTGCTCAAAGGTAATCTCAACCAAGGAGACCACGATGAACCTGCCGGACCGCCACACGAGGCGGACTGCCTGCGACACCGATATCGCCACGGCGCCCGCTTCTCGTCACCGGCCCGATTTTCGCTGCGGCACCTTGCCCGGCGAAGCCTGGCTTCGCGATCCCGATGTGGTCTTACGCAGCGCGATGGCGAAGCAAGGGACCGGTGATTCGATGACCTCCCTGGGCGCCCACAAGAGCCCGCGCGTGCCCGATGGCGGCACACCGCCCCCACCAACGCCAATGCCAATGCCAATGCCGTACCTCCACCTGAAAAACAACATGCTGTTCTTTACCAACCCGCAGGCCTGACCGCTGCCCATTCCGACGAGACAACGCCATGGGTCCCTATCGTAAACACTGGTTCATCCTCATCGCCGTCGTGGCCGTGATGTTCGGCCTGCTCGGCTATTTTGGCCGTGAGGTCTATCGCCACGCGCCTCCCATTCCACAGCAGGTACAAGTGCAGAACGGCCCGGTTCTGTTCACCGCCGACGACATCCTCGACGGCCAGACGGCCTGGCAGTCGGTAGGCGGCATGCAGCTCGGCTCCATCTGGGGACACGGCGCCTACCAGGCGCCCGACTGGACCGCGGACTGGCTGCATCGCGAACTCGGCGCCTGGCTGGATCTGGCGGCGCAACAGACCCACGGCCAGCCTTATGCCGCGCTCGATGCGCCGCGGCAGGCGGCATTGCGCGCCGCATTGCAGCAGGAATATCGCGGCAACCGCACCGACCCCGCCACCGGAACGCTGGTGGTATCGCCCCGGCGCGCCGCAGCCATGCAGCAGACCGCGGCCTACTACGACCAGTTGTTTTCCGATACACCGTCGTTCCAGCGCAGCCGCCAGAACTTTGCGATGAAGGAAAACACCCTGCCCAGCGCCGAGCGCCGGGTTGCGCTGACCCGCTTCTTCTTCTGGACCGCCTGGGCCGCCGCCACCGCGCGACCGGGCCAGGATGTCACCTATACCAACAACTGGCCGCATGAGCCCTTGATCGGCAACCAGCCCAGCGCGGAAAACGTGGTGTGGTCCATCGTCAGCGTGGTGGTGCTCCTCGCCGGCATCGGCTTCCTGGTCTGGGGCTGGTCGTTCCTGCGGCGGCAGGATGAGGCGGAAGAAGCCGCGCCGGCCAGCGATCCGCTCGCTGCCGTGCCACTCACGCCATCGCAGCGCGCGCTCGGCAAATATCTGTTTCTGGTGGTGGCACTGTTCGTGTTCCAGGTCCTGCTGGGTGGCTTTACCGCGCACTACACGGTGGAAGGCCAGCAGTTCTATGGGATCGACGTATCGCAGTGGTTCCCCTACGCCCTCACCCGTACCTGGCACATCCAGAGCGCATTGTTCTGGATCGCCACCGGCTTTCTTGCCGCCGGGCTATTCCTGGTGCCGTTGATCAATGGCGGGCGCGACCCGAAATACCAGAAGCTGGGGGTCGATGTACTGTTCTGGGCCCTGGTGCTGGTGGTGGTCGGCTCGTTCATCGGCAACTACCTGGCCATCCGCCAGATCATGCCGGCCGAACTGAATTTCTGGTTGGGCCACCAGGGGTATGAATACGTCGACCTGGGCCGGCTGTGGCAGATCGCCAAATTCATCGGTCTGCTGCTGTGGCTGGGGCTGATGTTGCGCGGCATCGTGCCGGCGCTGCGCCAGCCAGGTGGCGACAAGAACCTGCTGGCGCTGCTCACCGCGTCGGTGGTGGCAATCGGCCTGTTCTACGGCGCCGGCTTCTTCTACGGCGAGCGTACCAGTCTGTCGATCATGGAGTACTGGCGCTGGTGGATCGTCCACCTGTGGGTGGAAGGCTTCTTCGAAGTATTCGCCACCACGGCGCTCGCCTTCATCTTCGCCACCATGGGCCTGGTCTCGCGGCCGATGGCCACGGCGGCCAGCCTGGCTTCGGCATCGCTGTTCATGCTGGGCGGCATTCCCGGCACTTTCCACCACCTGTACTTCGCCGGCACCACCACGCCGGTGATGGCGGTCGGCGCCAGCTTCAGCGCGCTGGAAGTGGTGCCGCTGATCGTGCTCGGCCACGAAGCCTGGGAAAACTGGCGGCTCAATCATCGCGCCCCATGGATGGCGCAGCTGCGCTGGCCGCTGATGTGCTTCGTCGCCGTGGCGTTCTGGAACATGCTGGGGGCGGGGGTGTTCGGCTTCATGATCAATCCCCCGATCTCGCTCTACTACGTGCAGGGGCTGAACACGACGCCGGTCCACGCCCACGCGGCGCTGTTCGGGGTGTATGGCTTCCTGGCGCTGGGGTTCACGCTACTGGTGCTGCGCTATGTGCGCCCCAACTTCGCGCTCGACAATCGCTGGATGGCGACGGCGTTCTGGTCGCTCAACATCGGCCTGGTGCTGATGATCGCCACCAGCCTGTTGCCGATCGGCATCATCCAGTTCCTGGCCAGCGTACGCGAAGGACTGTGGTATGCACGCAGCGAAGTATTCATGCAGCAGCCATTGCTCCAGACGCTACGCTGGGTGCGTACGGGGGGTGATCTAGTGTTCATCGGCGGTGCCGTGCTGTTCGCGGCCCAGGTGGTACGAGGGCTCTGGAACACGCCATCCACGGTGATTCCGGAACGGGTACCCACCGCGATGGCGCGGCAAGGGGCCTGATGCCGATCCGAGGGGCGCGCCGTCAGCGTGCCCCACGCGAAATACCAAGCAAGCTGACCGCCAAGGCGCCCTGCGGCGCCTTGGCGATTGGTACATGGTGCCGATCGGGGTGATACCGATCCGGACACCGATCGGATCGGCCAGGGTTCAATCGTGCGCCCGGCAATCAATAAATTTCCGCAAATAAAATCGAAAAAATCGATAAATTGATCATGTATTGATTGTGACAAAGCGGCTTTTCCGGGCCACCCCAATTGATAAGGCGCACCGTATGGTGCTCGATGGCCAATCATGCAAAGTGTTCATTTTTATTCAGACAAAACTGTATGTAATGGCGATACAAAAAGATACCAGCAGGGAAGGTGCGAAAATTCCAGCCGTAAGTTAGTCTCTTACAGCCATGCGATTTCGCGAATCGGCCAGGAGAGATGATGCGCAATAACCAGCCCGTCACCCATCACGAGATCCATGTTCCCAAAGATATTTATCTCGTTTCCCAGACCGATCTGAAAGGCATCATCACCGATGCCAACGACGCATTCGTCAAGATTTCCGGCTTCGAACGCAGTGAGCTCATCGGAAAATCCCATAATCTGGTGCGCCATCCGGATATGCCGGAAGTCGTTTTCGATGAATTGTGGGCCACCCTCAAATCCGGATTGCCTTGGCGTGGCATCGTCAAGAACCGGGCCAAATCCGGCGATTGCTACTGGGTCGACGCCCAGATCTGCCCCATCCAGCGCAATGGCGTTACCACCGGCTACATGAGCGTGCGCCGCAGCGCCTCGCGCGATGCCATCAGCGATGCCTCCCGGCTGTATGCGCAACTGGCCGGCTCGCGAAAAACCACGGCGGCCGTGCGTAAACACGGCGTTCAGGTACAAAGCGCCTTCTTCGGGTTGCAGATACTGGCCTTTTTGGCTTTCCTCGCGGCAATGCCGCTCGGGTCTTCTGCATGGCGGTGGCTATGCCTGGTGATTTGTCTTGCGGGTTTGCTGGCAAGCATGGCGCTATTGCGTTACCGGATATTCGGACCACTGACCCGATTGCACCACCAGGTGGGCCAGTTGGCGGAAGGCAATCTTTCCGAGCGAATTGCCATCGTCAAGCCGGACGAAGCCGGATTTTTGCAGAATCAATTGACTGTTCTGCAAATGCGCTGGCTCGTCAGCATTGATCATAATCAAAGCGCCATCAAAAGCGCGCTGACCAATATCGAGCAGGCGGCGCAACGTAGCGCCAGCATCAATGGCCAGATTCATGAGCAATACGGCCAGATATCCAGTACCGCGGCATCGACGGAACAATTTTCCCAGACCATTGCAGAAGTGGCCGGCAATGCGGCGGCCACCTCCGCAGCAGCCTCCGCGTCGCTGACGCAGGTATCGGAAGGCCGTATTGCAATGAAATACGGCGAGGATGCAATGCAGACGATTATCCAGACCGTGGGTGAATCCACCGTCCAGTTATCGAAACTGCACCAGGCAGTGGCGCAAATCGGAGATATCGCAATCACCATCAAGGAAATCTCCGATCAGACCAATCTATTGGCGCTCAATGCCGCCATCGAAGCGGCCCGCGCGGGCGAACAAGGGCGCGGTTTCGCCGTGGTGGCGGATGAAGTGAGAAAACTGGCGGAGCGCACCGGCAGCAGCACCCAGGAGATCGGCGTCAAGATCAACGCGATCCAGAAAATGGCCCTGCAAGTGGTGGACACGGTCGAAGCCGCGGGTGCCGCCGTTCAGGAAGGAGCCGGGCGCATCGTCGAAAGCGGCAGGCAGTTCGAAAGCGTCTCGCAATCGAGCAGCCACACCGTCGAACTTTCGGAACACATCGCCACTGCGGCGCAGCAGCAGAACCAGGCCAGCCAGGACATCGCACGAAACATGGAAAACATGGCCGGTCTGTCCCTGCGCAACCGGGATGATGTCGCCGGCCTGGCCGTCGAGCTGGACGCCCTGCGAGGTGGGTTGGCATTGATCCGGGATGGGCTGAATCAATTCCAGGTGATCGAATCGAGAGCGCTTGCCGGCTAATCCTGGCTTAGCGGGGCGAATGCCGCGGCGGCAAGGCCTGCCACCGCGTCTGCGCCCCTTCGGGGATGCAAACCCACTCCCGCTCGGTCGCAGCGCACCTGAAGGCGCTGGTCTCAGCATCCCACCGGTGCGCCCGCGCCGTATCCCGCACATCATCCAGAATGCACACGTCGGCGCCTGGCGCGAGTCACGCGCCTGGCCCGCAGGCCACTGGCTGAGGCGCCCGTTCATTGGGTTCGTCGTCGGCTTCGATCAGCACACGGCCATAGGGTACCAACACAGGCCATGACAATGGCGAAGCCAAGGCCTGTCTTGGTGTCCGCGTTGACCGACAGTTAGGCCGTACTGCGCCTAGAACTGCTTAAGCAAATAGTCGTAGGTTGATTCAAGTGCAACAACGTACGGTATCCTGCTGTCAGGAACCTTAAGAGGGGAAACGCTCCGAACAAAGACGCGTTTGCCATTGATTTCGACATCAAGCCAAGTGACAAGAGACGCGCCATTGTTGGGATTTTCTTGGACACTGGAGATGCCACGCTTCCACTCATTGTCTCCTGCTGTACTCGTAAAGAGCACTGGATCGATGACTGCTGCGGAACCACCAAGATCGTTGTTGGCTACAGACGAGGCGATAACTGCGCCGAGGACTCCAAACACTGATCCGATTGTTCCAGCGCGAAGTGATCCTTGCATGTTTTGGTACACCACAAAGTGGTGCACCTTTACGCTAGTAGGGGTGCTTTCCCCGAAGCGCTCATAAATACGATGTTGGAGCAAACGCATGGCGCTGGGATCCGTCGCGATGTTACCCAGCCGGTAGATTCCGTATCGCTCGCTGGTGATGATGTAGCTAAAAACCTCCTGCGTGTTTTCGTCGGCTGGATGAACGTCTTGGAAAGCTACAATTTGAGACTTGTCAAGATCATTAACGGAAAATTTTACCGGCGGTGCACTTGCACAAGCAGTCAAGAAAATAGGAATGGCAAGAGTGATTAGTCGTTTCATTGTGGTAGGTGCTCTATTTGAGCTCTTGGTGGAAGATGTGGCTGCATTGCGTCATACAGGCATAACGTTGGAAATCAGCCGCACCGATACGGTGCCGGCTGCATTGACTTGTTAGCCATTTTTCGACACTTGTGTGCCGAGAGTGGCTATCTGCTTTTTGCATTCATCAATTACCTCTTTGCTGATCTCTCTAACCTCTCTGGCTAGGGTATTGACCTTCCCCCACCCAGTGAACCACTAGTTAGTTAGCGATTTGCTCATGTTGGGGTTGATGGGTTTCCCGATACTGCATCGGGGTCTGGTACTGCAGGACACTATGCGGCCGGACATGATTGTAGTCCTGCCGCCAGGATTCGATCATGGCCCGGGCGTGGATCAGGTTGTGAAACACCGACTGATTCAGACACTCCTCGCGTAGCCGGCCGTTGAAGCTTTCGATAAAAGCATTTTCCACCGGTTTGCCGGGCCGGATGAATTGCAGCTTCACCCCCGTGGCGATGCGCCCATTCATCCAGTGCCCGACCGGTGACATTACGTATGGGGATTTGATCGGAGAGTATTGGCGGGACGTGATCACTGACGGACATGGCAGCTACTGGAACGCCAGCAAGCCGAGCCACCATCCCGCTTGGCATGGGGCGCTGGATGTGGGGATGATCGCGCATGATGACTGGGAGCGACGGCAGCACCTGTTGCTCAAGGTGCTGAGCTATCTGGCGAAGCCCGATCCCTGGCTTCAGCAAGGGGTGCCAGAGGGCCCCAAGCGCTTCAGGACGTTTGGGCGAGGGGATATGGTGAGGCTAGGAAAGGTCAAGCGAGGCAGGCCGAGGGTGAAGCGCAAGCCTGCGGGCCAAGCAACTCATGGGTAAAAACATGGGTAGCAAACCATGAGCAACAAAAAAGCCCTGAATAATCAGGGCTTTGCTGTTGGTTCCTGGCGGAGACGGAGGGATTCGAACCCTCGATACAGGTTTAAGCCCGTATGCCTCCTTAGCAGGGAGGTGATTTCAGCCACTCATCCACGTCTCCGCGAGGAAGCGGGATATTACCCTGCGGGCCAGGGAGCGTCAACGAAAAAGCCTGCCAAACAAAACGCCCGCGCCCCAAGCGGGGAAACGGGCGTCTGCCGGGTCGGCAAAACCGGAATGCCGGGCCGCCGGGCAGTACCCGGCGAAGCCCGTTCCAGCCTGGCGATTACTCGCGATCCAGACCGAATGCCTTGTGCAACACGCGCACGGCGAGTTCCAGATACTTTTCGTCCACGATCACCGAAATCTTGATTTCGGAGGTGGAGATCATCTGGATGTTGATGCCTTCCTCGGCCAGCGTGCGGAACATGGTGGAGGCCACGCCCACATGGCTGCGCATGCCGACGCCGACGATGGATACCTTGCAGATCTTGTCGTCGCCGGAGATGTTCAGCGCGCCGACGTGGGCCTGCACGCCTTCGAGCACCTTCACGGTACGGGTGAGGTCGTTCTTCGGCACGGTGAAGCTGAAGTCGGTGGTGCCGTCCTGGCCGACGTTCTGGATGATCATGTCCACGTCGATGTTGGCGTCGGCCACCGGGCCCAGAATCTGGTAGGCGATGCCGGGCTTGTCCGGAACGCCGATCACATTGATGCGCGCTTCGTCACGGTTGAACGCGATGCCGGAAACGACGGGCTTTTCCATGTTGGAATCTTCCTCGAAGGTAATCAGCGTGCCCTCGCCTTCTTCCTGGAAGGACGACAGCACGCGCAATTTCACGTTGTATTTGCCGGCAAACTCCACCGAGCGAATCTGGAGCACCTTGGAGCCCAGGCTGGCCATCTCGAGCATTTCCTCGAAGGTGATGGTCTTGAGCTTGCGGGCCTCGGGCACGACGCGCGGGTCGGTGGTATAGACACCATCGACATCGGTATAGATCTGGCATTCGTCGGCCTTGAGCGCGGCGGCCAGCGCCACGCCCGAGGTATCCGAGCCGCCACGCCCCAGGGTGGTGATGTTGCCTTCGGCATCGACGCCCTGGAAGCCGGCAACGATCACCACCCGGCCGACGGCCAGGTCGGCGCGCATGTTGTCGTCGTCGATCGACTGGATGCGGGCCTTGGTGAAGGTGGAATCGGTGAGGACCTTGACCTGGGCGCCGGTGTAGGAGCGGGCATCGACGCCCAGTTCCTTCAGCGCCATGGACAGCAGGCCGATGGTGACCTGTTCACCGGTGGAGATGACCACGTCCAGCTCGCGCGGGTCGGGGTTAGCCTGGATTTCCTTGGCGAGCGCGATCAGGCGGTTGGTTTCGCCGCTCATGGCGGAGACCACCACGACCAGATCGTGCCCTTGCGCCTTGAACTTGGCCACGCGACGGGCCACGTTCTTGATGCGCTCCGGCGAACCGACCGAGGTGCCGCCGTATTTCTGGACAATCAATGCCATGTTGCAACCTGTGGGTTGAGAGTGCGAATGCTGAATACGCCGCCCGCTTGCCGCGAGATTCGGCGAAACGGGCATTGTAAAGAAAGCGGCAGGGGTTTTCGAGCGGTTAGACCGTGAGGACAGGCACTCTGGGGGCGATTGCGCACATTAATTCGTAACCGATCGTACCGGCCGCCGCTGCGACCTCGTCGATGGGCAGCTTTGCGCCCCATAGTTCCACGGAGCAGCCAATGCCGGCCCCGGCCAGCGCAGTGAGGTCCACGGCCAGCATGTCCATGGATACGCGCCCCAGCAAGCGGGTGCGAACCCCATCCACCAGCACCGGCGTACCGGTGGGGGCGTGGCGCGGATAACCGTCGGCATAGCCGCAGGCCACGATGCCGATCGTCATCGGCCCATCGGCGACGAAGGTAGCGCCATATCCGACCGCATCGCCAGCCTGAACCCGCTGGGTGCCGATGATCTTCGAGCGTAGCGTCATTGCCGCCTGCAGGCCGAGATCGGCCGCGCTGCGTGCCGCAAACGGCGATGAGCCATACAGCACGATGCCGGGCCGCAGCCAATCGCGCCGGGTTTGCGGATAGGCGATCGAAGCCGCCGAGTTGGCCACCGAATGCCGCAGGTCCAGGCCCTCGGTTGCGGCATCGAAGCACGCCAGTTGCGCCGCGATGCCGCGCGCCGGGTCGTCGGCGGTGGCAAAGTGCGTCATCAGGGTGATGCCCGCGACATTGGCGCATGCCCCCAGGCGCGCCGCCACCTGCTTGGCATCGCCAGCGGGAAAGCCCAGTCGGTTCATGCCGCTGTTCAACTTGAGGAACACGTGCACCGGGCGATCCAGTGGCGTGGTTTCCAGCCAGGCGATCACCTGCGGCTCGTGAACCGCGAGCCATAGATCATGGCGCGCCGCCAACATCAGCTCGTCGTGGGAGAACACGCCTTCGAGTAGCAGGATGGGCTGCGTGACCCCCGCTTCGCGCAGGGCGATGGCGCCTTCGATCTCCAGGATCGCGAAACCATCGGCGTCGTGCAGCGCCTGCGCCACGCGCAACAGACCATGACCATAGGCATTGGCCTTGACCACGGCGAACGCGCGGCTGGTAGGCGCCAGCGATTTGATATTCAAATAATTACTGCGGATCGCGCCGACATGGATCAGCGCTTCGATGGGACGACTCACGACAAGGCCTCGCGGGCACGACGTTCACGGCGGCGGCGCCAGTACCAGACAGCCACCCCCATCAGGATCAGGGCGGAGAACACCAGGATGCCGGTCTGGCCACGCTTGAGCCATTTCAGCAGCCATTCGTGATTGTCGGCCCCGAAATGCCCCAGGTAGACCCATACCGGCACGCTGACCAGCGCGGCCAGGCCATCGAGCAGCAGGAAGCGCCAGTACGGCACGCACTGGCTCATGCCGGCGGTCAGGAAGATGGGGGAACGCAGGCCCGGCAGGAAGCGGGCAATGAAGAGTACGCGGTTACCGTAGCGCGCGAACTTGTCCTGCACCGCTTCGTAGCGGTCGGGGGTGAGGACATGCGCGACCCAGCGCCATTTCAGCGCACGGGTGCCGTAGTGCCGCCCCAGCCAGAACATGGTGGAATCGCCGATCAGCACCCCAGCCATGCCCACCGCGAACATGGTGTGGACGTTGGCGTAGCCCAGCCCGGAAATGATGCCGCCCGCAACCAGCGTGACGTCTTCGGGTATGGGGACGCCAAAGCCGCAGAACAGCAGGACGGTGAAGACCGCGACGTAACCGTAGTCGGTGAAAAAAGTGACGAGGTATTGCAGGATATCCATCAGGAACAACGCCTGGCGCGGATGGGCTGCGCGATGCGGGATCATAGCACGGCACGTTCCGCGAACACCCGGAACTTACATCCAGTCTGGTGCATGGACTGCCATATGGATCAGCCGGTTCCCGCCATCCAAAAACAGTGATGGATTCGTGTTATAACCCAGCGGACTAAAACTTAAGACAGGCGAGCATGGATCGCGGTTTCTTCCTGATTCTGGGAGCGCAATTTCTTTCCGCGCTCGCCGACAATGCCCTGTTCATCGCCGCGCTGGCGCTGCTCAAGGAGTTGCACGCCCCCGAATGGCATCTGTCGATGTTGTTGTGGAGTTTCACGGTTTCCTACGTGGTGCTCGCCCCCTTCGCCGGCGCCTTCGCCGACGCGCTGCACAAGGGGCAGGCGATGATGATCTGCAACGGCATCAAGATCGCGGGCTGTCTGGCGATGCTGGTGGGGCTGCCCCCGATTTTTGCCTATGCGCTGGTGGGGTTCGGCGCCGCCGCCTATTCCCCGGCCAAATACGGGCTGATCACCGAATACCTGCCGCACGAGAAACTGGTTGCCGCCAATGGCTGGCTGGAAGGCGCCACGGTTGCCGCCATCATCTTCGGCACCGTACTGGGCGGCGTGCTGGTGGGTGATCGCATCACCACCATGCTGCTCGGCTGGGGCGATCTGCTCGGGCGTTCCGAATGGCTGTCCCCCGCACAGTTCGCCATCCTGGTGATCCTGCTGGTCTATCTCGCCGCCGCGTGGATGAATCTGTACATCCCCAAGCTGCATATCCAGCTCAAGCCGCTGCGCATGAGGCCGATGGCGCTGATGCGCGAGTTCGGCCATTGCGTTGCCCGTCTGTGGCGCGATCCGCAGGGCCAGTTGTCGCTGGCGGTGACCACGCTGTTCTGGGGAGCCGGCGCCACCATGCGGCTGGTGGTGCTGAACTGGGCGGTGATCTGGCTGCATTTCAGCATGGAGCAGGCCACGCGGCTGGTAGCGGTGGTGGCTTTCGGCACCGCGTTCGGGGCCTTGATCGCCGGGCGCTGGATTCCCCTGAAGCGAGCCTTCACCGTGCTGCCGGCCGGCGTGGCCATGGGGGTGCTCGTTTGTTGCATGCTGTTTGTCAACCAGACGCCCATCGCCGCGTTACTGATGTTCCTGGTTGGTGGGCTGGCTGGATTCTTCGTCGTACCGCTCAACGCCATGTTGCAACACCGGGGCCACCTGTTGATGGGGGCCGGCCATTCGATCGCGGTACAGAACTTCAACGAGAACCTGGGGATACTGGTGATGGTGGGCATCCATGCGCTGCTGGTGCGGTTCATCAGCAGCCCGGTTCCCGCCGATGCGCCAGTGGCGGTGGTACGGCAGTTCCAGGCCAGCGGCCTGCCGCCGATGACACTGCTGATCGCCGGCTTCGGGCTGTTCGTGGCTGTGTCGATGATCTGGATCATCCGCCGCCATCGGCGGGGCATAAACGCGGGCATCATGCATGACTAACAACAAGATGATTCTGGCGACCATCCTGGTCGCGCTGCTTTCCGCCTGTTCCAAGACCAAGGAAGAACCGAACAAGTCCGGTCCGCCCAAGGTGGCCGCGGTCGAGGCCGAGCAACGCGACGTGCCGGTCACACTGTCCGCCCAGGGCAATGTGGTACCGATCAACCAGGTCGATATCCGGCCCAAGGTATCGAGCACCATCCGCACCGTGGAGATCAGCGAAGGCCAGAACGTAAAGGCCGGGCAGTTGCTGTTCACGCTGGATTCGCGCGAGGACGAAACCGTACTCCAGCGCAGCGCGGCGCTCATCCGCAAGACCGAAGCCGATCTGGTGCTGGCGCAGCAGACGCTGCGACGCAACCAGGAGCTGGCAAAATCCGGCTTCATCTCGCCCAGCGCGGTCGATACCGCGCAAAGCCAGGTGGATTCCCTGCGTGCCGATCTCGCCGCCGCGCGCTCGGACCTCAATACCAATACCGTCAAGGTATCGTACAACCGGATCACCGCGCCTTTCGCCGGCCGCGCAGGCGCCATCGCGGTCCACCCCGGCAGCCTGGTGCAGCCGGGCAGCGCGGAGCCGATGCTGACCCTGGTGCAGCTCGACCCGATCCAGATCGAATTCACCGCGCCCGAACGCGACCTGCCGCTGCTGCTGGCGACGCAAGCCAAGGGCAACCTGGTGGTGCGGGCACGACTGGCCGACGGCGGCGAGCGAGCGGGCCGCGTGGTGTTCATCGACAACACGGTCGATCGCAACGCCGGCACCATCAAGCTGAAAGCCGAGTTCGCCAACGCCGACCATCAATTGTGGCCCGGCCTGTTCGCCCGGGTGGAAGTGGATGCCGGCGTGCAGCGCAACGCCGTGCTGATCCCGGCCGAGGCCGTGATCAACGGTCCGGACCGCCGCTTCGTCTACGTGGTGCAAGCCGACGACACGGTCAAGGATCAGACCGTGACCATCGAGCGCATCGTCAACGAACGCGCGGTGGTCGAAGGCCTGCCCGCCGGTAGCAAGGTGATCAGCGAAGGCGGCCAGAACCTGCGCCCGGGCACCAAGGTCACCGTCACCCGCGCAGCCACCGCGCCACGCGACGCCACCGCCTCCACCCCGCGTAGCGCCGCCGCCAGTGAGGCCGGCGCATGAACATCTCCGAAGTCTGCATCCGCCGCCCGGTCGCCACCTACCTGGTATGGCTGGCGGTGGTGGTGGCCGGCGTCGCCGCGTGGTTCAAACTGCCGATCTCGGCATTGCCGACCTACGACACCCCCACCATCAACGTTGGGGCCAACCTGCCCGGCGCCAGCCCGGAAACCATGGCCACGTCGGTGGCAACCCCGCTGGAGAAGCAGTTCTCCACCATTCCCGGGCTGAACGTCATTACCTCGTCCAGTTCGCTGGGCCGCACCTCGATCACGCTGGAATTCGACACCAGCCGCGATATCGATGCGGCGGCAGTGGACGTGCAGGCCGCGCTGTACCGCGCCAATCGCGCGCTGCCGGACGATATGACCAGCCCGCCGTCGTATCGCAAGGTCAACCCGGCCGACGCGCCGATCCTGCTGATCTCGCTGGCGTCGCCCTCGCTATCGCTGGGCGAGCTGAACGATTACTCCGACAACCTGGTGGCCCCCGCCCTGTCGACCATCACCGGCGTGGCGCAGGTGAATGTGTTCGGCCAGAAAAAATACGCGGTGCGGATCGAGGTCGATCCCGACCGCCTCGCAGCGCGTGACCTGACGCTGCCCGAACTGTCCAGCGCGCTGAAGTCCGCCAACTCGAACTCGCCGGTCGGCCAGCTCGAAGGCAAGCGCCAGGTGCTGATCCTGCAAACCGACCAGCTCAAGCGCGCCGCCGATTTCGTCCCGTTGATCGTCGCGGTGAAGAACGGCCAGCCGGTGCGCCTGTCGGACGTGGCCAAGGTGTCCGACAGCGTCGAGAACATCAAGACCGGTAGCTGGGTGAATGGCGAGCGCTCCATCGTGCTGGCCGTGCAGCGCCAGCCGGGCGCCAACACCGTGGCGGTGGTCGATGCCATCCGGGCCATGATGCCGCGCCTCAAGGCCCAGCTACCCGGCTCGATCCAGATCCGCGAACTGAACGATCGCTCGGCGTCGGTGCGCGAGGCCATCCACGATGTGAACCTGACCCTGCTGCTGACCATCGCGCTGGTGGTGCTGGTGATCCTGCTGTTCCTGCGGCGGCTCTCGGCCACGCTGATTCCGTCGGTGTCGGTGCCGCTGTCCATCCTGGCCACCTTCGGCCTGATGTTGTGGCTGGGCTATAGCCTGGACAACATCTCGCTGATGGCGCTGACGGTGGCGGTGGGGCTGGTGGTGGACGATGCCATCGTGGTGCTGGAAAACATCGTGCGCCACATCGAGGAAGGCATGAAACCCTTCGAGGCCGCGATCCGCGGCGCGCGCGAAGTGGGCTTCACCGTGGTGTCGATCTCGATCTCGCTGGTGGCGGTGTTCATTCCCATTTTCTTCATGCCTGGCGTGATCGGCCGGCTGTTCCATGAATTCGCCGCCGTGGTATCGCTGGCCATCCTGGTATCGGCCGCCGTATCGCTGACGCTGGTGCCACTGCTGGCCTCGCGTTTCATCCGCCACGATCACGAAGCCGAGCAGAAGCGCCCACCGGCCTGGAGCCGTTTCTTCGAAGCACTGTTCGAGCGCACGCTGGCCGGCTACCGCCGCAGCCTGGACTGGAGCCTGGAACACCGCGCCATCGTGCTGCTGGTGGCGCTCGCCACCTTCGGCCTGACCGCCCTGCTCTACGTGATCTCGCCCAAGGGTTTTTTCCCGCAGGAGGACATCGGCCAGATCCAGGTCACCGTCGAAGGCCCGCAGGATGTCGCCTATGCATCGCTGCTGGCGGCGCAGCAGGAAATCGCGCGCCGGGTGGAGGCCAATCCCAACGTCGATTATCTGGTCTCCAACGTTGGCGACTCGGGCAATACCGGCCGCATGTTCATCAGCCTGAAGCCGCGCAGCGACCGGGCGCCGATGCCAGCCGTGCTCGACAGCCTGCGCAAGGCCACCGCCAACGTGCCCGGGGTGCAAGTCTATTACCGCGCCACGCAGAACCTGAGTGTCGGCGGGCGGCAATCGTCGTCCAGCTACCAGTACACGCTGCAATCGGTGCGCGCCGAAGGGCTGTACGACTGGGCGGACAAGCTGCTGGCCGAGCTGCGCAAATCCACCACCATGGTGGACGTAACCTCGGATGTGAAGAAGAACGGCCTTCAGGCACGCATGGTCATCGACACCGACCGCGCCCAATTGCTGGGCGTGGACATGCAGACCATCCGCGACACGCTCTATGCCGCCTTTGGCAGCCGCGAGGTCTCCACGCTGTATCTGCCGCAGGACAGCTACCCGGTGATCATGGAGCTATCCGAAGCGCATCGGCGCGACGAATCGGACATCGACCGCGTTTACGTGCGCAGCCGCGAAGGCTCGCTGGTGCCGCTGTCGTCGATCGTGCGCATCACCCGCGAGCCGGTGAACACCACGGTGAACCACCAGGCCCAGTTACCGGCGGTGACGATCTCGTTCAACCTGGCGCAGGGGCATTCCCTCTCGGACGCAGCCCGCGCGCTGGAAGACGCCAAGGCCCGCATCGCAATGCCGGAATCAATCTTCGGCGGCTTCGCCGGCGAAGCGGCGGTATTCCAGAACACGCAGAGCACCCAGCTCTGGCTGATCCTGATCGCGGTGGCGGTGATCTACCTGATCCTGGGCATGCTGTACGAAAGCTGGATCCACCCGGTGACGATCCTGGCCGGGATTCCATCGGCCGCCGTCGGCGCATTGCTTTCGCTACGGCTGGTGAACCTGGAACTCAGCTTCATCGCAATGGTGGGCATCCTGCTGCTGGTGGGCATCGTCAAGAAAAACGCGATCATGATGATCGACTTCGCACTGGAAGCGCAGCGCACCCGGCACATGCCGCCACGGGAAGCGATCCGCCAGGCGTGCCACCTGCGCTTCCGCCCGATCATGATGACCACCTTCGCCGCCGCCACCGGCGCCCTGCCGATCGCACTGGGCATCGGCGCCGGCGCCGAGCTGCGCCAGCCGCTGGGCGTGGCCGTGGTGGGCGGGCTGATCTTCTCGCAGTTGATCACGCTCTACATCACGCCCGCGCTGTACATTACTTTCGACAATCTTTCTTCCAGATGGCAAAGAGAGCGGCCATTGGCGCTCCATGACGAACTGCCGCGCTGACCGGATTCACTCCATTTCGCGCCAGCCATCTCTCAGCGCCCCGCCCTGCGGGGCGCATTCCATTTGACTTTTCGCGCCGCACCCCTGGCCGATCAGGCCGTCCCACCACCCAGATTCCTCTCGGCAACCGTTGTAAAAAAGTTGCTTAATCGACACCCCACCCGTCGATGATTAGTCCACGGTTGCGTAAGCGTGCACTATTTAGTCCGCAATTGCGGAAGCACCCACCGCCGGTGAAAACAACGCAGGACGTAGCGTTACCTTGCTGCCGCAGCCCAACGATTCGGGCCCGCCTATCTCATCAAGGGACAACACCAATGATCAAACGCATCGTTATTGCAGCCGCGGTATCCGCCTGCTTCGCCGCTCCGGCCTTCGCCGACGTCACGATCGGCGGCTCCGCCGAAATGGACTTGTTCTATCGTACCAACCAATCCGACGGCCGTGCCGCTGACGGCACTCTGCAAGATGCTGGTGGTCGCTTTCTGGAAGAAATTGCGATTGTCGTGAACGTTTCCGGCAACGACAAGCTGGACAGCGGCGCTACCCTGGAATGGAAGCTGGCTCAAAAGGTTGCTACCGACTACCGCTACGACAGCTGGGGTCAACGTGAAGCCTGGATTGGTTACAAGGGCGACTTCGGTTCGGTTCGCTTCGGTAACCAATTCTCGAACTTCTACCTGATGCAAGACTGGCCGTACGGCTGGAAGGGCCAAGGCAATCTGTGGGCTGATGCTGGTGCTCACTATGTTCAATATTCCCGCGGCATTAGCTATTTCTCGCCGGACTTCAATGGCTTCAACTTTGCTGCTCAGTATGATCTGGGTACCGGTGATGGCGATGCACAAGCCTATGAAGTCACCGCTAACTACAGCGTTGGTGGCCTCTCGATCAACGGCGGCATCTCGCACGGCGATGGTTACAGCGCAGGTTCCGAAGCTGTGAACTTTGGCCGTAATGGTGCTTGGGGTGTTGGTGGCAACTACAACGTTGCTGATGAACAGCCCGAGGCTACTGCGTACATGATCGGTGCTCGTTATGTATTTGGTGATTTCAACATCACTGGTGCATATCGTCACCATGAGTGGAAGAACGTGACTTGGGGTGGCTGGGGTGTTGCTCCGGCATCGGTTGCAGGCGGAAAGTCTGAAAACGATCAGTTCCTGATCCGTGGTGGCTATAACTTCGGTAAGCATGCGCTGAACCTGGGCTATCAGCTGTGGACTGAAATGGAAGTCGACGGTAACGACATCGATGATAGCGATGTTCAACAAGTTTCCTTCGAATGGGACTACAGCCTGTCGAAGAACTCTGTTGCCTTCCTGCAAGTTCGCTACAACATGATGGGTGACAACGCCGGTGTCGTGTTCCCGGGCGCCTATCAAATTGATGGCTGGAACGGTATCGACGACAACAACATGCGTATCCTGGTTGGCACCTGGACTGGCTTCTAAGCGGTCGAGCAATAGTTCGTAGCAATGCCAGGAAAGGGGCGGCGGCATCGCCGCCCCTTTCATCCATGGATAAGTAAAAGGCAGCACGGGCCTGGACCCAGACCGCGAAACAAGAAACACACGGGCCGCCACAAGCGCTCGTGATGTATTTAGCTGGCGATTTCTTCCTGCACGGCCGAGGGAAACAAAAGGAGCACGCGATTCATACCGAAGGAATAAATCGGTATTCGGCTCCGGTTTCACGGCCAGACCTGTACGCACGGTTTGCAGGCAGGTTCCACGCACCGTCCAAGACGGAACATGCTCAATTCACATCGCGCAGTACGCATTGAAAGCACGGTTGATATCATCAACCAGCGCTATTGCGAAGCGCTCACCCTGGAAGAATTGGCCTTTCGTGCCTGTTATTCGAGGTGGCATTTTCTTCGCGCCTTCGAAGAAGAAACCCACGAGACGCCTTTTGATTTCCTGCGTAAAAGACGTCTCTATGCCGCGGGGTATCGCCTGCTGTCGGACACGCTCCTTTCGATGGCCGACCTGTCCATCCAGACCGGTTTCCAATGTGCCAGTTCGTTCTCCAAAGGGTTTCGTCGCCAATTTGGCATGACGCCAAGCGAATGGCGTGCGGAAGGCTGGCGTGATTGGGCTGCACTTCAGCCATTGCAAGCACCGCCCCCCGCCGGTCAGGACACCCTGCCAAACACTCAACAAGAGTACGACGCCGACCGCGTCTACCAGATCGACCCACGCCATCTGCAAATCGAGATCGTCCCGGAGCAACCGGTGGCCTACAAGCGGTTTCGCGGCGTCTGGGGCGAAGCACTGCGCAATACGATCCAGAGCGCATTGCGCATCGCACCCTTGCCGCACCCCTGCTTTCTGGGTGTGCGCCAGGACCTGCTGCACCTGCGTGGCCCGACCGAATCCTGCTACGACGTATGCATCCCCGTCAGACCCGGTACCCAGCCCCCGGGGATTGTCAGTGTCGGGCGAGTGCTGGGTGGCCTGTACGCGGTATTCCGGCCGCAACTCGGCGACCCCTCCCTGAGCTGGCGCAGCCTTCTGCATAGCTGGCCCAGCCAGGGGCGCTTCGTTTTCGACCCCCGCAGATCGATGGTGGATCGCTATACCCAACACGGGGACATCCTGCACTGCGATGCCCAGTATCTGCCCATCATGCTAAGGCCAGTCTGAGCCCGGCAATGGGAGCCACGCTCCGGGCGCATTGACGATAGCGGACAACGACCGATATGCAGCATCATGCAGGCATAAAACGATCAAAAGCCCATCGTCATGTTCAGCTCCCATCGTGCAATCCGCATCGAACGTGCCGTCGATCTGATCCACCAGCGCTACAGCAATGAACTCACGCTGGATGAGATGGCCGCGCAGGCCTGCTATTCGAACTGGCATTTCGTCCGTGCCTTCGAGGCCGAGATCGGCGAGGCGCCGTTCGACTTCCTGCGCAAGCGCCGGCTGTATGCGGCGGCGTACCGGCTGCTGTCCGACGCGCGGATTTCGATATCGGAGCTATCCACCCGCTGCGGCTTCCAGTACGCGAGTTCATTCTCCAAGGGCTTTCGCAGGCAGTTCGGCATGACGGCGCGCGACTGGCGTGCCGGAGGGTGGCAACACTGGGTCGGCGAGCAACCCTGGCATGCCGCCACGCAAAACCAGCCGGCGCGGCACACGCTGCTGGAACACGACGCGGAACAGGTCCGTCTCGTCGATCCACAGAGTTTTTCCATCGAGATCGTCCCGGCCCAGCCGGTGGTCTACCGACGCCTGCGTGGCCTGTGGGGCGATTGCCTCAACGACGCTGCCCAGCAGACTTTGCGCGATTCGCCCTTGCCGCTACCGCTGTGCTACGGAGCGCGCCACGATTTTCTCCACCTGCGCGGGCCGGTGGAATCCTGCTATGACCTCTGCGTACCGGTAGCCTCCGATTACGCGGTTCCGCCCACCATGGGCCGCGCCAGCCTGTTCGGCGGCCGGTACGCGGTGCGGCGGCTGGCGCCGCATGAGCCCTACCTGAGCTGGCGCAGCGTACTGGCGAGCTGGCCCAACCGGGCGCGTCATGTATTCGACACGCGCCGGCCGATGATCGAACTCTACGGCTGGCAGGGGGAACACCTGTGCTGCACTGCGCTGTACCTGCCGCTGGCGATGAGCTGATCCGGCTCAGTCGGTGGCCACGCACTGCGCGGCGACCCGTGCCAGCAAGGCATCCAGCCGGTCCTGCTTGAGTGGTTTTTCCAGAAAGTCGTCGATGCCGGCCTGGAAGCAGGCTTCGCGATCGGCCTCCAGCGCATTGGCCGACAGCACCACGATCGCCTGGCGCGGCCGGCCATTGCCGGCCTCCAGCACGCGGATCAGCCGGCTGGCTTCGATGCCGCCCAGCTCGGGCATCTGCAAGTCCATCAGGATCACGTCGAACGACTGTGCCTCGCAGGCATGCACCGCCTCCAGACCATTGGCGACGCTGGTCACGCTGTGTCCGCCCAGCGCCAGGAAACGCTCCGCCACCAGTTGGTTGATCGGATTGTCCTCGGCCAGCAACACCTTGAGCGCGCGCGTCGGCGCCACCGGCGTGTCGGCGGGCTCCAGCTCGGCGTAGAAGCGGAACACGCTGCCGCCCCCCGGGTTGTCCTCCACCCAGATGCGCCCCTGCATCAGCGCGACCAGGCGCGATACGATGGACAGCCCCAGCCCGGTGCCGCCGAATTCGCGCGTGATCGAGCTGTTGCCCTGGGCGAAGGCTTCGAAAATGTGCTCGCGCAGATGGCGGGGCACGCCGATCCCGGTATCGCGCACCTCGGCCTGCAACAGATAACGGCCATCGCGCTGGCGCACCGTCGCCACATGCGCCGCCACGCCGCCGTGCTCGGTGAACTTGAGCGCATTGCCGATCAGGTTGACGAACACCTGCTTGAGCCGCGTGGCGTCACCGGTCAGTTGCGGCGGTACGTCGTCGGCCAGCGTGGAGGTGAACGTCAGGCCGCGCGTCTGCGCCATCGGCGCAAACATGCGCAGCAGGTCGCGCATCAGCTCGGTCGTCGAGAACGGCGCCGGGTCCAGCTCGAAGCGCCCGGCCTCGATCTTGGAAAAGTCGAGCACATCATTCACCAGCGTCAGCAGGGCATCGGCCGAGCCGCGCAGCACTTCCACCTGTTCGCGCGATTCCGCATCCAGTTGGTGCCGCGCCAGCAGTTGCGCCATCCCCAGGATGCCGTTCATGGGCGTACGGATTTCGTGGCTGATATTGGCGAGGAACTCGCCCTTGGCGTGGCTGGCCTCCTCGGCTTGCTGCTTCGCCAGGCGCAGGTCGGCCAGCAGGCGCGATTTGTCGGCGTCGAGCGCAATGGTCTCGGTCAGCACTTCGTTGTAATAGCTGGCACTCTTGAGCACGGCGTACAGGAACAGGACGCACATCATCCCGAACAGGTTGCCGACCATGCTGCCCTCGGCAAGCGCCAGCAAGGCGATCGGCATCACCAGCATCAGCGCGAACCCGACCAGCGCTGGCAGCACCGGCGCCAGGATCGGCACCGCGCCGGCCACCATGCCCGAATAGACGAAGGCGACGAAGTAGCGCACCACTTCGGGCGAACCGTACATGAAATAGAAGCCGCCGCCGCCCCACCACAGCCCCGCGAACAGGGTGCCGATCAGGTAGCGGCGCCGCCAGTAGGGCGCATCCGACACGGTTTCACCGCGATGGGTGAAGCGCTGTGCGATCACGAAGCGGTAGCCGGCGATCACCGCCACCACGGCCCACCAGATCAGCACGCCGACACGCGGCTGGGCCCACCAGAGCGCGCAGCTCAGCAGCGTGGCGTTGACGATGGTCGCGGCCTGCCCCAGCGCGGCGTTGCGGTAGAGCAATCGCGTGGTATAGAGAACGACCTGCGGGTCTTGGTGTAGGCTCATCGGCCGCCATCCTAGAAGAGGATTGCCGGCGCCGCCAGCAGCGGCGACGGGACTGTTCCACGCTGGTCGAGAGCGCGACGACGCCAGTATAGCGAGGGTTCCCGCAACGGCAGTAGGTGGAACGCGCCCTACCCTGGCGCCTGGCCTTGCCCGCCACAGCGGTGATCCCGGCCACCGGCGCCGTGCATCCTTCCGGCGGAGCGGGTTTCCGTCACCGCGTGTTTTGCGGTAAACATCGGCCCACCCTGCAACTTTTTGCGCCGCGCCCGCTCCCAATCGCCATGTTCGCCTGTCGTCGCTGGTTCCTGCTGCTGTTGATCGCGCTGTTGCCCATCCAGGGCATGGCCGCGTTCGCCATGCCGTGGCGGAGCGCGGAGCCACCGACCCAACAGACGGAGATGTCGGCACACTGCGATGACGGCACGGCCACCCGCGGCCACCCGTCCGAGCAGGGGTCTGGCGGCAAGCATCAATCCAGCCATGGCGCCTGTTTCGACTGCGGCCACTGCGCCGCGTGCTTCCCCCCGCTGGCCACCTTGCCGCCCCCCCACCCGCCCATGCCCGGCATGCCGCCGTTGCCGCAGGCACAACGCCTGACCTCGGCCGACCCCGGCTCGCCCTTCCGGCCACCGATCTCCGTGTAGACCGCCCCCATGCCGCCCCGGCGGCATGCCTGCGTTCGTCCACAGGAGATCAATCATGCATCCCGTTCCTTTCGCACGGCCTTGGTTGGCCGTGTGGCTGCTTGCGGCGGCGTTGACGCCCGCCGTGGCCGCCCCCGTCTGGCCGCCCGGCTTTGCCGGGCGCACCCTCGCCGACGCCCCCGCCATCGCGGCGCAACCGCTGACCCAGGACGCCGCGCTGCGTCGCGGGCTGGTGGGTGACGCCGCGCTTTACTCCCTCTACCGTGAACACGACATCGCCCCGGACGCGCTGCGCGATGCGTTGGCCCGCCTGCCCGAACCGCTGGCCTTGCGCCGCGATGTGCTCGGCGCTGCCAGCCTCGGCGAATCGGCCAGCTTCGAGCAACGCCTGATCGACGCCGCGGCGCAGATCAATGCGGCCTGGCTGGCACTGGCCAATGCCGAAAACGCCGTCGCCTATCGGCAGTCGCTCGTCGAAGCCGCTGGTGCGGCACGACAACTGGCCGAGGCACAGCAAGCCGCGGGCAATCTGTCGCAACTGGCCGCCAACGCCATGCTGCGGGACGCGGCCCGGGCGGAGGACGCTCTCGCCGAGGCTCAGGCGCAACACGCCGACGCACAGGATGCGCTGGCCGAGCGGCTGGGCCTGCCGCCCGGCACGCCCGTGCGCACCACCGGCCTGGCCACGTTGCCAG
>NZ_SUMF01000012.1 GCF_005048205.1 Chitiniphilus eburneus
TGCAGTGCGCCGGACTGCAACAGGCCGCGGGACAGGTTGTCCAGCCAGATGCGTTGGCCCAGGGGTTTGATGGCGGCGATCTTGCTCATGACGAAACACCTCACAGATTGAAGTCGGTAAAAGAAAGCGTCGCCACAGGACGGCGACATCAGCGCGCATTATCCGTCAAGGCCGGGCGTTTGGCATTTGCGGGAGCGCAAGGAGCCTGTGCGGACCAATTACCGATCGATAGGCACCGGACGACGATTGGTGGCTCCGGCAAAACCGGGCGCGCATCCGCTGCGACCGGCGGGCCGGCGAGTCGTTCCGGCTACTTCATCCCTGCCCACGTCGCAGTGCGCCGAATGGCGGGCTTCAATCGACCAGCAGGCGATGCTCGGGAAAGCGCGCGGCGAACTCGCTGCCTTCGCCCAGCCTGGATTTCACCGCCAGTTGCGCCTGGTGGCGTTGCAGGATGTGCTTGACGATGGCCAGCCCCAGCCCGGTGCCGCCGGTGGCGCGCGAGCGGCCCCGGTCCACCCGGTAGAAACGTTCGGTCAGGCGGGGGATATGCTCGGGCGAGACGCCGATGCCGCTGTCGCGCACCGCGAATACCGGCAGGCCTTGCTCCAGCCGCCACGACAGGCCGATGGTGCCGCCGGCCGGGGTGTAGCGGATGGCGTTGGAAACCAGGTTGCCCAGTGCGGAATGCAACTCGTCGTGATTGCCGATCAGTCTGGCGGGTGCGATTTCCTCGACGGCGATCTGGTGCCGGCCCTGCGACAGCCCCTCGGCCTCGGCCTGGAGCAGACGGATCAGTTGCGGTACGTCCACTTCTTCTTCTTTCAACTGCTGGCCGTTTTCCAGGCGCGACAAGGTGAGCAGATCGTCCACCAGCCGTTGCATGCGCTGGGTCTGCTCCACCATCAGGTGCAGTTGCTGGACACGGGTTTTTTCCTCCATCTCCGGCATGTCCATCATGGTTTCGGCGAAGCCACCGACCACGGTCAGCGGCGTGCGCAGTTCATGCGAGACATTGGCGATGAAGTCGCGATGCACCATCTGTACCCGATCAAGCTGGGTGATGTCGCGCGACAGCAGCAGCTTGCGCGTGGAATCGAACGGCACCAGTTGCACCGACAGCACCTGCTCGGCGGGGCGCGTGGTGCGGATGATCTGGGGGTGGGCGAAATCCTGGGTGCGCAGGTATTCGCGTAGTGCGGGTTGCCGCACGATATTGGTCACCACCTGCCAGATGTCCGAAAGCCGGTCGATGCCCAGGTGCAGCGTGGCGGCGTGGTTGCACCATTCGATGCGGTCATGCTCGTCCAGGATGATCACGCCGTCCGGCAACGCCTCGCCTGCACTGGTAAAGCGCTCCAGCGTGTTGGACAGCTTGTCCTGGTTTTTCTGCTGGGCACGCACCTGGGTGTAGAGCCGGTCGAAGACTTCCTGCCAGAGCAGGAAGCTGGTGGGCACATTGTCCACCCGCGGGTGACACACCCAGCGATACAGCCGCCCCAGGTTGTAGAGGTGGAAGCTCGCCGACAGCGCCAGCAGCGCGCAGGCCAGCACCAGCCCGCTGACGCTACCCCAGACCGCGCCGACGAACAGCGAGGCCAGGATCACCGTCAGGTAATAAATGATCGAGCGCAACCAAAGCATTCGGGATTCCGGCGCGAAGAAAGTGGAGGGTTGCGAAGGCGGGCCCGACTGGGGCGGGCTGGCGGCATGCGCTGGGGCCAGTCGTCGAACGATCCGTCACCGCTGCGGGCTCGACCGGCCGCTGGTTCGAAGCGGGAATGGATCATCGGATAACGGGCTTTATGGTGGAGCGATTCTATTACGGTTGTTGCAGACGGCCCCGCACTCGGTGCGTGGTTCTCCGGTAGCGGCGCATTCAATGCGCCGAAAGCCGGTAGCCGGTGCCGCGCACCGTCTGGATCAGCTTGTCGTAGCCGGAGGCCTCCAGCGCCGAACGCAGGCGGCGGATGTGGACATCGACGGTACGCTCTTCGACGAACACATGATCGCCCCACACCTGATCGAGCAATTGCGAGCGCGAGTGCACGCGTTCCGGGTGCGTCATGAAGAAATGCAGTAGGCGGAATTCGGTGGGCCCCAGGTCGATGGCGGCATTGTTGCCGGTGACGCGGTGCGTCGCCGGGTCCAGGCGCAGGCCCTGCACTTCGACCATGTCGTCGGTGATCTGCGGCGAGCGGCGACGCAGCACTGCCTTGATCCGTGCCTGTAGTTCGCGCGGTGAGAACGGCTTGGTGATGTAGTCGTCGGCACCGGTTTCCAGGCCGACGATCTTGTCCTGTTCGTCCGAGCGCGCCGTCAGCATGATCAGCGGGATCTGCCGGGTGCGTTCCTCGCCGCGCAGCTTGCGCGCGAAATCGATGCCGGACATCCCCGGCAGCATCCAGTCGAGCAGGATCAGATCGGGCAGGGCGTGCCGCACGATCTGCTGGGCGGATTCCACCGAATCGGCGCGCATCACATGGTGGCCGGCTTGCGACAGGTTGAAGGCGATCAGTTCCTGGATGGCGGGTTCGTCTTCGACGAGCAGGATATTGGCAGGCATGCGCTACCTCGCGGGGCAGGGGCGTTGGGAATGTTGCGAGATTAAGGCTCGTCTGTGAACGTAATATTACAAGTCGCACGACATACCGCTTGCGGTGTCGCTGGCGCGACAGGCGTGAGCGGCGGCGCGTGGGTTCCCGCGCACGCACGCGGCTGGCGGCAACGTTTCGGGCCTTTTTTGTATGAACAGCCCCGGGCCAAGGCGCTATCATTGCGGCTTGCCGTACACCGACCCGAAGGCATCTCATGGCCGGGCTGAATCCCGATTCCGCTGTACCCACGGACATTATCCTGCATCGCGTCAGCGCCACGCTCGAGCTGGCCTTCGACGACGGCGCCCGTTTCACCTTGCCCGCCGAATATCTGCGCGTCCATTCGCCCTCCGCCGAGGTGCGCGGCCACGGCGCCGGCCCGGGCGTCCTGCAGGTGGGCAAGCGCGGTGTGAACATCACGGCAATCACGCCGGTGGGCCATTACGCCATCAAGCTGGTGTTCGACGATGGCCACGATTCCGGCCTGTATTCCTGGGACTACCTGCACCAACTGGGCCGTGAACATGCCGCCCGGTGGGCCGATTACCTCGACCGTCTCGCCGCCGCCGGCGGCTCCCGAGACCCCGCCTGAAAGAGAATTCCATGTCCGATCCCACTACTCATTTCGGCTACAAGACCGTCAACGAATCCGACAAGGCGCAGAAGGTGGCCGAAGTCTTCCATTCGGTGGCGCAGAAATACGATGTGATGAACGACCTGATGAGCGCCGGCCTGCATCGCGCCTGGAAGTTCTTCACCATCGAGACCAGCGGCGCCAAGCCGGGGGACCGCGTGCTGGATATCGCCGGCGGCACGGGCGATCTGTCCAGGGCATTCTGCAAGAAGGTGGGCAAGACCGGCCAGGTATGGCTCACCGACATCAACAGCTCGATGCTGGGCGTGGGGCGCGATCGCCTGCTGGACGCCGGCTATGCCGTGCCCACGGCGCAATGCGATGCCGAGAAGCTGCCTTTTCCGGACAACTATTTCGACATCGTCACCGTCGCCTTCGGCCTGCGCAACATGACGCACAAGGATGTCGCGCTGGGCGAGATGTATCGCGTGCTGCGCCCCGGTGGCCGGTTGCTGGTGCTGGAGTTCTCCAAGGTATGGACGCCGCTCAAGCCGGTGTACGACCTGTATTCGTTCAAGTTGCTGCCGTTCATGGGCAAGCTGGTGGCGCAGGATGCCGATTCGTACCAGTACCTGGCGGAATCGATCCGCATGCATCCGGACCAGGAAACGCTGAAGGCCATGATGCAGGACGTTGGCTTCGGCCGCGTCGAGTACCACAACATGTCGGCCGGCATCGTCGCGCTGCACAAGGGGTACAAGTTTTGATCCTGTCCCGGCTGCTCAACCGCCTGCTGGCGCACGATGCGGCGGCCACGGCCGAGCTGGGCCGGTACGCCGGGCGCACGGTGCGGCTGGTGTTTCCGGTCATTTCCGATACGCTGACCATCAGCGCCGAAGGCCGCTTCGCCGACCATGACCAGCCCGCGGAGGCCACGCTGCGATTGCCGCTGGCCTTCTTCATTGCCTTCATGTTCGACCGCACCGCCGCGCAACAGCGCCTGGCGCTGGAAGGCGATGCCGAGCTGGCGGCCGGCGTGGGGCGCGTCCTGGGTGGTATCCGCTGGGATCTGGCCGATGAATTGTCGCAACTGGTGGGCGACGTGGCGGCCAACCGGCTGGTGTGGCTGGCGGGCAAGGTGGGCGGTGTTCCGGGCGCCATCGGCTCGCGCATGGCGCTGCATCTGATCGAATACTGGCGCGACGAAGCCTCGCTGCTTGCCGATAAGGACGCCGTGGCGCGTTTCTGCGGCGAGGTCGATACGCTGCGCGACGATGTGGCGCGGTTGGACAAGCGCCTGCAACAACTGCTCAAGAAATCCGCCTGATGCGCCTGTTTCGCCTGTTCAAGATCGCGCATGTGATTGTCCGCTACGGACTCGATGAATTCCTGCTGGGCCACGAGCGCGTGCATGGCCTGCGCCCGCTGATCAATGGCCTGTTCTTCTGGCGCCGGCTGGAGGCACCGCGTGCGGTGCGCTTGCGGCTGGCGCTGGAAAGCCTGGGGCCGATCTTCGTCAAGTTCGGTCAGGTGCTGTCCACCCGTCGCGATCTGCTGCCCGAGGATATCGCCGACGAACTGGCGCGTTTGCAGGACCGCGTGCCGCCGTTCCCCGGCGACGTGGCGGTGGCGGTGATCGAAGCCAGCCTGCGTAAACCGGTGGCGGCGCTCTACGCCGAATTCGACCGCACGCCGGTGGCGTCCGCGTCGATCGCCCAGGTGCATCGTGCGCGCCTGTTCAATGGCCAGCCGGTGGCGGTGAAAGTGTTGCGCCCCGGCATTGCGCCGGTGATCGAAAGCGATCTGGCGCTGATGCGGGTGATGGCGGCGCTGGTGGAAAAGCTGTTCGTCGATGGCAAGCGCTTGCGCCCGCGCGAGGTGGTGGCCGAATTCGACAAATACCTGCACGACGAGCTGGACCTGATGATCGAGGCCGGCAATGCCGCGCAGTTGCGTCGCAACTTCCTCGGCTCGGACCAACTGATCGTGCCCGAGGTGTATTACGACTGGACCAGCCGCGAGGTGCTGACGCTGGAATGGATGGACGGCATCCCGGTCGGCCGGGTGGATGAGTTGCTCGCGGCCGGGATGGACCTGAAGAAACTGTCGCGTTTCGGTGTGGAAATCTTCTTCACCCAGGTGTTCCGCCACGGGTTTTTCCACGCCGACATGCATCCCGGCAATATCTTCGTCGCCGCCGACAACCGCTATATCGCGCTGGACTTCGGCATCGTCGGCACGCTGTCGGACAGCGACAAGCAATACCTTGCGATCAATTTCCTGGCGTTCTTCAATCGCGATTACCGCCGCGTGGCGACGGCGCACATCGAATCGGGCTGGGTGCCGAAAGAGACGCGCGTCGAAGAGCTGGAAGCGGCGGTGCGCACCGTCTGCGAGCCGATCTTCAACAAGCCGATCTCCCAGATTTCATTCGGGCAGGTGCTGCTGCGCCTGTTCGAAACCAGCCGCCGTTTCAACGTGGAAATCCAGCCGCAACTGGTACTGCTGCAAAAGACCCTGCTCAACATCGAGGGCCTGGGCCGGCAACTGGACCCGGACCTGGACCTATGGCAGACCGCCAAGCCGTTCCTGGAGCGCTGGATGAACGAACAGATCGGCTGGCGTGGTTTGCTGGCCAACCTGAAGCACGAAGCGCCGCTCTGGGCCACCGTACTGCCCAGCCTGCCGCGCCGTCTGTCCGAACTGGCCAGCGTCGATCACGTCGGACTGCTGGTCGAGGGCTACCAGGGCCTGATGGGCGAACAGCGCAAGCGCAACTGGCTACTGGGCGCCATCGCCGCGTTGCTGGCGGCGTTGCTGGTGACGCTGTGGTGGTAAATCCAGACCCCACACCTTGAACCACTGAGGACACGGAGAACAGTGAGGTCCACAGCGGACAAACAGGAACTCACGGAAACGGTGTTCTCTGTGCGACTCGGTGTTCTCACCGTTCTCCGTGGTTCAGGATTTAGGGCGTGTCGTCACCTGTTTCGCGGCAGCGCTGGGCCGAAAAAGCACCAGCCACCAGGCGCATGACGCAGGCAATAACCAGTTATTGGCAAGGCGTGCAACGCGGTGGATGGTTTTCTTTTCGGCCCAGCCCTGCGGGTTCGGCGCATTTCGGGCGCAGCGCGGTGTCGCTGGCCGCTTGCGGTATCCATACCGCCGCGCGTCCAGCGCCTGGCGCGGCATCCCGAACTGCACCGAACGCTGCCGCGAAACAGGTGACGACACGCCCTAGGGTTTAAAACCCCTCACCACTCGATCTCGCCCCCACCCACCCGCCACACCTTGCCGCCGACGCGCACATGGCGGGCGTCATCCACGTGCAAGTGGAGCACCGACAGGCGCGTGACCAGGCGATGGATGGTGTGGCCCTGTTCCAGCTTGAGCGAGAATGGCGGTTTGCCGCCCTGGTTCAGCATCCAGCCGCCGATGGCGGCGGCGGCGGTGCCGGAGCCGAATTCCTCGTACAGATTGAATTGATCCGAATTGAAGACGCGCAGGGTGGCGAGGTCGCCGTCGCGACACCACACCGCTGCCGCCGCCACCTGGCCGGGCACCTGCGCGTGCTGGGCCAGCAGCGCCGCCTGGGGCGCGGCCTGCAAGACACTCTGCCGGCTGCGGGTTTCCACCAGCAGGATGTCCATGCCGGCATTGACCAGGCGGGGTGTGCCCACGACGTCCTGCGGCAATAGCCCCAGCCCGGCCAGCAGCGTTGGCGTGGCCACGCCGCTCGGCCGCGCGGCGGCGGGGCGGGAATGGAACCACCACAGGTCATCGTGCGGCCACACCCGCGTATCGCCATGGGCGCCGTAGAACAGTTGCGGTTCGCGCACCCCTGTCAGGTGCGCGCAGGCGGCGGCCGCCGCCAGCATGGCCTGGCCGGAGAATGGCTGTTCATATTGGGGGGTGTAGACGCGCAGCCGGCGGTGGGCCACATCGAGGAAAACGGTTTCGGGCGCCTGGAGCTGGTATGCCAGTGCCTGCATGGTGCGCGGGTCAGGAAATTCGGGGGTTTCGCAGACGACCACGCCGCCGCCGCCGGTGCGCCGTTCGCCGAAAACATTGAAATGGTGAAAGCGCAAGAGCAGGGGCATGGGTATTCAGTACGCTGCAATGAAGCGACCAAGGCAGGTCTTTATTGATACAATGCCGCGGATTTGTCCACAAAACGTACCCATAGTCCCCACCGCCATGTCCGTATTAGAACCGATTGCTGAGAAAGACCTGCCGCTTAAGCGCGACCTTGATCTGTTGGCCCGGGTGTTGGCCGATACCATCCGTGAACAGACCGGCCCGGCGACGGCGGAGCGCATCGATGCAATCCGTGATCTGGCGTTCCGCTATGTTCAGGGCAACGATGCCGAAGCCGGCCGCGCGCTGTCACGCTCGTTATCGTCGCTCGATCCCGAAAGCACCGTGGCCCTGGTGCGTGCCTTCAGCTATTTCTCGCATTTGTCGAACATAGCGGAAGACCTGCATCACAACCGCCGCCGTCGTGCCCATCGCATGCAAGGCTCCGCGCCGCAGCACGGCAGCATCGCATCCGCCATTGATGCGCTGATCGAACGTAATGTGAAGCCTCATGACATCCTGGGGCTATTGGGTGAAACACTCATCGCACCGGTCCTGACCGCCCATCCCACCGAGGTGAAGCGCAAGACCATCCTCGATTGCCATCGTGCCGTGGCGGAGCTGTTGTCGCAGCGCGACCGCTATGCGATGACGCCGGAAGAGGAAGTCGCCAATCAGGAGGCGCTGGAGCGCGTGCTGCTCACCCTGTGGCAGACCCGCGAAATCCGTACCTTCAAGCTGACGGTGCAGGACGAAATCGAAAACGGTTCGACCTACTTCCGCAATACTTTCCTGCACGAAGTGCCGCGCCTGTACCTGGATCTGGAAGACCGGCTGTCCAAGCTGACCGACCAGCCGGTGGCACTGTCGAATTTCGTGCATATCGGTAGCTGGATCGGCGGTGACCGCGACGGCAATCCGTTCGTGACCGCCGAGGTGCTGCGTTACGCCATCTCGCGTCAATCCGGCCTGGCGCTCGATTACTACTATCAACAACTGGGCAAGCTCGAAAACGAGCTGTCGATGTCCACCCGCCTGGTGCAGGTGGATCAACGCCTGCAAAAGCTGGCGGAGCAGTCGCAGGTCAACCTCGCGCGCCGCGCCGAGGAACCGTACCGCGTCGCGGTCGGCCATATCCGCGCCCGCGTCTTTGCCACTGCCACCCAGATCGGCACCTTCCACCACGCGCTGCATGATGTGGCCCATGCCCCGGCCTATACCAGCGCGCACGAACTGGAAGCCGACCTGGAAACCGTCTTCGATTCGCTGATCGCGCATGGCGCGGGCAAGCTGGTCAACGGTCGCCTGCGTCGCCTGCGTCGCGCGGTATCGGTATTCGGCTTCCACCTGGCGCCGGTCGACATGCGCCAGCACGCCGGCACCCACGAGCGCGTGGTCGCCGAGCTGTTCGAGAAGGCGGGGCTGGAGGACTACCTGGCGCTGGACGAAGCATCGCGCCGCGTGGTGCTGCTGCGCGAGCTGGCCAGCCCGCGTCCGCTGATCTGCCCGTATATCGATTACAGCGCCGACGTGCAGAAGGAGATCGACATCCTGCGCGCCGCCGAGGAAATGCAGAATCGCTACGGCGAGGCTGTGTTGCCCAACTACATCATCTCCAATTGCGAGTCGGTCTCCGACATGCTGGAGGTGGCGGTGCTGCTGAACGAAGTGGGGCTGGTCCAGTTGTCGCCCACGGTGCGCAGCAAGATCAACATCATTCCGCTGTTCGAAACCATCGGCGACCTGCGCGGTTGCGGCCAGATCATGACCGATCTGTTCTCGCTGCCGCAGTGGCGCCAGTTGCTGTCCTGCCGCGATCTGGTGCAGGAAGTGATGCTGGGCTACTCCGACTCCAACAAGGACGGCGGTTACCTCACGTCGAACTGGGAGCTTTACAAGGCCGAGCTGAACCTCGTGGAGGTCTTCAAGCAGGCTGGCTTCAAGATGCGTCTGTTCCATGGCCGCGGCGGTACCGTCGGCCGTGGCGGTGGCCCGGCCTACGACGCGGTGCTGGCGCAGCCGGCCGGTTCGGTCAACGGGCAGATTCGCATCACCGAGCAGGGCGAAGTGATTGCGGCCAAGTACGCCGACCGTGAAGTGGGCCGGCGCAACCTGGAAATCCTGATCGCCGCCACGCTGGAGGCCAGCTTCCCGGAGCCGATGCCGGAGGATTTCGATCCCACCGATCGCCGTCGTCTGATGGAAGGCCTGTCGCTGCGTGCCTACCAGGCCTACCGCGACCTGGTATACGCAACGCCGGATTTCATCACTTATTTCCGCGAAGCCACGCTGATCAACGAGATTCCGAACCTGAACATCGGTTCGCGTCCCGCCGCGCGCAAGAACACCAACTCCATTGCCGATCTGCGCGCCATTCCCTGGGTGTTCAGCTGGTCGCAATGCCGGTTGTCGTTGCCGGGCTGGTATGGCTTCGGCACTGCTATCTCGGAATACCTGAAGGACAAGGGCGACGAAGGGCTGGAAACGTTGCGCGAACACTATCGCACCTGGCCGTTCTTCCAGGTGACCATCTCCAACATGGAAATGGTGCTGGCCAAGTCCGATATCGCCATCGCGGCGCGTTACTCCGAACTGGTGAACGATCAGGACATCGCCAAGCGCATCTTCGAACGCATCAAGGGTGAATGGCAGCGTTGCGTCGACGCGGTGCTGGCGATTACCGAGCATCCGGAGCTGCTGGGCGACAACCCGATGCTGGCCCGTAGCCTGGATAACCGCCTGCCGTACCTCGATCCGCTGAACCACTTGCAGGTGGAGCTGCTCAAGCGCCTGCGCGGCGGCGAGGAGAGCGAAGAGCTGCGCCACGCGGTCCACCTCACCATCAACGGTATCGCGGCCGGCCTGCGCAATAGTGGCTGAGATCGTTGTGTCCCAGAAGAAGCCCGGTATTTGCCGGGCTTTTTCTTTGTGGCGAAGGATGGCTGGCCCGGCCACCGCGCACATGGCTATCATGCAAGCCATGTTCGCCAATCTGCGCCTGTTGCCACTGTTGTTGCTGCTGGGTCTGCCCACGCCGGGATCCGGCGCGGGTAAGGGTGGCAGCGTGCCGACCCACTTTGGCGACCGGATGGAAGCGGCGCTGACCTGCCGTTCCGAGTTTTCCACCGCGCACTGGCGCGATTACTTCCGTACCTATCTGGGCACGCCGCTGCGCACCTGGGGGGAGGCGGAATGGTTCGACTCCCATAACGCCGTGCTGGCGGGTAACCAGTCGAAGGAAGTTTTCGTCAATGTCCCGGAAAGCGGGGCCTTGATCGTCGGCGCGCTGATCCCGGCGCCGGTTGCCGATGTCCGGCGCAATATCGAACAGCGTCTGTCGATCCGGTTCGAGCCATTGCCCGGCCCCTATCCGCGCTATCTCTCCAAGTTCGGCAGCGTGCTGGTCGGGCTGCCCAATCGGCAGACCAAGTGGTACTGCGCGCGCTGGCATCTGGGCAATCGCCCTTAGGGTGAATCGACCTTCAAACGTGGGTGCGAAGGAGGAAGGCCGGATGCAGGGCAAGGCACAACGCAGCCATGCGCCCGGCCTTCGTCCTTCCCTGCGGGTTGGTCCGTGGGCCGGTGTCTGCTTTGTCGCACGGCTTGCAGAGAGGAAGGCTCTCTGCGGCGCCGCGCTTCGCGCAGCCATCCGGCCCACGGACCAACGCATCCCATGTTTGAAGGTCGATTCACCCTAGGGCGATCCGACCCAACACCTATCCCCTCCGGCTGGCTAATACCATTTGCGCCACTGGATTTGTCAGTTTGGTGCTTGCAAAGATTTTGTCCGCACGCCATTTTCAATATTCCCTTTTTCTAATGAAGTAGGCGGTTGTTGGAAAGTCGAAAGTATTGCTGGAAGGCGGGGGGATAGCCGTTTACTTTCTCTTACTGCATTTCGTCGGCGACAGGCGTGTATTGCACGTAGCGACTAATAGCAAAACTACGAACAACCTTGCACCATATCTACATCAGATAACGTTTATATTGCGATGCAACATGGTGCGGCTGTGGCTGCAAACGGCGTTTTCATTGCGCCCATTACCGGTGCTGGTGCGGCGCAATCAGGCGCCAATTGGTGCATTTTGTAGTTCGATTACAGTTTGGTTTTCTGCCGATGAACGGCATAAAAGAGGGAGTGCAAGGTGTTGGTTGACATCGAGTAGGCCATCAGCGGTAATGAAGCCTGTCTACGCCGACTACACGCCCAGGTAGTCAGGCGCCGGAAAATGAAACGAGCGATGCTGTCAATAATCTGACATCGCAGTGGACCGGCAAGACCAGTGGATGCGCGTGAATAACGCCAATCAAGAGGATGGAGACTAATAAGATGTCGCAACTGAATCGCTTTGTACTCGCAGCAATTCCGGCCGCCTTGGTAGCAGTCCAGGCATACGCCGCCTACCCGGCCTGGCAAGAGGGTAATACCTATGCCGCCGGCACCATGGTCAGCTACAGCGGCCATGACTATCAGGCTCTGGTGACGCACACCGCTTATGTGGGCGCCAACTGGAATCCCGCTTCCACCCCCACGCTCTGGCAGGACAAGGGCGCTTCCACCGGTACGCCGACCCCCACCCCGACGCCGACCCCCGTTGTAACGCCGACGCCGACTCCGGTCGTGACGCCGACGCCGACCCCGGTCGTCACTCCCACCCCATCCGTCACCCCGACGCCCACCGCCACCTGCTACGCCGCGTGGAATGCCTCCACCGCTTATACGGCACCCACCCGCGTGACCTACAACGGCCGCAATTACGAAGCCAAGTGGTGGACGCAGGGCGACAACCCGGCGCAATCCGGTGAGTGGGGTGTGTGGAAGGATCTGGGCGCTTGCGGCGGTGCTACGCCGACGCCGGTGGTCACCCCGACCCCGACGCCTGTTGTAACCCCGACGCCGACGCCGGTTGTGACGCCCACCCCGACGCCGGTGGTGACCCCGACGCCGACCCCGGTCGTGACGCCGACTCCGACGCCTGTCGTTACCCCGACTCCGACGCCTGTGGTCACGCCGACGCCGACCCCCGTGTCGCCCACGCCGGTGGCCGGCAAGATCGTCGGTTCGTACTTCGCCCAGTGGGGTGTGTACGGTCGTGGCTACGAAGTTGCCGATATCGTGTCCAGCGGCTCGGCCAGCCAGCTCACCTTCCTGAACTACGCCTTCGGTAACCTGTACGTGAAGAACGGCGGTTACGAGTGCGACATCCTCACCCGTACCGAAACTGGCAATGGTGACGGTGGCGATGCCTGGGCCGACTTCGGCCGTACCCCGAGCCGTCGTGTCGACCCGAGCGATGCGATCAAGTGGGACGACAAGATGGCCGGTAACTTCCGCGAGCTGAAGGCGCTCAAGGCCAAGTTCCCCAACATCAAGAACATGATCTCGCTGGGTGGCTGGACCTGGTCCAAGTGGTTCTCCAATGCCGCTGCCACCGACGCGCTGCGCAAGCAACTGGTGAAGAGCTGCATCGACATCTACATCAAGGGCAACCTGCCGGTGGTGGATGGTCGCGGTGGCGCCGGTGCCGCAGCCGATGTGTTCGACGGTATCGACATCGACTGGGAGTTCCCGGGTGTCCAGGGTGTGGGTTACAACACCGTGGCGGCCAACGATGGCGAAAACTACCGCCTGCTGCTGGCCGAGTTCCGCAAGCAGCTCGACGATCTGGGTGCCACGACTGGCAAGCACTACGCGCTGACCATCGCGCTGGGTGTGGGTAAGGACAAGCTCGACAAGATCAACGTCGGCTCGTACGCACCGTACCTCGACTGGATCAACATGATGACCTACGACTACAACGGTGCGTGGGATCTGACCCAGACGAACTTCCAGTCGCACCTGTATCGTGATCCGGCCGCACCGAACGACAAGTGCAGCGGCAAGGCTGGCGACACGTGCTTCGGTGACCGTAGCCTGGTGTCGTTCTACAACACCGACGACGCACTGAACCAACTGCTGTCGCAAGGTGCGCCTGCCAGCAAGCTGGTGCTGGGCCTGCCGTTCTACGGCCGTGGCTGGACCGGTGTGCCGAACGTCAACAACGGTCTGTACCAGAAGCCGACCGGTGCCGCTCGCGGTACCTACGAAGCGGGTATCGAAGACTACAAGGTGCTGAAGAACGCAGCCGGCACCGTGTATGTCCACCCGGTGACCAAGCAATCGTACAAGTACGATGGCACCAACTGGTGGAGCTACGACACCCCGGCCGTGATCCAGACCAAGGTCGACTATGCCAAGTCGAAGGGCCTGGGTGGTGTGTTCAGCTGGGAGCTGGATGGCGATACCACCGACGGCGAACTGGCCAAGGCCATGGGCAAGATGCGTCAGTAAGATCAAGCAACAATAAACAGCAGTACTCGACTAACCCTCCCGTTCGCGGGAGGGTTTTTTATTGCCGCCTGGCGCGTGTCGACTCGGTAAGCCTTCGGTCTGCCTGGAATCCGGCAGGCCTTTCCCGTGGCGACCAGCCATTGCGGTGGTGCTAAATCACCGAACGCTGATTATTGAATTGGCCCGAAGGTGGCATCTTTGCAATGTTTACAAGGATGGATTGCTGGCGATGAAAGGCGGTATTACGGCGATTGAAGGGGATGAGAATTAGAGAAAGGTTGTTGATTTTATGGGGTAAGGGGCCGATGATAATTGCGGGTTGTCACAAGATTGACAACCTTTAATAAATTAGAAAAAACGGATGGATGGATGGAGATGGAACCCAATGGCGCCACCACGCGATTGTACGCCGCTGCATGCCTGTTCCGGGCGTGCCGTCTTTCCCCGCGCACCGCGCATCCGGCAGGATGCCACATGGCGGGTCACCGCTGAACGCAAGGCGCGGCGCCGCGTTTCCCTCTTTCGCACCCCGGCATGCCTCGCGCTGCGTACCCCGTACCGGCGTCCGTTCCGGGCCGATGGCGTTGCTGCCGATTTCTCCGTCACGTTGCGCTGCCCGGCAATTGCCTGGCGATTGGTATTGTCGTCCCTGAGGGCTGATACCAATCCGCTCATTCCTGACAAGCGTATTGGCCGGGTATTCCAATTGGCGCTTTCCGCCAATTGGCTGCATGGCGATGCTGACTCCGTAGATTCCAATTCGATTACATCCGCCATCCGCGATTGGAAGCAATTGCCGAAATTGCGGGCGATGAACGATGCAGCGGCCTCCCAGGGCGGCGCTGCCCCCATTGGCGCCCCAGCGCGCTTTCCCTTCGGTTGAACGAATTTCGGCGGCATCCGCTGCCGGATAGCAGGTGGTCCAGCACTGCCTGTCTTGCCATATCCGTGCCCCCGGGCCCCGGATCTTTGCAAAGCGTATCGATGGCCTCTCCGCCATGCAGAACGGGGCGGGGCAGTTGGCCATCACTGATAGAGGATGGAGTGAGAATGTTAAACAAAGCCAAAGGGCGCGCGCGTCATGCCGTCCTGATCACCTTGTTGTCGCTGTCGGCCGGCGTTTTCGCCGCGCCGGCCTGGCAGGAAGGCAATACCTATTCCGCCGGCACCGTGGTCAGCTACAACGGCCATGACTACAAGGCCCTGGTGAGCCACACCGCTTATGCCGGTGCGAACTGGAACCCCGCCGCCACGCCGACACTGTGGCAGGATCTGGGCGTGACCACCGGCACCACGCCGACCCCGACCCCGGTCACTCCCACCCCGGCCGTGACCCCGACGCCGACCCCCGTCGTCACCCCGACCCCGAGCGTCACGCCCACGCCGTCCACCTCCACCTGCTACCAGGCCTGGACCAGCAGCGGCGTCTACAACGGCGGTGCGCGCGTGACCTACAACGGCGTGAACTACGAAGCCAAATGGTGGACGCAAGGCGACAACCCGGCGCAGTCCGGTGAGTGGGGCGTGTGGAAGAACCTGGGTAACTGCTCGGGTGGCACCACCCCGACGCCGACCCCGGTGACGCCCACGCCGACGCCGGTCACCCCGACGCCGACCCCCGTCACGCCGACGCCGACGCCGGTCACGCCGACGCCGACCCCTGTGACGCCGACGCCGGGTATTGCCCGTCAGGCCGGTTCGTACTTCGCACAATGGGGCGTGTATGGCCGTGGCTACGAAGTGGCGGACATCGCCAGCTCCGGCGCCGCAGCCAAGCTCACCTTCATCAACTATGCCTTCGGCAACCTGTACCAGAAGAATGGCGGCTACGAGTGCGCCACCGGCATCGACAAGCTGGAACAAGGGGCGACCAACCCGAATGCGCCGGACGCCGGCACCGGCGGCGACGCCTGGGCCGACTACGGCCGCACCCCGGCCCGCCTGGTCGATCCGAGCAAGCCGTACACCTGGGATTCGCCCGTTGCCGGTAACTTCGGCGAACTGAAGGCGCTGAAGGGCAAGTACCCGAACCTGAAGGTGCTGATCTCGCTGGGCGGCTGGACCTGGTCCAAGTGGTTCTCGGCCGCGGCCAAGACCGATGCGCTGCGCAAGCAACTGGTGACGTCGTGCATCGACACCTTCATCAAGGGCAACCTGGCCAGCTACAGCGGCCGTGGTGGTCCTGGCACCGGTGCCGGCATCTTCGACGGTATCGATATCGACTGGGAATTCCCGGCCGTGATCGGTCAGCCGTACAACACCGTTGCGCCGGAAGACAAGCAGAACTTCACGCTGTTGCTGGCCGAGTTCCGCAAGCAGCTCGACGCGCTGGGTGGCGGCCACAAGCTGCTGACGGTGGCGATCGGCGCCGGCAAGGACAAGATCGACCAGACCGAACCGGCCAAGTACAGCCAGTACCTCGACTGGATCAACGTCATGACCTACGACTTCCACGGTGGCTGGGATGCGCAGGGCCCGACCAACTTCCAGTCGCACCTGTACCCGGATCCGGCCGATCCCTCGATCGGTGTCTCGCGCAGCTACAACATCAGCGACGCGATCACCGCATTGAAGGCTGCCGGTGCACCGGGCAACAAGCTGATCGTCGGTATCCCGTACTACGGTCGCGGCTGGACCGGCGTGGCTGCCGGCGGCAACAACGGTCTGTACCAGGCCGCCACCGCACCGGCTCGCGGGACGTACGAAGCCGGCATCGAGGACTACAAGGTGCTGAAGAACGCAGCCGGCACCGTGTACGTCCACCCGGTGACCAAGCAGTCGTACAAGTACGACGGCACCAACTGGTGGAGCTACGACACCCCGGCGGTGATCCAGACCAAGATCGACTACGTGAAGTCGCAAGGCCTGGGCGGGATGTTCAGCTGGTCGCTCGACGGTGACCTGAACGGTGAACTGACCGGCGTGATGAGCGCTGTGAAGTAAGCCGGAACACCGGTATTGCCCCGCCCCGGCAACGGGGCGGGGCATTTGGCGCGGCGCGTTTTCCGACAGGGAAGGGCGCCGCCCATTCGCCCGACCACGGCATCAGACCGTAGCGGGCAAACCTGCCAAGCAGGTTGGGGACGGTTTCGCCGGCCATGCCGCTGGAGCCCCTGAGCAAACGCCGGACAGGCGTCATTCAAACGAGATGGAGTGAGCAATATGAACCGTAACAATCGCAATCCTCGCCGATTGCTGGTGGCCGGCCTGGTGGCGCTGTTTACCGCCGCCGGACTGTACGCTGCCCCCTGGGCGGAAGGCAGTACCTATTCCGCCGGCACCATCGTGCAATACAACGGCAAGAACTATAAGGCGCTGGTGACCCACACCGCCTATGTCGGCACCAACTGGAATCCCGCCGCCACGCCCACGCTGTGGCAGGAAGTGGCCGTCACGCCGACCCCGACGCCCACACCCGTGGTGACGCCGACCCCGACCGTCACCCCCACCCCCATCGTCACGCCGACCCCGGTGGTGACCCCGACTCCCACGCCGGTGGTGACACCCACCCCGACGCCCGTGGTGACGCCGACCCCGACGCCGGTCGTCACTCCCACGCCCACCCCGGTGACGCCGACTCCGCCCGCAGGCACCTGCCCGACCTGGGCGCCCGGCCTGTCGATCACCGCCGGTTCGTCGCTGCTGTACAACGGCAAGAGCTACAAGGCCCTGGTCACCCATACCGCGCAGGCCGGCTGGGATCCAGCCAGCGTCGCCGCGCTGTTCCAGCCCGACACCGCATGTGGCGGCACCACGCCGACCCCGACCCCGGGCGGCCCCACCCCGACGCCTGCGCCGACCACGCCGTTCTGCGCACCGGAATGGGCAGCCACCAAGATCTACCCGAAGGGCAAGGTCGTCGGCTACAAGGGCGCCGCGTATGAGGCACTGGTCGATACCTATGCCATTCCGCCCGACAGCACGGTCTACACCAACCAGTGGAAGCTGGTCGGCGTGCCCAATGGCGATCTCTGCCCGGTATCCGTGCCGAACAACATCAACTACGGCACCGCGCAGCCGGTGACCGGCAACGCGAACTCCGGCGTGGTCAAGCCCGCGGGCGCCGTCAGCGCCACCCGCATTGCCAATACCGCGTCCACCGCGCCGGCCGGCACGCGCGGCGGCATCAACCCTGCCACCGATCCGGGTGGCAACCATCCGGGCTTCGATGCCGATACCGGCGGCCGCGTCGCCAAACTGCCCCCCGGCACGCTGACCACGCAGCACAACGTCTACAGCACCGCCGCTGGCCAGGAACGCGTGGCCTACCTGGGCGACTGGGCGATCTATGGCCGCCGCTTCGACTTCAGCAAGCTGCCGGTGAAGAACCTGGACCGCCTGGTGTACGGCTTTGCGGGCATCTGCTTCCCCGCCGCCAAGAACACCCAGGACCCGGGTTTCCCGACCACCGCGCCGGCCGCGGTCAACCGGACCTGCGGCCTGGGCACCACCAAGCTGCCGGACGGCGCGATGGCGATGGCCGACTACGAAGCCGCATTCCTGCGTAACCAGCCGGGCGGCCAGACCGCCAAGATTTCCGGCATCGAAGGGATGTACGAGATCGGCAAGGACGACGTGGGCGGTGTGTTCGGCGTGCTGTACAACCTGCGCAAGGCCAATCCGAATCTGAAGCTCGATCTGTCGGTGGGTGGCTGGACGCTGTCCGAGGGTTTCCCGTGGATGGCTTCCGATGCCACGCGGCGCAAGGTGTTCGTCGATTCCATCGTTGCGTTCCTGGAGCGCTACGACTTCGACGGCATCGACATCGACTGGGAATACCCCGCCAGCGACGGCGCGGTGCCTGGCATGGCGCGTCCCGACGATCCGCAGAACTACCTGCAACTGCTGAAGGATCTGCGCGCGGCGCTGGACTGGCTCACCGTCAAGACCGGCAAGAAGTATCGCCTGTCGTCGGCGATCCCGGCCACGCAGGGCAAGATCGACAAGCTGGCCTGGACCGAAATCAACAAGTACCTCGACCGGCTGTACGTGATGACCTACGACCTGACCGGTGCGTGGGAACGCAACATCAGCCATCACACCCCGCTCTACAACAACCCGAACGCCAATGGCTCGTCCACCGGCTCGTCGGCGAGCTGGATGATCGAGTACCTGAACCGCCAGTACGGCGTGCCGTTCAACAAGATGATGATCGGCGTGGCCAACTACCACCGCTCGAAAGCCATCCTGCCGGGCGACATCACCGAGTACACCAACGGCCTGAAGGGTGATTCCAGCTTTGGCGATCCGAACTGGAGCGGCATGGCGTTCATCACCGGCATCGCCGGCGTGGGGAGCTGGGAAGCAGGCGTGGTCGAAGGCTACGACCTCTACCAGAACTATCTGGATCGCGAGATCAAGCCCCGTAACGGCTACCACCTCTACACCGACAAGCAGTCCAACGCCGACTTCGCGGTGAACCCGATCGGGGCCAGCGGCTGGTCGTACATCTCGCTGGAAACGCCGCGCACCGCCGGCCTGAAGGCGCAGTACGCCAAGGACAAGGGCCTGGCCGGGGTGTTCTTCTGGCAGATCGAACAGGACAACGGCTACAACCTGAACGCCGTGAATCACGTGCTCGGCAACACGCTGGTGAGCGACGTGGCGGACGGCAAGCCGCAAGACCAGATCGCCACCTGCGGCGAGAACGTCACCGCGGCCGAGTGCAAGGAGCTGATCAAGTCGATCAAGTAAAGCGTTTTTGAAGCCGCCAGCCCCGCTCCCGATTTCGGGGCGGGGCGCCGGCTTTTGGTCGGGAGCGCGCCGGTGCGCGCCACCCATTGCAGTGCCCATAAGGAGGATGGAGAGTGAAGTACCCCAATAAATTGATGACCCGTATCCTGGCCAGCGCGGTCTTCGCGCTGGGTGTGATGGCCGCGCATGCCGCGCCGGCCTGGCAGGAAGGGAACACCTACGCCGCCGGCACGGTGGTGAGCTACAACGGCCACGACTACAAGTCGCTGGTGACGCATACTGCCTATGCGGGCGCCAACTGGAACCCGGCCGCCACGCCGACGCTGTGGCAGGACCTGGGTGTCAGCACCGGCACGCCGACGCCGACGCCCACGCCGACGGTCACCCCGACTCCGACGCCGGTGGTGCCGACGCCGACTCCGGTCGTGACCCCGACGCCCACGCAGGTGGTCACCCCGACGCCTTCCGCCTGCTACCAGACCTGGAACAGTGGCTCGGTCTACACCGGCGGCCAGCGCGTGACCTACAACGGCGTGAACTATGAAGCCAAGTGGTGGACGCAAGGCGACAACCCGGCGCAATCGGGCGACTGGGGCGTGTGGAAGAACATCGGCAACTGTGGCAGCACCACGCCGACGCCGGTGACGCCGACCCCCGTCACGCCGACCCCGACGCCGGTCACCCCGACGCCGACCCCGGTGACCCCGACGCCGACGCCCGTCACACCCACCCCGACTCCGGTGACCCCGACGCCGACGCCTGGTAGTGACGGCCTGCCCAAGCATGTGCTGGTCGGCTATCTGCACGCCAGCTTCGCCAATGGCTCGGGTTATATCCGCATGGCGGACGTATCGGATGCCTGGGACGTGATCAACCTGTCGTTCGCCGAGCCGACTTCGTCGACCAGCGGCCAGGTCGCGTTCAAGCAGTGCCCGGCCACCGAGTGTCCCAACGTCGAATCCGAAGCCGAATTCATCGCCGCCATCAAGGCCAAGCAGGCCAAGGGCAAGAAGGTGCTGATCTCGATCGGTGGCGCCAACGGCCAGGTGCGCCTGGAAAGCCCCTCCGCCGCGACCGCCTTCGTCAATTCGGTGTCGGCCATCATCGACAAGTACGGCCTGGATGGCCTGGATGTGGACTTCGAAGGTCACTCGCTGCAACTGAACGCGGGGGACAACGATGTCGCCAACCCGACCTCGCCGGTGATCGTCAACCTGATCAGCGCGCTGAAGCAGTTGAAGGCCAAGTACGGCAGCAAGTTCACGCTGACCATGGCGCCGGAAACCTTCTTCGTACAACTGGGCTACAGCTTCTACGGCGGCACCTGCTCCGGCTGCGACACCCGCGCTGGCGCCTACCTGCCGGTGATCTACGCCCTGCGTAACGATCTGACGCTGCTGCACGTGCAGGACTACAACTCCGGCCCCATCACCGGGCTGGACAACCAGTACCACACGATGGGCAACGCGGACTTCCACGTCGCAATGACCGACATGTTGTTGAAGGGCTTCAAGGTGGCTGGCACCAACTTCAACTTCCCGGCGCTGCGTCCGGAGCAGGTGGCCATCGGCCTGCCGGCCAATGGCAATGCGGGCGGCGGCTTCACCAGCGTGGCGGATGTTCACACCGCGCTGAACTGCCTGATGAAGGCCACCAGCTGCGGCAACTACAAGCCTTCGGCCAGCTACCCCAACATGCGCGGCCTGATGACGTGGTCGATCAACTGGGACAAGTTCAACAACTTTGAATTCTCGACCCAGCATCGCGCGTACTTCAACGCCATGCCTTGATGGCTTAGCAGCATCGGCCCGGCGCAAGCCGGGCCCATAAGCGCCGAGGACAACCCCTCCTGGCGGCATCGTGTTCACGGGTCGTACCACGTGTTCGCGCTGCTTGTCGGGATGTCTTGCCGGGTGTTGTCACCGGCGCGCAAAAAGCCGCCACCGATCCGGGGGCGATGACGCCGAGCGGTCGGCCCGTCATCGCTTCCGGACCGGGAGCGCGGTTCCGGCGGAAAGACCCATCAGGGCGCCGCCACCCCCATTCGGGATATGGAGAGTGTGAAATGCAGAGCGTAATCAAGGCACGCCATCGGCGTGTGCTGGGCGGGCTGTTGTTCGCCCTGACCATCATGGCCGCGCAGGCCGCACCCGCCTGGCAGGAAGGCAGCAGCTACGCGGCCGGTGCCGTGGTCAGCTACAACGGCCACGACTACCAGGCGCTGGTTGCCCACACCGCCTATGCCGGCGCCAACTGGAACCCGGCCGCGACGCCGACGCTCTGGCGCGATCTGGGCGCCAGCAGTGGTGGCAATCCCACCCCGACTGCGACGCCCACCGCGACGCCGGTACCGACACCGACCCGAACACCCACCCCGAACACCACGCCCGCGCCCGCCACCTGCTATGTGGCCTGGAGCAGTGGCGCGGTCTACAACGGCGGCGCGCGAGTGACCTACAACGGCGTGAACTACGAAGCCAAGTGGTGGACACAGGGCGACAACCCCGCCCAGTCGGGCGAGTGGGGGGTGTGGAAGACGCTGGGCAACTGCGGCGCGACCACGCCGCAACCCACGCCGACCCCGCCACCCACGGCTACGCCGACGCCACGACCCACGCCTACCCCCACGCCCTCCTGCGCCGACTGGACCGCCAGCGGCAGCTATGGCGAAGGCACCGTGGTGCGCTATCAGGGCCAGAACTATCGGGCGCTGCTGCCGCATACGCTGGGGCCGGGCATCAACTGGGTACCGTCGAACTCGCCGCTGCTCTGGCAGGCGGGCGGCACGTGCCCCGGCACCGCGGCCACGCCGCCGCGATTCGCGGCGCCACCGGCGACCTGGCAGGAGCACTGGTTCGAGCATCAGCAGAACATGGCGCTGATCGCTTACAACGACACCGTCGCCATCTACTTCGATGCCGAGGTGAATCGCGACGCCGGTAAGTGGATGCTGCCGTACCTGACCCGGATGTGGCAGTACGCGCAGAAAACCTACGGTACGGCGCTGAGCACTGATCGCCTGTATTCGCTGCATCACGAAAGCAAGTACTGGGGCGGCCATCCCTCCACCGTTTACGACGCCTCGCACGACTACCGCAATGTCAGCGATGTGGGGGGCGGTAACTGGATCAATCCGCAGTACGAGGTGGTCACGCACGAGACGGGGCACGTGGTCGAATCGATCGCCAGCGGCAAGCATGGTTCACCCGCCTTCCCATTGTGGGGCGACAGCAAGTGGATGGAGTTCTACATCTACGACGCCTACGTCGCGCTCGGCATGACCCAGCAGGCCAGCGATGTCTACAACCGCTGGATCGTCGGAAGCGACAGTTTCCCGCGTGCCGGCACCTACTGGTTCCGCGACTGGTTCTACCCGTTGTGGCGTGACCATGGCCATGCGCAGGTGATGGTGAAGTACTTCCAGTTGCTGGGGCAGTACTTCCCCAACAACGGTCGCGACTACACCCGCAACCTGAACTGGGGCGAGTACATCCACTTCATGAGTGGCGCCGCCGGCAAGGATCTCAAGCCGATGGCGACGCAGGCCTTCGGCTGGCCGGCCGAGCGGGAAGCCCAGTTCCAGCAGGCGAAGCGGGATTTTCCGAACATCCGCTACTGAGCGGATTCACCGTCGCCGGCGCCGGTACGGGCCGGCGGCGGGCATGACGCAGTACGTCAATCACAAGGAGGATGGAGACGATGAAACAGCAAACCTCGCGCATGACGCGACTGCTGCTGGCCGCAGTACTGGCCGGTGGCGTGATGGTCGCGCACGCCGCGCCGGCCTGGCAGGAAGGGAACACCTACGCCGCCGGCACGGTGGTGAGCTACAACGGCCACGACTATAAGTCGCTGGTGACGCATACCGCCTATGCGGGCGCCAACTGGAACCCGGCCGCCACGCCGACGCTGTGGCAGGACCTGGGTGTCAGCACCGGCACGCCGACGCCGACCCCCACGCCGACGGTCACCCCGACGCCGACGCCGACCCCGGTCGTGACCCCGACGCCCACGCAGGTGGTCACCCCGACGCCGACGCCTTCCACCTGCTATCAGGCCTGGACCAGCGGCGGTGTCTACACCGGTGGCGCCCGCGTGACCTACAACGGCGTGAATTACGAAGCGCGGTGGTGGACGCAAGGCGACAACCCGGCGCAGTCGGGCGAATGGGGTGTCTGGAAAAACATCGGCAACTGTACCGGTGGCGTTACGCCGACCCCGACGCCGGTGACGCCGACTCCCACACCGGTGACCCCGACGCCCACCCCCACCACGCCGACTCCCACGCCGGTATCGTCGATCCGCTTCGCGCCGTACATCGACGTGAGTGGCAGCATGGATCTGTCGGCCTGGGCGCAGGCCACGGGCGGGCGCTATGTCTCGCTGGCGTTCTTCAACTCGGCGGGCGGTTGCAACGGTGGCTGGCCGACCGGCGAAGCGGGCCTCCTCAGTCAGGCCAACTCGCTCAAGGCGTTCGGCGGCAATGTGATCGTGTCCTCGGGTGGCTGGAATGCCAACGACCTGGCGCGTAGCTGCACTGACGCCTCCGCGCTGGCAACCACCTACGAGAACGTGCTGGATCGCTTCGGCACCAACCGTCTGGACCTCGACCCCGAAAATGCCCCGGGCAACAACAACCTGGAGCAGGCCGTGGTCGATCGCCGCAATGCCGCGGTGAAGATCCTGCAGGATCGCGCCAAGGCCAAGGGCAAGACCGTGTTCGTGTCGTACACCCTGGGGGTGAACCCGGACGGCGGTTTCAACGGCGAGAACCTGTACGTGCTGCAATCGGCCAAGAATGCCGGCGTCGAGGTCAGCCTGGTCAATCCGATGATCATGGATTACTACGACGGCGTTTCCGGTAACCAGATGGGCGCCCGCTCGATCCTGGCGTTGCAGAAGGTGCATGCCCAGATCAAGAACCTGTGGCCCGGCAAGACCGATGCCCAGTACTGGGGCATGTTGTCGGCCACCGCGATGATCGGTCAGAACGACACCCCCGTCGAAGTGTTCACTCTCGCCGATGCACGCCTGGTGCGCGACTTCGCCAGGCAGCAGGGGATGGGGATGCTGACCTTCTGGTCGCTGGGCCGTGACAACGGTAACTGCGCCGGCAGCACCGTCGCCAACTGGCAGTGCAGCGGTATCGTGCAGAACCAGTGGGACTTCAGCCGGATCTTCATGGACTTCTAACCGAGAGTGCTGAGTCGGCCTTCGTCTTGATGACGAAGGCCGACTCATTTTGTGCATGTCTGGGCATAAATGCGCGCATCGTCGCGCAATGGCGATTTTCTGACACCCGCTGGTATGCGAATGTCCTGACAAGTGAGCCGGATAACACTCGGAATATGCCGATAATCGTTGGATTTCACCGTATGAACGGATTTATCCAGCAAGTATCTGTTTTTTCTAATTTTCCCGGCGTGTCCAGGCGATTGACATGCCTTACAGCGCGGCGTAAACAGAGAGCGCACGGCAGGTGACCCCGTCAACCGGCCGACTAGACGAAAAACCATGGATGGAGGAATCCAATGAACGCACGTATCACCCCCCGGGTGAGCCGGCTGCTGGCCGCGCTCGTCGTTGCATGTGGCGTCATGGCCGCGCACGCCGCGCCCGCCTGGCAGGAAGGCAGCACCTACAACGCCGGTGCCGTGGTGACCTACAACGGTCACGACTACAAGGCACTGGTCACCCATACCGCCTATACCGGCGCCAACTGGAACCCCGCTTCCACGCCGACGCTGTGGCAGGACCTGGGTGTGACGACCGGCACCCCGACGCCGACACCGACCCCCGCCGTCACCCCGACGCCCACTCCGGTGGTGCCGACCCCGACGCCGATCGTGACGCCCACCCCGACTCAGGTGGTGACCCCGACTCCCGCGAACACCGCTTGCTATCAGGCCTGGGCTGCCGGTTCGGTCTACAACGGCGGTGCCCGTGTGACCTACAACGGCGTGAATTACGAAGCCAAGTGGTGGACGCAGGGCGACAACCCCGCTCAATCGGGCGATTGGGGCGTGTGGAAGAACCTGGGCAACTGCGGCAGCACCACGCCGACGCCAGTGGTGACCCCCACCCCGACGCCGGTCGTGACGCCGACGCCGACCCCCGTGGTCACCCCGACGCCGACTCCGGTCGTAACGCCGACCCCGACGCCGGTGGTCACTCCCACCCCGACCCCGGTCGTGACGCCGACTCCGACACCGATCCCGGGCAACGATGGCCTGCCCAAGCATGCGCTGATCGGTTACTGGCACAACTTCACCAACCCGGCAGGCCCGACCATGCGCATCCGCGACGTGTCGGATGACTGGGACGTGATCATGCTGTCGTTCGGTGAAGATGCCGGTAACGGCAATGTGACCTTCACGCTGGACGCCAACGGCGGTACCGAGGCCGAGTTCATCGCCGACATCGCCGCCAAGCGCGCCAAGGGCAAGAAGGTGGTGCTGTCGCTGGGTGGCCAGGAAGGCCGGATGACGTTGAACACCACGGAAAACGTGAACAACTTCGTCAACAGCCTGTACAACCTGATCAACAAGTACGGCCTGGACGGTATCGACCTGGATCTGGAAAGCGGCGCGGGTGTGGTGCTCGGTACTCCGATCATCAACAACCTGATCACCGCGATGAAGCAACTGAAGGCCAAGGTCGGCCCGACGTTCTATCTGTCGATGGCGCCGGAGCACCCGTACGTGCAGGGCGGCTACGTGGCGTACTCCGGTATCTGGGGGGCCTACCTGCCGATCATCGATGGTCTGCGCGACGATCTGACCATGATCCACGTGCAGTACTACAACAACGGTGGCCTGTGGACGCCGTATGGCCAGCTCAACGAAGGCACGGTCGATGGTCTGGTCGGCGGCAGCCTGATGCTGATCGAAGGCTTCAAGACCGTTGGTGGCGCGGGTTGGGAATTCAAGGGCCTGCGTCCGGACCAAGTGGCCTTCGGGGTACCGAGCGGCCGCAGTTCGGCCAACACCGGCTTCGTGACCACCGATGTGATCAACAAGTCGATGAACTGCCTGACCAAGCTGGTCGATTGCGGCACCGTCAAGCCGAAGCAGGCCTATCCGACCACGCGTGGCGTGATGACCTGGTCGATCAACTGGGACAAGCACGACGGCTACAACTTCTCCGCGCCGGTGAAGAGCCACCTGAAGACTCTGCCGTAATCCCGGCGGAGTGTGGTAAGAAAAACCGGGGCCCTGGCCCCGGTTTTTTCATGTGCAACAGCAGAGGACTGCCGGTGCGATCTCAGTTGCTGCTGGGACCGCCACGCATCTGGATGCGCATCATCACGTTGTCCGGCTTTTCGTCGTTGGGCACGTTGAGGTTGCGGTATTGAGGCGGGGCATTGGCGACAGTGGAGTCGTTCTCGCTGAGCGTGGAAGCGTCATCGGCGAAAGCAGGCACCGTGCTCAGCGCAAGCAAGCCGGCAAGCAAGCCGATCGTAGCTGTACGTACCATGATTGATCTCCTAGTGGTCCGGGAAAGGACTCCACTATGAGAGATCGTGAGCGGCGTTGGTTCCGGGATGAACGGTAGCGCCGATCAGTGGATGAGCATTTCGGCCGTGTATCGAAATGGCCTGTCAATTTCACCGCCATTGACCTATTTCAAGGAAATTTGCCTGGCTAGGGTTCGCCCCGATGGCGGTAGCGCGGTGGATGCCTAGCATGCCTGGATGGAATCCACTTCATTTCTTTCTGCCTTCGTCCTGCTGCTGCTGGTGACCGACCCATTCGGCAGCCTGCCGATCTTCGTTTCCCAGATGCGCAACGTGGCGCCACAGCGACGTACGATCGTGGTGGTCCGCGAAATTGCCGTGGCGTTTTGCGTGCTGTTCGCCTTCATGCTGTTCGGACGGCAGTTCCTGCATGTGATGCATCTGTCGGAAACGTCCCTGGGCATCGCGGGCGGCGTGATCCTGTTCCTGATCGCGCTGCGCATGGTGTTTCCGGCGCCACATGGCAACGGTGCCGACCACCCGACGGACGAACCGTTCGTGGTACCGCTGGCGATTCCGCTCATCGCCGGGCCATCGGCGCTGGCGACGGTGCTGCTGCTGGTATCGCGCGAGCCGGCCCGGTTGTGGGAATGGGTGACCGCCCTGGCGCTGACCATGATCGTCTGCGCGCTGACGCTGGCTTTCGCGGAGAAGATCAGCCACTGGCTGGGCGAACGGGTGACCACGGCGTTCGAGCGCCTGATGGGGCTGGTGCTCACCGCGATCGCGGTCCAGATGCTGCTCGACGGCATCCGGGATTACATCTCCAGCCTTGTTTGAGTACGCGGCGGCCACACTGGCTGGCGCCGCTTGATCGCGAGCAGAGGGCGTGCCAAGGTTTGGCACTACAATCCTCGCCATTTTCCCGCATGCGAACCAGGAGCCATCGATGAACCAAGACGAAATGAAACGCGCCGCGGCCGAAGCCGCCATTGCCCATATTCCGGAAGACTGCATCGTCGGCGTTGGTACGGGGTCCACCGCCAATTACTTCATCGACGCGCTGGCGAAGATCAAGGGGCGCATCGTGGGCGCGGTATCGTCGTCGGAGGCGTCGGTGGCGCGCTTGAAGGGCCATGGCATCGCCGTGTTCGACCTCAATGGCATCGATGCGTTGCCCGTCTATGTGGACGGCGCGGACGAGATCAACCACCAGTTGCAGATGATCAAGGGCGGCGGTGCCGCGTTGACGCGCGAGAAGATCGTCGCCGCCGTGGCGGAACGCTTCGTCTGCATTGCCGACGAAAGCAAGTACGTCAGCGTGCTGGGACAGTTTCCGCTGCCGGTGGAAGTGATTCCGATGGCGCGCTCCTACGTGGCGCGCGAGCTGGTGAAGCTGGGTGGACATCCCGCCTATCGCGAGGGCGTGGTGACCGATAACGGCAACGTCATTCTCGATGTGCACGGGCTGTCGATCACCGAGGCCACCAAGCTGGAAACCGAGATCAACCAGATCGTCGGCGTGGTGACCAATGGCATCTTCGCGCGTCGGCGTGCCGATGTGCTGTTGCTGGGCACGCGCGACGGCGTCAAGACCTATAGCTGAACGGCGCCACATTCCGGCCGGGGGCGCTCGCCAAGGCAGGCGGGCGCCTCTACACTGATTGCCTGGGGCCCGTGCACACTGCGTCGCCATGACGATTCGATCATTCCGATGTGAACGGGTTTTGAAACATTTATGTAACCTGGACCTGCTAATTTGCCATGATCAGTAAGCCGGAGAAACGACGCATGTCCGAACATATTTCCAAGCAGTTCGATGCCGAGCTCGAAGCCATTCGTTCGAGCGTGCTGGGCATGGCCGGCTTGGTTGAAGAACAGGTTCGGCTGGCAATGCAGGCGCTTGCCACGGGCGACATGAGCATCATCGAAAAGGTGCTGGAGCAGGAAGACCGCGTGGACCAGATGCACCTGGATCTGGACGACATGTGTATCCACATGATCGCGCGTCGCCAGCCCGCCGCGGGTGACCTGCGGATGGTAATGACGGTGATCAAGTCGGTCGAGGATCTCGAACGCATCGGCGACAAGGCCTCCCGCATCTGCCAGCGCGCCAAGAACATCTACGAAGCCGGCAAGCTCCAGGTGCCGCGCTTTGCCGAACTGAATCACATCGCACAACAGGCGCTGGACATGCTTTCGCGCGCGCTGGATGCCTTTGCCCGGCTCGATGCCGTGCCCGCCACGGAGGTGAAGCGCGCCGACCAGGTGCTGGATGCGGAGTACCGCGGCCTGCAACGGCAATTGATCACCGTGATGATGGAAGACCCGCGTTCCATTTCGTTGACGCTGGATATCCTGTGGATCGCCAAGGCGATCGAGCGGATCGGCGATCTGGCGGTGAACGTGGCCGAGCAGGTGGTTTATCTGGTCAAGGGCCAGGACGTGCGCCACAAGAGCGTCGAAGAGATGGACCGCGTGGTGACGGCCTCGCCGAGCGAGTAACCCTGTCCTTCTGCGATCGAGGCGGCTTCGGCCGCCTTTTTCGTTGCCGCGCCGCGCCGGTGTTTGCAAAAGGCCGGGGCCACCGCTATGTTAGGCGCCATCTTTCCCGACGGACCGCGCCATGCCGGATCGCCCCCTGATCGCCGCTGTCGATCTCGGTTCCAACAGTTTTCGCCTGCAAGTGATCCGGGTCGTCAGTGGCAGTCCCCGCCCGGTGACGACCTTGAAGGAAACGGTGCGACTGGGCGCCGGTCTGGACGGGGAGGGGACATTGACCGCCGCCGCGCAGGACGAAGCGGTGGCCGCGCTGGCCCGCTTCGCGCCGGTGCTGGCCGAACTGGGGCCGGACCAGGTGCGTGCCGTCGCGACCAATACCTTCCGGGTGGCCAACAATGCCACCGTATTCCTGCCACGCGCCGAAGCCGCGCTGGGTTTCCCCATCGAGATCATCGGCGGGCGCGAAGAGGCCCGGCTGATCTATCTGGGGGCCGCGCACAGCCTGCCGTCTTCCAAGGAACGTCGCCTGGTGGTCGATATCGGTGGTGGCTCCACCGAGCTGATCGTCGGGCGCCAGTTCACGCCGTTGTGTACCGAGAGCGTACCGCTGGGTAGCGTTTCCTGGAGCGCGCGATTCTTTCCCGATGGGGGCCTTTCCGAAGCGCGGTTGCGCGAGGCGGAGCTGGCGGCGCGGAGTGCCTTGCAACCCTTCGAGGCGGATTTCGGCAAGGCGCACTGGCAATCCTCGATCGGAACGTCCGGTACCGCGCGCGCGCTGGCGGATGTGCTGGAGGCGAATGGCCTGTCATCGCGAGGTATTTCGCGGTCCGGCCTGGGGCAACTACGGCAGGCGCTGTTGCGCGCCGGGCACATCGACCATGTGAAGCTGGCCGGCATCCGCGAGGATCGCCGTCCCGTGATGGGCGGCGGCTTTGCCATCATGGCGGCGGTTTTCGACGCATTCGGCATCGAGCAGATGGACATCACCTTCGGGGCATTGCGGGACGGGGTGATGTACGACCTCATGGCACGTCGTCGCGCGGTCGATGTGCGGGATCGCACCGTTGCCGCGTTCGCGAGGCATTGCCGGGTCGATGGCGCGCAGGCGGAGCGTGTGGCATTGCTGGCAGGAAGCCTGTTCGACCAGGTGACATCCGACGAGCCGGCGTTACGGCGGAGCCTGGCGGATGCGGCATTGCTGCACGAAGTGGGCGTGAGTATCGCGCAGGCTGATTTTCACAAGCATTCGGCGTATCTCTTGCGGCATGCTGACCTGGCGGGGTTTTCGCTACCCGAGCAGGAGCGGATGGCGGTACTGGTCTCGGCGCAGCGTGGCGTGCTGAGGGTGCCCGTTTCGCCATCGATGTGGCATGCGGTGCTGGCGTTGCGGCTGGCAACGCTGCTGTATCGCGCCCGTGCGGCATCGCCGCACCTGCCGTCGTTGGCCCTCGCAACCACAGGCGATGGCTATTGCCTGACGCTGCCGTCGCGCTGGCTGGACCAGCAACCCGTGATCCGATTCGCTTTGAACGAGGAAGCCGACGTATGGCAAAAGGCCGGAAAGCCGCTGCGCATCCAAGCCGTCTGAGACATCACCCCCGTGCGGACAAGGCGGGCAGCCCGCCGGGAACGCTGCGCTATGTCGGACCGGACAATCCGGAAGACACACTGGCCACATTGATCGAGTTCGGCCCGGACGAAGGGGCGTTCTTCGAAACGCGCTTTACTTCGCTGGAGGAAGGCAAGCAGTACACGCCACAGCAGAAGACTTTCTGGCTCAACCTGCATGGTCTGGGCAATGTGGAACTGCTGAAGTATGTGGGGCGGCGCTTCAATCTCCACCCGCTGGTGATGGAGGACATCCTCAACACCGAACAGCGCCCCAAGGTGGAAGTCTACGCGGGCTATCTTTTCATCATCGCGCGACTGGTACACCTGGAAGAAGGCGATCAACTGGGTAGCGAACAGATCGCCATCGTCCTCGGTCGCGGCTTTGTGCTCACCTTTCAGGAAAAGCCGACCGGCACCTTCAACAGCATCCGCGAGAGCCTGAAGAACGCGCAGTCGCAGATTCGCAAGCTGGGCGCGGATTATCTCGTCTACTCGCTGCTGGACAAGCTGGTGGATCGCTATTTCGGTGTGGTGGAAAAGTTGGGCGAGCGGATCGAGCTGGTGGACGACGACATCGCCGCCGGCCCGGTGCCGGAACATATGAACGAAATCCAGAATCTACGGCGCGCGCTGCTTTATCTGAAACGCGGGCTGTGGCCCACGCGGGAAGTGGTCAACGTCATGCAGCGCGACGACCCGGATTTCTTTCATGCCGAAACGCAGCTCTACCTGCGAGATGTCTACGATCATACGGTGCAGTTGATCGAAAGCACGGAAGCGCTGCGGGATTTGGTGGGCAGCTTGCAGGACACCTATCTGGCGTTGCAGTCCAATCGGATGAACCTGCAGATGCGGATGCTGACCGCCGTGACCACCATTTTCATGCCGCTCTCACTGGTGGCAGGCATCTACGGCATGAACTTCGACAACATGCCGGAGCTGCACTGGCAGGACGGGTACTTTCTGGTGCTGGGGGCGATGGGTATCCTAGCGGCGGGGCTGATTGGCTATTTCAAGCTGCGACGCTGGTTTTGACACGAGTTGTGGCGGATGCTCGCGGCGTTCGTCGCCGCTGCGACGGTCGTAGAGCACCAGGCCTTCCTCGGTTACGTAAGGCGGCTCCATAGCGACCACCTTGCGACGTTCTTCGCTACGGTTGACAAAGAAAAGCAACTCTTCTTGGGGTAATGGCAAGCTGGACATGGGCATCTCCTGCGAGAGCTTGTCAAGAAATGTTAGCGCAGAGCCGACAAACTGAACAAAAGTTTCGCTCAACGGTTACCAGAACCACGCTACGGCAAAAACGCCCAGCATGGCTAGCGCTACCGCAATCTTTGCCACTGCGCCGAGGATCAATCCGATCCACGTAGCGATACCCACCTTGCCGGCTCGTTCCAGATCGCGTCGCGCATAATATTCGCCCAGCGCGGCGCCGACGAATGGGCCCAGCAGCAGGCCCGGCAGGCCGGCAAAGATGCCCAGCAGCGAGCCCAGGATCGAACCCCAGAGCGCTTCCTTGCTGGCGCCGTATTTCCTGGCGCCCAGCGCGCCCGCCACGTAGTCGAGCACGATGGACAGCAGGAGCAGGATGCCCAGGACGATGAAAGGCAGCCAGCCGACTCGTTGAAATCCGTCTGCCCAGGCGGCAACCAGCATGCCGCCGAAGATCATGGGTGTGCCCGGCAGCATCGGCAGCAGCGTGCCGAGGAAGCCGACCAGCACCAGCACCGCAGCCAACAGGTACCAGCCGGCCTGGGCCGTCATCAGTTCAGTCATGGGGAATCCGACAAGGAGACATGTCGGAGGGAGCCCGCAAGCTGGATGAAGTTCCGCTTGCGGGCGAGTGGCTCAACGCGAGCGAGAGCTCCACCACAGCATGTGGGCGCCGATCAGGATCATGGGCAGCGATAGCCACTGGCCCATCGACAGGTTCATGGCCAGCAGCCCGAGGAAGTCGTCCGGCTCACGGGTGAATTCGGCGATGAAGCGGAACAGGCCATAGCCGAGCAGGAACATGGCCGAAACCTGGCCCGTCTTGCGTGGCTTGCCGGAATACCACCACAGCAGGGCGAACAGCGTGAGGCCTTCCAGGGCGAACTGATAGAGCTGGGAAGGATGGCGCGGCAACATGCCGTATTGCAGCAGCCACTCCTGCCACTGGGGGGTGGTCAGCGCGCTGCTGGCATCCGCCGCGCGGGCCTGCGGAAAGCCCATGGCCCAGGGCGCATCGATCCGGGTGACCCGGCCCCACAGCTCCCCGTTGATGAAATTTCCCAGCCGGCCGAATGCCAGTCCCAGCGGAACCAGCGGGGCGATCAGGTCGGTCACCTGCAGGAAGGTGCGCCCCGTCTTGCGACCGAACAGCCACATGGCGACCAGCACGCCGAGGAAGCCGCCATGAAATGCCATGCCACCTTCCCAGACCTTGATGATGTCGATGGGGTGGTGCAGGTAGAAGTCCGGCTTATAGAACAGTACGTAGCCCAGCCGCCCGCCAAGAATGACCCCCAGTACGCCATAAAACAGCAGATCGTCCATCTCCTGGCTCTGCCAGCCCGGGGGATTGCCGCGCTTGATGCGCCAGCGGCCCAGGCCGAGGAACAGCAGGAAACCCACCAGATACATCAATCCGTACCAGTGCACCGACACGGGGCCGAGCGAAAAGGCAATGGGGTCGAATTGCGGATGGACGAGCATGGGCAGGGGCTTTCCGATAAAATCGGCGCATTATACCTGCTTCGCCCGGCATCCCTTCGTTGTCAGTCCCGCATTCCGTCCCAGACTTTCCAGGTGGACGAAAAACCTTGCAGCAACAATCGCTTGTGCGGGGCAGACGCGAATTCAGCGTCATACGCTGGTATCGCTTGCGCGGATGCGACACGTTTTTTTGAACCGGCTTTTCCGAGGATTTGCTTCATGCCCGCCTATCGTTCCCGCACTTCCACCCATGGCCGCAACATGGCCGGCGCACGTGCCTTGTGGCGTGCAACCGGCATGAAAGAAGGCGATTTTGGCAAACCCATCATCGCCATCGCCAACTCGTTCACCCAGTTCGTGCCGGGGCATGTCCACCTGCATAACCTGGGGCAACTGGTGGCGCGCGAGATCGAAAAGGCCGGCGGCATTGCCAAGGAATTCAATACCATCGCCGTGGACGACGGCATTGCCATGGGCCATGGCGGCATGTTGTACAGCCTGCCGTCGCGCGACCTGATCGCGGATTCGGTGGAGTACATGGTCAACGCGCATTGTGCCGATGCGCTGGTGTGCATCTCCAATTGCGACAAGATCACCCCGGGCATGCTGATGGCCGCGCTGCGGCTGAACATCCCCGTCGTCTTCGTTTCCGGCGGCCCGATGGAGGCCGGCAAGGTCAACTGGCGTGGCGAAGAGCGTCATCTGGACCTGGTGGATGCGATGGTCGAGGCTGCCAACCCCGATGTATCGGATGAGGAAGTGGCGGAAGTCGAACGTAGTGCCTGTCCCACTTGCGGCTCTTGTTCCGGCATGTTCACCGCCAATTCGATGAACTGCCTGACCGAGGCGCTGGGCCTGTCGCTGCCGGGCAACGGCTCGTTGCTGGCCACCCACGCCGACCGCAAGCAATTGTTCCTGCAAAGCGGCCGTACCATCGTCGAACTGGCGCGTCGCTATTACGAACAGGAAGATCACTCGGTCCTGCCGCGTTCCATCGCAACGTTCGAGGCGTTCGAGAACGCCATTGCGCTGGATATCGCCATGGGTGGCTCGACCAACACCGTGCTGCATTTGTTGGCGGCGGCCAACGAAGCGGGTGTCGATTTCAAGATGACCGACATCGACCGCATGAGCCGCAAGGTGCCCTGCCTGGCCAAGGTGGCGCCGGCAACCGCGAAGTACCATATGGAAGACGTGCATCGCGCTGGCGGCGTGGTCGGCATCCTGGCCGAGCTTTCCCGCGCCGGCCTGATCCATCGCGACAACCCGACGATCCATGCCGCCACGCTGGGCGAGGCGCTGGACAAATGGGACATCGTGCAACAGCCGGCCGACAGCGTGGCGCACCATTTCTATCGGGCGGCACCGGGCGGCATCCCGACCACCATCGCGTTCTCCCAGTCGATGCGCTACCCGGACCTGGATCTGGACCGCGAAGAAGGCTGCATCCGTAACAAGGCGCATGCCTATAGCCAGGACGGTGGCCTGGCTGTGCTGTACGGCAACATTGCCGAGCGCGGTTGTATCGTGAAAACGGCTGGTGTGGACGACAGCATTCTCAAGTTCTCCGGGCGTGCCCGCATTTTCGAGAGTCAGGATGCGGCGGTGGAGAGCATCCTGGCCGACCAGATTGTCGCAGGGGACCTGGTGTTGATCCGCTACGAAGGCCCCAAGGGCGGCCCGGGCATGCAGGAAATGCTTTACCCGACCAGCTACCTGAAGTCCAAGGGGTTGGGCAAGGCATGCGCCTTACTGACGGATGGCCGTTTTTCGGGCGGTACCTCTGGCCTGTCCATTGGCCATGTCTCGCCGGAGGCTGCGGAAGGTGGCGCGATCGGCCTGGTAGAAGAGGGCGACATCATCCTGATCGATATTCCCAATCGCACCATCGAGTTGCAGGTGAGCATGGAAGAACTGGCTCATCGTCGCACCAGGATGGAGGCAAAGGGACGGGATGCCTGGAAGCCGGTGAACCGAGAGCGTTATGTCTCGCCCGCGTTGCGTGCCTATGCAGCGATGACGACCAGTTCCGATACCGGCGCGGTGCGGGATGTGTCGCAGGTGGAACGCAAGTAAAAGGCGGTTGCTTGCAACAGGACTGAAACGGGACGGCCTTGCCGTCCCGTTTTATTTGGTCGAGAGGAGTCTTTGCGATGAAATCGAACAGTGCCGGAGTCCGGCAGGCCATTCGCGCCGTTGTCGCGCGCATTCCCCATGCGCACGTTTGTACCTACGGCACGATTGCGCGCCTGGCGGGCTACCCGCGGCATGCCCGCCTGGTGGGGCGTTGCCTGGACGATGCGCTGCCGTGGCAGCGGGTGGTGAACCATCAGGGGCGGATCAGCCCGCGCGGGCTGGATGGCAATGATGATTTACAGCGAATGCTGCTGGAAGCAGAGGGCGTGGAGTTCGATGAAAAAGGTCGAATCGATCTGAAGCGATATGGCTGGGAAGGCGGTGAACCATAAAAAACAAGCCAGGACATCGCCTGGCTTGTTTTTCTACTGGGTATCGCTCAGGGGCAAATGCCAGGGTAATCGCTATCGATGTTGAACGGGCTGCATCGCCCTGGGGGGGATACCCCCTGGGTTTGATAGTCGTTGACAATCCCGATCAGGGAGAACTCGGAGACATCGCTGGCGTTGCCGGTGCTCAATGTCGCCGTGGCGGTCAGTCGTACATCCGCCCATCTCGCGAAATTCTTCGCATAGATGACATTGAAGAAGGCGAAACCATTGCTGTCGGTAACGACAAGGGCGGGGTTGACGGTCGCAGGCTTGCACTCGCCGCCTGTAGTGCAAGTGGTCAGCGCGCTGGCAAAAATCTGCCAGGCTGCGGGAGGCCCGGCATTCCAGTCCTGATAGCCCTTGAAATAGCGGATCGGTTCCAGCGTCAATGCAACGCTGGCATTCTTGACCGGCAAGCCATTCGCATCGGTGACCAGTACATTGAAGGGCTTGGAGTACTGGGTCTCGGTCGGCTGACTGGTCACGGAGGCAGTGCCCAGCTTCACGGACTTGGCGAGGTTACCCACCACAGTTACCGTAGTGTGGGCGGTGGCCGACCCGCTGGTTGCGGTAATGGTGATCGTGCGTGGGGTGGGATCGCCACCGGTCGTGACATCCCCGCCCACTTGTCCGGCGTCGTTTGTTTTGTTGGTCACATTGGTCAGGCTGCCGCTGTCCACCGACAGCACGACATCCGCGCCGCTGATGATCTTGTTGCCGCTATCCATGACTGTTGCGGTCACCGTTACCGAACTGTTGTTGGGTAGCTCTTTGCTGCTGAGCAGGAAGTCGATGCGGCTGGCTTGGGTGCTGGGAGTCGGTGTTGGGGTGGGGTCGGTACCGCCATCGCTATCTCCACCGGCGGAGCCATTGCAGCCAACAAGCAATGCGAGCGTAGCCACGGCGGCTATCTTTGCCGCGTGGGAATACCCGCGCAGCATCAGTGTCCTGATGTCCATTTCCTATTGAATCCTTTGATGGGTTTGCTGCTGAGTGTAAACAGCGCGCATTTAACCCTGATTCGTCCGTCGCGGGCAAATATTGGCACGTGGCTGTGTGCGACAAGCGACAGAAATGTTGGGGGGTGTTGTAAGTACAAGGATGGAATGCAAAAAGCCGCCTCTGTTGAGGCGGCTTTTTGCGTAAAGCTTGTGGTGGCCAGTCGCGGAATCGAACCACGGACACGCGGATTTTCAATCCGCTGCTCTACCAACTGAGCTAACTGGCCGCTGAAGAGAGGCGCATTAAACACCACCGGATTTGACGTGTCAACGCCTATCGCAAAAAAGCCTATCCCTGAGTGCGCTGCCACCTTTTGCTATCGCCTGCCTGCGCGGTTGAGCTCGGGGGGCTCCAGCAAGGGTGCCTGCCTAACAGCATGCGTGCCAGAAACCGGGGGCGGACGATATGCAGACGTTCAAGCGCCGTTGTTGCGTGCTGTGGTGCCGGTCTGTTGTGGCGTGGGCGGAATGAAACCTCCTTGCTGCCTCGCCAAAAAACGCATCGCTGTCGATATGGCATTGCTGGAGGGGCGATCCAGTAGGGCTGCGTCACCTGGCTGACTCTTGGCCGGGTAACGCCAATGGGCAACCTCCGGTGAAGGGGGTGTACGCCGGTTGCTGGAACCACGATTGCCAAGGGGCTGGAAGAATCATGGTGACCCGACCACATCTCTATAGCGTTTCTTGTTCACTGCTCCGCGACCAGGTTGTGAAGTTGATTGGGATATACAACTCCGCCGGATGCGGTGATTGAAGGCATCTCTTCACTATCACGCAGGCGGAGGTGTGTGGAGACGCTGGATTGGTTATGTCACAAACGCGGCTGCGTTCGTGGTACTGAATGGAAGAGCGGTTGAGGCAATGAGCTGCTGATAAACCCCTGCCGTGACAAAAATCGCATTGCATGCACGGCGTGAGTAAGGGGCCAAGGGAAGCAAAAACAGTTCTTGCGAGGGATTGCCTGAAGCAAATTTCCTTTTGGATCAGTCGTGTGTCCGATTTTTCCTGGCTGTTGCCGCAAAAGCGTTTGACACACCGAGGGGCGTTACCCATAATGCCGGTCTCTTGCAGGAGGGGTTCCCGAGCGGTCAAAGGGATCAGACTGTAAATCTGACGGCACTGCCTTCGAAGGTTCGAATCCTTCCCCCTCCACCAAATGCTGCTTCGCGGTGTGAAGTCTGCGTTACTGCTAGTGAAGCTAAGTCCTGCGGGTGTAGCTCAATGGTAGAGCAGAAGCCTTCCAAGCTTATGACGAGGGTTCGATTCCCTTCACCCGCTCCAAGACGCGCCGATGTAGCTCAGGGGTAGAGCACTCCCTTGGTAAGGGAGAGGTCATGGGTTCAATTCCCATCATCGGCTCCATTTTTACGCTGGCATATTTCAGGTTCTCGAGAAGGAAATATCATGGCAAAGGAAAAGTTCACGCGGACGAAGCCGCACGTAAACGTTGGCACGATTGGCCACGTTGACCACGGCAAGACGACGCTGACCGCTGCGATCACCACGATTCTGTCGAAGAAGTTCGGCGGCGAAGCCAAGGGCTACGACCAGATCGACAGCGCACCGGAAGAAAAGGCTCGCGGTATCACCATCAACACCGCGCACGTCGAATACGAAACCGAAACCCGCCACTACGCGCACGTCGACTGCCCGGGCCACGCTGACTATGTGAAGAACATGATCACCGGCGCCGCGCAAATGGACGGCGCCATCCTGGTGTGCTCGGCCGCCGACGGCCCCATGCCGCAAACCCGCGAGCACATCCTGCTGGCTCGCCAGGTTGGCGTGCCGTACATCATCGTGTTCCTGAACAAGTGCGACATGGTGGACGACGCCGAACTGCTGGAACTGGTCGAAATGGAAGTGCGCGACCTGCTGTCCAAGTACGACTTCCCGGGCGACGACATCCCCCTGATCAAGGGTTCCGCACTGAAGGCGCTGGAAGGCGACCAGTCGGAAATCGGCGAACCGGCGATCTTCCAACTGGCAGCGGCCCTGGATAGCTACATTCCGGAACCGGAACGCGCCATCGACCTGCCGTTCCTGATGCCGATCGAAGACGTGTTCTCGATCTCGGGTCGCGGCACCGTGGTGACCGGCCGTGTCGAACGCGGCATCGTCAAGGTTGGCGAAGAAATCGAAATCGTCGGTATCAAGCCGACGACCAAGACCACCTGCACCGGCGTGGAAATGTTCCGCAAGCTGCTGGATCAAGGCCAGGCTGGCGACAACATCGGCGCCCTGCTGCGCGGCACCAAGCGTGAAGACGTCGAGCGTGGCCAAGTGCTGGCCAAGCCGGGTTCGATCACCCCGCACACCAAGTTCACCGGCTCCGTGTACGTTCTGAGCAAAGAAGAAGGTGGTCGTCATACCCCGTTCTTCAACGGCTATCGTCCGCAGTTCTACTTCCGTACCACCGACGTGACCGGTTCGGTCGAGCTGCCGGCGGGTACCGAAATGGTGATGCCGGGTGATAACGTCGAAGTGGTGGTGTCGCTGATTGCGCCGATCGCCATGGAGCAAGGTCTGCGCTTCGCCATCCGTGAAGGCGGTCGTACTGTTGGCGCCGGCGTCGTCGCCAAGGTCATCGAATAAGTACTTCTCAAGAAGGGGTTGGATTGGTATAATCCTGCCCTTTCCCCGTAGGCGAGTAGCTCAATTGGTAGAGCACCGGTCTCCAAAACCGGGGGTTGGGGGTTCGAGACCCTCCTCGCCTGCCACGGTTTAGCTACAGGGCCGTTTCCCAGGGAACGGCCCTATGGCTATCCGCATTCCAGAACAGGCTCATGGAAAGCGTAGATAAATTAAAAGTTGCGGCGGCATTGTTGCTGGTCGTCGTTGGGGTTGGTGGCTACTACTCGTTGCCTGCCGATCAGGGGCTGCTGCGTGTGTCGGCCGTAGTGGTTGGTCTTCTTTTTGCCGCGCTGGTGCTGTGGTTTTCCCGGCCGGGCAAGGATTTTGTCGATTATGCGCGCGACTCCGTCAAGGAGGCGCAGAAAGTCGTCTGGCCGAACAAGAAGGAAACCTGGCAAATGACAGGGCTGGTGTTCCTGTTTGTCGGGGTTCTGGCGCTGTTTATGTGGGCGGTGGATTCCGGTCTTGCCTGGGTCTTCTATGACCTGATTCTTGGGCGTGGCTAATCGGCGTACGGGGTAGACGATGGGAATGCGTTGGTATGTGGTGCACGCTTACTCGGGTTTCGAGAAGAGCGTGCAAAAGGCATTGAAGGAGCGTATCGAGCGCTCCGAAGTGGCTCATATGTTTGGCCAGATTCTGGTGCCGGTCGAAGAGGTCGTCGAGATCAAGGGTGGCCGCAAGGCACTGACCGAGCGTAAGTTTTTCCCGGGCTACGTGCTGGTCGAAATGGATATGACCGACGAAACCTGGCACTTGGTGAAGTCGACCCCCAAGGTCACGGGCTTTGTCGGTGGCACGGGTAACCGGCCTACGCCCATCACCCAGCGCGAAGTCGATTCGATCCTTCACCAGATGCAGGAAGGTGTCGAGAAGCCGCGTCCCAAGGTGCTGTTCGAAGTGGGTGAGGTGCTGCGCGTGACCGATGGTCCGTTCGCGGACTTCAACGCCACTGTCGAAGATGTCGATTACGACAAGAGTCGTCTCAAGGTTTCTGTGCTGATCTTTGGCCGCGCAACGCCGGTCGATGTGGATTTTGCGCAAGTCGAGAAGGTTTGATCGGCTTGTTTCAGTGCTGGTCTTCGGATCGGTTTTGGTTGGGGAGCGAGGGTTCGTCCCTCGCGTTTGACCCGTTCAAGGAGTAAATCGTGGCAAAGAAGATTGTCGGCTATGTAAAGCTGCAAGTGCCCGCTGGCAAGGCCAACCCGTCGCCCCCTATCGGCCCGGCGCTCGGTCAGCGTGGTTTGAACATCATGGAATTCTGCAAGGCGTTCAACGCCCAGACCCAGGGCGTCGAGCCGGGTCTGCCGATTCCGGTGGTGATTACCGCCTACGCGGACAAGTCCTTCACTTTCGTGATGAAGACCCCGCCGGCCACCATCCTGATCAAGAAGGCCGCTGGCATTCAAAAGGGTTCGAGCAAGCCGCATACCGATAAGGTCGGCACCATCACCCGCGCCCAGCTGGAAGAAATTGCCAAGACCAAGCAGCCGGATCTGACCGCTGCCGACATGGACGCCGCCGTGCGTACCATCGCCGGTTCCGCTCGCTCCATGGGTCTGAACGTGGAGGGTGTGTAAATGGCTAAGGTTTCCAAGCGTCTGGCCGCTCTGAAGGCCGCCGTCGATCGCAACAAGCTGTACGCCGTTGATGAAGCCCTGGCGCTGGTCAAGGGCGGTGCAACTGCCAAGTTCAACGAATCCATCGACGTTGCCGTGAATCTCGGCGTCGATCCGCGCAAGTCGGACCAGGTGGTTCGTGGCGCCGTGGTGCTGCCCAAGGGTACCGGCAAGAGCGTGCGCGTTGCCGTGTTCACCCAGGGTGCCAACGCCGAAGCGGCCAAGGCCGCTGGTGCTGACATCGTCGGTTTCGAAGACCTGGCCGAACAGGTCAAGGCCGGCAACATGGATTTCGACGTGGTCATTGCCTCGCCGGATGCCATGCGTATCGTCGGCCAACTGGGCCAGATCCTCGGCCCGCGCGGCCTGATGCCGAATCCGAAGGTCGGTACCGTGACCCCGAACGTTGCCGAGGCCGTGAAGAACGCCAAGGCCGGTCAGGTTCAATACCGTACCGACAAGGCCGGTATCATCCACGCCACCATCGGCCGTGCTTCGTTTGAAGTGGCCGATCTGAAGGAAAACCTGGTTGCGCTGGTCGATGCCCTGCAAAAGGCCAAGCCCGCTGCTGCCAAGGGTGTGTACTTCAAGAAGCTCGCCGTCTCCAGCACCATGGGTGCCGGCGTGCGCGTGGATACCGTCACGGTCACGCAATAACAAACTTTGGGCCCGCGCCGGCTTGCCGGGGCGGGATTGTCAAAGACCGTAGGCGCCGCAAGGCTTAATCGTCAGCACTTTCGAGCGCTGCCAGCCCACGCAGACGGTGTGCCCAATCAAGGTTTTGCCCGGGAGCGTTCGCTTCCGGGGTCTCCTGAATGAAGGTCGCCGTTGGGGGTGCGAGTGATCGCGCCATATCTCTTGCAAGTGGAGGTAGACCTTGAGTCTCAATCTCGAAGACAAGAAGGCCGTCGTAGCTGAGATCGCGGTAGAAGTTGCCAAGGCTCAGACCATCGTCGTTGCCGAGTATCGGGGTATCGGGGTTGCCAACATGACTCAACTGCGCAAACAAGCGCGTGAGTCCGGCGTTTACCTGCGTGTTCTGAAGAATACGCTGGCACGTCGTGCGGTTCAGGATACGCCGTTCGCCGGTTTGGCTGACCATATGGTCGGTCCGCTGGTTTATGGCATTTCCGAAGACCCGGTTGCTGCAGCCAAGGTACTCAACAGTTTTGCCAAGAAGGACGACAAGATCGTCGTCAAGGCCGGTTCTTATGAAGGCAAGGTGCTGGATGCCGCCCAAGTGGCTGCGCTGGCCTCGATCCCGAGCCGCGAAGAACTGCTGTCCAAGCTGCTTTACGTCATGAAGGCACCGCTGTCGGGCTTCGCTCGCGGCCTGGCTGCCCTGGCGGAAAAGAAGCAAGGCGAAGCTGCTTAATTCGAACCCAATTCGTTTTACCGATTTTCAGGAGTTTTACAAATGGCTCTGTCCAAAGAAGATATCCTCGAAGCCGTTGCTGGCTTGACCGTGATGGAACTGAACGACCTGGTGAAGGCGTTCGAAGAGAAGTTCGGCGTGTCCGCCGCTGCCGTGGCTGTGGCTGCTGGCCCGGCTGCCGCCGCTGCCGTGGAAGAGAAGACCGAATTCGACGTCATCCTGACCGGCGCTGGCGCCAACAAGGTTGGCGTGATCAAGGTCGTGCGTGAAGTGACCGGCCTGGGCCTGAAGGAAGCCAAGGATCTGGTTGACGGCGCTCCTAAGGCAGTCAAGGAAGCCGTTGCCAAGGCCGACGCCGAAGCAATCCAGAAGAAGCTGGTTGAAGCGGGTGCTACCGCTGAAGTCAAGTAATACTCTGGTTCACTGCTAGAGCGGCAGGCGGAGCGATCCGCCTGCCATTTTGCGTTTGTCCGTGCGGGGTGATCCCGTCCAGGCAGGCGGCAAACCGGAAACCGCTCCACCTGCGTTTTGCGGTTTGTCCTTTGCGCCCCACTCCATGGAGAGCTTGTGAGTATGAATTACTCGTTCACTGAGAAAAAACGCATTCGTAAAAGCTTTGCGAAGCGGGCCAGTGTGCTCGACGTGCCGTTTCTTCTCGCGACCCAGATCGACTCCTACACCGATTTCCTGCAGCAGGAAGTCCCGGTCGGCGAGCGCAAGAATGCCGGCCTTCAGGCCGCTTTTACCTCGATTTTCCCGATCGTCTCGCACAACGAGAACGCACGCCTGGAATTCGTGCACTTCAACCTGGGCGATCCTCCCTTCGACGTGATCGAGTGCCAGCAACGCGGCATCACCTTTGCCGCGCCGCTGCGCGCGCGCGTGCGTCTGGTGATCATGGACCGCGAAGCGGCCAAGCCGACCGTGAAGGAAGTGAAGGAACAGGACGTGTACTTCGGCGAAATCCCGCTGATGACGCGTAATGGCTCGTTCGTGATCAACGGAACCGAGCGGGTGATCGTTTCCCAGCTCCACCGTTCGCCTGGTGTGTTCTTCGAACACGACAAGGGCAAGACCCACAGCTCGGGCAAACTGCTGTTCTCCGCACGCGTGATTCCCTACCGCGGCTCCTGGCTGGACTTCGAGTTCGACCCGAAGGACATGCTGTTCTTCCGGATCGATCGTCGTCGCAAGATGCCGGTCTCGATCCTGCTGAAGGCACTGGGCTACACCCCGGAACAGGCCCTGGCCGAGTTCTACGAAACCGATACCTTCATGATGGGCAAGGATGGCCTGTTCCTGGAACTGGTGCCGGAACGCCTGAAGGGCGAAGTCGCCAAGTTCGACATCATTGCCGACGATGGCAAGGTGCTGGCGCAGAAAGACAAGCGCATTACCGCCAAGACCATCCGTGATATCCAGACTGCCGGCCTGAAGAAGCTGTCGGTGCCGATCGATTTCCTGATCGGCCGCCTGCTGGCGCATGACGTGGTCAATGCCGATACCGGCGAGCTGGTGGCGCGCGCGAACGAGGAAATCACCGAAGAAACGGTGATCAAGTTCGAGCAGGCCAGTGTCGAGCAGGTCAAGGTGCTGTACGTCAACGATCTGGACCAGGGCGCATACGTGTCCGCCAGCCTGCGTGCCGACGAGACCACCGACCAGTACGCCGCCCGCGTGGCCATCTACCGCATGATGCGCCCGGGCGAGCCGCCCACCGAAGATGCGGTGGAAGGCCTGTTCAATGGTCTGTTCTTCGCCGAAGAGCGTTACGACCTGTCCGCCGTGGGCCGGATGAAGTTCAACCGCCGCGCCTATGCCGAGCTGGACGAGAAGGCAGCCGGCTGGCGCCGTCGCTTCGCCGAGCGCATCGGTCCGCAGGGCGATATCGGTCCGGGCGTGCTGTCGGTGGCCGACATCATCGCGGTGATCGGCATCCTGCTGGAGCTGCGCAATGGTCGCGGCGAAGTCGACGATATCGATCACCTGGGCAACCGTCGCGTGCGTTCGGTGGGCGAACTGGCCGAAAACCAGTTCCGCGCCGGCCTCGTCCGCGTCGAGCGTGCTGTGAAGGAACGTCTGTCGCAAGCTGAATCCGACAACCTGATGCCGCACGACCTGATCAATGCCAAGCCCGTTTCGGCCGCGATCAAGGAGTTCTTCGGTTCGTCGCAACTGTCGCAGTTCATGGACCAGACCAACCCGCTGTCCGAGATCACGCACAAGCGTCGTGTCTCCGCGCTGGGCCCGGGCGGTCTGACCCGCGAGCGCGCCGGCTTCGAAGTGCGCGACGTGCACCCGACCCACTATGGCCGCGTCTGCCCGATCGAAACGCCGGAAGGCCCGAACATCGGTCTGATCAACTCGCTGTCCTGCTATGCCCGCACCAACGAATACGGCTTCCTGGAAACCCCGTATCGTCGCGTGGTCGATGGCAAGGTGACCGACCAGATCGATTACCTGTCCGCCATCGAGGAAGGCAAGTACGTGATCGCCCAGGCGAACGCCGAGATCGATGCCAGCGGTACGCTGATCGACGAACTGGTGACCTGCCGCGAACACGGCGAAACCATAATGGCCGGCCCGGATCGCGTGCAATACATGGATGTGGCTCCGAGCCAGATCGTGTCCGTGGCCGCGTCGCTGATTCCGTTCCTGGAGCACGATGACGCGAACCGCGCGTTGATGGGCGCCAACATGCAGCGCCAGGCCGTGCCTTGCCTGCGCGCTGCCGCACCGTATGTCGGCACCGGTATCGAACGCACCTGCGCGGTCGACTCGGGTACCGCCGTGGCCGCGCTGCGTGGCGGCCTGGTCGACTACGTCGATGCCAACCGCGTCGTGGTCCGCGTCAACGATGACGAGACCCTGCCGGGCGAAACCGGCGTCGATATCTACAACCTGGTCAAGTTCACCCGTTCCAACCAGAACACCAACATCAACCAGCGTCCGATCGTGAAAAAGGGCGATCGCATCGCCAAGGGCGACGTGGTGGCCGATGGCGCATCGACCGATCTGGGCGAAATGGCGCTGGGTCAGAACATGACCATCGCGTTCATGCCGTGGAACGGCTACAACTTCGAAGACTCGATCCTGATCTCCGAGAAGGTCGTGGCAGAGGATCGCTATACCTCGATCCACATCGAAGAACTGAACGTGATGGCCCGCGATACCAAGCTGGGCCCCGAGGAAATCACCCGCGACATTTCCAACCTGTCCGAGCGTATGCTGGGCCGTCTGGATGAGTCGGGCATTGTCTACATCGGCGCCGAAGTGGAAGCCGGCGATGTGCTGGTCGGCAAGGTGACGCCCAAGGGCGAAACCCAGCTCACGCCGGAAGAAAAGCTGCTGCGTGCGATCTTCGGCGAAAAGGCGTCCGACGTGAAGGACACCTCGCTGCGCGTGCCGTCGGGCATGACCGGCACCGTCATCGACGTACAGGTGTTCACCCGCGAAGGCGTGGAGCGCGACAAGCGTGCCCAGTCCATCATCGACGAGCAACTGCGTCGCCATCGCCAGGATTTGAACGACCAACTGCGTATCGTCGAGAACGATCTGTTCGAGCGTATCGGTCGCATGATCGCGGGCAAGGTCGCCAATGGGGGGCCGAAGCGCCTGGCCAAGGGCGCCGAGATCACCATGGAATACCTGGATGATCTGCCTTCCAAGCACGACTGGTTCGATATCCGCCTGGCCGACGAAGAAGCCGCGCGCCAGCTGGAAGCGATGAAGGACCTGATTGCGCAGATGCGTGCCGACTTCGACCTGAAGTTCGAGGACAAGAAGCGCAAGCTGACCCAGGGCGATGAACTGCCGCCGGGCGTGATCAAGATGGTCAAGGTCTACGTGGCCGTGAAGCGCCGTCTGCAACCCGGTGACAAGATGGCCGGCCGTCACGGTAACAAGGGCGTGGTGTCGAAGATCCTGCCGGTGGAAGACCTGCCGTACATGGCCGACGGTACGCCGGTGGACATCGTGCTGAACCCGCTGGGCGTGCCGTCGCGGATGAACATCGGCCAGATTCTGGAAGTGCATCTGGGCTGGGCGGCCAAGGGAATCGGCCAACGCGTCGAAGCCATGCTGCGCGAGCAGCGCAATGCGGCGGAGCTGCGCACCTACCTGGACAAGATCTACAACTCCGCCGGCCGCGTCGAGGATATCGCCTCGTTGTCGGACGCCGAAGTGCTTGATCTGGCCCATGGCCTGCGTACCGGCATGACGTTTGCCAGCCCGGTGTTCGATGGTGCGAAGGAATCCGAAATCCGCACCATGCTGGATCTCGCCTATCCGAGCGACGATGCGCGTACCCAGTTGCTGGACTTCAACGACAGCAAGACACAGATGCAGTTGTTCGATGGCCGTAATGGTGAACCGTTCGAGCGCAAAGTAACTGTTGGCGTCATGCACTACCTGAAACTGCATCACTTGGTGGACGACAAGATGCATGCGCGTTCCACCGGCCCGTACTCGCTGGTGACCCAGCAGCCGCTGGGCGGTAAGGCGCAGTTCGGTGGTCAGCGCTTCGGTGAGATGGAAGTGTGGGCGCTGGAAGCCTATGGCGCCGCGTACACCCTGCAGGAAATGCTGACGGTGAAGTCGGACGATGTGAACGGCCGGACCAAGGTCTACGAGAACATCGTCAAGGGCGATCACCGCATCGACGCCGGCATGCCGGAATCCTTCAACGTGCTGGTGAAGGAAATCCGCTCGCTCGGTATCGATATCGATCTCGAAACCTATTGATCGTGTGAGGTGTGAGGGGTGCCTGCCAGGGCGGGCGCCTCACACCTGACTCCTCACCCTCACAGGAGAAAGATTCAATGAAAGGCTTACTCGAGCTCTTCAAGCAAGTCACGCAAGACGAAGAATTCGACGCGATCAAAATCGGGCTGGCCTCGCCCGAGAAGATCCGTTCCTGGTCGTTCGGCGAAGTGAAAAAGCCGGAAACCATCAACTACCGTACGTTCAAGCCGGAACGCGACGGTCTGTTCTGCGCGCGTATTTTCGGGCCGATCAAGGATTACGAATGCCTGTGCGGCAAGTACAAGCGCCTGAAGCATCGCGGTGTGATCTGCGAGAAGTGTGGCGTTGAAGTCACGCTGTCCAAGGTGCGCCGCGAGCGCATGGGCCATATCGAACTGGCCTCGCCGGTTGCCCACATCTGGTTCCTGAAGTCGCTGCCGTCGCGTCTGGGCATGGTGCTGGACATCCCGCTGCGCGATATCGAGCGCGTGCTGTACTTCGAAGCATTCATCGTGATCGAGCCGGGCATGACCCCGCTCAACCGTGGTCAGTTGCTGACCGAGGACGACTACTTCAACAAGGTTGAAGAGTACGGCGACGAGTTCGTCGCGATGATGGGCGCCGAGGCCGTGCGCGAACTGTTGAAGAACCTCAACAGCGACCAGGAAATCGCCACGCTGCGTCAGGAACTGGAAGCCACTGGTTCCGATACCAAGATCAAGAAGATCGCCAAGCGCCTGAAGGTGCTGGAGGCATTCTCCAAGTCCGGCATCAAGCCGGAATGGATGATCATGGACGTGCTGCCGGTGCTGCCGCCCGAACTGCGTCCGCTGGTTCCGCTGGATGGCGGCCGTTTCGCCACCTCGGACCTGAACGACCTGTATCGCCGCGTCATCAACCGGAACAACCGTCTGAAGCGCCTGCTGGAGCTGCGCGCGCCGGACATCATCGTGCGCAACGAAAAGCGCATGTTGCAGGAATCGGTCGATTCGCTGCTGGACAACGGTCGTCGCGGCAAGGCGATGACCGGCGCCAACAAGCGTCCGCTGAAGTCGCTGGCCGACATGATCAAGGGTAAGGGCGGTCGCTTCCGTCAGAACCTCTTGGGCAAGCGCGTCGACTATTCCGGCCGTTCCGTGATTACCGTGGGCCCGTACCTGCGTCTGCATCAGTGCGGCCTGCCCAAGCTGATGGCCCTGGAGCTGTTCAAGCCCTTCATCTTCCACAAGCTGGAAGTGCTGGGCCTTGCCACCACGATCAAGGCTGCCAAGAAGATGGTGGAAAGCCAGGAAGCCGTGGTGTGGGACATTCTGGAAGAAGTCATCCGCGAACATCCGGTGCTGCTGAACCGCGCGCCGACGCTGCACCGCCTGGGTATCCAGGCGTTCGAGCCGGTGCTGATCGAAGGCAAGGCGATCCAGTTGCACCCGCTGGTCTGCGCCGCGTTCAACGCCGACTTCGACGGTGACCAGATGGCCGTTCACGTGCCGCTGTCGCTGGAAGCGCAGATGGAAGCCCGCACACTGATGCTGGCGTCCAACAACGTGCTGTCGCCCGCCAACGGCGAGCCGATCATCGTGCCGTCGCAGGATATCGTGCTGGGCCTGTACTACATGACTCGCGAAGCCATCAATGGCAAGGGCGAGGGTACGGTGCTGGCCGACGTGGCCGAAGCGCATCGCGCCTATGCCAGCAAGGCAGTCACGCTGCAGACGCGCGTCTCGGTGCGCCTGAAGGAATGGTACAAGGACGACAACGGCGACTGGCAGAGCCGCATGGTGCGCAAGAACACCACCGTGGGCCGTGCCATCCTGTCGGAAATCCTGCCCAAGGGCCTGGACTTCAGCCACATCGACAAGTCGCTGAAGAAGAAGGAAATCGGCCGGCTGATCAACGCCTCCTTCCGTAGCTGCGGCCTGAAGGACACCGTGGTGTTCGCCGACCAGCTGATGTACACCGGTTTCAGCTACTCCACCCGTGGCGGTATCTCGATCTGCGTGGACGACATGCTGGTGCCGAAGGAAAAGGCCGAACTGCTGGGTGCGGCCAATGCCGAGGTCAAGGAGATCGAGCAGCAGTACACGGCCGGTCTGGTGACCCAGGGCGAGCGCTACAACAAGGTGGTCGATATCTGGGGCCGTGCCGGTGACCAGATCGCCAAGGCGATGATGGCCCACCTGGGCAAGGAAAAGGTCGTCAACGCCGAAGGCAAGGAAGTCGACCAGGAATCGTTCAACTCGATCTACATGATGGCCGACTCGGGCGCCCGGGGTTCCGCGGCGCAGATTCGCCAGTTGGCCGGTATGCGGGGCCTGATGGCCAAGCCGGACGGCTCGATCATCGAGACGCCGATTACCACCAACTTCCGCGAAGGCCTGACCGTTCTGCAGTACTTCAACTCGACCCACGGTGCCCGTAAGGGTCTGGCCGATACCGCGTTGAAGACCGCGAACTCCGGTTACCTGACACGTCGTCTGGTCGACGTGACGCAGGATCTGGTGGTGACCGAGGACGATTGCAACACCAAGAACGGCGTGACGATGAAGGCGGTGGTGCAGGGCGGCGACGTGATCGAAGCGCTGCGCGACCGTATCCTGGGTCGTGTCGCAGCGGTGGACATCATCGACCCGGCCACGCAGGAAACCGTGATCGAAGCCGGCACGCTGCTGACCGAAGAACTGGTGGAGCAGATCGATGTCAGCGGTGTGGACGAAGTCAAGGTGCGTACCCCGCTGACCTGCGAAACCCGCTACGGCCTGTGCGCCAAGTGCTATGGCCGCGATCTGGGCCGTGGCCATCTGGTGAACTCGGGCGAAGCGGTCGGCGTGATCGCCGCGCAATCGATCGGTGAGCCGGGCACCCAGCTGACCATGCGTACCTTCCACATCGGTGGTGCCGCGTCGCGGGCCGCTGCGGCCAGCCAGGTCGAATCGAAGTCCAACGGCAAGGTCGCCTACAGCGCCAACATGCGCTATGTGACCAATGCCAAGGGCGATCCGGTGGTGATCGCGCGTTCCGCCGAAGTGCTGGTGCTCGACGAGCACGGCCGTGAGCGCGAGCGCCACAAGGTGCCGTACGGTGCCACGCTGCTGGTCAAGGACGGCGATGCCATCAAGGCCGGCTCGGTACTCGGCACATGGGACCCGCACGCGCGCCCCATCATTACCGAGTACGCCGGTCAGGTGCGCTTCGAGAACGTCGAAGAAGGCATCACCGTCGTCAAGCAGGTGGACGACGTGACCGGTCTGTCGACCCTGGTCGTGATCAACGCCAAGACCAAGGCAGGCTCCAAGGGTGTGCGCCCGCTGGTGCGCCTGCTGGACGAGCGCGGCAACGAAGTGAAGCTGACCGGTACCGATACGCCAGTCACCATCGGCTTCCAGCCGGGCGCGATTATCACGGTGAAGGACGGCCAGCAGGTTGGCGTGGGTGAAGTGCTGGCGCGGATTCCGCAGGAATCGGCCAAGACCCGCGACATTACCGGTGGTCTGCCGCGCGTGGCGGAACTGTTCGAAGCACGTTCGCCCAAGGATGCCGGCATGCTGGCCGACATCACCGGCACGATCAGCTTCGGCAAGGAAACCAAGGGCAAGCAGCGTCTGGTCATCACCGATCCGGACGGCACGCCGCACGAATACCTGATCCCGAAGGAAAAGCACGTGATGGTGCACGACGGGCAGGTGGTGAACCGTGGCGAAATGATCGTCGATGGGCCGATCGACCCGCACGACATCCTGCGCCTGCAAGGTATCGAAGCGCTGGCGCGTTACATCGTCCAGGAAGTGCAGGAGGTCTATCGCCTGCAGGGTGTGAAGATCAACGACAAGCACATCGAAGTGATCGTGCGGCAGATGTTGCGCCGCGTGGTGATCTCGGATGCCGGTCATTCCGACTTCATCCAGGGTGAGCAGGTCGAGCGTGCCGAAGTGCTGATCGCCAACGACAAGCTCGAAGCCGACGGTAAGGAACTGGCCAAGTTCGACAACGTTTTGCTGGGTATCACCAAGGCATCGCTGTCGACCGATTCGTTCATCTCCGCCGCGTCGTTCCAGGAAACCACCCGCGTGCTGACCGAAGCCGCCATCATGGGCAAGGTGGACGATCTGCGCGGCCTGAAGGAAAACGTGATCGTCGGCCGTCTGATCCCGGCCGGTACCGGCCTGGCCTACCATCGCAGCCGCAAGCAACAGGGCAACAACCCGTTCGATCTGAGCGGTGAGCCGCAAGCAATCGAAAGCGCCACGGTCGGCAGCGAAGAAACGCTCTGATCCGGCCGGCTTGACGACAAGGGCTTGATTTTTTTACAATCCCGAGTCTTTTTTGGCGACACCCGGTTTCCGGGTGTCGCCGGCTTTATTTGGGGTGCCGTTCAGCTGGTATCCCGAGTAGTCCCCGCAAGGGGTTTTTACACTGAGGAAGTTGAATCAATGCCAACCATCAACCAGCTGGTCCGCAAGGGCCGTGAGAAGGAAGTGGCGAAGAGCAAGGTTCCCGCGCTCGAAGCCTGCCCTCAAAAGCGTGGCGTATGCACTCGCGTGTACACCACCACACCGAAGAAGCCGAACTCCGCGCTGCGTAAAGTGTGCAAGGTTCGTCTCACCAACGGGTTCGAAGTCATTTCGTACATCGGCGGTGAAGGCCACAACCTGCAAGAGCACAGCGTCGTGTTGATCCGCGGTGGTCGTGTGAAGGATTTGCCGGGTGTGCGTTACCACACCGTGCGCGGTTCGCTCGATACCGCCGGCGTCAAGGATCGCAAGCAGTCGCGTTCCAAGTACGGCGCCAAGCGTCCCAAGGCTTAATGCCGGACGCAAACGGCGGAAGGTCGCTGATGCGACGCCGTCGAGTAAGTGGTCGTTCCCATGGACGACCGCGGGGCGGATGGCCCCAACTGAATGTCACATCAAGGATAGAGAATCATGCCAAGACGTAGAGAAGTTCCGAAGCGCGAAGTGCTGCCGGATCCGAAGTTCGGTTCCACGGAACTGACCAAATTCATGAACGTGGTCATGATCGACGGCAAGAAGGCCGTGGCTGAAGGCATCATCTATGGTGCCCTGGCCCAGATCGAAAAGAAGACTGGCAAGAACGCCATCGAAGTCTTCACCACCGCCATCAACAACGCAAAACCGATCGTCGAGGTGAAGAGCCGTCGCGTCGGTGGTGCGAACTATCAGGTGCCGGTCGAAGTCCGCCCCAGCCGTCGTTTGGCATTGGCGATGCGCTGGTTGCGTGACGCGGCCCGCAAACGTGGCGAGAAGTCCATGGATCTGCGCTTGGCAGGTGAGTTGCTCGACGCGGCCGAAGGTCGTGGCGGCGCGATGAAGAAGCGCGACGAAGTGCACCGCATGGCCGAAGCGAACAAGGCGTTTGCCCACTACCGCTTCTAATGCACAACGCTTAAGGAATCAACCGTGGCTCGTAAGACCCCCATCGAGCGGTACCGCAACATCGGTATTTCCGCTCACATCGACGCCGGCAAGACCACTACGACCGAGCGTATCCTGTTCTACACCGGCGTGAACCACAAGATTGGTGAGGTTCACGACGGCGCTGCCACCATGGACTGGATGGAGCAAGAGCAGGAGCGTGGCATTACCATTACTTCGGCTGCGACCACGACCTTCTGGAAAGGCATGGGCATGCAGTTTCCGGAGCACCGCTTCAACATCATCGACACCCCGGGGCACGTGGACTTCACTATCGAGGTGGAGCGTTCCATGCGCGTTCTGGATGGTGCCTGCATGGTGTACTGCGCGGTAGGTGGTGTGCAGCCCCAGTCGGAAACCGTCTGGCGCCAGGCCAACAAGTACCAGGTGCCGCGTCTGGCGTTCGTCAACAAGATGGACCGCCAGGGTGCGAACTTCTTCCGCGTCGTCGAACAGATGAAGACGCGCCTGAAGGCCAACCCGGTGCCTATCGTCATCCCCATCGGCGCCGAAGAGCACTTCGTCGGTGTGGTCGACCTGCTGAAGATGCGCGCCATTTTCTGGGACGACGCTTCGCAAGGCATGAAGTTCGAGTACCGCGACATCCCGGCCGAGCTGCAAGGCACGGCGCAGGAATGGCGCGAGAAGATGGTCGAGACCGCCGCCGAGGCGACCGAAGACCTGATGAACAAGTACCTGGAAGAGGGTGACCTCAGCGAGGAAGAAATCGTTGCGGCGCTGCGCCAGCGCACCCTCGCCTGCGAAATCCAGCCGATGCTGTGCGGTACCGCGTTCAAGAACAAGGGCGTGCAACGCATGCTCGACGCGGTGATCGAACTGTTGCCGTCGCCGATCGACATCCCGCCGGTCAAGGGCACGGATGATCGCGAACGGGAAACCGAGCGTGCTCCTTCCGACGAGGCACCGTTCTCCGCCCTGGCTTTCAAGCTGATGAATGACCCGTATGTGGGCCAGCTGACCTTCTTCCGCGTCTACTCCGGTGTGGTGAAGTCCGGCGACAGCGTGCTGAACTCGGTGAAGGACAAGAAGGAACGGATCGGCCGTATCGTGCAGATGCACGCCAACGACCGTCATGAAATCGACGAAGTGTGCGCTGGCGACATCGCCGCAGCGATTGGCCTGAAGGAAGTCACCACTGGTGAAACCCTGTGTGCCCTCGATGCGCCGATCATCCTCGAGCGTATGGAATTCCCCGAGCCGGTGATTCACGTTGCCGTCGAGCCGAAGACCAAGGCCGACCAGGAAAAGATGGGCGTTGCCCTGAACCGCCTGGCCAAGGAAGACCCGTCGTTCCGCGTGCGTACCGACGAAGAATCGGGCCAGACCATCATCTCCGGCATGGGCGAGTTGCACCTCGAGATCATCGTGGATCGCATGCGCCGTGAATTCAGCGTCGAAGCCAATGTTGGCGCACCGCAGGTGGCGTATCGCGAAACCGTGACCCAGGTTGCCAAGGATGTGCAAGGCAAGCATGCCAAGCAGTCCGGCGGTAAGGGTCAGTACGGTGATTGCGTGATCACGCTCGAGCCGTCCGGCGAAGGCAAGGGTTACCAGTTCATCGACGAAATCAAGGGTGGCGTGATTCCCCGCGAATTCATCCCGTCGGTGGACAAGGGTATCCAGAACACGCTGAAGGCTGGCGTGCTGGCTGGCTTCCCGGTGGTGGACGTGACCGTGCGCCTGACCTTCGGTTCGTACCACGATGTCGACTCGTCGCAGATCGCCTTCGAACTGGCTGGTTCCATTGCTTTCAAGGAAGCCATGCGCCGTGCCGGTCCGGTGATTCTCGAACCGATGATGGCCGTGGAAGTGGAAACGCCCGAAGAGTACATGGGCGACATCATGGGCGATCTGTCGTCCCGTCGCGGCATCGTGCAAGGCATGGACGACAACCCTGCCGGCGGCAAGATGATCAAGGCGGAAGTGCCGCTGTCCGAGATGTTCGGTTACTCGACCACCCTGCGCTCCATGTCGCAAGGTCGTGCCACCTACTCGATGGAATTCAAGCACTACTCCGAAGCGCCGAAGCATGTCGCTGACGCCATCATGGCCAACAAAAAGTAAACGGTTAACGGATTAAAGGAATAAAGAAATGGCAAAGGAAAAGTTCACGCGGACGAAGCCGCACGTAAACGTTGGCACGATTGGCCACGTTGACCACGGCAAGACGACGCTGACCGCTGCGATCACCACGATTCTGTCGAAGAAGTTCGGCGGCGAAGCCAAGGGCTACGACCAGATCGACAGCGCACCGGAAGAAAAGGCTCGCGGTATCACCATCAACACCGCGCACGTCGAATACGAAACCGAAACCCGCCACTACGCGCACGTCGACTGCCCGGGCCACGCTGACTATGTGAAGAACATGATCACCGGCGCCGCGCAAATGGACGGCGCCATCCTGGTGTGCTCGGCCGCCGACGGCCCCATGCCGCAAACCCGCGAGCACATCCTGCTGGCTCGCCAGGTTGGCGTGCCGTACATCATCGTGTTCCTGAACAAGTGCGACATGGTGGACGACGCCGAACTGCTGGAACTGGTCGAAATGGAAGTGCGCGACCTGCTGTCCAAGTACGACTTCCCGGGCGACGACATCCCCCTGATCAAGGGTTCCGCACTGAAGGCGCTGGAAGGCGACCAGTCGGAAATCGGCGAACCGGCGATCTTCCAACTGGCAGCGGCCCTGGATAGCTACATTCCGGAACCGGAACGCGCCATCGACCTGCCGTTCCTGATGCCGATCGAAGACGTGTTCTCGATCTCGGGTCGCGGCACCGTGGTGACCGGCCGTGTCGAACGCGGCATCGTCAAGGTTGGCGAAGAAATCGAAATCGTCGGTATCAAGCCGACGACCAAGACCACCTGCACCGGCGTGGAAATGTTCCGCAAGCTGCTGGATCAAGGCCAGGCTGGCGACAACATCGGCGCCCTGCTGCGCGGCACCAAGCGTGAAGACGTCGAGCGTGGCCAAGTGCTGGCCAAGCCGGGTTCGATCACCCCGCACACCAAGTTCACCGGCTCCGTGTACGTTCTGAGCAAAGAAGAAGGTGGTCGTCATACCCCGTTCTTCAACGGCTATCGTCCGCAGTTCTACTTCCGTACCACCGACGTGACCGGTTCGGTCGAACTGCCGGCTGGTACCGAAATGGTGATGCCGGGTGACAACGTCGAAGTGGTGGTGTCGCTGATTGCGCCGATCGCCATGGAGCAAGGTCTGCGCTTCGCCATCCGTGAAGGCGGTCGTACTGTTGGCGCCGGCGTCGTCGCCAAGGTCATCGAGTGAGCGAGAAAAAAGTCATGCAAAGTCAAAAGATTCGCATCCGCCTGAAGGCGTTCGACTACTCGCTGATCGACCGTTCCGCGCAGGAAATCGTCGAGACCGCCAAGCGCACCGGCGCCGTGGTCAAGGGCCCGGTTCCGCTGCCGACCAAGATCGAGCGTTTCGACGTGCTGCGTTCGCCGCACGTTAACAAGACTTCGCGCGACCAGTTCGAGATCCGCACCCACCAGCGTCTGATGGACATTGTCGATCCCACCGACAAGACCGTTGATGCGCTGATGAAGCTGGATCTGCCGGCTGGCGTGGACGTCGAAATCAAGCTCCAGTAATCGGAGCGTGCGCAGGCAGGCGGCCTTTTCATCGGGCAGCCTGCTTCGCCAGAAACAGATTGGTGATCCGCTTTCGCAGTGGATTTGCCAGAAGTGCAGCAACAGGCTTTGGTCGCGCTAAGTGCTTGCGGCGAAAGAAAAAGCTGTGCTAGTATCCCGGGCTTGCCGTTTTCAGGACGGCAAGTCCGTTTTTTTTATTCACTGGTTATTGCCGATCAATCGTAATCGGCCCTGAAAAGGAAATAACTATGAGCTTAGGTCTTGTCGGACGCAAAGTCGGCATGACCCGCGTCTTTGCCGAGGATGGTGCGTCCATCCCGGTGACGGTGCTGGATCTGTCCGCAAATCGCGTCACGCAAATCAAGACGCCGGAAACCGATGGCTATGCAGCCGTTCAGGTGACCTTCGGCGCAAAGAAGGCCAATCGTGTCAACAAGGCGGAAGCCGGTCACTTCGCGAAGGCGGGTGTCGAGGCTGGTCTGGGACTCGTCGAGTTCCTGATCTCCGCTGAAAAGGCTGCCGAACTGAAGGCCGGCGACGCATTGTCCGTCGAGCTGTTCGCTGTCGGCCAGTTGGTCGATGTCAGTGGCACCACCCAGGGTAAGGGTTTCTCTGGTGTGATCAAGCGTCACAACTTCAGCTCCAACCGCGCTTCGCACGGTAACTCCCGTTCGCACAACACGCCGGGCTCCATTGGTCAGGCGCAGGATCCGGGTCGTATTTTCCCCGGCAAGCGTATGGCCGGTCAGTACGGCAACGTGAGCTGCACTGTGCAAAACCTGGAAGTCGTTCGCGTCGATGCCGAGCGTCAACTGCTGTTGGTCAAGGGCGCAGTCCCGGGCTCCAAGGGCAATGACGTAGTGGTTCGTCCGAGTGTCAAGGCGGGTGCGTAATGGAACTGAAAGTCATCAATGCTAACGGCGAGGCGCAAGCCGCCGTCGCCGGGTCCGATACCCTGTTTGCTCGCGATTTCAACGAAGCGCTGGTCCACCAGGTTGTGACCGCCTACTTCGCCAACGCGCGCAGCGGCAATCGTGCCCAGAAAGACCGTGAAGACGTCAAGCACACCACCAAGAAGCCCTGGCGTCAGAAGGGTACGGGTCGCGCCCGTGCCGGTATGACTTCGTCGCCGCTGTGGCGCGGTGGTGGTCGGACCTTCCCGAACAGCCCGGACGAAAACTTCTCGCAAAAAGTGAACCGCAAGATGTACCGCGCCGGTATCGCGACCATCCTGTCGCAACTGGTGCGTGAAGATCGTCTGGTGGTGGTCGATTCGTTTGCGCTCGAAGCGCCGAAGACCAAGGCTTTCGTGCAGAAGCTCGAGTCGCTGAAGCTCGATTCCGCGCTGATCGTGACCAAGGAGCTCGACGAGAACCTGTATCTGGCCTCGCGTAACCTGCCGCACGTGCTCGTTCTCGAGCCGTCGCAAGTCGATCCGGTCAGCCTCGTTCGCTTCAAGAAGCTCGTGCTCACTCGCGACGCGCTGCAAGCTCTTGAGGAGATCTACGCATGACGCAATTTACCGAAAACCGTCTGTTGCAGGTTCTGCGTGCGCCCATCGTCTCCGAAAAGAGCACGCTGGTTGCCGACAAGAACGAGCAGATCGTGTTCCGTGTTGCCACCGATGCCACCAAGGCTGAGATCAAGGCTGCTGTAGAGCTGCTGTTCAAGGTCCAGGTCAAGGGTGTGTCCGTGGTCAACGTCAAGGGCAAGTCGAAGCGTTTCGGCCGTTTCAACGGTCGTCGCGCTGACTGGAAAAAGGCCTACGTGAGCCTGGTTCCGGGTCAGGAAATCGACCTTGCGGCCGCGCAGTAAGGAGACTGAAACATGGCATTGGTCAAAGTAAAACCGACGTCTGCTGGTCGCCGCGCCGTCGTCAAGGTGGTGAACCCGGATCTGCACAAGGGTGCGCCGTATGCACCCCTGCTCGAACCGCAAAGCAAGACCGCAGGCCGTAACAACCGCGGCGTGATCACGACCCGTCACAAGGGTGGTGGCCACAAGCAGCACTATCGCGTCATCGATTTCAAGCGCAACAAGGACGGCATTGTCGCCAAGGTTGAACGCCTGGAATACGACCCGAATCGTACCGCCAACATCGCGCTGCTGTGCTACGCCGATGGCGAGCGCCGCTACATCATTGCACCGAAGGGCCTGAAGGCCGGCATGACCGTCGTTTCCGGTTCGGAAGCGCCGATCAAGGCTGGTAACGCCCTGCCGATTCGCAACATCCCGGTGGGTTCGACGATCCATTGCGTCGAGTTGCAACCTGGCAAGGGTGCGCAGATCGCTCGCTCGGCGGGTGCTGGCGTGCAGTTGCTGGCTCGCGAAGGTGCATACGCTCAGTTGCGTCTGCGTTCCGGCGAAATCCGCAAGGTGCATATCGACTGCCGCGCCACGCTGGGCGAAGTCGGCAACGAGGAACATAGCCTGCGTTCTTACGGCAAGGCTGGTGCAAAGCGTTGGCTGGGTATTCGCCCGACCGTGCGCGGTACCGCCATGAACCCGATCGATCACCCGCACGGTGGTGGTGAGGGTCGTACCGGTGAAGGCCGCGTGCCGGTTAGCCCGTGGGGCCAGCCGACCAAGGGCTACCGTACCCGTAACAACAAGCGTACAGACGGCATGATCGTTCGCCGCCGTCCCGCGAATAAGGGGTAATAGAACATGGCACGTTCTGTCAAGAAGGGTCCGTTCGTAGACCTGCACCTGATCAAGAAGATCGAGGCTGCGCGCGGTTCGAACGACAAGCGCCCGATCAAGACCTGGTCGCGCCGGTCCACGGTGCTGCCGGACTTCGTCGGTCTGACGATCGCCGTGCACAACGGCCGTCAGCACGTACCGGTGTACGTGAACGAAAACATGGTTGGCCACAAGCTGGGCGAGTTCGCGCTCACCCGCACGTTCAAGGGCCATGCCGCGGACAAGAAAGCCAAGCGATAAGGTGACGACATGCAAGTATCCGCTGTACTGAGCAATGCTCGCCTCTCCGCGCAAAAGGCTCGACTGGTCGCTGACCTGGTTCGTGGCAAGCCGGTAGAGCAAGCGCTCAACATCCTGACCTTCAGTCCGAAGAAGGCCGCCGTCCTGATCAAGAAGGTGCTGGAGTCGGCAATTGCCAACGCCGAGCACAACGAAGGCGCCGACATCGACGCCCTCAAGGTCCGGACGATCTATGTGGACAAGGGGCCATCTCTCAAGCGTTTCACCGCTCGCGCCAAGGGCCGCGGTAACCGCATCGAGAAGCAGACCTGCCACATCACGCTGACTGTGGGCGACTAAGGAGCGATTATGGGTCAGAAAATTCATCCGACGGGTTTTCGTCTCGCCGTCACCAAAAACTGGGCCTCGCGCTGGTACGCCAACAGCCGTAACTTCGGCAAGATGCTTACCGAAGACATCGAGGTGCGCGACTTCCTGAAGAAGCGCCTCGCCAACGCCGCGGTCAGCCGCGTCGTGATCGAGCGCCCGGCCAAGAATGCCAAGATCACCATCTACACCGCACGTCCGGGTGTGGTGATCGGCAAGAAGGGCGAGGATATCGAACTGCTGAAGAAGCAGTTGCAGAACATCCTCAAGGTGCCGGTGCACGTCAACATCGAAGAAGTGCGCAAGCCGGAAATCGACGCGCAGATCATCGCCGACAGCATCTCGTCGCAGCTCGAAAAGCGCGTGATGTTCCGTCGTGCCATGAAGCGTGCGATGCAGAACGCCATGCGTCTGGGTGCCCAGGGCATCAAGATCATGTCGGCCGGTCGTCTGAACGGTATCGAAATCGCCCGTACCGAGTGGTACCGCGAAGGCCGCGTGCCGCTGCATACCCTGCGTGCTGACATCGACTACGCGACCAGCGAAGCGAAGACCACGTACGGCATCATCGGTATCAAGGTCTGGGTATACAAGGGCGAAGTGAAGCCGGGCGAAAAGGCCGCTGAACCGGCCCCGGATACCCAGCGCAAGGCACGTAAGGGGGCACGCAATGCTGCAGCCAACTAGACTCAAGTTCCGCAAGGTCCAGAAGGGCCGTAACACCGGCATCGCGACCCGCGGCAACAGTGTGGCGTTCGGTACCTGGGGCCTGAAGGCAACCACCCGTGGTCGCCTGACCGCCCGCCAGATCGAAGCGGCCCGCCGCGCGATCACCCGTCACATCAAGCGTGGCGGTCGCGTCTGGATTCGCGTGTTCCCGGACAAACCCATTTCGACCAAGCCGGCCGAAGTGCGGATGGGTAACGGTAAGGGCAGCCCGGAATACTGGGTTGCTGAAATTCAACCTGGCAAGGTCCTGTACGAGCTGGATGGCGTCAACGAGGAGCTCGCTCGCGAAGCCTTCCGTCTCGCCTCCGCCAAGCTGCCGTTCGGTACGACCTTCGTCACTCGTCAAGTGGGGCAATGATGAAAGCTGCTGAACTTCGTCAAAAGTCGGCCGACGAGCTCAAGGGCGAACTGACTGCCCTGTTGCGCGCCCAGTTCGGTCTGCGCATGCAGGCCGCTACCGGCCAGCTCGCCAAGTCGAGCGAACTGAAGCGTGTGCGCAAGGATATTGCGCGCGTCCGTACCATCCTGGCTCAGAAGGCTGCGTAACATGACCGAAGCAAAACTGAAGCGTACGCTGACCGGTCGTGTGGTCAGCAACAAGATGGATAAGACGGTCACCGTTTTGGTCGAGCATCTGGTCAAGCACCCGATCTACGGCAAGGTGATGCGTCGTTCCAAGAAGTACCACGCTCACGATGAAAGCAATCAATACAACGAAGGCGATCTGGTGACGATCGTGGAAACCCGTCCGGTTTCCAAGACCAAGTCCTGGGCTGTTGCCGAGTTGCTGGAAAAGGCTCGTACCGTCTAATTTATTAGAACGGTATAAGTTCTTGCGCGGGCATTGTACTTTGAGTACAATGCCCGTTTTTCCGTCTCACGGCAGCGCTAGTTGCCGTGTTTGTTTCTTCCCCCTTCGGGGTCCAAAACTGGTCGCGTTTGCCTGGTTTTGCCAGGCGTGATCCTGGTGTTGCCGGGATATTCGCGGGTTAAGTTGGAGGTTGTTTTTAAATGATCCAAATGCAATCCATGCTGGAGGTTGCGGACAACACTGGTGCGCGCAGCGTTATGTGCATCAAGGTGTTGGGCGGCTCCAAGCGTCGCTACGCAGCCGTTGGCGACATCATCAAGGTGAGCATCAAGGATGCGGCCCCGCGCGGTCGTGTCAAGAAGGGTGACGTGTACAACGCCGTGGTGGTTCGTACCGCCAAGGGCGTGCGTCGTTCGGATGGCTCGCTGATCAAGTTCGACGGCAACGCCGCCGTCCTCCTCAACAACAAGCTGGAGCCGATCGGCACCCGCATCTTCGGGCCGGTGACGCGTGAGTTGCGTACCGAGCGCTTCATGAAGATCGTGTCGCTCGCGCCGGAAGTGCTGTAAGGGGAACGGTATGAACAAGATTCGCAAGGGCGACGAAGTCGTCATCATCGCTGGCAAGGACAAGGGTCGTCGCGGCACCGTGCTGCGTGTATTCCCGGCCGACGACCGCGTGATCGTGGAAGGCATCAATGTGGTGAAGAAGCACCAGAAGCCGAACCCGATGCGCAACGTGCAAGGTGGCATCGTCGAAAAGACCATGCCGATTCATGTGTCCAACGTGGCGATCTTCAACGCCGCGACCGGCAAGGCCGACCGCGTGGGCTTCAAGGTGCTGGAAGACGGCAATAAGGTTCGCGTCTTCAAGTCCAACGGCGAAGTCGTCGGCGGCTAAGGGGTAGAACGAACATGACTCGTCTGCAAGATATTTACCAAGAAAAGATTGTGCCGGCGCTCATCGAGCAGTTCGGTTACAAGTCCGTGATGGAAGTGCCGCGCATCGAAAAGATCACCATCAACATGGGTGTGGGTGAAGCGGTTGCTGACAAGAAGGTGATGGAACACGCCGTAGGCGATCTGGAAAAGATCGCGGGTCAGAAGGTTGTCGTGACCAAGGCCAAGAAGTCCATCGCCGGCTTCAAGATTCGTGACGGGTATCCGGTTGGCTGCAAGGTCACCCTGCGTCGTGATCGCATGTATGAATTCCTCGATCGTCTGGTGACCGTGGCCCTGCCGCGCGTTCGCGACTTCCGCGGCATCCCCGCCAAGTCGTTCGACGGCCGTGGCAACTACAACATGGGCGTACGCGAACAGATCATTTTTCCTGAGATCGAGTACGACAAGATCGACGCGCTGCGTGGGATGAACATCACCATCACCACGACCGCCAAGACCGACGATGAAGCGCGCGCCCTGCTGGCCGCCTTCAAGTTCCCGTTCAAGAATTGAGGCGATCATGGCAAAACTTGCACTGATTAAACGCGAAGAGAAGCGCCGCGCAACCGTCGCCAAGTTCGCGGCCAAGCGCGAAAAGCTGCTGGCCGTGGTCAACGACCAGAGCGTTAGCGAAGAGGAGCGTTTTGCCGCGCGCCTCAAGCTGCAACAACTGCCGCGCAACGCCAGCCCGGTCCGCACCGGCTCCCGTTGCTCGATTACCGGCCGCCCGCGCGGCGTGTACCGCAAGTTCGGCCTTGGCCGTAACAAGCTGCGCGAATTGGCCATGAAGGGTGAAATCCCCGGCATGGTCAAGGCTAGCTGGTAATAGGAGAGATAAAACATGGCAATGCATGATCCTATCGCCGATATGCTCACCCGTATCCGTAACGCCCAGCGTGCGGAAAAAGGCGCCGTGACGATGCCGTCCTCGAAGTTGAAGGTCGCTATCGCCAAGGTGCTCCAGGACGAAGGCTATATCGAGTCGTTCGCCGTGACTGGCGACGTGAAGCCCGAGCTCAGCATCGAGCTGAAGTACTACGCCGGCCGCCCGGTCATCGAACGCATCGAACGCGTTTCGAAGCCTGGCCTGCGCATCTACAAGGGTGCCACGGATATTCCGCAGGTAATGAATGGTCTTGGCGTGGCAATCCTGTCCACGTCCAAGGGTGTGATGACCGATCGCAAGGCGCGTGCCAACGGTGTTGGTGGCGAGCTTCTGTGCTTCGTCGCGTAATGGGGTGAAACGATGTCTCGTGTAGCGAAGAACCCGGTCGCCATCCCGGCAGGTGTCGAAGTCAAGCTCAACGACGGTGCCATCACCGTCAAGGGCCCGAACGGCACGCTGAGCCAGGCGCTCGGCAGCAACGTCGAAGTCAAGATCGAAAACAACGAAGTCCTGTTTGCCGCCCGTGATGGCAGCAAGCCGGCCCGCGCAATGTCCGGTACCCTGCGCGCGCTGGTCAACAACATGGTGAACGGCGTTTCCAAGGGTTTCGAGCGCAAGCTCAACCTGGTGGGCGTCGGCTACCGTGCCCAGGCACAAGGCGATACGCTGAATCTGACGTTGGGCTTCTCCCACCCTGTGGCGCACAAGATGCCCGCTGGCGTGAAGGTGGAAACCCCGACCCAGACCGAAATCGTACTCAAATCTGCTGACAAGCAGGCTCTTGGTCAAGTGGCCGCTGAAATCCGTGCCTACCGCGCACCCGAACCGTACAAGGGCAAGGGTGTTCGTTATTCGGACGAAGTGGTTGTTCTGAAAGAAACCAAGAAGAAGTAATCGAGGCTGAATCATGGACAAGAAAGAGACTCGACTCCGCCGCGCACGTAAAACTCGTGCCAAGATTGCGGAGCTCAAGGTGGTGCGCCTCTCGGTGCATCGTACCAACAGCCATATCTACGCTCAGGTCATCGATGCGGACAGCGCCAAGGTGCTGGCCAGCGCGTCGACGCTCGAAGCTGAAGTGCGTGGCCAGGTCAAGAACGGCGGCAGCGTCGACGCTGCTACCCTGATCGGCAAGCGCATCGCCGAGAAGGCCCGTGCTGCTGGTGTGGAGAAGGTTGCGTTCGACCGCTCCGGTTTCCATTACCACGGTCGCGTGAAGGCGCTTGCTGACGCCGCACGCGAAGGCGGCCTCGTCTTCTAATTTGGAGTGATCAAATGGCTAGGAACGAAGTAGAAGATCGCAGCGACGGCCTTCGCGAGAAGATGGTGAGCGTGAATCGCGTCACCAAGGTCGTGAAGGGTGGTCGTATTCTCGGCTTCGCCGCGCTGACCGTGGTCGGTGATGGCGATGGCGGCGTTGGCATGGGCAAGGGCAAGGCGAAGGAAGTGCCGGTCGCAGTGCAAAAGGCACTGGACGAAGCCCGTCGCAAACTGTTCAAGGCTCCGCTGAAGAACGGTACCGTGCCGCACGCGGTGGTTGGTCGCCATGGCGCCACCACCGTGTTCATGCAGCCCGCTCCCGATGGTACCGGCATTATCGCCGGCGGCCCGATGCGCGCCGTGTTCGAAGTGGCCGGCGTGCATAACGTCAGCGCCAAGATCCATGGCTCGACCAACCCGTACAACGTGGTTCGCGCCACGCTGGATGGTTTGGCCAAGCTGCAAACGGCGGGTGACATTGCTGCCAAGCGCGGCAAGACCGTCGAAGAAATCCTGGGGGACGCATAAATGAGCGACGCCAAGAAAGTCAAGGTCACGCTCGTCAAGAGCCTGATCGGACGTCTGGAATCGCACCAGGCGTGCGCGCGTGGTCTTGGTCTGCGTAAGCTGAACAGCTCGGCTGAAGTGATCGATACGCCGGCCAACCGCGGCATGATCAACAAGATCAGCTACCTGCTGAAGGTGGAGGGCTAATCATGTCTCTCGTACTGAACAACCTGAAGCCTGCCGAAGGCTCGACTCACGCCAAGAAGCGTGTCGGTCGTGGCATCGGTTCCGGTCTGGGCAAGACTGCCGGCCGTGGTCACAAGGGTCAGAAATCCCGCGCCGGCGGTTTCCACAAGGTTGGCTTTGAAGGCGGTCAAATGCCGCTGCAACGCCGCCTGCCGAAGCGTGGTTTCGTTTCGCTTGCCAAGGGCAAGAGCGCCGAAGTGCGCTTGTCCGACTTGAATGCACTGCCGGTCAACGAGATCGACTACGCAGTGCTGCTGCAGGCCGGTGTGATCGGCCAGCACGCTCAAGCGGTCAAGGTCATCCTGGCTGGCAAGATCGAACGTGCCGTTACCTTGAAGGGCCTGTCGGTCACCAAGGGTGCGCGCGCCGCGATCGAAGCTGCCGGTGGCAGCATCGCCGAGTAACCGAGCTCAAGTCAGAGGCAGCAACGTGGCAAATCCCGCTATGGCTTCCGCAGGCAACAAGTTCGCGGATCTGAAGAAGCGGATCTGGTTCCTGATCGGTGCACTGATTGTGTACCGTATCGGGGCACATATCCCCGTGCCGGGCATCAACCCGGCGGAACTGGCTAAGCTGTTCAATTCCTCGCAAACCGGCCTGCTGAACATGTTCAACATGTTCTCGGGCGGTGCGTTGTCGCGCTTCACCGTGTTTGCTATCGGGATCATGCCGTATATTTCGGCGTCGATCATCATGCAGCTCGGCTCCGAAGTGTTTCCTTCGCTCAAGCAATTGAAGAAGGAAGGCGAGGCCGGCCGGCGCAAGATCACGCAGTACACGCGCTATGCCACGGTGCTGCTTGCAACCGCGCAGAGCTTCGGCATTGCGATGATGTTGTTCAAGCAGCCCAACCTGGTGCTTCTGCCGCAAGGCATGTTCCTCTTTACCACGGTGGTCACGCTGGTCACCGGCACCATGTTCCTGATGTGGCTGGGTGAGCAGATCACGGAGCGCGGTATCGGCAACGGGATCTCGATCCTGATCTGTGCCGGTATTGCAGCCGGCGTGCCGAGTGCCATTGGCAAGACGCTGTCGCTGGTGCAGGCGGGTAGCCTGCACGAGATCATGGCGTTGTTCTTGGCCGTGGCCGTGGTGCTGCTGACCGCAGCGGTGGTGTTCGTGGAGCGTGGTCAACGCAAGGTGCCGGTGCAATATGCCAAGCGCCAGGTCGGTAACCGCGTGATGCAGGCCCAGAGCACCCATCTGCCGCTGAAGATCAATATGGCGGGTGTCATTCCGCCGATCTTCGCGTCGTCGATCATCCTGTTTCCCGCAACGTTGCTGTCCTGGACTGGCAACAGCGAGAAGCTGGGGTGGCTGAAGGCGATCGGCGATACGCTGCACCCGGGCCAGCCCGTGTATGTACTGCTTTATGCCGCAGCGATCATTTTCTTCTGCTACTTCTATACCGCCCTGGTGTTCAATCCCCGGGAAACCGCGGACAACCTGAAGAAGAGCGGGGCAATGATTCCGGGTTATCGCCCGGGCGAGCATACGGCCCGTTACATCGAAAAACTGATTCTGAAGCTGACGTTGATCGGCGCCGTCTATATCACGGTGATCTGTCTGATTCCTGAGTTCCTGATCCTGAAATGGAATGTCCCGTTCTATTTCGGTGGTACGTCGCTGCTGATTCTGGTGGTGGTGACCATGGACTTCATGGCGCAGATGCAGTCCTACGTGCTGTCGCATCAGTACGAGAGCCTGCTGAAGAAGGCAAACTTCAAAGGCGCGGCCTAAGCCGGATTGAATCGACTAGCCATGGCGAAAGAAGACGTTATTCAGATGCAGGGCGAAGTCCTGGAAACGCTGCCTAACGCAACGTTCAAGGTCAAGCTTGAAAACGGACATGTGGTCCTTGGTCATATCTCCGGCAAGATGCGGATGCACTATATCCGCATCCTTCCCGGTGACAAGGTTACGGTGGAACTCACCCCTTACGATCTGACCAAGGCTCGCATCGTATTCCGGACGAAGTGATTCGAACGGAATCTCACTTTAGATGAAAGGACCAGACGATGAGAGTTCAAGCATCGGTCAAGAAAATCTGCCGCAACTGCAAGATCATCCGCCGCAATCGCGTGGTGCGCGTGATCTGCACGGATCCGCGGCACAAGCAGCGCCAGGGCTGATTGAGTCAATCAGCTCAGGTTGCTATAATCCGCAACTTTTTGAACCTGGGGTAAAGAAGTATGGCCCGTATTGCTGGGGTTAACATCCCTAATCATCAGCATACTGTGATCGGCCTTCAGGCAATCTATGGCATTGGCCGCACTCGTGCGATCTCTGTCTGCGCTGCCACCGGCATCGAGCCGAACAAGAAGGTTAAAGATCTCAGCGAAGCTGAGTTGGACAAGCTGCGTGAAGAAGTCGGCAAGTACATTGTCGAAGGCGATCTGCGTCGCGAAGTCACGATGAGCATCAAGCGTCTGATGGACCTTGGCTGCTATCGCGGTTTCCGTCATCGCAAGGGCCTTCCGGTGCGCGGCCAACGCACGCGTACCAATGCGCGCACTCGCAAGGGCCCGCGCAAGCCTATCGCCGGCAAGAAATAATCGCCGCAGCGTAAATTAAGGATTTAAAGAATGGCTAAAGCAAACACAGTGCGTGTACGGAAGAAAGTCAAAAAGAGCGTGTCGGAAGGCATCGTGCATGTGCACGCGTCTTTCAATAACACGATCATTACCATCACCGATCGCCAAGGCAATGCACTTTCTTGGGCTACCTCGGGCGGTGCTGGTTTCAAGGGCTCTCGGAAAAGTACACCCTTCGCAGCCCAGGTGGCCGCGGAGCACGCTGGTAAAGTTGCCCAAGAATATGGTGTGAAGAACCTTGAAGTTCGTATCAAGGGTCCTGGTCCGGGTCGCGAATCCGCCGTGCGTGCATTGAACGCACTCGGCTTCAAGATCACCAGCATTTCGGATGTGACTCCGGTGCCGCATAACGGCTGCCGTCCTCCGAAAAAGCGTCGTATCTAATCCCGGAGTAGAACATGGCTCGTTATATTGGACCCAAGTGCAAACTCGCACGTCGCGAAGGCACGGATCTTTTCCTCAAGAGCGCGCGTCGTTCGCTCGACAGCAAGTGCAAGCTGGAACAAGCCCCAGGCCAGCATGGCGCTAAGAACACCCGTCTGTCCGACTACGGCGTTCACCTGCGCGAAAAGCAAAAGATCCGTCGTATCTACGGCGTGCTGGAACGTCAGTTCCGTCGTTATTTCGAAGAAGCTGCTCGCCGCAAGGGCTCGACCGGTGAAAACCTGTTGAAGCTGCTCGAGTCGCGCCTGGACAACGTTGTCTACCGCATGGGCTTTGCCTCCACTCGTGCCGAAGCGCGCCAGCTGGTGTCGCACAAGGCTGTCGTGGTCAATGGCAATGTCGTGAACATTCCTTCCTTCCAGGTGAAGACTGGCGACGCCGTTTCGGTGCGCGAGAAGGCCAAGAAGCAAGTGCGTATTCAAGAAGCACTGTCGCTGGCCGAAGGCATCGGTTTCCCGAACTGGGTGCAGGTCGACAGCAAGAAAATGGAAGGCGTGTTCAAGAATGCGCCGGAGCGTTCCGATCTTTCCAGCGATATCAATGAATCGCTGGTCGTGGAATTCTACTCCAAGTAATTAGCTGCCCCGGAAAGGCCAAGGGATACTGATACATGCAAAACCTCGCTAATGAGTTGCTCAAGCCGCGCATCATCGACGTGCAGGCTCACTCTTCCGCCCAGGCTCGGGTGGTGATGGAGCCGTTCGAGCGCGGTTACGGCCATACGCTCGGTAACGCCCTGCGCCGCATCCTGCTGTCTTCGATGCCGGGGTTCGCACCCACCGAGGTGAAGATCGAGGGTGTCGTCCATGAATACTCCGCGCTGGATGGCGTGCAGGAAGACGTGGTCGACATTCTGCTGAACCTCAAGGGTGTCGTGCTGAAGCTGCACGGCCGTGAAGCCGTGGCGTTGACACTGACCAAGGATGGCCAGGGTGTTGTGAAGGCTGGCGATATCCAGGTGCCGCATGACGTGGAAGTGGTCAATCCCGATCACGTCATTGCGCATCTGTCCGCTGGCGGCAAGCTGAACATGGAAATCAAGGTGGAGAAGGGCCGTGGCTATCAGCCTGCGCCTGCCCGTGCCAATCGCGACGAGTCGCGTAGCATCGGCACCATCCAGCTCGACGCTTCCTTCAGCCCGATCCGCCGCGTCAGCTATGCCGTCGAAAGCGCCCGTGTCGAGCAACGTACCGACCTGGATCGCCTGATTCTCGAGATCGAAACCAATGGGGTGTTGACGCCGGAAGATGCAGTGCGCCAAGCCGCCCGCATTCTGGTGGATCAGCTCTCCGTATTTGCCGATCTCGAAGGCACGCCGATCGAGGAAGAGAAGCCGGCCGCACCGCAGATCGATCCGATCCTGCTCCGCCCGGTGGATGACCTCGAATTGACGGTGCGTTCGGCCAACTGCTTGAAGGCCGAAAACATCTATTACATCGGCGATCTGATCCAGCGCACCGAGACCGAGCTTCTCAAGGCGCCGAACCTGGGCCGCAAGTCCTTGAATGAAATCAAGGAAGTGCTCGCCTCGAAGGGCCTCAGCCTGGGCATGCGCCTCGAAAACTGGCCGCCGGCCGGCTTGGACAAGCCGTGATCGGCAAGGTAAAGGAACTGACAAATGCGTCACCGTTTAGCCAATCGTAAACTCAATCGTACGTCCAGCCATCGCCAGGCGCTGTTGCGCAACCTGGCGAACGCGCTGCTGCGTCACGAAGTCATCAAAACCACGCTGCCGAAGGCCAAAGAGCTGCGTCGCGTTGCCGAGCCCCTGATCACCTTGGGCAAGCAGGCATCGCTGGCAAATCGCCGCCTCGCGTTTGACCGCACCCGCGATCGCGAGATCGTGGTGAAGCTGTTCGACGTACTCGGCCCGCGCTACGCTGCCCGCAATGGCGGCTATCTGCGTATCCTCAAGTGCGGGTTCCGCGCTGGCGACAACGCGCCCATGGCGCTGGTCGAGCTGGTGGACCGTCCTGAAGAAGTGGAAGCCGTGGAAGCAGACGCTGAGTAAGCGTTTGCAGCCAGCAATGACAAAAGGCCAGCAGATTGCTGGCCTTTTGTCATTGGAGTCGCCGTGAAAGGGGCATTCAGGGCCGCGGCCGCAACGCCATGGGGGGTAAGGTCTCATACCAGTGCCAGTCGCGGCCGGCGCGCAGGGTGACATCCCGCACCAGGGCGTATGCGGCATCCGGCTCCAGCCCGAGCAGTTCCCCGACGTTCTTGTAGTCATCGGGCAATGCCGCGTTATCCCAGCCCCGGTATAGATGCCGGGATAGCGCCGTCGCGACGATCACCGTCCTGACGCGCGGTTCGGCCAGGTAGCGTTCATCGATCAAGTGGGCAAGCAAGGCGGGCAGATGCCAGCGCTGAACCAGGGCCAGCTGTAGATCGAACAAGGTGTGGCCGAGCACTTCGCGCTGGGCATCCCGAGTGCGGAGATCGGGCTGGGCCGCCTGCAAGGTCTCGATCTCGGCAGCCAGCCTTGGTGCGATCAACCACAGGAATATCTCGACGGTATCGTGCAGCAGGCAAGCCGTTGCAACCTCCTCGGGATCGATATCCCGCCGCATTCCCGCCATCGCCTCCGCAATCTGTGCGGCAAGACTGGCTCTGGCAAGGATGCGACGTACATTGGTCAGCGCCTTGGGATCATTGTGCAACCGTGTTTCGACGGTGACCGCCTGACCGAACTCCCGGATGAACCCACGCATGCCGATCATCATCAGCACGCGGTCCACGGTATTGACGTCGGTCACCTGGGAAACGTGGCGATGCATTTGCAGGAAGCGAATGACCCGCAGCGTCATCAAGGCGTCATGGCGGATGGGGCGGGCGATATCGCGGATACTGATTTCATCCACCCGGCTTTGCAGGTCCTGAAGCCGGGCGCACGTATACTGCAACACCGGCAATTCGCAAGCAGCCAGTTTATCGACCCAGGCATCGTAGGTGGGGAGAGTGCTGTGGAGCATATTGCGCTCAGTAAATGTAAGTTAATTCTTTATAGAGAGTGAATCGTATGGCTCGCTATGCAATCGGTGATATCCAGGGGTGTGCTGACGAGCTGCACGATCTGCTGGCGCTGATCCGGTTTCAACCAGCTGAAGACAGTTTGTACTTGGTTGGCGACCTCGTGAATAGAGGCCCCGCTTCGCTGGAAGTATTGAGATGGGCTTACCGCAACCAGACCAGCGTCTTCCCGGTGCTGGGAAATCACGATTTGCATTTGCTTGCGTGCGTTGCCGGATATGCCACACCCAAGAATGGCGACACCATCAGCGAGATACTGAGCGCGGACGATTGTTCTCAACTCTGTGATTGGCTCAGGCGCCAGCCGTTATTGCGAAGGCTGGATGATGCCGTCCTGGTGCATGCGGGGATCTGGCCTGGCTGGACACTGGATCAGCTCGCCGATGCCTGTGGTGAAGTGCAGGCCGCGCTGGCACGGGAGGAATGGCGTGCAGCACTGGCCGACATGTATGGCAACAAACCCGCGCACTGGGATCAGGCGGCATCGCTGGCCGAACGCTGGCGCTTTACCATCAACGCTTGTACCCGCATGAGATTCGTTGATGAACATGGCGCATTGCAGCTCAAGTTCAAAGGAGAGCTGGACCAGGCTCCAGCGGGACTGACCCCCTGGTTTGACTCGGGCTTGCGGAAACATACCCAGCGCGTCATCTGCGGACACTGGTCCGCGCTGGGGTTGTTGATGCGCCCGGATGTCTGGGCGATCGATACTGGTTGTATCTGGGGGGGGCAACTGACAGCGGTCTGTCTGGATAACGGGGAAATCACCCAGGTGACTGCCCGTCGGCCGTATCAGGACGTTGCGGAGGGGTGATGGCTGTTCAGGGCTTCGTGCGCCGCTTTGATGCGTGTCTCGGCGTAGCGAGTCAGTGTGCGGCGGTCTTCGCCTGCCACCGCGAATGGCGCCAGGAAATTGATCTCCGCCACCAGACCGCGTGCGCCCAGCAATCGCCATAGCGACTCGCTGAGCGACATCTCGTTGATATAGGCGGGGGCATCGTTCCAGTTGCCCTCGCTGTCGACGTAGCGCAGGTAGATGGGCTGGATCGTCGCCTGCGAGTCGATGGCGGCCTGGAGTAGCGAAGAGCGGAAGGGAAGGATGCAGCGGCCATCCGAAGTGGTCCCTTCGGGGAACACCGCCACGCAATGCCCATCGCGCAGCGCATCGATCATGGCATTGCTGACCCGCGCGGTATCGCGCTTGCGCTCCCGTTCGATAAACAGCGTCCCCGCCGCGTGGCACAGGCTGCCGACCACCGGCCACTGCCGGATCTCGGATTTCGCAACGAAGCGCGAGACCGTTTCGGTATTCAGAACGAATATGTCGAGCCAGGAAATATGATTGGCCAACAGCAAGTGGTTGGGCGGATATAGCCCCGGCACCACGCCCTGGACGCGAATCTGAATGCCGAGCTTTTTCGCCAGGGTTCGTGACCACGACTGGATACGACACAGGCGGGCATTTTCATCCATTCCAGGGAAGCGCCATGTGGCGATGGCAATGCCCATGCCGAGATGGCAGAGCACATTGACGAGGCGTTGGAGGCGAAGCCAGTTTCGATACATGGACGCGGACCGGCGTAAGCCGGCAGGCTGAGCTTGAATGGATGACTCAGCGAGTTTAGCGGCATCGCCCAGAACGGGCCATGTGCTTATTGCGTCTGCATTACCGCAGGAAGTGCTTGGCATATCGATTGTCGATCCGGTGCATGGGAAGCAGGACGAACAGGTCGGCGGTGTTGAAGTCGGGATCCCAGGCCGGCTCGCCGCAGATCATCGCCCCGGCGCGCAGATAGCCCTTGATCAATGGCGGGACCGTTACCGGCATTTTCTGGTCCAGCGCGGCCAGCGGCAACGGGCAGCGGGGAAATACTCGCCATTCGACGGGCGCGGACGCGCTTTCCACCAGCTTCCGATAGAGGCTGGCCGCGTGATGGCCGCCATCCGCGAGCGACATGCTGGCACATCCGATCAGGTATTGATAACCATGGCGCTGCATGTAGTCGGCCAATCCGGACCAAAGCAAAGCGATGGTTGCCCCGTTTCGATAGTCGGGGTGGACACAGGAGCGGCCAACCTCGACAAACTGGCTGCGCAGGTGTTGCAGGCGGGTCAGGTCGAACTCGGTGTCGGCGTAGTAGCTGCCCAGCTTCCTGGCCTGGTGCGGGGGCAGGATGCGGTAGGTGCCGACCACCTCGCCGGTTTCGTCGTCCTGCACCAGCAGATGCTCGCAATAGGCATCAAAGAGATCCTGGTCCAGGCCAGCCTCGCGGCCGCTGAGCTTGGCCCCCATCTCCTCGGCGAACACCTTATAGCGCAGTGCCTGTGCGGCACGCAGATGGCTCGCGTTGGAAGCAAAGGCCAACGACAGTGGACGCCTGCGTTTTGCTGTGTCGATTTGCAGTTGTTGCAGCATTCATGTTCCTCCTGATGGGTGGAACACAAATTAAGGCGTCGAAGTGAAGAAACGATGACGTTTGCTTGAAGGACGAATGACAACGCAAACCAGGTCGGGCGGCGGGGCGCGGTGTCATTGGCCGGCGAGGCACCAACTCGGCGCCGCGCCCGCGCGAGGTTTAGTCCAGGGGCGGGGGCTGAATCTCGGGAGGATCGTTGCCCTCGATCCGATAGCGTTCCTCCGCCCACGAGGCGAGGTCATCGGTGCGGCAGCGTTCGGAGCAGAAAGGGCGGTACGGGTTTTCCGGCGAGAAAGGGGCAAGTGTCCCGCATTTGGGGCAGGGAACCAGGCGGGGCTTCACAGATTGCAATATCCCAGGCTGAAGTCGATATCGCTTTCGACTACGCGTGGCCGCTCGCCACTGGTGGAAGGATGGACAAAGCGGACATTGATGGCATAACGATTGGCGGAGAGCTCAGGCACGACCGGAAGATCGCTCGGCAGCGTGACCCGCAGCAACTGGATCGTCTTGCCCCCCGACATCTGCTGGAATGTACCCAGATGGGCCGTGTAATGACTGACGCGCGCGGAATCCCGTAACAACCGCAGCACGATATCGATCCCCTGTTTGATCGGCGTCAGCGGGCGGAACCAGCGATCGACTTCGGCTTGCCGGCGCTCAGCCGGTAACTGCTGCCAGTAGTGATAGGACGGCAGATCGAACTCGCAAGCGCCGCCAGGAATGGACAAGCGTTGCTTGATGGTCATCAGCCACTCGTTTTCCCGCAGGTACTGACCGAACTTGCCGGTCATGTCGAGCATCCGGCCATGGACCGTCTCGATCTCCGCCAGAACGCCTTCCAGCGCAGCTTCGGAAATATGCGGGTTGTTACGTAATGAGGCGAGGGTTTGCCGTTGGCGTTCCAGTTCCTGGAGCAGATCCGATTTCAGATCGGCCCGGCTGGCCACTTCCATGATCTCGAAAATGCCGAGCAGCGCAACATGATGGTCCACCGCGTCGGCACGCCCGGCAAACAGTGCCGTGCGGTCGTAAAGGTGCTCCAGCCGCAGTAAGGTGCGGATGCGCTCATTGATGGGGAACTCGTAGCTGATCACGGCAGGACGGATACAAAAAGATACCCGATTTTGCAGCAACAGCGCGGGTTTGAAAACCCGTTACGTAAGCTTTGTTTCAAAGGTCGTTGGCCCATTCCAAGTATTGAGCATGACAAGCCTGGACTTGCCGCTGAAGTTCCGACAACGAACCGCCATTGCTGATGACATCATCCGCGAGCGCGATGCGCTCCGAAGGCGCAAGCTGACTGCGCAATATGCCTTCCGCCGTGGCCCGGTCGAGCCCAGGGCGCGCCGCGAGGCGTTCCAGCTGCTGATCCGGGGGGCTGTCCACCACCAGCGCACGGTCCACCAGACTGCGGAATCCATTCGCTTCGAATAATAGTGGTACAACCAATAACGCGTAGGGAAAAGGGGCCAATGCCAGCAAGGCTTGCCGAGCAGCGTTACGAATCCGCGGATGGAAGATCTCGTTCAGCCGGATGCGAGCGTTCTCATCCTGAAATACCAGGGCGCGCATCCGGGCGCGGTCCAGCGTGCCGTCCGCTTGCAGGAAAGCGCCGCCAAAGGTCTGGCGAATCTCGTCCAGGGCATCCGACGGGGGCAGGGACAACTGGTGGGCGATCTCGTCGGTATCGACGACCGGCACCCCCAATTTCGCAAACATAGCGGCGACCGTGGATTTCCCGCTGCCGATCCCGCCGGTAAGCCCGATCACTTTCATCCCGAGGTTACCAATGCGGGAAAATTAGCCGCTGCAATTGCGGCCCCCAGATCAAGGTCAACCAGCCGGCCACCGCCAGATAGGGGCCGAAGGGCATGGGCTTGGAGAAGCCCCTGCGCGCGCTCCAGGCCAGCACAATGCCGATCAGGGCACCGGCAACCGATGACAGCAGGATGATCAGGGGTAAAGCCTGCCAGCCAAACCAGGCCCCCAGCGCCGCCAGCAGCTTGAAGTCGCCATAACCCATTCCCTCCTTTCCTGTCGCGAGCTTGAAGAGCCAATAAATGCTCCAGAGCGACAGATAGCCGAACACGGCACCCAGAACGGCATCCTGCAACGGCACCAGACCACCGGCCAGATTGACCAGCATCCCCAGCCATAACAAGGGCAAGGTAATCGAATCGGGAAGCAGGTACGTATCGGCGTCAATGAAGAAGAGGGCGATAAGCGCCCAGGTCAACGCGACCGCCCCCAGGCCGGGCAGGGTAAGGCCGAGATGCCAGCCGACCGCGGCTGTCAGTACGGCGCAGATCAACTCTACCGCGGGATAGCGAATACTGATGCGTGCGCCACATCCACGGCAGCGTCCCCGCAGCGCGAGGTAACTGAGTACGGGGATGTTCTCCAGGGCGCTGATCGGCCTGCCGCATTGTGGGCAGGCTGACCGTGGAACCATCAGGTTGTAGGCGGGCTTGGCGGGTAGCGGCGCCTCGCTGGGCAAATCCAGCGTGTTGCATTCGTGGCGGAATTCGGCTTCGATCATCTTGGGCAGACGATGAATGACCACATTGAGAAAGCTGCCGATGAGCAAGCCCAGTACGAATAAAAACCCGCTGTAGAACAGCGGGTTTTCACCCAGCAATTGCCAGAATGGCATCATCCGCCTACCGCCTCACCCATCTTGAAGATCGGCAGGTACATGGCGATGACCAGACCACCGATCAGCACGCCCAGTACGACCATGATGATGGGCTCCATCAGGCTGGAGAGCGCCTCGACCGCGTTGTCGACTTCTTCTTCGTAGTAGTCGGCGACCTTGCCCAGCATCGCGTCGAGAGAGCCGGATTCCTCACCGATCGATGCCATCTGCAACACCATGTTCGGGAACACGTTGGCGTTTTGCATCGCCAGCGTCAGGCTGGTACCGGTGGCGACTTCAGTCTGGATCCGCTTGCTTGCGGCGCGGTAGATATAGTTGCCGGAGGCCCCACCCACCGATTCGAGAGACTCCACCAGGGGCACCCCCGCCGCGAACATGGTCGAGAGCGTGCGCGCCCACCGGGCGATGGTCGCGTTTTTGATGATCTCGCCGATGACGGGAATCTTGAGCAGGAAGCGATCCATGGCGATCTGCATCGTTTCCGATTTCTTCCAGATGCGCATAAACAGCCAGATACCGCCGCCAATACCGCCAAATATCGCCCACCAATAGGTAACGAACAGATCGGACAGCGTGATCACGATCATCGTCGGGGCGGGCAGATCGGCGCCGAAGTTCGAAAACAGATCCTTGAAGGCCGGGATCACGAAAATCATGATCACCGCCGTGATGACGAAAGCCGCCACGATCACCGCGGTAGGATAGAACAGCGCGGATTTGATCTTCTTTTTGACCCCCAGGATTTTTTCCTTGTAGGTCGCCAGCCGCGCCAGCAGCGTATCCAGAATACCCGCCTGTTCCCCCGCCTGGATCAGGTTGCAATACAGCGAATCGAAATGCGCTGGGTGCTTGCGGAAAGCCTGGGTCATCGAGGAGCCGGTTTCGATGTCGGCCTTGATGTCCATCAGCAGCTTGGTCATCGACGGGTTGCCATGGCCCTTGGCCACGATATCGAAGGCCGTCAGCAGCGGCACGCCCGACTTCAGCATGGTTGCCAACTGCCGGGTGAACATGGTCACGTCCTGTTCGGTGATTCGGCGTCCGGCACGCAGACGTTGCTTCTTGATCTTGGTGACGTTGATGCCTTGCCGGCGCAGGTGATTGCGCAGGACCGCTTCACCGCTGGCGCGCATTTCTCCTTTGAGAACCTTGCCCCCGCGATCCTTGCCTTCCCAGACGAAAGTGGATTCCTTTACCTTGGTCGCCGCCGCCCGGGCTGCTGCTGTGGCCATGCTCTTCTCCCTGATCTTATTCGTTGGTCACTGCCATCACTTCTTCGAGGGAAGTGAGCCCCTGCTTCACCTTCAGCAGGCCGGAATGGCGCAGGTCGCGAACCCCTTCCGCGCGTGCCTGATCCGCGATATCGATGGCGGTGCCGTTCTTCATGATGATGCGGTTCATTTCATCCGATATCGGCATGACCTGATAGATACCCAGTCGGCCCTTATAGCCGGTTCCCTTGCAGACGTCACAGCCCACGGGGCGATACGGTTGCCAAGTCCCATCCAGGTCTGCTTCCGTGTAGCCCGCATCGAGCAGGGCTTCCGGCGGGATATCCGCGGGGGCCTTGCATTGCGAACAGAGACGACGCGCCAACCGCTGCGCCGTGATCAGGATGACCGACGAGGCGATATTGAACGGCGCGACCCCCATGTTCAGCATCCGCGTCAGCGTGGTCGGCGCATCATTGGTGTGAAGCGTGGAGAAGACCATGTGGCCGGTTTGCGCGGCCTTGATCGCGATATCCGCCGTTTCCAGGTCCCGGATTTCCCCGACCATGATGATGTCCGGATCCTGCCGCAGGAATGCCTTCAGTGCGACAGAAAAAGTCAGGCCCGCCTTGTCATTCACGTTGACCTGGTTGACGCCAGGCAAATTGATTTCGGCCGGGTCTTCGGCGGTCGAAATATTGATCCCGGGTTCGTTCAGGATGTTCAGGCAGGTATAGAGCGACACCGTCTTGCCCGAACCGGTGGGGCCGGTCACCAGCACCATGCCGTAAGGACGGGTGATGGCGGCCATCAAGGCCGCCTTCTGGTCCGGGTCATAACCCAGTGCGTCGATCCCCAGCGTGGCGGAGGTCGGGTCCAGAATCCGGATACAGATTTTTTCGCCATGCAGCGTGGGCAAAGTGGATACCCGGAAATCGATGGCGCGGCTCTTGGAGAGCACCAGCTTCATCCGGCCATCCTGTGGAATCCGCTTTTCCGAAATATCCAGCTTGGAGATCACCTTGATACGGGAGGCGAGCTTTTCCTTGATCGCCAATGGCGGCTGCGCGACCTCGCGCAAGACGCCGTCCTGCCGATAGCGAATGCGGTAGAACTTCTCGTACGGTTCGAAATGGATATCGGAGGCGCCGGCATTGATGGCGTCGAGCAGGATTTTCTGCAGATATTTGACGACCGGCGCGTCATCGACATCGGCGTTGATCGCATCCGGTTGCTCTTCTTCGCCGGTACGAATGTCGAGATCCGCCTCATCGACATTCAGGTCTTTCAGGCTGGCGCCGGATTGCTCGAACAGCTTGCCCATCAAGGCGGCGAGCTTGCCATCCTCCACCACGATCGGTTCCACCTGAAGGCCGCTCTGGAAGCGCACTTCCTCCAGGCCTTGCAGATTGGTGATGTCCGAAATGCCGACGAACAACTTGCTGCCCCGCTTGAACAGCGGCACCAGGCGATTGGCCTGCATCAGCTTGGGATCGAGCACCCCCGTGGGGATATAGCTGGAGTCGATCTTGTCCAGATCGAACAGCGGGTAACCGAATGCCTGGGCACCCAGCTCGGCAAGTTCCTTCGCGGAAATCTTGCGGCTGCTGATCAATTGTTCAATGAAGCTGGTTTTGTTGTTGTTGGCGGACTGCTGAAGTGCTTCGGCGTCCGATTCGACCAGGCGGCCATGTTGCACCAACAAACGTGCAAGACCAGAAATTGGAACGGTGGTGGTCGACATGGTGGATAGCTATATGGGCACTTGAATTTGATAAAGAGAACCAAACCCCCGGCAGACAATACCGCTGCCGCCAATAGGGCTTCGGAGCAGTCTAGCAAATGTCATCCCAGGATGGGCATTCCGTGCGTAAGGCAGCTTTTTTGCGACAGCTTGCCGTGCCAGCCTGGCGGCAGTCCTGAATACTGCTTCCAGGCATCTGTCCGCGAGAATCCCTGGATCGATGCCGCATCCTTCCAGCGCGCTTGTTCCTTACACCCGGTGCAGCATGATCTCCAGCACGAAGCGCGAGCCGATATAGCCCAGTAGCAGCAGCGCAAAGCCCAACAGGGTGGTCCGGATGGCCGTTCGTCCCCGCCAGCCGCGCAGCCTTCTGCCCAGCAGCAGACCGCCGAATACCAGCCAGGCAGCAATGGAAAGCACCACTTTGTGATTGAACTGAAGTGCCTTGCCGAATACCTCTTCGCTGAAGAGCGCGCCCGTCCCCAGTGCGATGCTGAGCCAGGCAAAGCCCAGGCCGACGCAGGCGAACAGCAGGCGTTCCAGCGAAATCAGCGGTGGCAGCTTTTGCACCAGCAGATGGGCATTCGCGTGATGCAGGCGCCGATCCGCCAGATGCATCAGCATGGCGAGGCCGGCGGCATTGGCAAACAGACCGTAGGCCAGCATGGCGGCCAGGAAATGCAGGCGGGAGAGGGCGTTCTGCGGGTAGGTCAACGCATGGCCGGCTGGAATGAGCAGGCTGGCTCCCAGCAGCAGGATGACCAGCGCCAGCAGCGGCGGCTGCAACCCATCGAGGCGGAAGGAAAGTTGTCCGACCAGAAAAACCAGCAGTGCCAGCCAGGCCGTCATCGAGAGGGCTTCCCCCGCGCCGAAATGAAGCGGCGGGACCGCGAGCGGCGGCCAGAGGGCCAGGCCATGCAATGCCAGGGCGGCCAGCAGCACACCGTTTTCCAGGCGTGGGTGCGGCGGCGCGGTCGCGGCGAGGCGAGTGCGGCAGAATTGCCAGCCAAGCAGGATATAGATCGCAAGCGCGGTGAGGGCGAGCCAGGGCACGGGCATAGTGGGTTAAAATCGGCGAATCAACAGTCTAACAGAGCGGATGGCCGGGTGCCGTCCATGTCGTTCAAGGATCAAGCATGCTCGAAAACCTCTCCGGCCGGCTCGGCAGTGTCGTCAAAACACTTCGTGGCAACGCACGGCTAACTGAAGCGAATATCCAGGACACCTTGCGCGAGGTGCGCATGGCGTTGCTGGAGGCCGACGTCGCCTTGCCGGTCGTGAAGCAGTTCGTGGCCGACATCAAGGTACGTGCGCTCGGGCAGGAGGTGATCGGCAGCCTGACGCCGGGGCAGGCCTTGATCGGCGTCGTCTACGAAGAGTTGACCAAGCTGATGGGCGCGCAGAACGATGCGCTCAACCTGGCCGCGGTTCCGCCCGCGGTGGTGCTGATGGCCGGTTTGCAGGGCGCGGGCAAGACCACGACCTCGGGCAAGCTGGCCAAGCGCCTCAAGGAAGACCAGCGCAAGAAGGTGCTGCTGGTCTCCACCGACGTCTATCGCCCCGCCGCCATCGAGCAGTTGAAGACTCTCGCTACGCAACTGGACGTTGAATGGTTCCCGTCCGACGTGAACCAGAAACCGGTGGAGATCGCCCTTGGCGCGCTCGATCACGCCAAGCGTCATTTCCATGATGTGCTGATCGTCGATACCGCCGGCCGCCTGGCCATCGACGAAGCCATGATGGCCGAAATCAAAGCGCTGCACGCCGCGGTCAAGCCGGTGGAAACGCTGTTCGTGGTCGACGCGATGCAGGGGCAGGACGCCGTCAATACTGCGCAGGCGTTCAACGAGGCGTTGCCGCTCACCGGGGTGGTGCTGACCAAGATGGACGGGGATGCCCGTGGCGGCGCGGCGTTGTCGGTGCGTAACGTCACCGGCAAGCCGATCAAGTTTCTCGGCGTCGGCGAAAAGCTGACCGGTCTCGAGCCCTTCCATCCGGACCGGATGGCAAGCCGGATCCTCGGCATGGGCGACGTGCTGTCGCTGATCGAAGATGTCCAGAAGACGGTCGGTGAAGCCGAAGCGCTGAAGATGATGAAAAAGGTGAAGTCCGGTAAGGGCTTCGACCTGGAAGACTTCAAATCGCAGATTCAGCAGATGAAAAAGATGGGGGGCATGTCCGCCTTGCTGGACAAATTGCCCGGCGCCGGCCAATTGGGCGAGATCGCCAATAGCCAGGCCTCCGACAAGGCGGTGGCGCGCATCGAAGGCATCATCAATGCCATGACGCCGCAGGAACGCCGCAAGCCGGAGCTGCTCAAGGCCAGCCGCAAGCGCCGTATCGCGGCCGGGGCGGGGGTGAGCGTGCAGGAGGTCAACCGCCTGCTCAACCAGTTCGAGCAGACCCAGAAAATGATGAAACAGTTTTCCAAGGGCGGCATGGCCAAGATGATGCGTGGCATGAAGGGAATGCTGCCGGGAATGTGATCGCGGCAACCGCCCCGCAGGTTTGTTGCACAGGGCCTTGTGCTGCCTTGTGCAGTTCCCCTACAATTGCGAGTTTCGCGTAAACCGATTCTGGGTACAAAACAATGGTTGTGATTCGTCTGACTCGTGGCGGCGCCAAAGACCGTCCGTTTTATAACATCGTCGTCACCGATTCGCGCAACCGCCGCGATGGTCGCTTCGTCGAGCGCCTGGGTTTCTATGACCCGCTCGCCAAGGAAGGCCAGGAAGGTGTTCGTTTCGCCCTTGACCGCGTGAACTACTGGGTTGGCGTTGGTGCCAAGCCGAGCGACGCCGTTGCGCGCCTGCTCAAGCAGTACAAGCCGGCCGCTTAAGCGACTGTGACAAGCAAGGATATTGCCCCGTCCACAGCATCCGCCGTCCCCGAAGATCTGGTGACGATGGGTTATGTGAGCGGGGCTTTCGGTATTCGTGGCTGGATCAACGTCGTTGCGGACACCGAGTTCGTCGACAGCCTGATGGACTACGACACCTGGTGGGTGGGCCAGCCCGGGCAATGGCGCGCTTATGTCATGGCCGAAGGTCAGGTCCAGCCCAAGAAGCTGGCTGCCAAGCTGGAAGGCGTCGATGACCGCGAGGGTGCAGTGGCCTTGAAAGGGGCGCTGATCGCCGTGCCGCGCAGCGCCATGCCGGAACCGGAAGAAGGCGAGTACTACTGGGCCGATCTGGTCGGGCATGCCGTCGTCAACACGCAGGGCGAAAAGCTGGGCGTGGTGGCGCGGTTGTTCGAAACCGGCGCCAATGACGTGCTGGTGGTGCAGGATGGCCCGACGGAACGTCTGCTGCCCTTTGTAAAGCAGGTCGTGCTCAAGGTCGATATGGATGCCAGGTCGATCGAAGTCGACTGGGGTCTGGATTACTGATGGCCCGGACAGGGCCACTGCGTTTCGACGTGGTGAGCATCTTTCCGGGGATGTTCGAGGCGATCACGCGGCATGGTGTGACGCAGCGTGCCGCCGAGCTGGGCATTTTCGATCTGGCCACGTGGAATCCGCGCGATTTCACCCATGACAATTATCGCCGTGTCGATGACCGCCCCTATGGTGGCGGCCCCGGCATGCTGATGTTGCCCGAGCCGCTGGAAGACGCGGTGGCTGCCGCCAGGGCGCGGCAGGCGGAACTGGGTTCACGGCCACGCGTGGTGTATCTCTCGCCACAGGGAACGCCGCTGAGCCATGCCAAGGTTCTGGAACTGGCGGCGCTCGATGGGTTGATCCTGTTGTGCGGGCGCTACGAGGGCGTGGATGAACGCGTGCTCGAACGTCAGGTGGACGAGGAAATATCGGTTGGTGATTACGTGCTGTCCGGTGGCGAACTGCCGGCGATGGTGCTGATCGATGCGGTGGTCAGGCAATTGCCGGGGGTACTCAATACCGCGGCGAGTGCCGAGGAAGATTCATTCGTGGATGGGTTGCTGGATTGCCCGCATTACACCCGTCCCGAGGTTTACCGCGGTATGGCGGTTCCGGAAGTCCTGCTTTCGGGAAATCATGCCAACATCAGGCGCTGGCGCTTGAAGCAATCCCTGGGGCGCACGTGGTTGCGTCGCCCCGAGTTACTTGCTTCTCGTCGGCTGACAAAAGAGGAAGCTCGTCTTCTGGCCGAATTTCAGGCGGAACACCACGACAGCGTGGGTTCTCACGTCAGTGCAGAAGGTACGTCTTCACATACGGAGTAAAGGTAATGAACCTGATCCAGCAACTGGAACAAGAAGAAATCGCCCGCCTGGGCAAGACCGTGCCTGAATTTGCGCCCGGTGACACCGTCATCGTGCAAGTGAAGGTCAAGGAAGGCAACCGCGAACGTCTGCAAGCCTACGAAGGCGTGGTCATCGCCAAGAAGAACCGTGGTCTGAACAGCGCGTTCACCGTGCGCAAGATCTCGGCCGGTACCGGCGTGGAACGTACCTTCCAGACGTTCTCCCCGCTGGTCGCTTCGATCGAAGTGAAGCGTCGTGGCGATGTGCGTCGTGCCAAGCTGTACTACCTCCGCGATCGTTCGGGCAAGTCCGCACGTATCAAGGAAAAGCTGCCGGCGCGCAAGGTTGTGCAAGCGGCCAAGTAATCCGGGGCGCTTTCTTGAAAACGCGGGCAAATGCCCGCGTTTTTTCGTTTACGATCACGGAGTTCCGATTCAAGAGCATGCCGTCATGCCGTTGATGCATCCGATTGTCTACGACGAATACGACGCCATCGTGCCCAGCCTGATCGGTCCGCTCGGCATATGCGCCACGTCCGAGTTGCTCACCCTGATCGATTTCCTGCCCGCCGATGCACCGCTGCGGGAGCCGGGTACGCCGCTGTTGCGCGAAGTCGAACGCCAGTTGAAGGCCTACGGTGCCGACCCGGCCTTTCGGTTCGACCTGCCCTATCGGCTGCAAGGCACATCCCATCAGCGGGCTGTCTGGGAGCGGATCGCCGCGATTCCGCTGGGCGAACTGGTGCGTTATGCGGAGATCGCCTGGCAGTTGGGCTCCAGCGCGCGAGCGGTCGGCAGCGCCTGTGGTCGTAACCCATTGCCCATTGTCATTCCCTGCCACCGCGTCGTCGCCAAGCAAGGCCTGGGGGGCTTCAACGCCAATCGCAACGGTGTCGATTGGGGGCCGCTCAAATACACATTGCTGGTGCACGAAGGCGTGTTGTGAACCCGGTATTGGCTGATTCGTTACGCGTGGTCGATGATTTCATCGATCAGGTCTGGCTGGGGGATGGCCTGGCCGCGAACACCGCGGACAGCTATCGACGCGATCTGACCATCTGGGCTGGCTGGCTGGCGGAAGAGGGCAAATCCATCCTTGCCGCCAGCCGCGACGATATCCAGGCCTTCCTGGCTCGCCAGGCACGCGATGTCAAAGCGTCCACGCTGGCGCGGCGTCTGGCCAGCCTGCGCAAGTTCTATCGGCACTGGCGTCAGGCCGAGCGGATCAGCGACGACCCAACCGAACTGCTGTCCTCGCCGCGTCGCGTGCGGCCCTTGCCCAAGGGGCTGGAAGAAGGGCAGGTCGAAGGGTTGCTCGCCGCGCCCGATCTCGAAACTGCCGCAGGCGTGCGCGATCGCGCCATGCTGGAACTGATGTACGCCACCGGCTTGCGGGTATCCGAACTGGTGGGGCTACCCATCGAGCGGGTCTACCTCACTGAAGGCTTCCTCCAGGTAGTGGGCGGCAAAGGGGGGAAGCAGCGCATAGTCCCCATGGGTGACGAAGCCGTGCACTGGTTGTCACGCTACCTGGGCGAGGCGCGAGCGTTGCTGTGTGGCGGCCGTGCCGTGCCGACCCTGTTCGTCAACCAGCGTGGGGAGCCACTGACCCGCCAGGGCGCCTGGTTCATCGTCAAAGGCTATGCGACCCAGGCGGGGATCGAAGCCGAGAAATTGTCCCCGCATGTGTTGCGACACGCCTTTGCGACCCATTTGCTCAACCATGGCGCCGATTTGCGCGTCGTGCAGATGCTGCTGGGGCATGCCGATATCGGTACCACCCAGATCTATACGCATGTGGCCACCGCGCGGCTCCAGTCGCTGCACAAGGCTCACCATCCGCGTGGTTGATACCACTGGTCATATCTTCTGCTAGCTTGAGTGGGTTATTCCCCCAGTCATTCACACCGCAGGAGTGCACGATGGATAAAGATCTGGTGTCGCAGGGCGCAGAGACGGTTGGCCGTTTCCAGGCGCTGGTAACCGAATATGCGACGATTTTCGGCGTCAAGATCCTGGCCGCCATTGCCTTCTGGGTGGTTGGCCGCTGGTTGATCGGCTTTGCCGTCAGCCTGGTGCGCCGGTCGCTGGAGCGCCAGCATGTCGACCCCACGGTCCTGCGCTATGTAGGCTCGATCATTACCGTCACCCTCAATGTGCTGCTGGTGATCGGTATCCTGGGCTATTTCGGCATCCAGACCACGACATTCGCGGCGCTGATTGCCGCCGCCGGCGTGGCGATCGGCATGGCCTGGTCCGGGTTGCTGGCCAATTTCGCGGCCGGCGCTTTCCTGATCGTGTTGCGGCCCTTCAAGGTAGGGGATTTCGTCGGCGTGGCCGGATTGGTCGGTACCGTGACCGAGATCGGTCTGTTTGCCACCACCCTCAACACACCAGACAACATCATGACCATCGTCGGGAACAACAAGATCTTTTCCGACACGATCCAGAATTTCACCGCCAATCCATTCCGGCGGGTGGATCTGAAGGCACAGCTGGCCGGGGGCACCGATCACCGCGTCGCCATTGCACTGTTGAAAGAGAAAATCGCCGCGATTCCCAATGTCCTGACGGAGCCGCCAGTGGATGTCGAAATCGTCGAGTTCACCCTGGTGGGGCCGATCCTCGCCGTGCGTCCCTATTGCCACAATGATCACTATTGGCAGGTCTATTTCGACACCAATCGTGTCATTCGCGAGAGCTTTGGCGAGGCGGGCTTCGCCGCGCCGATGCCGGCCCAGGCGGTGATCGTGCAACAGGCCTGACCCTTCCCGCAAAAAAAAGCCCCGGTGGAAACCGGGGCTTTTGCTTGAAGGCGGGTGATCAGGCCGGAACGGCGGTTTCGTCTTCTTCCAGTTGCAGGATGACCTTCCCTTGCTCGTCGACATCGATGGTCACTTCGCCGCCGTGGGTCAGGCGGCCGAACAGCAGCTCGTCGGCAAGCGCCTTGCGGATCGTGTCCTGGATCAGGCGCGCCATCGGGCGCGCGCCCATCATCGGATCGAAGCCGTGCTTGGCCAGCATGTCCTTCAGCGCCTCGGTGAAGTGGGCATCCACCTTCTTTTCCTGCAATTGCAGTTCCAGTTGCAGCAGGAACTTGTCCACCACTTGCAGGATGATCTCGTGCGTCAGCGGCGCGAAGGGGATGATCGCGTCCAGCCGGTTACGGAACTCCGGCGTGAACATGCGCTTGATCTCCTGCATCTCGTCCCCGGTTTCCTTCTTGGACGTGAAGCCGATGACCGACTTGTTCAGGTTTTCGGCGCCCGCGTTGGTCGTCATGATGACGATCACGTTGCGGAAATCCGCCTTGCGGCCATTGTTGTCGGTCAGCGTTCCGTGGTCCATCACCTGCAACAGCACGTTGTAGATGTCCGGATGGGCCTTCTCGATCTCGTCGAGCAGCAGCACCGCATAGGGATGCTTGTTGATCGCCTCGGTCATCAGGCCGCCTTGCTCGAAACCCACGTATCCCGGCGGCGCGCCGATCAGCCGGCTGACCGCATGCCGTTCCATGTACTCGGACATATCGAAGCGGATCAGCTCGATGCCCAGCGTATAGGCCAGTTGTCTTGCCACCTCGGTCTTGCCGACCCCGGTGGGGCCGCTGAACAGGAAGGCACCGATCGGCTTCTGCGGGTTGCCCAGGCCGGCACGCGCCATCTTGATCGCGGTTGCCAGCGCCTCGATGGCGTTGTCCTGGCCGAACACCACGTTCTTCAGGTCGCGATCCAGCGTCTTCAGCGCATTCTTGTCGTCCGACGACACCGACTTCGGCGGAATGCGCGCGATCTTGGCCACGATGTCCTCGATCTCGCCCTTGCCAATGGTCTTCTTCTGCTTGGAGCGCGGCAGGATCTTCTGCGCGGCCCCGGCTTCGTCGATCACATCGATGGCCTTGTCGGGCAGGTGGCGGTCATTGATGTACTTGGCCGACAGTTCCGCCGCAGTGGCCAGCGCGCTGACGGTGTACTTCACGCCGTGATGCTGCTCGAAGCGCTCCTTCAGGCCCTTGAGGATTTCCACGGTCTGCGCGACCGAAGGCTCCGCCACGTCGATCTTCTGGAAGCGACGCGACAAGGCGTTGTCTTTCTCGAAAATGCCACGGTATTCGCTGTAGGTCGTGGCGCCGATGCACTTCAGCGTGCCATTCGACAGCGCCGGCTTCAACAGGTTGGACGCATCCAGCGTGCCGCCCGAGGCCGCGCCGGCGCCCACCAGGGTATGAATCTCGTCGATGAACATGATCGCGTTGCGCTCGTCGGCCAACTGCTTGATCACCGCCTTCAGGCGCTGCTCGAAATCGCCGCGATACTTGGTGCCCGCCAGCAGGGCACCCATGTCGAGCGCATACACTGTCGCATCCGCCAGGATGTCGGGCACCTCGCCTTCGATGATGCGGCGTGCCAGGCCTTCGGCGATGGCGGTCTTGCCCACCCCGGCTTCACCCACCAGCAGCGGGTTGTTCTTGCGACGGCGGCACAGGATCTGGATCACGCGTTCCAGCTCGGGCTCGCGGCCGATCAACGGATCAATGCGACCGGACAGGGCGAGCTGGTTCAGGTTCTGGGTAAAGCTCTCCAGCGCGCCGCCGGGGCTGACCTCGGCATCCTGTTCCTCGCCGCTGTGTTCGCTGCGGGACGGTTGCTGCGGTGCGGCCTGGCTCTTCGCGATGCCATGCGAGATGAAGTTCACCACGTCCAGCCGGGTAATGCCCTGCTGGTGCAGGAAATACACCGCGTGGCTGTCCTTCTCGCCGAAGATGGCGACCAGCACGTTGGCCCCGGTCACTTCCTTCTTGCCCGAGCTTTGCACGTGCAGGATCGCGCGCTGGATCACACGCTGGAAACCGATGGTCGGCTGGGTCTCGACTTCGCCGGTACCGGAGACGACGGGCGTGTGCTCGGTGACGAAATCACCCAGCGAACGGCGCAGTTCTTCCATGTTGGCGCCGCAGGCGCGCAGCACCTCGGCGGCAGACGGGTTGTCCAGCAATGCAAGGAGGAGGTGCTCCACGGTGATGTACTCGTGGCGCTTCTGTCTGGCCTCCATGAACGCCATATGGAGGCTTACTTCTAGTTCCTGGGCGATCATTCGTTTACCTCCATGATGCATTGGAGCGGGTGCTGGTGTGCCCGCGCATGCTCCGTGACCTGCGCGACCTTGGTGGCAGCGATATCCTTCGGGTATACCCCGCAGATACCCCTGCCTTCGTTATGCACTTTGAGCGTGACCACGGTGGCTTGTTCGCGGTCCATCGCAAAAAAGTGCTGTAACACGACGATGACATAGTCCATCGGGGTGTAATCGTCGTTAAGTAACACTACCCGATACATGGGGGGCGGTGCGGTACGGGTTTCCCGCAGTACCCGCTCCTTTTCAACCTGGTGATCTAGGGCCATCGCTATCCAACCTTGTTCATTTTCATTTTGGCCCGCAGGGGTGCTTTTTCAAGCGTTCCAACCGCGCAACAGTTTGCTGTTTTTCACAGCCGGACGCTTGACCCTTATCGTAAATGTCGCGTAAAACCGAAGCGCGTTTGATGGACAAGTTTGATGCCTTACCGGTTTACCCGACGTTGGGCCTTGACTTCAAACAGTCGGCGCCAGGCTGGCGCTGTGTTAATGCATATCTTGGAGAAAGACCCCAATGGCTACGGGTACCGTAAAGTGGTTCAATGATTCCAAAGGCTTCGGCTTCATTACTCCGGACGAAGGCGGCGAGGACATCTTCGCTCACTTCTCCGCGATCAACATGCCCGGCTTCAAGACCCTGAAGGAAGGCCAACGCGTGACGTTCGAAGTTGCGCAAGGCCCGAAGGGCAAGCAAGCCGCCAACATCCAGGCCGCCTAATCGGCACCCGGATCGGCAGACCCCGCTTCGGCGGGGTTTTTTCATGATGGGGTCATCCCGGCGTGCTTCAAGAGCCGGGTGATCCGAGTGGGCTGGCCGACCGGTCGTACCGCAACAAAAAGCCCCGCATCGGCGGGGCTTTCTGTTGTGCGTCGGCGCGCTTACATGCGTTCGACGATGGCCTCGCCAAAGGCGGAGCACGATACTTCCTTGGCACCATCCATCAGGCGGGCAAAGTCGTAGGTCACGATCTTGTCCTGGATGGTCTTTTCCATGGCGCTGATGATCAGGTCGGCCGCTTCCTTCCAGCCCATGTGACGCAGCATCATTTCAGCGGAAAGCAGCAGCGAACCCGGGTTCACCTTGTCCTGGCCGGCATACTTGGGCGCGGTGCCGTGGGTGGCTTCGAAGCAGGCCACGTTATCGGACAGGTTGGCGCCCGGGGCGATGCCGATACCGCCCACTTCAGCGGCCAGCGCGTCGGAGATGTAGTCGCCGTTCAGGTTCAGCGTGGCGATCACGTCGTATTCGGCCGGGCGCAGCAGGATCTGTTGCAGGAACGCATCGGCGATCACGTCCTTGATCACGATGCCGTTGGGCAGTTGCACCCACGGGCCGCCGTCGATCTCGACGCCGCCGAATTCCTTCTTGGCCAGCTCGTAGCCCCAGGTGCGGAACATGCCTTCCGTGAACTTCATGATGTTGCCCTTGTGGACAAGCGTCACGGACTTGCGGTTGTTGTCGATGGCGTACTGGATGGCCTTGCGCACCAGGCGCTCGGTACCTTCCTTGCTCACCGGCTTGATGCCGATGCTGGACGATTCGGGGAAGCGGATCTTCTTCACGCCCATCTGTTCCTGGAGGAACTCGATGACCTTCTTGGCGCCTTCCGACTGGGCGTCCCACTCGATGCCGGCGTAGATGTCTTCAGTGTTCTCGCGGAAAATCACCATGTCGATCAGCTCGGGCTTCTTCACCGGCGACGGCACGCCCTGGAAGTAACGCACCGGGCGCAGGCAGACGTACAGGTCCAGCTGCTGGCGCAGGGCCACGTTCAGCGAACGGATGCCGCCGCCGACCGGGGTGGCCAGCGGGCCCTTGATCGATACGACGTATTCCTTCAGCGCATCCAGGGTTTCCTGCGGCAGATAGGTATCGTTGCCGTAGACCTTGGCAGCCTTTTCGCCGCAGAAGATTTCCATCCAGTTGATCTTGCGGCTGCCGCCGTAGCTCTTGGCCACCGCGGCGTCGACCACGCGCTTCATCACCGGGGTGATGTCGACGCCGATGCCGTCGCCCTCGATGAACGGAATGATCGGGTTATCCGGCGTGGCGAGGTTCGGAACGATCTTCGCGCCTTCTGTAGGCACCTTGATATGGCTCATCGTTGGCTTCCCATCTGTTGGTTGGAACCGTAGCGGCGGACGCTACAAACCCGCGATTATCGCTTGAACAACATCCCCATGCCAAGTCAAACGCCTGGCGCAGGCGAACGTCGAATTCATATGGGTAAAATTGCACGATGGCAAAACTGATACTCCTCAATAAGCCTTACGGCGTGATCTGCCAGTTCTCCCCCAGTCCGCCGCATCGGTGCCTGGCGGATCATGTGCCGGTGAAGGACGTCTATCCCGCCGGGCGGCTGGATACCGATTCCGAAGGGCTGGTGTTGCTGACCGACTCCGGCGCCTTGCAGGCGCGGATCGCCGACCCCCGGCACAAGCTGGTCAAGACCTACTGGGTGCAGGTGGAAGGGCTTCCCGGCGAAGCGGCGCTCGTCGCGTTGCGGCAAGGCGTCGATCTGGGCGACTTCGTCACGCGTCCCGCCGAGGCGCGGGTGATCGACGAGCCGGCCAGCCTGTGGCCGCGCGATCCCCCCGTGCGTTTTCGGGCCGCGATCCCCACCACCTGGCTGGAACTGAAGATCAGCGAAGGCAAGAACCGCCAGGTGCGGCGCATGACCGCGCGCGTGGGCTACCCAACACTGCGGCTGGTGCGCTACGCGATTGGGGAGTGGACGGTCGATGACCTGCCCCTGGGAAACTGCCGGGAGCTGAACGTTCGGGCGCCGGCACCTCAACCAGCCCCACGCGCCGCCAGCGGGCCGAAGCAGCGAGGCCGGCGCGGGCCGAATCGCCTACGATGAACAAACTTTAATCTTGCTGTCGCAGAAAGCATTTTCTATGCTGCCTCTGGGTAATACCACAACGGAGCATACGCAAATGAAGAAGCTGATGATGACATTGGTCGCATTCGGGTTTGCCGGGCATGTCCTGGCTAGCGAGGCACCTGCCGAAGCGGATGGCAAGACGGTCCAGGAATACAAGGCCAAGCAGGCCGAGCAACAGAAGAAATCCGCTCAGAAGAAGGCCAAGAAAAAGGCCGCCGACGAGCAGAAGAATGTCGATTCCGCCGCCAAGCAATAAGGCGCCGCGTGACCGGAACGGGCGAGGCGACTCGCCCGTTTTGTTTTTGCCGGGCCTGGGGCGTGTCATCCAATGTATCGCCGCAGCGCTGGGCCGAAAAAGCACGAGGCACCAGGCGCGCGACGCAGGCAATAACCGGTTATTGCCAAAGAGCGCACCGCTGTGGAGGGGGCTTTTTCGGCCCAGCCCTACGGGTTCGGTGCATTTCGGGCGCGGCGCGGTGTCGCCGGCCGCTTGCGGTATCCATATCGCCGTGCGTCCAGCGCCTTGCGCGGCATCCCGAACTGCACCGAACGCTGTCGTGACACATTGAATGACACGCCCTAGGGCAGGGGTGATCGGTTAAAATAGCCCTTTGTTTTCAGAAGCATCGCCTCATGTGGAAGCCCAATGCCACCGTTGCCGCCGTCATCGAGCGCGACGGTCGTTTCCTGCTGGTCGAGGAGCGCATCCTCGGGCAGCGCAAGCTGAACCAGCCCGCCGGTCATATCGAGCATGGCGAATCCATCGTGAACGCCTGCGTACGTGAAACGCTGGAAGAGACCGCCTACCACTTCCAGCCCGAAGCGCTGGTCGGCGTCTACCAGTGGAGCCCGCCAGAGCGGCCGGAACTCACCTACCTGCGCTTCACCTTCACCGGCACCGTTACCGGACAGGCGCCCGAGCGCGCGCTGGACGACGGGATCGAAGCCGCTGTCTGGCTCACGCGCGACGAGATCGTGGCGCGCGCCGCCGAGCATCGCAGCCCCCTGTTGCTGGCCTGTATCGACGATTACCTGGCGGGCCGCCGCTACCCCCTTGGCCTGCTGCGCGATTTCGACGCGAGGAGCGGCGGATGAGCGACAAGATCGTGGTCGGCCTGTCCGGCGGCGTCGATTCCAGCGTTACCGCCCATCTGCTCAAGGAACAAGGCTTCGACGTACACGGCGTGTTCATGCAGAACTGGGAAGACGACAACAACGACGAATACTGCTCGATCAAGGAAGACAGCATGGACGCCATCGCGGTGGCCGACCTGCTGGGCATCGACATCGAACTGGTCAACTTCGCTGCCGAGTACAAGGATCGCGTGTTCTCGTACTTCCTGGCGGAGTACGCCGCGGGGCGCACGCCCAACCCGGACATCCTGTGCAACAGCGAGATCAAGTTCCGCTGTTTTCTCGACTACGCCATCGAACTGGGTGGCGCCAGGATGGCCACCGGGCACTATTGCGGCAACCGCATCGGGCCGGATGGGTCGACGCAGTTGATCCGCGCGCGCGATGCATCCAAGGACCAGACCTACTTCCTCTATCGGCTGAGCCAGGAACAGGTCAGCCACGCCGTGTTTCCGCTGGGGGGGCTGTTGAAAAGCGAGGTGCGCGAGATTGCCGAGCGCATCGGCCTGCCCAATGCGCGCAAGAAGGACAGCACCGGTATCTGCTTCATCGGCGAGCGGCCGTTTCGCGAGTTCCTCAACCGCTATCTGCCCAAGGTGCCGGGGGCCATGGTCACGCCGGAAGGCGTGGTCAAAGGCGAGCACATGGGGTTGATGTACTACACGCTGGGCCAGCGGCAGGGCCTGGGCATCGGTGGCGAGGGTTTGCCGTGGTTCGTCGCCGGCAAGGACATCGACAAGAACCAGTTGATCGTGGTGCAGGGGCACGACCACCCGCTGTTGCTCCAGCCCGCGCTGATCGCGCGTGACTGCTCGTGGATCGCGGGCGAAGCGCCGCCGGCAGGCCGCTATACCGCCAAGACCCGCTACCGCCAGCAGGACGCCGCCTGCACGCTGGAATACCTGCACGACGGCGTGCGACTGACGTTCGACGAGCCGCAGTGGGCGGTGACGCCGGGACAATCGATGGTGTTGTACCAGGACGAAGTCTGCCTGGGCGGCGGCATCATCCAGTAACCCTCACCGGCATGGCGATGAGGACCGGGGCCGGGCGGATGCCTGGCCCCGGTCGTTTATCGCATCAGAAGCGGCCCCAGTCCCTGGTCGAGCCATCGCGCTGGATGGCCACCACCGGCAGCGTACCCGGCGTGTGCCGGCCCATGCCCGGCGAATCGGCCGGCATTCCCGGTACGGCGATGCCCCGGATGGCGGGCTTGTCCTTCAACAGCTTGTGGATCGCCGCCACCGGCACGTGGCCTTCCACCGTATAGCCGGAGATTACCAGCGTGTGACAACTGGCCGCGCCATCGCTGCCGTACTGGCGCTTGATCGCATCCATGTCGTCGCGGTTTTCCACCTGCGGGCGGATACCGTTGGCGTTCAGATAGGTGACATAGTCGGCGCAGCATCCGCAGCTGGCACTCTTGAACAGTTGGGCCGGCGCGGCCTGGGCCAGCGATGCCGCCAGCAGCAGGATCGGCAACAGGGCTTTTTTCATGGGTTTTCTCCTTACTTGGTGAGCTTCACGCTGGTTTTCATGCCCGCGTCGTAGTGGCCCGGTACCTGGCAGGCGAAGATCACGTCGCCGCTCATGGCCTTGTCGAAGCGCCAGACCAGATGTCCGGTCTGGCCCGGCGCCAGCGATACCGCGCTGGGATCGTCGGCATGCTTCATGTCGGGCATCTTCTTCATCATCAGCGCATGCGCGCGCTGGCTGGCGGCGTCGCCCACCGAGAACTCATGCGCCAGCTTGCCGGTGTTGCGGATGACGAAACGGATGGTTTCGCCCTGCTTGATGCCGGTCAGCGGCGGCGAGTAGGTGAACTTCATGTCGTCGCCCGCGCTGACCTCGATCGTGCGGGTCACCGCGCTGTCCTGGCCAGGGCTGCCGAAGGTGTATTGCCTGGCGTCGCCATGGCCACCGTGGCCATGGTCGCCAGCGGCGAAGGCGGTGCCCAGGACGAGGGCGAACAGTGGCGCGAGAATCATTGGTTTCATGGTGTTTTCCTTGGTCGGACGCATTATCGGGGAAGGTAGTCGAAGTCGTTGCCGGTGGCGGGGCGCGCCACCGTGCCGGGGGGATGGCGATACCAGCCGGGGTCGGCGTAATCGCCCGGGGCCAGCTCGTCGCGCACCTTGAGCAGCGTGAACATGCCACCCATCTCGATGGCGCCGAACGGCCCCTCGCCGGTCATCATCGGCAGCGTGTTGGCGGGCAGCGGCATCATGTCGCCCATTGCCGCCATGTCCTGCATCTCGGCCATGCCCTCGCTGCCCATCGCCATGTAGTGCTGGCCGGGGAACAGGCGCTCGATGCGCCGGGTTGCGGCTTGCTGGTCCACGCCCAGCATATTGGGCAGGCCATGCCCCATCGGGCCCATGGTGTGATGCGACTTGTGGCAGTGAAAGGCCCAGTCGCCCGGTGCATCGGCAACGAACTCGATCACCCGGATCTGGCCCACCGCCACGTCGGCCGTCACCTCGGGCCATTGCGCTGCCTCCGGTATCCAGCCGCCATCGGTGCCGGTCACCTTGAAATGCACGCCGTGCAGATGGATCGGATGGTTGGTCATGGTCAGGTTGGCCACGCGGATGCGTACCCGCTCGCCGGTGCGCGCCACCATGTTCTGGATGCCGGGAAAGGTGCGGCTGTTGAAGGTCCACAGATTGAAGTCCAGCATCTCGCTCGCATCCGGGCGCAGGGTGCCCGGATCGATCTTGTAGCTGGCCAGCATCAGCAGATAGTCGCGATCCACCGCCCGTAATGCCTGGCGTCTGGGATGGACGATGAACATGCCCATCATGCCTTGCGCCATCTGCACCATCTCATCCGCGTGCGGGTGGTACATGAAGGTGCCGGAGCGGGTGAGCGTGAACTCGTAGACATAGGTTTCGCCCGGCTTGATCTGCGGCTGGGTCAGCCCGCCCACGCCGTCCATGCCGGCCGGCAGCAGGATGCCGTGCCAGTGGATGGTGGTGTGCTCCGGAAGCCGGTTGGTGACGAAGATACGTACCCGGTCGCCTTCCACCGCCTCGATGGTGGGGCCCGGGCTGCCGCCGTTGTAACCCCAGAACTGCGCCACCATGCCGGGTGCGACTTCCTGACGTACCGGCTCGGCGATCAAGTGGAACTCCTTTACCCCGTCGCGCAGGCGATGGCCCAGGCTACGGCCGTTGAGCGTGGTCACGCCGGCCTGGCCGGCGATCGACGTCCGGGGCGAAGGGGCGTTGCCGGCCGCGACGGCGGCGGCCGGCAAGGCGAGCCCGGCCAATGCGCCGGCGCTGCCGGCGAGAAAGTGTCTGCGGTTCATGGCGTGTGCTCCCGGTGCGGGTCGCCGGCCGGTGGTGGTTCGGTCGCGGTGGCGGTGGCGGTCGGTGGCCAGGGCCCCGGCAGGGAGCCGCCCAGCAAGGCTTCCAGTCGGGCCGACGCCAGCCAGAACCGGCCCAGCGCGGCGCTGGTTTCGTGGGCCGCGTCCAGAGTGGCGCGCCGCGCGTCCAGCAACTCGTACACCCCGAGCAGCATGCCGTTGTAGTGCTTGATCGCTTCATCGCTGCGCTGCGTGGCCAGGGTCTGCATGGCTTGCGCTCGCTGGGTCGCCTGCCACGCCTCGGTGGTCCGGCGACCGGCGATGGCAATGTCGCGGCGGGCCGATTGCATGGCGTTGGTGGCGTCCAGCCAGGCAACCGGAATGCCGGCCAGGCGGCCCGCATCGTCGGCGGTGGCCAGCGGATGGGCGAGCAAGGGCAGGCGAACCGGGCGCGGACTGGCCCGGGTGGCCTGCTTCGACGCGAGCGCGGCTGCGTTCGCGGCACGCCGCAACGCGGGGCTGTGTGCCTCGGCCCAGGCCGCGAGTGTCGTC
>NZ_SUMF01000013.1 GCF_005048205.1 Chitiniphilus eburneus
GGCCAGTGCGAGGCCGACGCCGCCCAGGCCGCCCGTGATCAGGTAGGTGCCGCCCTGGCGCAGGCGCGCCGCAGCTTGCGCCGGTGCGCGCACGCCCTCGTAATCCTTGATCCAGCGGTGCCGCCCGCGCAGTGCCAGTGGCGATGCGGTGTCGTCCGCCAGCAACTCATCGGCGACCGACGCCAGCCAGCCGTTGGCATCCGGGTCGCCCGGCGGCGCCACGTCGAGCAACCGGCACGCCAGCCGCGGGTACTCCTGCGCGATCACCTTGCAGGCGCCGAGCAGCGTGGCTTTTTCGGCGCACAGCCGTTCGGTGCCATCGACATCCTCGACGCCATCGGCCAGCACCGTCAGCGCCAGCCCGCGCTCGGCGTGGCCGTTGGCGTCGAGCGCTTGCGTCAGCGCCAGCAGGCTGTAGAAGCCGCGTTCGAGCGTCTCGGCCGGCACGCGCGCCTGCGCGCCATCCAGGTTCCACAGGTGGACGATGCGCGACAGTGGGCCGATCTCGCCCAGCAACCGTGCGAAATCGTCGCGTTCGGCGACGCGCACCACGTGGCGGTCAGCGTCGGTACGCTCGTATGCGGAGCCAGGCAGCGCCAACACCACGCGCTGGCCTTCCACGCACCAGCGCGTGGCCAGTCGTTCGGCAACGCCGGCTGCATCGGCCAGCAGCAGGATGGCGCCCTCGCCCGCGATTGCGGCCTGGGGCCGGGGCGCGGCACGACGCCACAGCGCGGTATACAGCCAGCCGGCAGGGCCACTGGCCGCTGCCGGCGCAGCCGCCGTGACGGCATTCGACGTCACCCAGTAGGCGGCGCGCTCGAACGGATAGGTGGGCAATGGCACACGGCGATTGCCCGAGGCGTGGCGCGCCAGGGCCGGCAGTTCCAGTCCGGCCACCCAGAGTTGTGCCAACGCGCGCAACGGCTGGCGCGTGTTCTGCGCGGCACGGTCGGGATGGCACTGGCTGGCGATGGCTGGACGGCCGCCCAGCGCGGGATGACGCCGCGCCAGGCCGGTCAGCGTTTCGCCGGGGCCGACTTCCAGCAGCACGCGGTCCGGGCGTTCCAGCAGCGTGGTCAGGCCGTCGGCAAAACGCACCGTACCGCGCAGGTGACGCAGCCAGTAGTCCGGATCGCATGCCTGCTCCGGCGTGATCCAGCGACCCGTGACATTGGAAACGAAGGGAATGCGCGGTGCTTGCAGTGTGATGCCGGCCAGCAGCGTACCGAACTCAGCCAGCATCGGCTCGACCAGCGCGGAGTGGAAGGCGTGCGACACCCGCAGGCGGCGCGATGCCGTGCCGCGCGCGGCGAAGTCGCGCTCGGCCGCGTCGATGGCGGCAACCGGCCCCGCCAGCACGCATAGGTCCGGCGCGTTGACCGCCGCCAGATCGCACCCGGCCGGCAATGCGGCCAGCAGGTCGTGTTCGGTCACGCCCACCGCCAGCATGGCGCCGGGCTGGGTGGCTTGCAGCAGGCGCCCGCGCGCGGCAACCAGCGCCAGCGCGTCGTCCAGGGCGAACACCCCGGCCAGGCAGGCGGCCACGTATTCGCCGATGCTGTGCCCCAGCAGGGCGTCGGGCTGCGCGCCCCAGCTCAGCCACTGTTGCGCCAGCGCGTATTGCTGCACGAACAGTGCCGGTTGCGTCAGCGCGGTACGACCCAGTTGCGCCGCCGCGTCGGCCTCGGCGCCGGGCTCCGGGTGGAACAGCGTGCGCAGGTCCAGCCCCAGCAGCGGTTGCAGCCGTTCGCAGCAGGCATCGACGGTGTCGCGGAATACCGCTTCGTCGCGGTAGAGCGCCTGCCCCATGCCTGCGTGCTGGGCACCTTGTCCGGGGAACAGCAGCGCCAGGCCCGGTTGTGCCGACAGTGCCTGCCCGATGTGGCATTCGCCAGCGCTACGTTGGCGTAGAGCATCGATGGCCCCGGTGCGGTCGTCGGCCAGCACCGCCATGCGCTGGGTGAAGCGGCGGCGACCGACGCGCAATGTGTGCGCCACGTCGGCCAGCGCCAGGTCGGGCTGGCGCGCCAGGGCATCGGCCAGGCGGGCGGCGGCGGCATCGCGCGCCGTTTCGCTACGCGCGGTCAGCAACAGCAGTTGCGGGCGTTCCGGCGCGGGTGTCGGCGCCTGCGCGGGTGCTTCTTCCAGCACCACGTGGACGTTGGTACCGCCCATGCCGAACGAGCTCAGCCCCGCGCGGCGCGGCGCGGCGCCCACCGGCCACGGCCGGGCGTCGGTATTGACGTAGAACGGGCTGGCGGCGAAGTCGATGTTGGGATTGGCGCGTTCGAAGTTGAGGCTGGGCGGCAGCGTGTGCTGCGCCAGCGCCAGCGTGGTCTTGATCAGGCCGGCGACGCCGGCCGCGGCGTCGAGGTGGCCGATGTTGGTCTTCACCGAGCCGATGGCGCAGTAGCCCTGGCGCGGTGTGGTATGGCGGAACGCCTGGCTCAGCGCGGCGATTTCGATCGGGTCGCCCAGTGCGGTACCGGTACCGTGCGCTTCGACGTAGCCGATGGAGTCGGCCGGTACTTCGGCAATCGATTGCGCTGCCAGGATGACTTCGGCCTGGCCGTTCACGCTGGGCGCGGTGTAGCCCACCTTGTCGGCGCCATCGTTGTTCAGCGCCGAGCCCTTGATCACCGCGTGGATGGTGTCGCCGTCGGCCATGGCGTCGGCCAGGCGCTTGAGCACCACCACGCCGGCGCCACTGCCGATGGCCGTGCCGGCGGCCTGGGCGTCGAAGGCGCGGCAGTGGCCGTCGGGCGAGAGGATGGCGCCCTGCTGGTAGCGGTAGCCTTCCCCCTGGTGCAGGTTGAGCCAGACGCCACCGGCCAGCGCCACGTCGGCTTCGTGGTTGAGCAGGCCACGGCACGCCAGGTGCACCGCCACCAGCGAGGTGGAGCACGCGGTCTGTACCGAGATCGCCGGGCCGCGCAGATCCAGCTTGTAGGCCACGCGGGTGGCCAGCGAATCCTTGTCGTTGCCGTTGAGCGCGCCGAGGAAGGCGGCGATGTCCTGCTTGCCATTCAGTGCTAGCGCGGGCATCAACTGGCGAGAGAGGTAGAGATTGGCACCGCTGCCCGCGTAGACGCTGACGATGCCGGCGTGGGCCGTATCGCCGTAGCCGGCGTGTTCCATCGCCTGCCACGCGGTTTCCAGAAACACGCGCTGTTGCGGGTCCAGCAGTTCCGCATCGCGTGGGGTGTAGCCGAAGAAGCCGGCGTCGAAGCGGTCCATGCCGTCGAACAGGATGCCGGCCTTGACGTAGGCCGGGTCGGCCAGCACGTCGTCCGGCACGCCGTTCCGGCGCAGCGCGTCGTCGTCGAGCGGGGTGACCGCTTCGACGCCGTCGCGGATGTTGCGCCAGAAGGCATCGATATCGTCGGCGCCCGGAAAGCGGCCGGCCATGCCGACGATGGCGATCTCCATGCCGGTCAGTGCATCGAGCGGGTCGTCGCAGTGTCGCGCGTTCATGTGGGCGTCCTTTCCAGTTTCGGCTTGCGTTGCATCATCGAGGCACGCTGGCGCTGGGCGCGCAGTTCCGCCTGGCTCAGCGCGGCCGCCTGCAGGCCGCCGCCGTGTTGCAGGAAGTCGGCCAGGGCCGCGATGCTCGGGTACTGGAACAGTTCGACCACGCTCACCGGACGCGCCAGCGTGTCTTCCACGCGGCGCAGCACGGCGAGCAGCAGCAGCGAATGCCCGCCCAGTTCGAAGAAGTTGTCGTGGCGGCCAACACGCGCCACCCCCAGCAGCTCGGCCCAGATCGCCGCCAGCGCCGTTTCGATATCGCCCTGCGGCGGCGCGTAGCCGGCGCTGGCGCTCAGCTCCGCCACCGGCAGCGCCTTGCGATCCACCTTGCCGTTGGGATTGAGCGGCAGTGCATCCAGCACCATCAGCACGCTCGGCACCATGTAGTCGGGCAGGCTGGCGGCCAGCGCGGCGCGCAGCGTGGTCGAATCCAGCGACTGGCCCTGGTGCGAGGCCACGTAGCCCACCAGCCGCGCGCCGGCCGGGCCGTCCTGCGCCACCACCACCGCTTCGCGTACGCCGGGCTGTGCCAGCAGTTGCGCTTCTACTTCGCCCAGTTCGATGCGGAAACCACGAATCTTCACCTGGTGATCGATACGGCCCAGGTATTCCAACTGGCCGCCGCCGTTCCAGCGCACCAGATCACCAGTGCGGTAGAGCCGCCCGCCCTCCCCGAACGGGTCGGCGACAAAGCGCTCCGCCGTCAGGCCCGGCCGGCCGAGATAGCCACGCCCGAGGCCCAGACCGCCGAGGTACAGCTCGCCAGCCACGCCTTGCGGCACGAGGTTGAGGTCGCCGTCGAGCACATAGGTGTGGGTATCGTGAATCGGCCTGCCAATCGGCACCGTGGCGAACCCGGGGCCGGGCACATGGCTGCGTTCCGCCTCGCTGACGGGGGCAACCCCCGTGGCACTCGGCGCGCCTTGCCCTGCATCCCGGCCCTGAGTGCGCGTGCCGCCACCGTCGATCCGGCATGTCCACTGGGTAACGTGGATGGTGGTTTCGGTGGGGCCGTACAGGTTTTGCAGGCTGATGCCATCCAGCCGTTCCAGTGCTTCGCGCTGGGTTTGCGCCGGCATGGCTTCGCCACCGCAGATCACGTAACGCAGGCGGGTGCGATCTTCGATGCCGCGATGCGCGAGGAAGGCCTGCAACATCGCCGGCACGAAGTTGAGCGTGGTGATCTGGTGCCGTTCGATCAGTTGCACGATGCGTTCGGGGTCGCGATGGTCACCCGGCTGCGCCACCACCAGCCGCACGCCGGTGGTGAGCGGCCAGAACAGCTCCCACACCGAGACATCGAAGCCGAACGGCGCCTTGTGCAACACGGTATCGCCGTGCGCCAGGCCGTAGGTGTCCTGCATCCAGCGCATGCAGTTAGTGAGCGAGCGGTGGCGATTGGCGGCGCCCTTGGGGCGGCCGGTGGAGCCGGAGGTGTAGATCACGTAGGCGAGTTGTTCGCCGTGCACCGGGATGGCGGGGTCGTCGTCGCGCTCGCTGGATAGGTCGAGCGCGTCGAGCGTGAGCACCGGCACGCCGGCGCGCTCGGGCAACAGCGACAGCAGGCTGCGCTGGGTCAGCAGCAGCGCGATACCGCTGTCGGCGGCGATGTAGGCGAGCCGGTCGGCGGGGTAATCCGGATCGAGTGGAACGTAGGCAGCGCCGGCTTTGAGGATACCGAGCAGCCCCACCACCAGCTCCACCGAGCGTTCGACCGCCACGCCAACGCGCGTTTCCGGATGCACGCCCAGCGCCAGCAGCCGATGCGCCAGGCGATTGGCGCGACAATTCAGTTCGCCGTAGCTCAGTTGCTCGTCGCCGAACAGCAGCGCCACCGCGTCGGGCTGTTGCCGCGCGTGCCGTTCGAACAGGCGATGCACCGGTTCATTGTCGGGATAGTGCGTTCCGTTCACGCCCCAGGCGCGCAAGGTGGCGAGGTCGACATCGCCCAGTAGCAGGATGTCGCCCACCGCCTGGGTCGGTACGGTAGCCAGTGCCTCCAGCACGCGCAGGTAGTGCGCGCCGAGGCGCTGGATGGTGTGCGGTTCGAACAGTTCGGCGGCGTGGATCAGGTCGAGCGCCAGTGCGCCGTCCGCGCTTTCGCGCGCTTCGAGCGTGAGTTCGAACTGGGCATCCTGTTCCGGCAACGGGAAAGCGCCGACCGTCAGGCCCGGCAGGCGCGAGAACGCGCGGAAGTCTTCCTGCACATGGTTGAACGCCACCTGGAACAGCGGTGTGTGGCTGGCGCTGCGCCCCGGCTGCAACGCGGCCACCAGTTGGTCGAACGGGACATCCTGGTGCTCCTGCGCACCGAGCGCGGCCTGCCGCACCTGCGCCAGCAGCGCGGTCAGCGGCATCCGGCCGTGCACGTCGGCGCGCAGCACCAGCGTGTTGACGAAGAAGCCCACCAGGCCGGCGAGTTGCGGGTGGTTACGGTTGGCCACCGGCACGCCGACGCGGATGTCGCGCTGGCCGCTATGGCGATGCAACAGCGCCTGCCAGGCGGTGAGCAACAGCATGAACAACGTGGCGCCGTCGGCCTGGGCGCGCTGGCGCAGGCCGGCCAGTAGCGCGTCGGGCACGGCGATGCGGTGGCGGATTGCGCTGTATCGGGCCTGCGGCTGGCGCGGGTGGTCGGTCGGCAAGGCCAGCGCCGGCGCATCGTCCGGCAGTTGGTCACGCCACCACGCCAGTTGTCGTTCGGCGACGCCGGACGCCAGCCAGTCGCGTTGCCAGAGGGCGAAATCGGCGTATTGCACCGCCAGCGGCGCCGCGCCGGGCGCGTCCGCCTGCTGGGCCCGCGCCAGGTAGCGCGCGGCCAGTTCGTCCACCATCACCTGCATCGATGCGCCATCGGCGACGATGTGGTGCAGCGTCACGGCCAGGACGTGATCGTCGTCGGCCAGACGCACCAGCGCGGCCCGCAGCAGCGGCCCTTGCGTCAGGTCGAACGGTTCGCCGTGCAGCATCTGGATCGCTTCGCGGGCGCGGGCTTCGGTGCCGGCGTCGATCCGGGCCAGTTCCGGCTGGAACGGCGGCAGGATGCGCTGCATGACGCTCCCGTCCGCCGCCTGTTCGAACACGGTGCGCAGCGGCTCGTGCCGGGCAACGAGGTCAGCGAACGCCGCCTGCAACAGCGTGGCGTCCGGCACGCCGCCCAGGCGCAAGGCGCCGCTGACGTGATATGCGCTGCTGTCGCGGTCCAGTTGCCAGAGGAACCATTGGCGCTCCTGCGCGTGCGACAGCGGCAACGGCGCGGCGCGGCGCGCGGGGGCCAGCGACACGATGGCGGGGATGGCATCGCCACCCTGCTCGCGCAGCCGGCGCAGTTGCTGTGCCATCTCGCCCAGGCGCGGCTGCTCGAATACGACGCGCAACGGCATCGCCACCTGCCAGCGCACGGCCACCTGCGCCGCCAGTTGCACCGCAGCCAGCGAGTTGCCGCCCCGGGTGAAGAAGTGCGCGTCACGCGCCAGCGGCGCGTGATCCGGCAGGCGCAGCACGCCGCGCCACAATTGCGCCAGTTCGGCTTCGAATGGTTCGAGCGGCGCGGCCTGCGCTGCGGGCACGTCTGCGGCGTCGCCCAGCACCAGTTGACCGAACTCGTGGATGGCATAGGCATCGAGCGAACGCTCCTGCCAGCCTTTGCGGCATGCGCTGCGTTGCAGCTTGCCGCTGGAGGTCTTGGGCAGCGCACCAGGGTTGAGCAGCATCACCACCGACAGTGGTTCGCCGCACAGTTCGCTGACCATGGCGCTGAGCACCTGGACCAGCGTTTCCACCGGGATCAGCTTCTGCATGCCGCGCGACAGTTCGGCGGCGAGGCCGATGCCTTCGCCTTGCGGCCCCTGCACCGCGAATGCGGCGACGCGGCCTTTGCGTACGGCTTCCACCTCGGCTTCGATGGCGCGTTCGATGTCCTGCGGATACAGATTGTGGCCACGCACGATGATCAGATCTTTCACGCGGCCGGTGATGTAGAGCTGGCCGTCGTGCAGGAAGCCCAGGTCACCGGTACGCAGCCAGCGCCGGCCCTCACGCTCGACGAAGGTTTCGGCGGTGGCGTCCGGTCGGCCCCAGTAGCCTTCGGCGATGCTGGGGCCGGTGGCCCAGATTTCGCCGACGCGGCCGCCGCCCAGGCTGGCGAGCGTGGCGGGATCGACAATCTCGATGGCGTGCCCAGTAGGCGCGTGGCCGCAGCCCACCAGCATGCGCCCCTGCGCATCGGCGTCGGCCCTGCCCTGACCCAACCCTTCCGTCGCGAAGCCACGCGCGACCATGCCGGCACCGCGCATGCCGCCGCTGACGAACAGCGTGGCTTCGGCCAGGCCATAGCACGGATATACCGCATCGGGCGTGAAGCCCGCCGTAGCGAAGTGGGTGCAGAAATCCGCCAGCGTGTCATGGCGCACCGGCTCGGCGCCGGAAAACGCCAGTCGCCAGCTCGACAGGTCGAGCGCCTGCAACTGCGCATCGTTGAGGCGCTCCAGGCACAGCCGATAGGCGAAATCCGGCCCGCCGCTGATGGTGCCGCGATGGCGAGAGATGGCTTCCAGCCAGCGCGACGGCCGCTCCAGGAAGAAGCGTGGCGTCATCAGCACCAGCTTGATGCCGCGATGGATGGGCTGGAGCATGCCGCCGATCAGGCCCATGTCGTGGAACAGCGGCAGCCACGAGACGAAGGTGTCGCCCTCGCGCACGCCCAGGCCTTCTTCGATGGCGCGCTCGTTGGCCATCAGGTTGCCGTGGCTGACCATCACGCCCTTGGGGTCCGACGTGGAGCCGGAGGTGTATTGCAGGAAGGCGATGTCCTCATCGCGCGGCGTGTGCGCGGCCCAATCCACCGCCAGGGTGTCGCCCGGGAGGTCGATGGCGAGGATGGCGACCGACGGCAGGCGCCGTGCCGCGCCTTCGACCAGCGGGCGCATCGCTTCGATGGTGAGGACGCAGCAGGCGCGGGCGTCGGCGACGATACCCAGCAGTCGGGCCACGTGCTGCGGCCGCGCCGATTCCGGCGGAAACACGGGCACCGCGACCAGGCCAGCATAAAGGCAGGCGAAGAAGGCGACGACGTAATGGTCGTCGTTGTCGAGCAGCAGCAGCGCCCGCTCGCCCGGCGCAAAGCGGCGTTGCAGGCTGGCGGCCAGCGCGCGGACACGCTCATCCAGCGTGGCGTAGTCGATGGCGCGGTCCAGTGGCACCCCGTCCTGTTCGTCCACCACGATCAGGGCGGTATCGGCGGGGCGCTCGGTGGCCAGTTGGCGCAGGTGACTGACGAAGTTGGCGGGAAAGCGGCGGTCGGCCAGGGGGGCATTCATGGTGCGTCCTCGATGGGCGGGGGAACGTGGGCGGGATAAAGGGGAACGATCAGAAGCCGTCTGGATTGCCGTGCGGCTCGGCCATGGCGACGACGACCTTTCTCGGCCCCTGGAACGGCGCGCGTGCGTGGGCGGCCAGCATGTTGTCGAGCATCAGGACGTCACCCTCCTGCCAGGGGAAGGACACCGTTTCGGCGTCGAGCACGCGGCGTACTTCATCCAGCACGTCGTCGGGCATGGGCGAGCCATCGGCGAAGTAGGTGTTGCGTGGCAGGTGGTCGATGCCGAGCAGCTCTTCAAGCGATTCGCGCACTTCGGCCTGGAGGTTGGAGACATGGAACAGGTGCGCCTGGTTGAACCACACCGTTTCGCCCGTGACCGGGTGGGTGGCGATGGCCTGGCAAAGCTGGGTGGTGCGCAGTTCGCCGTCCGGCCCCCATTCCCAGCGGATGCCAGCGCGCGCGCAATAGGCTTCGACCTCGGCGCGCTGTTCGGTGTTGAACACGTCCTGCCACGGCACATCGAAATCGCCGTAGTTGCGCACGTAGAGCACACCCGGTTCGAAGCGACGGCGGATTGCCTCCGGCATGCGGCGATAGATGGCGCGGCTATCCGCGATGGGCGTCGCACCGCCCACCGGCGCCGCCGTAACGCAGTGGAACCAGATCTTCATCGGCCATTCGCGGGTATAGGCCTGCTCGTTGTGCAGCGGAATGGTCTGGTGCGCGGGATATTCGGTCGACGTATACACACCACCGCCCACTGCGGAACGAGGCGTGGAGCCAAATTCGTAGCTGAGCAGCGGGTGGCCAAAATCGGCGGCGAACTGGCGGAAGTGCTCGACGCCAGGCACGGCGAAGCCGCGCAGCAATACGCCGCCCACCCGCAGCAAGGCTTGGTCGATCTCGCCGCGCAGCCGGGGCAGCGCCGCCTGCAGGGGTTCGCCCTGATAGTCCGGCGTGATCAGCACCGGCAGGTCGGACGCAGCCGGTCCGGTCCGCTCGAATCGGGTCAACAGTTCGTTCATCAGTCACATCCTCGGTTTGCCACGCGAAACGCGGCCAAGGGATACCGGCCACGCGTCAGGAGGCGACAGCGGGCCAGGGGCTACAGGCGGGGTGGTCACGGCCAATGTCCGGGCGCAGGCGTTCGAGCGACCGGCCCAGGGCATCCAGCACCGCGCCTTCGTCCTGGCGGATGAAGAAGTGCCCGCCGTCGAACCACTCCAGTTCGAACGGGCCGGATGTCTCGTCGCGCCAGGCCTCCATGGCGGCGACGGCGATGTCGTCGCGCCGGCCGGCCAGCGCGTGGATCGGCAGGTCGAGCGGCGGTGCTGACTGGTGGCGGAAGCTGGCGCATACGCGGTAGTCGGCCGCCAGCGTGTCGAGCGTGAGCCGCAGCAGTTCCGGGTGCTCCAGCACCGCCTCCGGCGTGCCGCCATGGCGTCGCAGGTCGGCAATCAGCGCGTCGTCATCGCGTTCCGCATAACGGTCGGGCTCGCGGCACGATGGCGCCGGGCTGCCCGACACCAGCAGCGCCAGCGGCAAAACGCCGCCCTGCGCCCGCACGCGCCGCGCAATGCCATGAGCCAGCAGCGCGCCCATGCTGTGGCCGAACAGCGCATAGGGCCCGCGCGGCAGGGTGCGACACAATTGCGCGACCAGCAGATCGAAATCTTCCGCCAGCGGCTCCGCCATGCGCGCCCCCCGGCCCGGCAACTCCACCGGCACCAACCGCACCCAGCCGGGCAGCGCGTGGCGCCAGCGCGCGTACATCGTGGCACTGGCACCCGCGCACGGCAGGGTCAACAAATCCAGGGTGGAAGACGACATCGGGCGTTACTGCGCGGCCGGATCGGCCTGTTGCGCCATCCAGCTTCGCAGCGACAGCGGGCGCATGTCGGTCCACGCCTGCTCCACGTAGGCCAGCACCTGCTTTTTGTCGCCCTGGATGCCTTCCACCGCGCGCCAGCCGCCCGGAACGGCCTTCCAGTGCGGCCAGATCGAGTATTGCTCTTCGTGGTTGACGAGGACGATGAAGGTTTCGTCTTCGCGATCGAAACAACTGGTGGACATGCCGGACCTCTCCGTGAGTGAGCAATGAACCCCAGGCCGCCGACGCAGCGAGCCGGCCGACGTGGGGGTTTGCTTCAATGACGAAGAAGGGAGCGGTTTGTTTAAGAGGCGGCGCTATCCCACTCCGGGGCACACCATGGCGCCCCGCTCCTGGTCAGTGCGATGCTGCCTGGCACGGCTTGCCGATAAGCCATGGGATGTTCTGGAGGACGGCATCCATCATGCTTTTCGCTATGTGCGCGGCAGAGGGGTGCCAGAGTTGGCAACAGTCAGGCGATCCAGACCGTCGTAGCCGAAGGGCGCGGTTGTAGCTGGCATCGACGCCATCGGTAACGCTCAGCACGTTACCGTTGCGTCGTAGGTCCAGAGGCCATTGAGCATCGGCTGGTTGGCGGCGATGGCTTGGTTATAGCGACGAGCGCGGCTTGGTATTGCTGTTGCTGGGTAGCCCAGGCGGCGTATTGCTGGCGGTCGCTGTTCCAACCATTGGCCTGGCTTTGCCACGGCGGCAGGCAAGCGATAGTGGATATAACATGCAGAATGTTCAAGCCGACATAAATCACTCAGCTTCTCACACGACGGCAATCGCTGGCTTCCTTTGACCAAATCCAATAAGCACTCTTCCGTCTTCTTGACGAATAGGATCAGCTGGCGGCCGAGCCACGATGGGAAGAGGCAGACACCCAAGCCGCCACAGACCTGAACAACATCTGTTTGGAATTCGGCCTGCATCGGATGCCTATGAATCATTGAAGCATTGCCCTACCGCAGATCCAGGTTTGAACTGTTTGGTGGCCTGACCGCATACGCCCTGGTATTTAGTGAGAACCTTAGTGAGAACCAGCTTCCGGAGAGCGTTCACTTGGAATCCAAGTCTCCCCTACAACCCGTACTTTTACAATATTCCACTCATCAGAAAGGTGGCTTTCGAGCTCGACATTGACCTCACCTGTTTTTTTACTTCCCTTGACCGTATAGAGAAGTTCCGCATTTCCTTTAGGGCCAACCGTTCTTATTGAATATCCAGAAAAATTCAATTTAACATCTTCAATTTCTCCAAACCTCCCCCTGACAAACTCAGAGCTTCTTATAAAAGAAACAGCTGATCCACTTGCCTTACTGTTGACGGCAACTTCATATACAATAAAATACAAAGCAATTGTCAACAAAGCAATAAAAATCAATAAAAATTTGAATTTTGTTTTCATTTTTTCAACTCCACTTCCCGACTTTCCATTTCCTTTAGAATTTTCAGATTCTCCCTTTTTCGCATTCTTGGAGCCCCCCTCCTGGCAGCACGTTCCTCTTTTTGTTTTGTCTCCCGCAGAAAGAGCAATCTGCACCGTCGCGAAAATATCAGCTCCTTTCAATGATTCAAAAAAAGAAGCAACAAGACCTCCATCACCAATATCTCAACCGTGCCATCCGTTTTATAAGCCGCTCCGACCATTCCAGATATTCCTGCACTCAACGGCCCAATACTTCCTCCAACGTTGACGCTAACATCTGCCGCCATTCTTTTGTTCATTGTCCGTCGCCGCGCGGCCAGCATCGCCCTGGCTTTGCCCGGCAGCCGCATTTCGATTCCCGTCCGCGATGTGGGTCAACTCATCGCAGGGACATCGGACAAGGTCTTTCTTTATCCTCGGATGCCACCAGCGGCGCCGCACCCATGAAAAACCCGCGGCGCCTTGCGCTGCCGCGGGTTGTTCCAGTGCCGGATCGGCGATCCGGCCGTGGGATGCCGCTCACGCGCCATCCTGTTCCTGCCGGCTACAGCCTTCGGTTTCCACATCGTTCGCCGGTGGCACCAGCCCGGTCAGCAGCCAGATGCGCGCCGCGTCTTCATACGCCACCGGGCGGTCGGCCCCCGCCTGCATCCATGCCGCGAACTCGGCCTGGGCGGCAGTATCGAAGTCGCCTTCGTGCTGCCGGATCACCCAGTTCCACGCTTCTTCCCAAATCGGATCTTCTCGCATTCGGCCTCATCCTTTTTCTTCTGCCGCGAGTTGCACGTCAACTCGCAACCAGCTCCCCGTTGTCAAAGGATACACACAACACAGTGCCGGCCGAAGGCCGTTTGCCAGCAATAGACTGACAACTCAGTTTGGATGAAGCATGCCCCTGCACTTGGCCAGGACCAGCCCGACGTCGCGCACCATGAAATTGACCAATGTGGCCGAGCATCCCAGCTGGGCTGCGATCTCCCGCTGGGTGAGGCCGCCCAGCCGGTACATCTCGAACACCAACCGCGTACGGGCAGGCAAGGTGCTGAGCGCCTGTTCGATCGCGTCGAGCAGCTTGCGCTCGTCCAGGCCCTGGTCGGGCAGCACGCCGCCCGCCACCTGCGGCAGCTCGCCATCCTCGGTATAGACGCGATAGGTGTTCTCCACTGCTTGACGGCGGAGGTAATCGAGCGCGAGATTTCTTACGACCTGGGCGCAATAGCCCAGTGGATTGCGCACCTCTTGCGCGCAGGCGCCCTCCACCAGCTTCAAGTAAGCGTCTTGCAGAATCTCTTCGGCAATATCGCTATCTCCGGCAACCCTTCTCGCAATGCTCAGCAACTGGCTTCGATGCTCAAGGAAAACGGGCTCCAGCGACGGGACGACGACTTCTTCAGGCATCAAGGCCTCCGAGTTTCTCATGGGGTCAGTTGCCATGGCGCTAGGCATTATTGAGAACTATTATCATATCTTTTGTTTCAACCCGTCCACGCGCCCGACAAAAAAATCAGGCAGGCGTCAGTAGGGTGAACAGATACGTCGTCTCCCCATCCGAGAAACTTATCGCCAGCGAAAATCCTCCTTCAGCGGTTTGACACGGACCATCGGCCCGGACGATGCCGCGCCAAGGCTTCAACCATGAGTGCACAATAATGCACGTAGACTTGCAAGGGGGGCCTCATGAGCCCGGCAAAAGCCGGGCCCACGCATTCATTCATTCTTCCGGGGGTGAGTCGACCGTGAACGTCACGCCACCCAGCCCATCCGCCTTGAAGTTCAGGCCGACGCTGAACGACTTGTCGCAGGCGGTGGCAGTCCAGGTTTCATGCCAGGTGCCGGCCAGCAGCGTGTAGTTCATCGGCTGTTCGAGCTGCAACACCAGGTAATCCGCGCCATGCACCGTGCCATCGATGCGGGTGGTGCTCAGGCTGATGTTTTCGTCGTCACACTCGGCGGTGTGCGCCTGCTTGCGCAGCACATCCTGCACGGCGGGGTCGAACAGCGCTTCGCGGCGCTGGCGCAGCGACGGCAGACTTTCTCCCATGCGCACGGCTTCGGCCCATTCCGGTTTGCCGCCAGCCTCGAACCATTTGGCGCGCTCGGCGGACGGCAGGCCGGAGGCCAGATTGCCCAGTTCGGTAACGATGATGTTCACCGCGCGCTCCTGGCCTTGCTGCGCCGATTTCAACATCCATTCCGCCGCTTCGCGCTCCAGCGGGCGCTGGCTGGCCGGCTTGGCGGCATGCGCCTTGAGCTTGGTGCGATCGAGCTTGCCGTCCGGGCCCATCATCTGCTCGGCCGAGCGCGCCATCAGCGCGCCGGCCAGCAGGAACTGCGCTTCGGCGCTGCCCTTGGCGGCCACCGGGCGCAGCAGCGCTTCGGCCGCGGCCGGATCGCGCTCGCCGCCCTGCCCTTGCAGATAGAGTTGCGCCAACACCAGGCGCGTATAGTCGGTGGCGCTGCCGTCGGCCACGTCGGCACGCGCCACGGCGAAAGCCAGGTCGAAATTGCGGCTTTCCACGGCGCGCTCCACCATCCCTTCGCTGGCGAACGCGCCCGCCGCGCAAAGCAGCATCAGGCTTGCAATACGTTTCATCGCTCCATCCTTCCACCTGCCGGGCTCCCGGGGCGGTTTTCATTGTGTACGTCGAAAAAAGCAGAACGCCGGCCCTCGGGCCGGCGTTCAGTCTACCGCAGCTACGTCTGCAATCAGCCGTTGTAACGCGCTTCCAGCATCGCCACGGCAGGCAGTTCCTTGCCTTCCAGGAATTCCAGGAAAGCACCGCCGCCGGTGGAGATGTAGCTGACGTCATCGGTGATGCCGTACTTGCTGACGGCGGCCAGCGTATCGCCACCACCCGCGATGGAGAACGCGGGGCTGGCGGCAATGGCGCGCGCCACCACCTCGGTGCCCTTGCCGAACTGGTCGAATTCGAACACGCCGACCGGGCCGTTCCAGACAATGGTGCCGGCGCTCTTCAGGATGTTGGCCAGCGCCTGGGCGGAATCGGGGCCGATGTCGAAGATCATGTCGTCGGCGGCCACGTCGGCCAGCGGCTTGGTCACGGCGGGTTCGTTGGCGTCGAACTTCTTGCCGACCACCACATCAGTGGGCAGCGGTACATCGCCGCCCCGGGCGCGCAACTTGCCGATCACGGTGCGCGCGTTGTCCAGCAGGTCGGCCTCGGCCAGCGATTTGCCCACTTCATGGCCTTCGGCCAGCAGGAAGGTGTTGGCAATGCCGCCACCGACCACCAGTTGGTCCACCTTGTCGGCCAGCGATTCGAGGATGGTGAGCTTGGTCGATACCTTGGAGCCGGCAACGATGGCGACCAGCGGGCGGGCCGGGTTGGCCAGCGCCTTGCCCAGCGCATCCAGTTCGGCGGCGAGCAGCAGGCCGGCGGCGGCCACCGGGGCGAACTTGGCCACGGCGTGGGTGGAGGCCTCGGCACGGTGTGCGGTGCCGAAGGCATCGTTGACGAACACGTCGGCCAGCGCGGCATAGCGCTTGCCCAGGTCTTCGTTGTCCTTCTTCTCGCCCTTGTTCACGCGGACGTTTTCCAGCAGCACCAGTTGGCCCGGCTGCACGGCATAGCCTTCCCAGTCGGCGACCACCGGCACTTCGCGGCCCAGCAGTTCGGCAATGCGTCTGGCAACGGGCGCCAGGCTGTCCTCGGGCTTGAACTCGCCTTCGGTGGGACGGCCCAGGTGGCTCATCACGATCACGCCGGCGCCGGCGGCCAGCGCATGTTCGATGGTGGGAATGGATGCGCGGATACGGGTGTCGTCACCGATCACGCCATCCTTTACCGGAACATTGAGGTCGGCGCGGATCAGCACGCGTTTGCCGGCCAGATCCAGTTCGGTCATTTTGCGAAAAGCCATGGAGTCACCTCGAATGGGATACGGAACAGGAAAAGAAGTATTTGCTCAAATTGCCCATGGCACTGGGCGCGCTACGCAGGCTTACAGCGCGGGGCTACCATTGCTAAACGATGCGCGGAGGCCGTAAACAGCGCTCCGGCGGGCCGCCAATCCGCGTGTGGTGTGCCATGCTTAAGCCCTGACCCACCACCGCTTTTCACAGCATGTCGTCCAGCCTAGGCCGGGCTTGCGACAAATGAACAAAGAAATCGAAAAAAGACCGCCTACTTTGCAGTTGGCGGTAAGCCCCGAAGTCTAGCACAGCACATTTTCTCCCCATGACCGAAGCTCCCGCGCTCTTGCGCAATCGCAATTTCCTTCTGATCTGGCTCACCAGCATCATCAGCAATTTCGCGCTCGCGATCGCGATGCTGGCCGAGACCTGGTACGTGGTGAACCACCTGGGCGCCAAGGAACAACTGGGCCTGGTGATGATCGCCGGCTCGGTGCCGCGCATCGTATTGATGGCAGTGGGTGGCGTGGTGGCCGACCGCATGAAGCGTGGCCGCATCATCGGCGCGTCGCTGGCGATACGCGTGCTGCTGATGTTCGCGCTGGTGGCGCTGCTGTCGGCGGGCCTGCTCGATATCTGGGTGCTGACCGCGTTCGCCTTCCTCTATGGTTCGGTCGATGCCTTCTTCTGGCCCGCCAGCGGTGCGGTGCTGCCCAGCATCGTGCGCCATACCGACCTCACCCGCGCCAACTCCATCATGCTGACCACCAACCAGATCGGGCTGGTGTTCGGGCCGGTGGTGGGCGGTGCGATGCTGGCGTTTCTGTCCTATCAAGGCGTGTTCACGCTGACCGGCTGCCTGCTGGCCGTGGGCACCGCGTGCGTGCTGTTCCTGCGCGAGCCGGAAGTCACGCGGGCCGACAAGAGCACCCAGATGCTGACCGAGCTGAAGGAGGGCCTGAAGTACGCGCTGAACCAACCGGTGCTGCGCGCGCTGATGATCGTCTACGCCATCGCCAACCTGCTGTTCATGGGGCCGCTGGGGCTGGGCATTCCGATCGTGGCGAACGACAACCTCGCCGGCAATGCCGCCACGCTGTCGTTCATGCAAAGCGCATTCGCCACCGGCATGGTGACAGGCGGCCTGTTGCTGACGCTTTATCCACCGATGAAAAAGCGGCTGCTGATGATCGTGATCGTGATCGCGCTGGAAGGCGTGGTGCTCGGCCTGCAATCGCACAGCCACTGGCTGTACCTGTCGGTGGTGTTGCAGTTCCTGCTGGGCCTGGGCGTGGTATCGAACAACGTGCCGATGATGTCGCTGATCCAGCAATACGCCGACCGCGACAAGCTCGGCCGGGTGATGAGCCTGAACACAATGGCGTCGATGGGGCTGTCGCCGCTATCGTATGCCATGGTCACCGGCCTGCTGTCGCTGAAAGTGGGCATCGGCTGGATCATGCCGCTGTTCGGCCTGACGATGGCGGTGCTGGTGCTGGCGATGGCGGCCCGAAGCTGGACCATCCGTCACATCGACTGAACCGCACGCCCGGCCCGCGCCGCCGCGCGCGCGCCGGGCGCCTAGAATTCCCGCCCATCTCGTCCCCAGGGGATGGCCATGCGGTTCAGGCTCTTCCTTGCTGCGTGCCTGCTGTGCGTTTCGGCAGTCAGCGCAGCGCGCGCGCCAGCGCCTCGTCTCGTCGCGTACTTTCCTTTCTGGGCCAGCTATAGCCATGGCGCCATGCTGTCCGACGCCCCCGTCGAGCGCCTGACGCACCTGATCTATGCGTACGCCGACCTGCGTCCGGACGGCACCGTGCAGCCGGGCGACCGGTTCGCCGATCTGGTGAAGATCCAGCCCGGCGGCAACGGCACGCTGCGCCAGGGCAATTTCTCGCTGATCCCCGGCCTGCGCGAACGCAACCCGCAGCTCAAGGTGATGATCGCCATCGGCGGCTGGAACTGGACACGCCATCTGTCCGATGTAGCGGCCGACCCCGCGCTGCGCCATCGGTTCGTGGCCTCCACCCTCGCCTTTTTCGATCGCTACGGCTTCGATGGTATCGAGATCGACTGGCGCTTTCCGGTGGCCGGCGGCCACCCCGACACCGTGCATCGCGCGGACGACCTCGCCAACTATCAGTTGCTGCTGCAAGCCTTGCGGCACGGCTGCGCCACGCGCCCGAATGGCTGCCAGATCGCCATCACCCTGCCGCCGCAGGCGGAATCCCGCGCGGCCGGCGACTACCGCGCGCTGACCGAGGCCGTCGATTTCGTCTCGCTGATCGGCACCGATTTCCACGGTGCCTGGAGCACACGCACCGGGCACAAGTCGCCACTGCACGGCGCGCCCGGTATCGCCGAGGCCGTGCAGGCACTGGTGGCCGACGGCCTTCCGCGCGACAAGCTGGTGCCGATGCTGCCGGCGCAGGGAGTGAGCTGGATCGGCGTCCCCGCGCTGCGCCAGGGGCTGGACCAGCCGCATCGCGGTACGCCCTGGGGCACCTGGGACAATGAAAAGACCGGTCCCAGCGGCATCTACACTCTGGAGGAAATTGGTCGGCTGGCGCGCGGCGGCGACTTCGTCCGGCAATGGGACGACGCGGCCCAGGCCGAAACGCTGTACAGCGCACAAAAGGCGCAACTGGTGTCGTTCGAAAGCCCACGTGCCTTCGCAGCCAAGCTGGCATTCGTCGACCGGGAGGCGCTGGGTGGCGTCGGGCTGTGGGAAGTCAGCAGCGATTCGCCGGGCAGCGCCGGGCTGATCACCCAGGCCTATCGCCACTACCACCCATGGCGCGCGACATGGCTGGGACTGCGCGATCAGACACCATTCGGCCTGCCGTGGCTGGCCGCGCTGTTCGCGCTGGTACTGGCCGTATCGGCAACGGCATGGCGGCTGCGTCGCAAGCGTCGCCGCGCCGTGCAAGGCGAGCTGATCACCCGCGACGAATTTGCCGCCATCCTCGCCACCCTGCCCGACGACCTGCGCCTGACCGCACACATGGCGCAACAGGTGCGCACCCGCAGCGCCGCCCGGCTTCCTTCGGCCGGCATCGCGCACCTGCAACGCATCGTCGGCGACAGCCTGGCGCTATGCGCGCAGTTGCAACCGCTGGCCGACACCGTCGTCGCACGGCACCTGCGCCCGCCCGGCCAGGAACTGGCCGACCTGCAACGCTTTACCGCGCAACTGAGCGGCGAGCGCAGCCTGGAAGGCATGCTCGACGCGATGCTGCGCTTCCTGGCCGACGACGAGCGCGTGTGCGCGGCGCAGCGTCTGGAAGCCGATGCGCCCCCCGAGTCGGACGATGGCGACGACGAGGTGCTGTTGCTGTCGGCCAGCCGCTGCGAAGCACTGGTACGCCATGCCACGCTGGCCGACCAGCAACTGGCGCTGCGCTTCAACGCCCCGCTGAGCGAGACCGAGGAAATCTATTTCCGCAGCCTGTGCAACCAGGTGGTGCTGGTACGCCGCCAGTTGCAGACGCTGGCGCGGCAGCCGCAACTGCTGTCCGAGCTGTACGACGTGGCCAGCCGGCGCGACAAGCTGCAATTCATCCGTGCCGACCGGGGCTATAGCGGCATCCACGCCAGCGACCTGCCGTCGCCCATCCACATCACGCTGCGCCTGCGTGCACTGCGACTGTACTTCGACGACAGCCAACTGGTGCAGGTACACCGCTCCTACCTGGTACGTCCCGGCGCGGTGGAAGGCATCCGTCGCGCGCGGGGCGGGGTGGAATTGCTGATCGGCCGGCACACCGTGCCAGTGGCACGTCCTTATCTGGCATCGCTCAAGCAGCGCTTTCCGCAGTGGTTCGCCTTGCATGCTGCATGCGATTCGTGAAACACCCAGCCCACCAAAAAGCCATCATCTTGTTGAAATAAAACAACTTTCCATCGCGCCACCCTGCAATTGGTGAAACGCACGCCACGATGCCTTGGTTGCGCTTCATGCAACGGCCATAGTCTTCAGGCGGCATCACCGCCGCACACCCCGATGGGCCGGCAAAGGCCAGGGGGCAAGACAACACAAGGATGGAGACGAGCATGAAAGCAACAATGAGGCTGGCGACCCTGATCGCCGCCCTGGGGCTGGCCGGCGCCGCGCAAGCGGCTGCCCTGCCGGCCTGGACCGATGGTCAGTCCTATGCGGTCGGCAACGTGGTGCAGTACCAGGGCAACCGGTACCAGGCCACCATCGCCCACACCGCCTGGACTGGCGCAGGCTGGAACCCCGTGGCAGCGGTATCGCTGTGGCGCAATATCGGCACCTGCGCCACAGCGGCGGGCGACGTATGCAATCCGCCCAAGCTGAGCGCCGCCCACTGGACCACCTGGGCTGGCGGCGCGACCGGTGCCTACAGCCTGGTGCACGACGATTTTTGTTCGTTGTACTTCGCCCAGGATGGGCAACTGCTGTACGCCGAGCCGGAGCTGAACAAGCGCGGCCTGCGCGCCGGCTTTGCCGTCATCACCAGCGCTTGCGACAACACCCACTGGGAAGCCGCACGCCGCCTGCGCGACAAGGGCCACGAGCTGATCAGTCACAGCCGCAACCACTACAACGCCAATGACCCAGCCTGGAGCAGCACGACCGAAATCCAGGGCTCGTCCGACGATCTGGCCGCGCATCTGGATGGCTACCGCCCCACCTTCTTCGCCTGGCCCAGCGACATCGCCCCCGACGCGCCGGTGGCCGCCCTGCGCGCCAACGCCGGCTACCTGGGCGGGCGCGCGTTCAATCGCGTGGACGAATCCGGCAACATCCAGTACGGCATGGCCGGTGGCATGAACGCCGCCAATTTCCCCGACGCCTATGCCGCCAAGTGGGATCTGTTCACCCAGACCGGCCAATGGTCGATCTACGAAGGCCAGCCGGGCGAGAACCTCAACCTGCACGTCGATGCCGCCATCGCCCAGGGCGGCTGGGCGCTACGCACCACGCACGGCGTCGAAGACGCGTCGTACAACGCCGTGCCGCTGGCGCGCTATCTGGCGCACCTGGACTACGTGAAAGCCAAGGTGGACAGCGGCGAACTGTGGATGGCACCGCCGTCCGAGGTAATCCGCTACCGCTTCGCGCGTGAAGCCTGCGCGCCAACGCTGGTGGGCGAGGACACCGTGCACTTCGCCGACAACGCCACCTGCCAGCGCTACGCCACCACGTTGACGCTGGACCTCGCCACCGACCAGCCCGCCACCACGCTGGCCGCGTCGCAGGCCGGCCATGCGCTCGCGGTGAAGACGCTGGCCCCGGGCCGCTATCGCGTGGAAGCCAATCCGCTGGCCGGCGACGTGAAAGTGGTCGCGCACTGAGCACGACTCGGCAAGCGCACCGGCAATTGCACGGGGCGCGCTGGCGAGGATGATCGCGCCAGGCACCGCGTTTTTTTTGTCCAAAGCGAAACGACCCGCCGATGCGGGTCGTTCGTGCCTGAGCCTGCGCGGCGCAGCATCACCCAAGGCGGATCGTTTTCAGGCATGGGCACCAGGGACGCCGGGCGATCTGGCGCATGGCATATCGGATGCGGCAGCTTCGGCTCAGCGGCCGATCCCCGCCGCCGTCTCGATCAGCGCCAGCGCAATGCGCTCCACCCGGTCCAGCCCCACCACGCGCGGCGGCGGTGGCGTGGTGCGCGTACCGCGCAGAGCATCGGCAAAGTGGGCCAGCACGGCGGGATGCACATACGACGCCTTGCAGACCGAGGGGGTGTTGCCCAGCCGGCCGGCCACCTCTTCCACCACGGCTTTCAGGCAACGCCGAACACTGACGGCGCCAGTGCAGGGCGCGCTGGCAAGACAAAGCTCGGTGGCATGGCGGGTGGCACCCCAGGTGCGGAAGTCCTTGGCGCTGATCGACACGCCGGCGGCCTCTCGCAGGTAGTCGTTCACGTCGGCGGCGGTCAATGCGCGTATCGCACCCTGCGCGTCGCGGTAGCCGAACAGGCGATTGCCTGGCAGCGCGGCACAGCGCCGCAGCACGCCGGCCAGCTCTCGATCGCGCAGGCAGATGCAATGACGCACGCCGGACTTGCCCCGAAAGCGCAGTTGCACCTGCTCCGTGCCGATCTGCGCATGGCGTTTACGCAACGTGGTAAGGCCGAAGCTGCGGTTGGTGCGCGCGTATTCCTCGTTGCCGACGCGGATCAGCGTTTCCTCCAGCAAGCGGGCCAGCGCCGCCAGCACTTTGTCGCGTGGCAACCCACGCTGGGCCAGGTCACTGGCGATGCGTCGGCGCAGGCGCGGTAGCGCGCGGGTAAAACGCGCCAGGTGCTGAAACTTGTCGGCGGCGCGCGCCAGATGCCAGTCGTCGTGATAGCGGTACTGCTTGCGACCGCGCGCGTCGTAGCCGGTGGCTTGCAGGTGGCCGCGCGGATCGGCGCAGATCCAGACGCGACGCCACGCGGGCGGGATTGCCAGCGTTCGGATGCGCGCCAGCGTATCGGGATCGTCCAGCCGCTTCCCATCCAGGTCGAGGTAGCGAAAACCGCGTCCACAGTGGCGTCGGGTATACCCGGACGCATCGGGCTCGACACGGATCAGTTTGCGCTTGGCCACGATCCGCCTCCGCGTGGCTCAGCCGGGCGAGGCGGGGACGAGCGGCACGCGCACGACCAGCGTGGCGCCGGCGCCGGGTGCGCCGGACAAAGACAGGTCGCCACCGAAGGTCAGCAGGCGCTGGCGCATTTCCAGCAGGCCATGGGCACCCGCCGGCAGCGTGCCAAGGAGATCGGCAGCGACGCCGTGGCCATCGTCGCGCACGGTGAGTTCAATGTGGCCGTCCGCATCGGTCAGCGCCACGGCGACACGCCGGGCACCAGCGTGGCGCGCGATATTGTCCAGCGCGCCTTGGGTGATGCGGTACAACGCCAGCGCCATTGGCTCGGGCAGGGCCGGCTGCGGATCCGGGGCATCGAGCTGGACCGCCCAGCCGTGCGTGGCGGCGGCCTGGTCGAGCAGGACGGCAAGCGCGTCGCGCAAGCCCAGGTGGGCGAGCACCGAGGGACGCAGTTCTTCGATCAGCCGCCGCTTCAGCGCGATGCCGTCGTCCAGCAGCCCCACCACGCGAGCGAGCTTTTCCTGCACCTTGTCGTCCTGGGCGCACGCCTGCCTGCGCATCCATGAGAGGTCGAGCTTGATGGCGGTGAGCAGGGAGCCGAGTTCGTCGTGCAGCGTACGTGCCAGGTGATGGCGCGTTTCCTCGTCCGCCTGCAAGCGCTGGCGCAGCAGCGCGCCCAGGCGGGTGGCGTCATCGTCCGGCGCGGACGGGAGGGACAGCGGTTGGTCTGCCATGGTAGGAAAAGAGTAGGAATCAGTAGTGCGCGTGGGGGCGCAGCCGGGCCGCTTCGTTTTCAATGGTCTGGATCGCTTCTTCGAAATGCAGCGATTTGTCGAAGAAGTGATCGACACCCAGTGCCCGTGCGCGCTGTTCATAAATGGGAAAGGCGTGATTGGTCAGGACCACGCGCACCGGCACGCAGGGATCGGCCCCGGTCTGGGCCAGGTAGCGCAGCACCTCGAAGCCCGTGCCGACACGCAGTTCCAGATCGACCACCACCAGGTCGAAATGCTGGCCCTGCAATTGGGCGACCGCTTCCTCGGCGGTGGCCGCGGTGGCCGCGAACACGATGTATTCGATGCCGGCCAATGCGTCGATCAAGGCTTCGCGGATGACCTCCGAATCCTCGATCAGCATGACCCGCACCCGATCGGTGGCCACTTCAGCGGCGATTGTTGTTCCTGCTTCTGACATCATCAGGTTACATCTTATGTCTGGCACGCCCGCACCACCCGGTACGCGACGGGGCACTTGCAATTGAGCATGGACGAGCGCCCTTTCTTGGCGCAGGCACGTCGTCCGTCCGGTGAATCGCCTGCAACGCTGGTGGTTCGCGCGCCGCCGGCCTTCAACTGATCAACTCGTTCTTGATGGCGTAGTACGTGAGATCCGCATTGGTCTTGAGATTCATTTTCTCCAGCACCCGGGTTCGATAGGTGCTGACGGTCTTGACGCTGAGGAACAGTTCGTCGGCGATCTCGGTGGGCGATTTACCGCTGGCGAGTTTGAAGAACACCTGGAACTCGCGCTCCGACAACGTTTCGTGCAGCCGTTTCTCGCTGGGGTGCGTCAATTCGGTCGCCAGCAGATCGGCAAGTTCCATCGACAGATAACGCCGTCCAGCGCAGATCACGCGGATCGCGCGGATGATTTCTTCCGGATCGGCATCCTTGGAAAGATAGCCCCGACAACCCGAGCGGATCAGGTTCAACGCGTACTGTTCCTGGGCAAAGCCGGACAGGATGAGTACGGGCATCTGCGGGCAGATGCGCTGGAGGTCGCGCAGGGTATCGACGCCGTTCTTGTCCGGCATCGAGATGTCGAGGATCGCGATATCGAAGCTCTCCTTGCGCACGAGTTGCAGCGCTTCCAGCCCCGATGCCGCCTCACCGGCGACGCCGAGGTCGTCCTCCATCTCGATCAGGGCTCGCAGGCCCGAGCGCACGATCTTGTGGTCGTCCACCAGCAGTACGCGTTTTTTCATCATGTCCGTGCAAAGCTCCACATTCCAGGCGACTCGGCCCGAAGCGCTAAGTTTAGTCCCTGCGGCCCGATCCGGGCCTTACCGATCCCATGCAATCGCCCGGCCGCCGCCGCGAACAGGCGGCCAGTCCGTCGGCGGCGTTCAATCCTTGCGGCCCAGCCAGTCCGACAACTCGTCCGCGTGTTCTTCCTCCACCGCAAGGATGTCCTCCAGCATGCGGCGGGTGGTGGGGTCCTTGTCGCCGATGAAGCGCACCAGCTCCCGATAGGTATCGATGGCGATGCGTTCCGCCACCAGGTTCTCGCGGATCATCGCTTCCAGACTATCCGGCGCCACGTAGTCGGCATGGCTGCGGGTGGAAAGACCATCCGGAGAAAAGTCGGGCGAGCCGCCCAATTGCACGATGCGCTCGGCGATACGGTCGGCGTGGGCCAGTTCTTCGTTGGCATGGGCCTGGAATTCCAGCGCCACGGGTTCCGACGACAATCCGGACGCGGTGAAATGATGGCGCTTGTAGCGCAACGCACAGACCAGCTCGGTGGCCAGCGCATGGTTCAACAGCTCGATCACCTGCTGCACGTCGCCAGCATAGGTGAAGGTGCGCGCGCCCTCGGCCACCTGCTGTCGCGCACGCTGGCGGATGGTCTGGATATCCAGTTGAAAAGCTTGCATGTCGTCACTCCTGTCACCCCATCGGCGTTGTCTGCAAGCCGCTGGGGATGTGTGATATAAGCGGACGCATTGCCGCTCCGGGTTACCACCCGGAGCCGCCCGCCCGGGATTACCCGCCTGCCAGCAGCGCACCCAGCGCGGCAGCCAGAAACAGGAAGAATGCGATCCGGGCAACCGGCGCAGCGTCGGCGGCGATCCCGCCAAAACCGAACAGACCGGCAATCCCCGCGATCAGAAAGAACGCTGCGGCAAAGTGCAGCATGGTTCCCCTCGTGCGGCATTCATGGTCCGACTGTACGGCGCGCCACGTCCCGCCGACAGGGGCGCCGTGCTGATGCGCTTGTGGGAATGCGCTGACAAACCGTCCTACAAGCGGTGGGCACCCTCCAGTGCGCGGCCATGGCGGCGAGCGCTTTTTTACCAACACGAAACATGCGATCCAGGGCCATGCTTCAGACTATGGCGAACCAATTCCTGACCAAGACCCAGGCGCTGCTGAAACAGGCCCGCGCCATCCCCCGGCTGCTGGGCTGGCGGCTGATGCTCACACTCGGCGCCTGTATTGGCTGCGGCGTGATTTCAATGCTCATCAACGCGGCCTGGGTGACGCAATCCGAGGAGCAACTGGGCGAAATGCGCAGCACGCGACAGCGGCTTGATCTGTTGCGACAGGTGGACGCACAGTTGATCCGCGCCGAGAGCGCGCAGCGCGGCTTTCTGATCATGGGCGACGCCAGCTACCTGGCGCCGTACGATCGCCGTGCCGAGGCAACGCGTGCCGCGCTGTCCGCATTGCAGGAGGAAGTCTCACGCGCACCCGAAACCGATCGCAGGCTGGCACCGCCGCTGCGGCGGCTGTCGGTGGTGATCGGCGAGAAGCTGGCCGAGATGGACCTGACCATCCGCTTCGCGCGCCAGGGGGATCTGGATCGCGCCCATGAGATCACCGCCACCGATACCGGCCTGCAGAAAAGCATCCAGATCGGCGCGACGATCAAGGCGCTGGCCGATTTCGAGCAACAACTCCTGGCGCAGCAGCGTCACAAGCGGGAGCGGATGGTGACCGGCATGCGTGTCTCGCTCGCGGTCGGCACCGTGCTCACCGTCCTGCTGGTACTGCTGATCGTGGATCGCCTGCTGCGCGAACTGCGCCGCCGCCAGAGCGAATCGCTGACGCTGGCGCAGCGCAAGCAGGAACTGGATCAATTGGTCCAGGAACGCACCGCACAGATGGAAACGCTGGCCGTGGAGTACCAGATGGACGTGGAACGCGAGCGCTACACGCTGGCGCGCGATCTGCATGACGAGCTGGGCTCGATTCTGACCGCCACCAAGATCGATCTGTCGTGGGTACAACGGCAGTTGAAGGAAGATCATCCGCAGGTGGTGGAAAAGCTCAACCGCACACTGCGCAACCTGGATCACGGCATCCACTTCAAGCGCCGCGTGGTGCAGGAGTTGCATCCTTCGTTGCTGTCCACCTTCGGCCTGATCGCTGCGATTCGCGCGCTGGCGGAAGAGGCCGCGCAGCGCAGCGACTGGACGCTGCACCTGTCACTGCCGGACGAGAACGAAAAACTGGACGACGTGCTCGGCCTGATCATCTACCGCGTATTGCAGGAAACCCTGAACAACGCCACCAAGTACGCGCGCGCCACCGAGGTGTCGGTCAGCCTGATCTCGGATGCGGACTACATAAAGCTGGAAATCGAGGACAACGGGGTGGGCCTGGACATGCACCGCCTGCCCGAAGGCACGCATGGGCTGCAGGGGATGCGTCATCGGGTGATCGCCATCGGCGGCAAGATCGATATCTTCAGTGAGCCCGGCCAGGGGGTGTTCACCTGCGCGCTACTGCCCAAGGCATTACGCCACCCCGAGGGCGCGCGCCCGTTCCGCTGAGCAGCGGCTACATCTGCTGCTGGTGGACGAACTGCTTCACGCAGCGATCACGTGCTTCGTCACGCAGCTTGTCGCAACTGAGCGCGGCGCGACGCAGCAGGCCGTCGTCCTCTCCCGCCGCCAGCGCGTCATAGGACACGAATGCCGCCTGATTGGCGGCGATGTCGCCTTCCGATACATCGCGCTGTGCCTTGGCGCGTTGCAGGCAGGCACTACGTTGCGCGGTAGCGCCGCGTGCACACTGGCCCTCGGCCATCACAAAGGCGGCCTCCACCTTGTTGCGCGCCGCGCGGGCGCGGGCCGCAGCGGTGTTTTCGGACTCCGCGCGCAGGTCTTCCAGCGCGATGGTGCGATCGAGGGTGGCTTCGTCCAGGCAGACCAGCCGGCGTTCGCCACTTTGCGTCGCACAGGCCGCCACCTGCTGCCGGTACTGTTGCGCCACCTCCGCCTGGGCCTTGTCGCCGACGTCCGCCTGCGCGGCCGGCAGGCAGAGCACCCCCAGCAGGGCATTCAGGGTCAGGATGGTATGCAGTGGTTTCATGGGGGCGTCTCCTCGTTCGGCACGGTACGGCGCATGCCGTACCGCAGCCGTCACACCGCGCCGGGCGAACCGGCACGGTGGGTGCCGTTTATTTCTTGGCATCCTCGGCGGCGCCCTGGATCTTCTCGCCACCCTTCTCGATATCCTTGCCGGCGCCCTGGACGGTATTGCAGGCGGACAACAGGGTCAGGCAGGTCAGGCCCAGCAGGGCGATCAGGCGTTTCATGAGGTTTCTCCTTGGAATGGAAGCCTTCGTGGCGAAGGCGGCCGGGTGCGGTATCCACCGTCTACCCATGGCGCCAATGTAGCGGTGCGGCCCGTCATGCCGATATCGTAAGGGGGCGTATTGTTTCGTAGGAAAGGGCTGACAGGCCCCGGGCGAGGGGAACCCGCGTAAAACCTGAACCCCAAATCCTGTGTTTCAAGACTTGGGGTCGGTTTCAGCACCATGGCCACTCACTCCATCATCCACAGGATCGCCTTTCCGCGACGCATGCGGTCGAGGACGGCTTTCATCATCACCGCCAGCGCGGGGCCGAGGATCAGGCCCCACAGACCCCACAGCCAGCCCCAGAACACCATCGAAACGAAGATGGAGGTCTGGTTCACCCGTGATAGCCGGCTTTGCATCCACGACACCAGCAAGGTGCCCACCAGCGATGCAACGAGCAGCATGCCGACCGATAGCAGCAGCGCCAGCCAGAGGTTGCCGTCGTGCAGATAGGCAATGCCGAAGGTGAGCAGGCCGAACAACGCCAGGCCGATATAGGGAACGAAGTGCAGCAGGCCGGCCGCGACGCCCCAGCCCACCGGGTTTTCCAGCCCGGCCAGCGCGAAACCGATGCCGGCCAGCACGCCGATGATGAGGTTGGATACCAGCAGCACGCTCACGTACAGCCGCAACTGGTGCAGCGGCTCGCGCAGCAGGTGGCGCGCACAGGGGCGGGTGCATTGCGCCAGGCGCAGCACACGCAGGAAGCCCCGGGTGAGACGCGGCATCTCCAGCAGCGACAGGAACGTCATCAACAGGATGATGGTGAGCTTGGAAACCACCACCAGCATGGAGCTGGTGGCCAGAATGGCGGTGTCCTTGAGCAAGGAGCCGGACGTGCTCGGTGGCGGCACGCGCACCGCCGGCTCCACCGGCGCGGTGGGCGGCAGGAGCTGAACCGTCTCGCCGGGCGCCAGCGAGCGCTCCAGCCGTGTGAGCGAACCACCCACCTTGGTGATCAGGTTGTCGGGATCGTGTTGCAGGCGGCCGATCTCGCCGGCCACCTTCTGCGCCAGCTCGGGCACGCGCTCGGCGGCGGAAACCAACTGGTGGCCAAAGAACACCACGCCGCACCCGAACATGGCACCGACCAGGATCACCACCGCCACGGTGGCAACCGCGCGGGACGGCACCAGCCGCATCACCGCCACCACCACCGGGTCCAGCAGTAGCGCCAGCAACAGGCCGACCACCACCGGCACCAGCATGTCGCGCGCCAGCCCCATCAGCGCCAGCAGCAGCACGGCGGTGAACAGGCCGGACAGCGGCCCGGCCGAGAGCAGCATCAGCGTCAGGCGGCGCAGCGTGGCACCGGGCATCAATGGGCCGGGCGTGGCCGGGCGGGACAGCGGCGGCGTGCCGGATCGGTCCGGCTCCAGGGGCGAATCGTGCGCTTTCATGGCGGCTCCGCCTTCACGGGTGCGAAAAAAACACCGGCACGGGGCCGGTGTCCGGTACGGCTGACCAGCGAGCCAGCCGCCCCACGCCGCTCGGGCGGGTGGGGCGTCGCGACGGGCCGAAGCCCGCGCGGGTTACGACTGGCCGAAGCGGCGCTTGGCGTCGTCCACGCAGCTCTTCTTGGCGTCACCCGCCAGTTCGTCGCAACGTTCCTTGGCCACCTTGTAGTCGGCCTCACGCTTTTCGTTGCTGGCCTTGGCGGCGGCGGCGTTCTGCTCGGCGGCAGCCTTGCTGGTCGCCTTGCCAGCCTTCTCGCGCGCATCGGCATCGGCAATCGCCTTGTCACGCGCGGCCTTGGCTTCCTTGACGCAGACGTCCTTCTTGTTGCCGGCGAGGTCGTCGCATTGTTCGTTCTTCACCTTGTACTCGGCCTTGGCGCGGGTACGGGCGGCGTCGGCATGGGCAGCCGGGGTGTTCTTGTCGTTGGCTTCCGCTTCGGCCAGCGCGATATCGCGGTCGGCGTCGGCGCGTTCCTGACAGACATCCTTGGCATTGCCGGACAGGTTCTTGCACTGGCCCTTGGCGGCGTCGTGACGCGCTTCGATGGTCTGCTTCTGGGCCTTGTAGGCGTCGCTGTCGGCATGGGCGAAGGTTCCCACGGCCAGCAGCAGGCTGGCGATCAGGGCGGCACCGATTCGGGGTTGCTTGGTCATGGCGTTTCTCCTTGGTTTTGTCGCGGGCGGCGTCAGGTCATGCCGCCACATGCGGAAATCTGCAGGGGCCGCGCAGGCGGCCCCTCGAGGCGGAATCGCGCTCAGTGGCTCAATGCCACTTGTAGCTGCTGCTGCGCTCGAAATCGGCGATCTGCTTTTCGGCCTCTTCCTTCGAGATGCCATAGGCTTCCTGGATCTTGCCGGACAGTTGCTCGCGGCGACCTTCGATCTGGTCGAGGGTGTCGTCGGTGAGCTTGCCCCATTGTTCGCGGACCTTGCCCTTGAACTGTTTCCAGTTACCTTCCACTTGATCGCGGTTCATGGTCTTTCTCCTGTACGGTTAAGAGCACGGCAACGCCGGGAAATCCGCCCGCCACCGTGGAAACCATGCTATGCCGCCGCCCTTGGCGGCACCGTCGGCCACCCTCGGTACTTGCCATAGGAAAAGCGGGGAGCCCCTGGTCGGCGTGGTCCTACAGTGGCCTGGGTCGATTCGCCCCGAAGCCGCTACACTGCGGGTTTTGCCACTTCTGGAACCGCCATGAGCAAGACCATCATCCACAGCGACCACGCCCCCGCCGCCGTCGGCACCTACTCTCAGGCCGTCAAGGTCGGCGGCACGGTGTACCTCTCGGGACAGATCGGCCTGGACCCGGTCAGCAACGTGCTGGTCGATGGCTTCGAGGCGCAATGCCACCAGGTTTTCAAGAACCTGCGCGCGGTGTGCCAGGCCGCCGGCGGCGACCTCTCGGACGTGGTGAAGCTGGGCGTGTTCGTGATCGATCTGGCCAACTTCGCCACGCTGAACCAGATCATGGGCGAGTACTTCAGCCAGCCGTTCCCGGCCCGCGCCGCGGTGCAGGCCGCAGCACTGCCCAAGGGTGCGCTGGTCGAGGCGGATGCGGTGATGGTTCTGTCCTGAAACTGTTACCGCCGCCGCGAACGGGCGCTGCGCCGCGACAGTGCCCGCGCCCACGGCGCATGCTGGCCCCCTCACCTTCTGGAGCGCCCCGATGCGTCTCGATCTCTGGCTCGCCTTCGTCGCCGCCACGCTGCTGATCTCCGCCACACCCGGCCCCAACATGCTGTTGATGCTGTCGCACGGCGTGCGCTACGGCGCGCGCGCCACGCTGGTGACCATGGCCGGCGCGCTGTTGGGATTGCTGCTGCTGATCGGGCTGTCGGCAATGGGCGTGGGCGCGCTGCTGGCCACCTCGGTCACGCTGTTCACGGTGTTGAAAGTGGCAGGCGCGCTGTATCTGGCGTGGCTGGGCATCCAGGCATGGCGGGCCGGCGCGCAACTGCACCTGCCCAAGGCTGTAGCCAACGACGCCCGCGCGCGATTTCGCACCGGCCTGACCGTGGCGCTGTCCAACCCCAAGGCCATCCTGTTCGCTGCGGCTTTCCTGCCTCAGTTCATCGATGCCCACCGTCCGCAAGGCCCGCAATGGGTGATCCTGCTGACCACCTTCTTCGTGATCGAGGCAAGCTGGCAGGTGACCTACGCCTGGGGCGGCACGCGCCTGGCGGGCTGGTTGGCCGCCCCGCACCGTATCCGCGCCTTCAACCGCGCCTGCGGCGGCGCCTTCGTCGCGGCGGGCGGGCTGCTGGCGGTGTCGCGGCATTGAACACAACGCTTCATCACGAGTACGCACCATGACCACCGAACTGCAAATCGAAGACCTCCAGGCCGGCGACGGCAAGGAAATCAGCAAGGGCGCGTTGATCACCGCCCACTACAGCGGCTATCTGGAGGACGGCACGAAGTTCGATTCCTCGCATGATCGCGGCAAGCCGTTCCAGTGCGTGATCGGCACCGGCCGCGTGATCAAGGGCTGGGATATCGGATTGATGGGGATGAAGGCGGGAGGCAAGCGCAAGCTGTTCGTGCCCGCGCACCTGGCCTACGGCGAGCGGCAGGTCGGCGCGCATATCAAGCCGAACTCCAACCTGATCTTCGAGATCGAACTGCTGGAAGTGCTGACGCGGGACGATTGATTCCGCGCCCGCTCCGCCCCGAACCCCGCTCCGGCGGGGTTTTTGTTTGGATCGGCGCGGCACGCAGTGCGGTTCCTGGCACGGTGGCGATTGCCATTTCCTATAGTGAGACAACTGTCAGTTATCTCAAGACACCCATGCTTCTCCGCCGCATGGCCATAAACCGCTGACAGCCCCCTCCGGAGTGCCTTATGCCCAGATTGAAAGACTGGTCGCTCAGAACCAAGGTCCTGGTCGCCGCCGGCCTCGCCGTCGCGGTCGGCTTCGCGGTGATGATCGCCACCATCGCCATACAGATCCAGCGGGCTGCCGTGGCCGATGGCCATGCCGATCTCGACACCCAGGCCGAGGCGTATTCGCGCCAGGTCAGCGCCTATTTTGCCGAGGCGTTCGCGCTGCCGCGCCATCTGGGCCAGGCGGTACTGGCGCAGCAGACCGTGGCGCCGCCGGACCGCAAGACCACCAACGTCATGATCGACCAGTTGCTGCAAGGGTTTCCCACCGCCTCCGGGCTGTGGATGCTGTGGGAGCCCAACGCCTTCGACGGCAAGGATGACGAGTTCCGCCTGGACTGGCCGCATCACGACCCGACCGGCCGCTATACCCCTTATTTCACCCGCACCGCCGGCAAGGTCTCGCAGGACACCATGGTGCCGCGCGACCAGATCAAGGATTTCGATCAGTACCGCGATCATCCGCAGGACTACCAGCCGCCGTACGACAAGCCAGGCTGGGGCGATTTCTACCTTCAGCCCAAGAATGGGCAGCGCCCCATCCTGACCGAGCCGGCGGTCTACGAGGTACAGGACACCAAGGTACTGATGTCATCCGTGACGCTGCCGTTGATGCGCGACGGCAAGGTACTGGGTGTGGCCGGGCTGGACATGCCACTGGCCAGCCTGGTCAGCGGCATTGGCCAGTACAAGCCGATGGGCGTGGGCCATGTCTCGCTGATTTCCAACGGCGGGCTGGTGGTGATCGGGCCGGATGCGGCGCAACTGGGCCAGCCATTACGCGATGCCGATTTTCCAGAGGGCTTCAAGGCCAGGGTGGCATCCGGCCAGGCGATGCAATTCGAACGGGACGGCGTGCTGTATAGCTATCGCCCGGTAACGATCGACGACACCGGCCAGGCGTGGTCGCTGGGGCTGGCGGTGCCGTTGTCGGCCATCGAGCAGCGCGCGGTGGATGCGCGCAATCGCGCCATCCTGGTCGGCGTGATCGCCATCATGCTGATCGTGGCACTGCTGTCGGTGCTGCTGGCAGTGATGACCCGCCCGCTGGCGCGGTTGGCCACCGCCATGGAGCATCTGTCGTCCGGCGAGGGCGATCTGACGCGACGGCTGGAGGTGGTGTCGCACGACGAAATCGGCCGTACCAGCGAAGCATTCAACCGGTTCATGGGCAATCTGCAAAGCATGTTCCGCGAGGTACATACCTACAGCGACAGCATCGGCGTGGCGGCCACCCAGTTGCGCGACAGCGCCGACCGCGTGACGCAGGCTTCGCACCAGCAGGCCGAAGCGGCCGCCGCCACGGCAGCGAGCGTCGAGGAAGTAACCGTCAGCAGCCAGCACATCGCCGGCTTCACCGGCGACTTCCGCGAAACCGCACGCGCCGCCAGCAGCGGCACCGCCGAGGGCCAGGAACAGGTGAATCAGGTGGCGGCGGAGGTGGCGCGGATCGATGAATCGATGCAACAGCTCGACGACACGATGAGCAAGCTGGCGGAGCAGTCGCAACGCGTGAACCTGATCGTGCAGTCGATCCGGGGCATTGCCGACCAGACCAACCTGCTGGCATTGAATGCCGCCATCGAGGCGGCGCGCGCCGGCGAGCAGGGGCGCGGCTTCGCGGTAGTGGCCGACGAAGTGCGGCAGTTGGCCGAGCGCACTGGCGTTGCCACCGTTGAGATCAACCAGATCGTTGCCGAGATCCAGCGCGAGATCGACGCCGCCGGCAAGGGTACGGGCCAGGCACGCGGGCAGATTCGCGACAGCGTGGCGCGGTCGCGCGAGGCGGCGGGGTCGTTGGTGGATATCCGCCAGCGCGCCGATTCGCTGGTGGACAGCGTGCGGCAGATTGCCGATGCCACGCGCGAGCAGGCCAGCGCCAGCACCGATATCGCGCAGCACATCGAGCGCATCAGCAATATGGCGCAGCAGAACAACGATGTGGTCGATCAGGTAAGCCTGGCCGTATCGGACCTGGATCGGCTGTCGTCCAGCCTGCGCGGCATCGTGAACCGTTTCAGGATCTGAGGGCGGCCACGCCACCAGCATCCACGGCGCCACCCGGACCGGTCTGCTTTCCACCACGCGGCGAGACGATGGACGCCTCGCCCGACGTGGTGAAGCTTGTTGCGTACCGGCCCAACATGGGCACCCTATCGGGCGGGCCGCGCGCTATCCTGCGGCGATGCCCTTTTCTTCCCTTCGCCCCACGCTGGGCGCACTGGCGATGGCGCTGGCCGCGATCGCTTCGATCCAGGCCGGCGCGGCCATCGCCAAGAGCCTGTTTCCCCTGATCGGCGCACAAGGCACGGTGGCATTGCGGCTGGGCCTCGGCACCTTGCTGTTGCTGGCCTGGATGCGCCCCTGGCGCCAATGGCCAACGCGCGCCGCATGGCGCGTGCTGGTGGTGTACGGCGTGGCGCTGGGCGCGATGAACTCGCTGTTCTACCTCGCATTGCGCAGCGTGCCCCTGGGCGTGGCGGTAGCGCTGGAATTCACCGGGCCGCTGGCAGTGGCGATCCTGGGTTCGCGCCGCCCCATCGACGGGCTGTGGGCCTTGCTGGCGGTCGCCGGCCTGCTGGGCTTGCTGCCCTTGGGCCAACATGGCGCCATCGACCTCGGCGGCGCGCTCTATGCGCTGGGTGCGGGTATCTGCTGGGCGCTCTACATCCTGTACGGCCAGCGGGCGGGCGCGGCGCATGGCCTGCGTTCGGTCTCGATGGGCAGCGCCATCGCCGCGTTGCTGGTGGTGCCGGCCGGCGTGGCCCATGCCGGACCGGCGTTATTCTCCCCCACCGTGCTGGCGCTGGGGCTGGCGGTCGCCATCCTCTCCACAGCCCTGCCTTACACGCTGGAGATGATCGCCCTCTCGCGCCTGCCCGCGCGCCTCTTCGGCATCCTGCAAAGCCTGGGACCAGCGTTCGGCACACTGGCCGGGCTGGCGCTGCTGGGCGAGCAGCCCAGCCTGTCGCAGGCACTGGGTATCGCCGCCATCGTTGCGGCATCCATTGGTGCCGCCAGCACCACGCAATCGCGCTGATTCCACCCCGCAGCGCCCCGGTAATCCACGAAAACCGCCGCAATCAATAACCAAAAGTTATTGATTGCAACACACCACATCCGGCCAGAAAAAGTTGCCCGATGGTCAGCCCCATTTCCTAATGGCATGTGCGCTTCATTACACAACCCAGGGGAATAGCCACCATGCCACCCATCAAGGATTGGTCCATCCGGGTCAAGATCATGTCCACGGCAGCGGTTGCGATCATCGTCGGCTTTGCCATCATGATCGCCATCCTCGCCGTCTCCATGCTGCGAGGCGATGTGGCAGCCGGGCACGACCGTGTGCGCCAGTTGACCGAGGATCACGCGCGGCAGGTGCAGGACTACTTCGCGCAGGAACTCATGCTGCCGTACAACCTGTCCTATACGCTTCTCGGCCTGCGCGGCGTGCAACAGCCGGGCCGGGCAGCGATCAATGACATGCTGGCCAGCCTGCTGGGCGCGAACCCCAACGCCATTGGCGTCTGGATGGTCTGGGAGCGCAATGCGTTCGACGGTAAGGACGATGAGTTCCGCCTGGACCCCAGCCACGATCCTTCCGGCCTGTACGCCCCCTATCTCACCCGCACCGGCAACCAGGTCACGCTCGATTCGCTACTCAGCGCCGAACAGCGCAAGGTAGCCGAAACCTATCGCAGCCACCCGCAGGACTATGTTCCCCCCTATACGCAGGCCGGTTTCGGCGATTTCTATTTCCTGACCAAGCAAAGGCAGCAGGAAACGGTGATCGATCCCTACCTGTACGAAATCCAGGGCAAGCAGGTACTGGTCACCACGCTGTCGGTGCCGGTGATGGAGCAAGGCCGCGTGGTTGCCGTGGTCGGAAGCGACGTACCACTGGATACCCTCCAGCGTCTGCTGGCCGAGAGCAAGCCAGAAGACGCCGCCTTCATGGAAATCCTGACTGACCAGGGCATGGTGGTCGCCGGCCCGGACGCCACCCGGTTCGGCAACAAGATCGACGAGGCGAACTACGCCCCCGGCTTCATGCAGGCGCTGGCCACCGGCAAGGGCATGGAGTTCAAACGCAACGACATGCTGTACATGTACCAGCCCATCACCATTCCGCGGACCGGCAAGACCTGGATGCTGGGGATGGCGATGCCGGAATCGGTGATCCTGGAAGGCGCGATTGCGGCACGCAACCAGGCGATCCTGGTGGGTGTGGTGGCCACGCTGGCAATCCTGGCAGTGATGGCCGCGGCGCTGACCGCCGTCACGCGCCCGCTGGGCCGCCTGGCAGACGCGATGGAAGAAGTGTCCGCCGGTGAAGGCGATCTGACACGCCGGCTGGAAGTCCTCGGCAAGGACGAAATCGGCCGTACCAGCACGGCGTTCAACCGCTTTCTCGGCGCGCTGCAAGACATGTTCCGCGAAGTGAGGCAGCGTGCGGACGAGATCGCGGCATCCTCCGGTACGCTGCGCGACGGCGCGGCTCGCGTCCAGGACGGCACGCAGCAGCAGGCGGAAGCCGCCACCGCCACGGCGGCCAGCGTCGAGCAGGTGACCGTCAGCGTGCAGCACATCGCCAACAGCGCCAGCGATTTCCGCGAGAACGCGCTTCAGGCGGGCCGCTCCACCGAGGCAGGCCAGCAGGTGGTGCTCGGGGTGGCGCAGGAGATCGCCGTCGTCAATGAATCCATGCAGCAACTGGACGCCACTATGGTCAGCCTGCAACAGCGCTCGCAGCAGGTGGATCACATCGTGCAGGTGATCCGCGGCATCGCCGACCAGACCAACCTGCTGGCGCTGAACGCCGCCATCGAGGCCGCGCGTGCCGGCGAGTTGGGGCGCGGCTTTGCCGTGGTCGCCGACGAAGTGCGCAAGCTGGCCGAGCATACCGGCAGCGCCACGGTGGAAATCGACGGCATCATGAAAGAGATACAGCGCGAGGTCGGCAGCGCCAACGAAGGGGTGGGCCACGCGCACGACCGGATTGAACAGAGCGTGACGCGCTCGCGCGAAGCGTCCGCGGCGCTGGAGGAAATCCGGGATCAGGCGAAAAACATGGTGGCGGGCGTGAGCACCATCGCCGAGGCCACGCAGCAACAAGCTGCCGCCAGCACCGACATCGCCCGCAATATCGAGCAGATCAGCAATAAGGCGCAGGAGAACCAGGGTCTGATGGGACAGACCAGCAGCGCGATCGCCGATCTGGACCAACAGGCCGAGCAATTGCGCACGCTGGTGGCACGCTTCAAGATCTGATCGCCACGGCCGGGCGGACCATCGCGGCGATTGTGCCGGCCGTCACCCTCCGTTCCACCCGGCCACACCGGACAAGCGGCAATGATGGATACTTCTGGCTGTTTTTGCAGACGAAGCTTTCATGGGCGTTCTCCGGCACAAATCGATCTATCTCGGGGTCTTCCTGGCCTGGTTGGCACTCACCCTGGCCGTGCTGGCGGTTTACGCCGGCATGGCGCTCAGCCAGGCCAGGCAGGATCACCAGCGCCTGCACCAGCAATTTCAGGATCGGCTGGGCTATCAGTTCGCCGGCATCGAAACTGCGCTGGAGGCATTCGCCGCCTTCCAGAGTGTGCCGCGCAACCACACCTTCGTGGTCGATCGCAGCTACGCACGCCAGTTGCTGGTGCGCTATCCGTATGTGGCCGGCCTGCAATTGATCCGCCGTGTGCCGGCCGCCGATGCCAAGCGCTTCACCGACGCCATGCGCGGGCTGGGCGAAACCGACTTCAGACTCCATACGCTGGACCCGGACCGACAGCCGCTGCCACGCAAGGCCAATTACTATCCGGTGGTGTTCAGCGAACCGGCCAACCCCGCCACCCATGGCCTGGACGTGGCCGAAGTAGTCGGCACCATGCCGCGCGAATCGCAGCAGGTCATCGTCACCCGACCATTCCGCCTGCCCGGCGGTGAGCTCGCCTATATGATGGTGCGCCCCGCCAGCTTTGCCATGACGCCGGAAGAAACCCGCCGAGTGGCACCGCTGACCTACGTCGGCGTGCTGGTCAAGACCGCGCCGCTGGTACCCGGTCTTTCGGCCTTTCCAGCCGGACTGACCGTAAGCGTGCGCCGCGCCGATCAGACCGATACCGAGCTGGTGCACAGCGCCAGCGCTGCCGCCAGTGCGCTGGAAACCCGCTGGTTTCCGCGCCTGGCGCTGATCAGCCGCGTACCCAGCTCCAGCCAGCCCTATGTGCTGGAAACCCGCTGGCAACTGGGCTGGAGCACGCTGGACCGTAACGTGCTGACCATGCTGGCGGGCGTGCTGGGCCTGCTGTTGCTGGCGCTGCTCGGCATCGTGCGACTGGCCCGCCTGCGCCATTTCGCCCGCATCCGCGAGGCGGCAAAGCTGGCGCACATGGCCGCGCACGACGCGCTCACCGGATTATCGAACCGCCGCACGCTGGACGTGGCACTCGATCGCAGCGTGGCGCAGAACACACCATGCTCGCTGGTCTTTCTGGACCTGGATCGCTTCAAACCGATCAACGACAACCACGGCCACGACGCCGGCGACCATGTGCTGAAAATGGTGGCGGAGCGTCTGTCGCTCTGCGTGCGCGCCAACGATACGCTGGCCCGCTGGGGCGGCGACGAATTCGCCCTGCTGCTACCCGGCGATATGAACGCCGCGCGCGAACGGGAGCTGCTACGACGACTGACCCAGGCGCTGATGGAACCGATCCGCTGGGGCGAGCAGTCGTTCTCGATAGGCGCCAGCCTGGGCGTAGCGCACTACCCCCAGGACGGCACGACAGTGAAGCAGGTATTGCAGGCAGCGGACCAGCGCATGTACCGCCACAAAGAAGCCCGCCGCAGCAACCCCCTGGCTCCGCCGCCGCCATTGGCGGGGACGTAAGGAGTTTCAGGATTCAGGGTTCAGGCTTTACCCCCTCACACCGTGAACTCTACGTTGTCGATCAGGCGCGTTTGTCCCAGTCGCGCGGCGATCAGGATCACCAGATCGTGGTCGGTGTGGGTGGCGGGTTTCAGTGTGTGGGCGTTGCGGGTTTCCACATAGTCCACTTCGCCCCAGCCGCGTACCTTCAGGTCCATCACCGTTTCCACCGCCAGCCTGGCGTAGTCGCGCTCACCGGCCTGGATCGCTTTTTTCATCCGCGACAGGTGGAAATACAACCGGGGGGCCTCGGTGCGCTCTTCCAGCGTGAGGTAACCGTTGCGCGACGATAGCGCCAGCCCGTCCTCGGCGCGGCCGGTATCCACCGGGACAATCTCCAGCGGCAGATTCAGCTCTTCGACCATGCTCTGGATGATGAAGAGCTGCTGGTAATCCTTTTTGCCGAAACACGCCACGTCCGGCTGCACGATGTTGAACAGCTTGAGCACCACGGTGGCCACGCCGCGAAAGTGCCCCGGCCGGAAGGCGCCGCACAGTTCGTCCTGCAACGCGGGCGGCTCTACCTTGTATTGCTGGATCACGTGCGGATACAGCTCGCGCTCGTCCGGCGCGAACACCACGGCACTGTCGCACTCGGCGGCGATCAGCGCGGCATCCTGCTCCAACGTGCGCGGATAGCGGTCGAAATCCTCGCCCTGCCCGAATTGCAGCCGGTTGACGAAGATGCTGACCACCACATGATCGGCACGCTGGCGGGCCTCGCGAATCAAGGCCATGTGGCCGGCGTGCAGGTTGCCCATGGTGGGCACGAGCGCCACGCTACCAGCGGTTTTGTGCCAGGCGCGCAGCTCGGAAATGGTGTGGAAGATTTGCATGGGTTGCTCAGGCAAATGAGAAAAGTGAAGGCGGCTGCTCAGCAGACGTCCAGATCGATCGGCCGCTGGCGATATTGCGTCACCGAAGCGCATTGCCGCAGGAACGCCACCAGCTCGGGCAGCGGGCGCGCGTGGATCTGCGGGCTGGTGCATTCGCCGGGATAGACAATGGGATAGGCCAGGTGTTCGACGCCGGGTGTGAAATGGCAATCGACACCGGGTTTGCTGTTACCGCGCGGATCGCAGCGATACCAGCCGTGACCGTCCAGCCACACCACGGCAAATCCGTGCAGACAGTACGGCGGATGCGGGCCATCCCAGGTCAGGCGTTGGTAGCCCAAGCCGGCAGCAATGCCGTTGGCGCGCAGCAGCGCCACCAGCAGATGGCTCTTGGCATAACAGAAGCCGGTGCCCGCGGCCAGCGTTTCGGAGGCCGCGCATGGCACTTCCTCGCGCGCGGCGTCGATGCAGTGTGGAATGCTGTCGCGCACCCAGTCGAAACAGGCGCGGGCGGTTTCCGGCTGCGTGGCGTGGCGCAGGTCGCGCGCCAGCGCGGCGACATTGGGATGATCGAAGTCGATCTCGGCATCGGCGGCCAGGTAGGGCGCCAGATCCACCGTCGGCGTCACGTCCGCCGTGCGTTTCATCGGCACATAGCGGATATGGTCGCGCTCGCGCGCCGGCCCCAGCGCGGCAAAGCCATAGCGCTCGTAGGCACCGATGGCGTTGAGGCTGGCATTCACCGTGCGCAACGGGGCGTCGCGCTCGGCGTTGGCGATCAATGCACGTCCGACGCCACGACGCTGCCATGGCGGATCGACGAACAGCAGCGACAAGTGATCGCCACCGCGCCGGTGCAACGCGCCGATTGCCACGCCATCGGCAAACGCCAGCCAGGATGCCTGACCGTTGACCGCGTGCTCGGCCAACGCCTCGGGCGTGATCTGCGCAATAAAGCACGCGATACCGGCTTCGCTCTGATACGGAGCGACGGATTCGAGGAATACCCGGTGCACCAGCGCCACCATGGCCGGGAAATCGGCGATAGTGGCGGGACGCACCGCGTAAAGGTGACCAGCGTCCATGTCAGGCCACCAGGTCGCCACGCGCCACGGCACCATCCAGCGCGCCGCTCAGCCAGGTCCAGGCATCCGGAAATACCGGCGCCACCTTGGGCTGGTTGGTCGCCACCACCTGCGCCACGCGCACCTGATGTTCGCGCCAGCTCTGGCCCCGGTTATGGATGTTCTGCAACATCGGCATCACGCGATCGATGGCGCGGGCGTAGCGCGCCTCGGGGGTCTGGCCTTCGGTGAACTCCAGCCAAAGCGCCATGAACCGACCACGCTGCGGCTCAGGCAGCAGGCCGAAGATGCGCTCGGCGCCAGCGCGCTCCGCGGCCTCGGCGGCGGCCCGGCCAGCGGTGTCGTAGATCATGGTGTCGCCGGCGTCGATTTCCGGCACGTCGTGCACCAGCAGCATCTGCACCACACGGCCGATATCCACCGTTTCCGCGCCATGCGGCTGCATCGCCAGCGCCAGCAGGGCGATCTGCCAGCTATGCTCTCCGCTGTTCTCGTAGCGCTCCTGCCCCAGCGGCTTGTTCCGCCGCAGCACGCCCTTGAGCTTTTCCAGCTCCAGCGCGAAGGCCACGACATCCTGAAATGCGGCGGACATCAGAACGAGTGCTCCTCGGCCGGGAAGCTGCCGCCCTTCACGGCCTTGACGTAGGCTTCGACGGCGCTCTGGATGCTGGTCGCCCCCTGCATGAAGTTCTTCACGAAGCGCGCCTTCTTGCCGGGGAACACGCCCAGCATGTCGTACAGCACCAGCACCTGGCCGTCGGTATCGACGCCGGCGCCGATACCGATGGTGGGAACGGCCAGCGACTCGGTCACGGCCTTGGCCACGGCAGCGGGCACCATTTCCATCAACACCAGGGCGGCCCCGGCGGCTTGCAGCGCCAGCGCATCACGCTTGAGCACCTCGGCCTCGGTGTCGGATTTACCCTGCACCTTATAGCCGCCGTAGGCATTCACCGATTGCGGCTGGAAGCCGATGTGCTCACACACCGGAATACCGCGCTGGACCAGGAAATCGACGGTTTCGGCCATCACCATGCCGCCTTCCAGCTTGACCATCTCGGCGCCAGCGGCCATCAGGCGGGCGGCGTTCTCGTAGGCCTGGGCCGGCGAAACCTGGTAGCTGGCGAAGGGCATGTCGGCGATCACCAGCGCCTGCCGGGCGCCACGCGCAACGATTTCAGTGTGGTAGAGCATCTGCTCCATGCTCACCGGCAGGGTGGAGCTGCGGCCCTGGATCACGTTGCCCAGCGAATCACCCACCAGCAGCACATCGACACCGGCTTCGTCCAGCAGGCTGGCGAAGCTGGCGTCGTAGCAGGTGAGCATGGCGATCTTCTGGCCATCCTGCTTCATCTTGGCCAGTGTATTGATCGTGGTTTTCATCGAATTCCCCCGGTCGGCAATGGCATGCGCCGCTTTGGTGCGGCGCAAGAAAACGCAGTGTAACCGAGCGGCACGGCGTCGGTCATAGGTGCAATCGACAGGACCGCGAGCTCGGGAATCCCTTTTTAGCCCAGGCTGCGCCAGGTGGGGCCGCTGGTCGGCGGTGGGTCAGGGCAGCCGGTGCAGCGCCTGATCGCGCACGGTGGGCAACAACGCGGCCGCCTGGCCGAAGCCGGGCACCATGACATCGGGATCGAGATCGGCCAGCGGCACCAGCACGAAAGCGCGCAGATGCATGCGCGGATGCGGGAGGATCAGGTCAGGCGTATCGAGCCGCAACTGATCGTAGAGCAGCAGATCCAGGTCGAGCACGCGCGGCGCGTTCTTGAAGGCACGGGTACGGCCCAGCAGCGCCTCGATGGCGAACAGCGCCTCGATCAGTGCCTGCGGCGAAAGCGCGGTATCGAGTTCGGCCACCGCGTTGACGAAATCGGGCTGCTCGGCGTAGCCCACCGGGGCCGACGCATAGAACGGCGAGGCTTTCACCAGCCAGGTGTCGGGCAACATCGACAGCATTTCCAGCGCCCGGCGCAACTGTAGTTCCGGCCGGCCGATATTGGCGCCCAGGGCAACGAAGGCGCGTGCCATCAACCTGCCTGTTGGCCGTCGCCCGCTTTGGACTTGCCGCTGCGGCGCCGGTTACGCCGGGGCTTTTTGTCGGTACTGGCGCCCGCCTTGGGCACACCGGCGATCAGGGCCAGCCGCGTATCGCCGTCCACATGCAGGAACTGCGTCCACCATTGCGCCAGTTCCTGTTCGACCAGCCCGCACTCGGCGCGCAGCATCAGGAAATCGTACGCGGCGCGGAAGCGCGCCTGCTCCAGCAGGCGGAACGGCCGCTGGCCGACGCGCTGCTCGAAACGCGGTTGCAGCAGCCAGATTTCCTTCATCGCCGCGCCGTAGCGGTTGGGGATCGCCAGCCGCTTGGCCACGGTGGCCTCCACCTGGTTCATCGCATCCACCAGCGCCGGCACCGGGTACTCGCCCGCGGAGGTCTTTTTACGCCACAGGGCTTCGACTTCATGCCACAGCAACGACGCAAACAGGAAGCCGGCGGAGACCGGTTTGTCCTCGGCGATGCGGCGGTCAGTGCTTTCCAGCGCGCGTTGCAGGAAGGTGCGCGTCTGTTCGTCGCTGATCAGCTTGTCCAGCAAGGGGAACAGCGGCCGGTGCAGGCCATCGGCGCGCAGCGCCATCAGGCAATCCCACGCCTTGCCGGAAAACAGCAGCTTCATCATTTCGTCGAACAGGCGCGCCGACGGGATGTTCTCCAGCAGGCGGGCATGATCGTCGATGGGCTTGCGCGTGGCGGGCGTGATGGTCAGGCCCAGTTTGGCCGACAGGCGGATCGCCCGCAGCATGCGCACCGGGTCTTCGCGGTAACGCAGGGCGGGGTCGCCGATCATGGCCAGCTTGCGGTGTTGCAGGTCGTCCACGCCGTGATGAAAGTCGAGGATCTCTTCGCGGCTGGGGTCGTAGTACAGCGCATTCACCGTGAAGTCGCGGCGCGCGGCGTCTTCCTCGATGTTGCCGTAGACATTGTCGCGCAGGATGCGGCCGGTTTCGTCGGTGGGCGCGTCCGAGGCACCACGGAAGGTGGTCACCTCAATGATCTCTTCCTGGCCCTGATCCCAGAACGGCACGTGCACGATGCGGAAACGCCGGCCAATGATGCGCGCGCGATGGAAGACGTGCTTCACCTGCTCGGGCGTGGCACTGGTGGCCACGTCGAAATCCTTGGGGTGCTTGCCCAGCAGCAGGTCGCGCACCGCGCCGCCCACCACGTAGGCTTCATAGCCGGCATCCTGGAGCCGGTCACACACTTTCAGGGCCCCGGAATGCAACTGCTCGCGGCGGATTCCGTAGTGCTTGGCATGCAGCACGCGCTTCCCCGGGCGGCGGAGCACCTTGCCGATCAACTTGCGAATCATCTGGAACCGTTCAGCCGCGAATTCGAAACGCAGCATTATACAGGGGAAGCGTCCGCTGACGGGCGTGACGACGGGCGACAGGGTGATCCCGCCACGCTGTGATGCCGTCGTCTTCGTTCCACTGTGGCTGCCTCGCCGGTCGATCCCGTGTTGTACTGGGTCTGTCTCCATGGAGTCCTTGCTATGCGTCGCTATCGTTACCTGCTTCTGAACGTTTTCGCCGAAACCCACTTCGCCGGCAACCCGCTGGCGGTATTTCCCGATGCGGAGGGCCTGCCGGACGACCGGATGCAGATCCTGGCGCAGCAGCTCAACCTGTCCGAAACCACCTTCGTCACCCCCAGCACCACCGCCGACGCCGCCGTGCGCATCTTCACGCCTGGCTATGAATTGCCGTTCGCCGGCCATCCCACGCTGGGCACGGCCAGCGTGGTGGCCCGGCGGCTGGGCCGGGAGACGCTGACGCTGGCCATGCCGGCCGGCATCGTGCCGGTGCGCGTGGAAGGGGAAATCGCCACCCTCACCGCCCAGCCGCCCCGCCCGCGGCCCGCGGCCCCCGCCGCCGACATTGCCGCCGCGCTGGGGCTGCCGCCGCAGGCAGTATCGGCCACGCCACGCTGGCTGAACACCGGCACCGAACAACTGGTGGTGCCGCTGGCGGATGCCACCGCCGTATCGGCCTGCCGGCCGGACCGGGCGGCGTTCGAAGCCATAGCGACCAACGCCGTGGGTGTGGCGCAGGCGCTGGTGTGGGCCTGGGACGGCGACCGGATCGTGGCGCGATTCTTCTGGGTGCAACACGGCGCCATCGGCGAGGACTACGGCACCGGCTCGGCCTGCGCCAACCTCGGCGGCTGGTGGCTGGACCAGCACCAGCCACTCCCCCTGGCCGCCACCCTGATCCAGGGCCAGGGCATCGACCGCCTGGCCCATCTGCGGCTGACGGTGGCAAACGACGGCACGATCCAGGTCGGCGGACGAGTGGTCGTGATCGGCGAAGGCGAAATCATCGTTCCGGCATAAAGCGAGCTGGATCATCCACTGGCAAAGCACCTCACAAGCGAAGCGAGGCCCCCTCGCGGCGGCGAGGGCGGGGAGTGGAATCGACCAGGGAAGCGCCGTTTCCTGCATGTCACCGCCAACTCGCGCCCGTCTTTGCCGGGGGCCTGCCGCCTCTGACATTTTGCCAAGCCAGCCATTTCCTCGGGGAGCGGACAGCCATCGAGCACCAACCGGCCAGCGCAAGGAACTGTTGCGGGTTGGGGCAGGTCGATTGCTGCTCATATAATCGCCCTTTCCCTGCCCCGCTCCCCGTAAAGAACCCCGCCATGAAGTTCAAGACACTCGCCTTTGCCCTGCTCGCCGCGCCGCTGTTCGCGCAGGCGTTCACCCCGCAGCAACCCGAGATCGCCGCCCGCTCGTTCATCCTGATCGACTACCAGAGCGGCGCCACCCTGACCGCGCGCGATCCCAACGAGCGCGTGGAACCCGCATCGCTGACCAAGCTGATGACCGCCTACCTCACCTTCAAGGCGGTCAAGGAAGGCAAGCTGAAGCTGGACCAGCAATTGGTCGTCTCGGCGCAAGGCTGGAAGACCGAAGGCTCGCGCATGTTCCTCGACCCCAAGGTACCGGCGCGGGTGGATGACCTGATCAAGGGCATGATCGTGCAGAGCGGCAACGATGCCTGCGTGACGCTGGCCGAGGCCATCGCCGGCAACGAGACCGTGTTCGCGCAGATGATGAACCGCGAAGCGGTACGCCTGGGTCTGACGGGCAGCCACTTCACCAACTCCACCGGCCTGCCCGACCCCAACCTGTACATGACGACCGGCGATCTGGCCAAGCTGGCCAGCGCGATCATCCACGACTTCCCCGAGTTCTATCCCATCTATTCGATGAAGGAATTCAAGTACAACAACATCAAGCAGCCGAACCGCAACCTGCTGTTGTACCGCGACCCGTTCGTCGACGGCCTGAAGACCGGCCACACCAACTCGGCCGGCTACAACCTGGTGGCTTCCACGCATCGCGACGACCGCCGCCTGATCTCGGTGGTAGTCGGCACCACCGGCGAGCAGGTACGCGCCACCGAATCGGCCAAGCTGCTCAACTGGGGCATTCAGTTCTTCGAAACCCCGCGCCTGTACGAAGCCAGAAAGCCGATTGCCACTGTGCCGGTGTGGAAAGGCGCATCGGACGAGGTGAAAGTGGGCTTCCTGGATAACCGATATGTCACGCTGCCGCGCGGCGACAGCAAAAAGCTGAAGCTGGATTTCACCAGCAATCAACCACTGATCGCACCGCTCACCGTCGGTCAGAAAGTGGGCTCGCTCAAGGTCAGCGTGGACGGCAAGGCGCTGGGTGAATATCCGGTGGTAGCGCTGGAAAAAGTGGATCAGGCAGGCATCTTTGGCCGAGCCTGGGACAGCATCCGCCTATGGTTCAAGAAGCTCTTCGGTTAAGCACGACGTAACGCCACGGTGAACCCCACAACTTGAACTACAGAGAACGCATAGCACGACAGAGAAAACCAAGGTCGAGCAGCGATGTTCATGAAAGCGTTCAGGCAAGGCACGCCTCTGCTTGAGCAAAGCGATCTTCCCGCTCAAGCCTTTCCCTGTGTAACTTCGTGTTCTCCGTGGTTCAAGATTTAGGTTCGGGGTGCCGCGCATTGCTGCCCTTCCCCCTCCCGACATGCCCTCCTACATTGGAAGCCCATCCGGAGTCGCCCCCATGCACGTGCCCGAGCTGATCGCCTACCTGAATGGCCGTTTCGCACCGCTGGCCGAATTGACCGTGCCCGTGCTGGATCGTGGCTTTCTGTTCGGTGACGGGGTGTACGAGATGATCCCGGTGTATGGGCGGCGGCCGTTCCGGCTGGCCGAGCACCTGAAGCGGTTGGCCGCCAGTCTGGCGGCGGTGCGCATCGACAACCCGCACGACGAGGCCACGTGGAGCGCGCTGGTGCTGGAACTGATCGCACGCCAGCCGTTCGGCGATCAGTCGATCTACCTGCAAGTGACGCGCGGTGCGGCATATCCGCGCAATCACGCCATCCCGGCGCGCGCCACGCCCACAGTGTTGCTGTTCGCCGATCCACTGAACCCGCCCGCCACCGTGCTGGTGGAGCAAGGCGTGGCCGCCGTGGGTATGGAAGACCCACGCTGGCAGCGCTGCGATATCAAGACCATTTCGTTGCTGGGCAACGTGCTGGCGCGCGCGGCATCGGTGGATGCCGCCGCCGCGGAAACCGTGATGTTCCGCGACGGCCTGCTGACCGAAGGCTCGGCGAGCAACATCTTCACTGTGAAAAACGGCTTGCTGCTGACCCCCGCGCCGTCCAACCGCATGCTGACCGGCATCACCTACGACGTCGTGCTGGAGCTGGCTCGCCGCCACGGCCCGCCGCCGGTGATCCGCCCAGTGACCGAGGCCGAGGTGCGCAGCGCGGATGAACTATGGCTGACCTCCTCGTCCAAGGAGATTCTGGCCATCGTCAGCCTGGATGGCATCCCGATTGGAAATGGCGCGCCCGGCCCCATCTATCGACGGATGTACGGCCATTACCAGCAATTCAAGGCCGGGGAGATGCGCCCCGGCGAGGAGACGCCATGAGCACCCAGTTCCAGGACATCCCGAGCCAGAAGCTCGAAGACCTCGTCACCTTCCCCGCGCTGATCCCGGTGAAGGCTGTCAGCCACAAGAATACCGACCAGGCCGAATTCCACGCCGCGCTGGTGGACCTGACCGCGCTGCATGTGCCGGGCTTTCACGCCGGACTGGTCACCATCCGCACCTCCAGCGCCGGCAACTACTTTGCAGCCACGCTGAGCATCACCTTCGACTCGGTTGATCAGGTTCACGCACTGGATACGGCGTTGCGCGGGCATCCGCTGGTGCGGATGGTGCTGTGAGCACTTGCATGCAAACGCAGGCTGTCAACGAAGCCGACCATCACGATCATGGGTTCAAAACCCGTCCATTTCGCCAGTCCGGTAATGCCCGCGTTCGGCAAGGAAAGCAGCCTTTCCGCACGGTGAGGGTTGCCCGGTGAAACGCGAAACACCTTCCTGGCCTGCCAAGGAAACGGTCACCGAACATGCCACCCGTACGGGCATCGCACTGGTACGTGAGCAGGGTGTGTGCGCCTACGAGCCCACCTGGCATGCGATGCAGGCATTCACCGACGCGCGCACCGCCGAGACGCCGGACGAACTCTGGCTGCTGGAGCACCCGCCGGTGTTCACGCTGGGGCAGGCCGGCAAGCCGGAGCACATCCTGCAACGCGGCGATATCCCCATCGTCAAGATCGACCGGGGCGGCCAGGTCACCTATCACGGCCCCGGCCAGTTGATGGCCTATACGTTGCTCGATCTGCGGCGACTGGGCTTCGGCGTGCGCGAGCTGGTGCGGCGGCTGGAAAACAGCGTGATCGCACTGCTGGACGATTACGATATTGCCGCCTATGGCAAGACGGACGCACCCGGCGTCTATGTGCGCGATGCGGATGGCGAGGAAGCCAAGATCGCCGCGCTGGGCCTGCGCATCCGCAACGGTTGCTGTTTCCATGGGCTGTGCTTCAACGTGGACATGGATCTGGCGCCCTATTCGATGATCAATCCATGCGGCTACCAGGGCCTGCATGTCGCGCAATTGCGCGATTTCGGCGTAGTCGAGACACCCGCCACGATTGCCGCTAGAATGGCGGCCAAAATCCTGCAACAAATCAACCAATTACCCGCGTAAGCGACGTGGGTATGGCGCACCGCACATGACCGAACCCGTCAAGACCCCCGCCAACGCGCAACAGGGCGTCAAGCTCAAGGGCGAAGCCAAGACCGCCCGTATTCCGATCAAGATCGTGCCGCTGGAAGAAAAGCTGAAAAAGCCGTCGTGGATCCGCGTCCAGGCGCCCAGCTTCAACAGCCGCTTCTACGAGATCAAGGACATCCTGCGCAGCCAGAAACTGCATACGGTGTGCGAGGAAGCATCCTGTCCCAACATCGGCGAGTGCTTCGGCAAGGGTACCGCCACCTTCATGATCATGGGCGACATCTGCACCCGGCGTTGCCCGTTCTGCGATGTCGGCCATGGCCGCCCCAACCCGCTGGACGCCAACGAGCCGCGCCACCTGGGCGAAACCATCGCCGCGCTCCGGCTGAAGTATGTGGTGATCACCTCGGTGGACCGCGATGACCTGCGCGATGGCGGTGCCCGCCATTTCGTCGAATGCATCCAGCACACCCGCGAGTTGAGCCCGCATACCCAGATCGAAGTGCTGGTACCTGACTTTCGCGGCCGCCTGGACATCGCGCTGGACCTCTTCGCCGAGGGCTTGCCCGACGTGATGAACCACAATCTGGAAACCGCGCCCCGGTTGTACAAACAGGCGCGTCCCGGTTCGGATTACCTGCACTCGCTCAAGCTGCTGAAGGACTTCAAGGCCAAGTATCCGCATGTGGCGACCAAGTCCGGCATCATGGTCGGCCTGGGCGAGACCGATGAGGAAGTGTTCGAGGTGATGCACGATATGCGTGCGCACGACATCGACATGATCACCATCGGCCAGTACCTGCAACCCTCCAATGGCCACCTGCCAGTGCTGCGCTACGTGCATCCGGACCAGTTCAAGGTATTCGAGGACAAAGCCTACGAACTGGGCTTCAAGCACGCCGCCGTCGGCGCCATGGTGCGCTCGTCCTACCATGCGGATCAGCAGGCGCATGGCGCGGGCGTGACCGGCTGAGCCCCGGACCGCCTCGCCAGACAGCCGGCCCCAGTGCCGGCTGTTTCGTTTGCGGCGCCGCCGATGCACACTGCGTTTAACACCAACGGAGCCGCGCCATGCAGGAAATCGCCCGCCACGAACTATCGATGACCGTGCTGATGATGCCGGACATGGCCAACTTCTCCGGCAATGTGCACGGCGGCCAATTGCTCAAGCTGCTCGATCAGGTGGCATATGCCTGTGCCAGCCGTTATGCCGGCACCTACGTGGTCACGCTGTCGGTCGATCAGGTGCTGTTCAAGCAGCCGATCCATATCGGCGAAATGGTCACCTTCCTCGCCAGTGTGAACTACACCGGCCGCACATCGATGGAAGTGGGTATCCGCGTGCAGGCGGAGAATATCCGCACCCGCGAGGTGCGCCACACCAACAGTTGCTATTTCACCATGGTGGCGATGGGCGACGATGGCCAGCCGGCCGTGGTGCCACCGCTGGCCTGCGATACCGATACCATGCGCGAGCGCTTCCGGCAGGCCGAGACGCGGCGGGCGATGCGGCTGCGCAATTGAAAACGGTGGATCATCCGATCCGCCGTTTTACCCCCGCGTTCGGGCATATCGCCATGTCAGGGAATGGCGATGCGCCTTGCCGCGATCAGAGCGCCGGGTACTTGGTGAAATCAGGCGTCACACCCCAACCCAGCGGCACGTAAAACAGGCTTTGATAGGCCGCGCCGAAGTGGTTGGGCAGGGTATCGAACAGCCCGTATTCCTTGATGCTGACACCGGCCAGTGCCTTCTGCCCGTCGGCGTCGCCCGGATAGGCCAGGTAACGCGCCGTGCCGCCCTGGTCCAGATAGGACTCCAGCGTGGTCTTGGCCAATTTGTCGTTGACACTCATCTTGCCCACCGAAATCTGCGTGGTATGGATCTGCCCGGGATAACGGGCCGCCAGTTCGTGCGCAGTGTTGTGCGCAGGCATCGTCGATGTGGCCAGCCCATGGAAGCTATGCGTCCAGAAGATGGCCTTCTTGCCCTTGAATGGGCCTTCCAGCAGCCATGCCGCATTGCCAGCCGCCGCGATGTCGCGCTGGTCCCAGTCGTTGGCCGGCGCCTTGTTCCATAGATAGCCACCCCCCGCGCTCAGGCTTTGCACCACGCGGCACCACAGGCCGAGGTCGGTGAAATCGTACTTCGCGGGTGCGCCGCCGTTATCCACACACAATTCAGCCTTGAGCGAGGTGGAAACCCGAATAAAGGCGGCATAACCATCCGGCTTTTTTGAGCCTTCCGGCACGTTGACCACCTTTTGCCCCACGCTCAGGAAGCTCGACCAATCCGGCGATTGCAAAATGGTCGAGTTGCGCAGCGTCAGCAGCATCTGCAATTGCGACAACGCATGTCCGGTGGATTCCACCCCGCCCATCATGATGTCGGTGCCCGCCAGCGCCAGCGGGTTGGCGGTGGACTGGGTCTGGTCCAGGTATTCGAACACCTTGCGGCCTTCGGGGGTACGCGAAGTCAGATAAAAAATACGCCCGGCCGAAGAATCGGTGTAAGACATGCCATCCACGTCATGCTTTTCTTTCATCCGCGCCACGTCATAGATGCCGCTCTCGAACAGCAGCACATCGAATTGCTTCTCCTCGTGCAGGTACTTGACCAGCCGCGCCATCAGCGTCAGCGTCGCACCCTCGCCGTGCACCGACTCGTTGAGAAAGACGATACGCGCATCGCCCACCGCATTGCCGAATGCCGCGAGATCCGACGAATCGGTGGCGCTGAAATCCGTGCTCGCCAGCGCATTGCCGTTAACGGCCACCACGCTCCTGAGCGCCTCACCCTGATCGGCGCCGCCATCACCGCCGCCACCGCAGGACACCAGCAACGGCACACTCATACCGAGTGAAACAACCAGCATCTTCGCAATTTTCATCAAGTGCTTTCCTTAAATGCATGAGTCAAATATTTAATTTTTCCAAACAACACGCTGTCAATTAAATTCAGCAAAAGAAAAGTACAGGGAGCAGGGCTGGTTTGTAAACTCGTTTGTCATACCTTGATGCAAGGAGCGCTCTTCTGGCTGGCAACCACAATAAAAAACGCCACCCGAAGGTGGCGTTTTTGGTACTACAGGGGTCGCTTAGCTGGATCAGAAATCCATGCCGCCCATGCCGCCCATGCCACCGCCGCCCGGCATGGCCGGGGCGTCGTCCTTCGGCAGTTCGGCGATCATCGCGTCGGTGGTCAGCAGCAGGCCGGCCACGGAGGCGGCGTGTTGCAGCGCCGAGCGGGTGACCTTGGCCGGGTCCAGCACGCCGATCTCGACCAGATCGCCGTATTCGCCGGTGGCGGCGTTGTAACCGAAGTTACCCTTGCCTTCCACGACCTTGTTCACCACCACCGACGGCTCGTCGCCGGCGTTGGCCACGATCTGGCGCAGCGGGGCTTCGATGGCCTTCAGCACGATCTTGATACCGGCTTCCTGGTCGGCGTTCAGACCCTTGATCTCGCCCAGGTTGGCACGGGCACGCAGCAGCGCAACGCCACCACCTGCCACGATGCCTTCTTCCACTGCGGCGCGGGTGGCGTGCAGGGCGTCTTCGACGCGGGCCTTCTTTTCCTTCATTTCGACTTCGGTCGCGGCACCAACCTTGATCACCGCAACGCCGCCGGCCAGCTTGGCCACGCGCTCTTGCAGCTTTTCACGGTCGTAGTCGCTGGTGGCTTCTTCCACTTGCTTGCGGATGGTGGCCACGCGCGCCTTGATGGCTTCTTCCTGGCCAGCGCCGTCGATGATGGTGGTGTTTTCCTTGGCCACTTCGATGCGCTTGGCCTGGCCCAGATCGTTCAGCGTGGCCTTTTCCAGCGACAGGCCCACTTCTTCGGCGATCACGGTGCCGCCGGTCAGGATGGCGATGTCTTCCAGCATGGCCTTGCGACGGTCGCCAAAGCCCGGGGCCTTGACGGCAACAGTCTTCAGGATGCCACGGATGTTGTTCACCACCAGGGTGGCCAGCGCTTCGCCGTCCACGTCTTCGGCAATGATCAGCAGCGGACGGCCCGACTTGGCCACCTGCTCCAGCACCGGCAGCAGATCGCGGATGTTGCTGATCTTCTTGTCGAACAGCAGCACGTACGGGTTGTCCAGCAGGGCAACCTGCTTGTCCGGGTTGTTGATGAAGTACGGGGACAGGTAGCCGCGGTCGAACTGCATGCCTTCCACGACAGCGAGTTCGTCTTCCAGGCCAGAGCCGTCCTCGACGGTGATCACGCCTTCCTTGCCGACCTTGTCCATCGCTTCGGCGATCTTCTGGCCGATCACTTCATCGCTGTTGGCGGAAATGGCGCCGACCTGGGCGATTTCCTTGCTGGTGGTGGTGGGCTTGGCGATCTTCTTCAGTTCGCCGACCAGCGCGACCACAGCCTTGTCGATACCGCGCTTCAGATCGGTGGGGTTGAAGCCGGCGGCCACATACTTCAGGCCTTCGTTCACGATGCCTTGCGCCAGCACGGTGGCGGTGGTGGTACCGTCGCCCGCCACGTCGGAGGTCTTGGAAGCCACTTCCTTGACCAGTTGCGCGCCCATGTTCTCGAACTTGTCCTTCAGTTCGATTTCCTTGGCGACCGACACACCGTCCTTGGTGATGGTCGGGGCGCCGAAGCTGCGCTCCAGCACCACATTGCGGCCCTTCGGGCCCAGGGTCACCTTGACCGCATCGGCCAGGATGTTGACGCCGGCAACCATCTTGCTACGGGCGGAATCACCGAATTTGACTTCTTTAGCAGCCATCTTTGCGCTCCAAATCTATGAATTCTGGGGGTTTGCTAGCAGGCCACCGCAAGCAATGCGGCGGCGGGGCGCTTCCGGCGGGCATGCCCTGGCCGGAACGCCGGGTCGGGCGAAATCAGCCTTCGAGCACGCCGAAGATGTCTTCCTCACGCACCACCAGCAGCTCTTCGCCGTTCACCTTGACCGACTGACCGCTGTACTTGCCGAGGATGACCTTGTCGCCGACCTTGACGGCCAGCGGGCGCACCGAACCGTTGTCCAGCAGCTTGCCGGTACCGATGGCGACGACTTCGCCAAGATCGGGCTTTTCGGCGGCTGCACCAGGCAGCACGATGCCGGAGGCGGTCTTTTCTTCAGCTTCAACACGCTTGATCACGACGCGGTCGTGCAAGGGACGAATTGCCATCTTTCAAACTCCTGCGAAATAAATAACGCGAAACATGTGCAACACCAAGTGCTGCGCTTGCAACAATTTGACGGTTAGCACTCATCGCTAACGAGTGCTAATGATATGGACGCCAGTAGGGCTTTTCAAGGGCAGAACGCTGCAAATAACGCCGTGCGTCGCAAATGACCGGCCGCAGGCCACGCGGTTCCGCCTGGCACACCAATGGATAAAACCCGATCGCAATGGCCAGGATTCGAATGAGGGTCATCGCCGTCGAAAACGCCGCCTGCGGCAAGAACGCAGGTCAGCGCACCGCGCCATACCACGCCGTCGCCCACCGCAAACAGCCGCCGCCCGGGCTGGTGGGCGACCAGCGCGGAGCCCCAAAGTCGAGCAGCAAGCCACTGTGTTCGTCCAAGCCAAAACAGGGCAGGCGGATGCGCTCGAACGCGGGGCCGACCGGTTGCACGGCCAGGTGCACGTGGCCAGCGAGCGCATAGTGCCCCGGCACAGCCTGGCCAGGCTCGTGGCACAGCGCGAAAGGCATTTGCAGCCAAAGGCTCGTTCACCACGTGGAAAGCCGTGGCGCCAGGCAAAGCGGGCCGGCATGGCGGCTGATCAACCTGGGCGGCGGCGCCGCCGCCCTAGTCGAGCGCCTGTGCGATGAGGGTGTCTGCCACCTGGGGTACGGCGGCCATGACCGGGGACTCGGTACCGTAGGTCTGGCTGGCGGTGTAAAGGCCTTCGATCAGCAGCGCCAGCGCGTGCGCCAGCGCGGCGGGGTCTCTCGCGCCGGTGGCGCTGGCCAGGGCGGTCAGGCGGGCCAGCAACTGCCGCTTGTGTTCGGCGACAAAACGCCGCGCGAAGTGATCCGGCTCCGGGTATTCGGCTGCGACGTTGACGAAAGGGCAGCCCCGATAACCATCGCGCGTGGCGCGGGCGGTGACATCGATGAAGTACTGCCGCAACGCGGCGACCGCATCGTCGGGATGCTGGGCCACGCTGCCGTCGAAATAGCCCCAGAACATGGCTTCGCGCCGCTTCAGGTACTGCCGTAGCAACTCATCCTTGGAGCTGAACTGGCGGTACAGGCTCATCTTGTTCACGCCTGCCTGCTTGACCACGGCATCCACGCCGACAGCACGCGTGCCCTCGCGATAGAACAGGCTTTCGGCGGCATCGAGAATGCGCGCGGACGCGGACGCGGCGTCCACCACGGTGCGGGCGGGCTTGCCTGATTCGCTCATCGTGCGGCTCCTGAAAGGGTGCTTGACATGTTACCGCTCGGTACATAGCATGCACAAGCCGATGTTACTGATCGGTAACAACAAGAATCCACTGGAGAATCCCATGCAGGCCACCATTGCCCGGCGCCTGGAAGGACGGCTGCACTACGGCTGGATCGCCATAGCGGTCACCTTCCTCATCATGCTGATCACCGCCGGCACGCGGGCCTCGCCCAGCGTGATGATGGTACCGCTGGAACACGATTTCGGTTGGAGCCGCGCCACCATCTCGCTGGCGCTGTCGATCAACCTGGCATTGTTCGGGTTGATGGGGCCATTCGCGGCGGCGGCGATGCTGCGCTTTGGCCTGCGCCGCACGGTACTGGTGGCCCTGACGGTGCTGGCAACGGCGGTGGCCGCCTCCAGCCTGATGCAGGCGAGCTGGCAGTTGCAGTTGATCTGGGGCGTGGTGGTGGGTTGCGCCACCGGCGCCACCGCCATGACGCTGGGCGCCACGGTGGTGAACCGCTGGTTCTTCCAGCGGCGCGGCCTGGCGATGGGCCTGCTCACCGCCAGTTCCGCCACCGGGCAATTGGTGTTCCTGCCGCTGCTGGCCGCGCTGACCGAGAATCATGGCTGGCGCCCGGTGGTGCTGGTGGTGGCGGGCGCAGCGGCGCTGATCGTGCCGCTGGTGGCCTGGTTGCTGCCCGAGCGCCCCGGCAGCGTGGGCCTGAAGCCCTACGGCGCGGCAGCCGATGCCGTCGAAGCCGCACCAGTGACGCAGAACCCCATCACCATCGCTTTTTCCGCGCTGCGTCGTGCGGCAGTGACCCGGGATTTCTGGCTGCTGTTCTTTACCTTCTTCGTCTGCGGTGCCAGCACCAACGGTTACATCGGCACGCACTTCATCGCCATGTGCGGCGATTTCGGCCTGACGCCGGTGAAGGGCGCCAGCATCCTGGCGGTGATGGGCCTGTTCGACCTTGCCGGCACCACGTTGTCCGGCTGGCTGTCGGACCGCTACAACCCACGCGTACTGCTGTGCTGGTACTACGGCCTGCGCGGCCTGGCGCTGCTTTACCTGCCCGCCGCATTCGGCCTGGGCGTATTCGGCCTGCCGCTGTTCACGATGTTCTACGGGCTGGACTGGATCGCCACCGTACCGCCAACGGTGCGCTTGACGACGGATCGTTTCGGCAGTACCGACGCGCCGGTGATCTTTGGCTGGATCGTCGCCGGCCACCAACTCGGCGCCGCCTTCGCCGCACTGGGCGCAGGCCTGCTGCGCGGCAGCCTGGGCTCGTACACCGTGGCGACGTGGATTTCGGGGGGCCTGTGTGTGGTGGCGGCGTTGGTGGTGTTGCGGATTCATCGGCGGCCGGGGGTGGGGATGGGTGCCGTGCCGGCATGAGGTTGCAACTGCCAAGGCTTTTAACCGCCAAGCGCCTGCGGCGCCAGGCGGTTAAGACCTTTGAAGCTGCGGTTGCCGTTGCAAGGTGCCAAGCAGCACCGGCAACCGCTCCCCAGGCCCGCGCTCGGCACCCCACTCACTCCCCCCACCGCATTCCCCGCTAAACTGCCCGCTTCCCGCATCCCGACGTACTCATGACCCCCACACCCGCCGCGCCCGATATCGCGCCCGAATCCGACACCTCCCACGCTGCCGCGCTGGCCGATTACCTCGCCGCGCACCATGCCACGCTGGTCACCACCGACAACAGCTACGCCGTTTCGGTGGCGGGCGAGGTCGATGTGGACGGGTTGCGCGTGCCCTATCACCTGGTGCCGGACGAGGGCTTTCTCGGCAAGACCAATAAATGGCGGCGGCTGCCCGACACCGAACGGCTGGCCTTGTTGCAGGCTCGCTGGAACCCCGCCGCGCGGGACAAGCTGGAGCAGCAGTTGCGCGCCTGCGCCCGCACCGTGCTGAAGATCGCGCGCAGCGGCGGGCTTGATCCGGCCAGCGCGCTGCATGCATTCCAGGCCAAGTACGAACGTGCACAGACGCGCTGCACACTGGCACTGGACCGTATCGCGGCGGCCAATGGCGTCAACGCCGCCACGCGGCAGGCGGAAAAGACGCGCGACGCGGTGAACCTGTCGCTGTACCCCGAATCGTTCACCACCGCGCAGGCGATGGCGCGGCATTTCATCGCCATCCTCGGCCCGACCAATTCCGGCAAGACCCATGCGGCGATGGAACACCTGGCACAGGCCCGCAGCGGCGTGTACCTGGCGCCGCTGCGGCTGCTGGCACTGGAGAACTACACCCGCTTGCAGGATGCCGGCGTGGCGGTCAGCCTGGTCACCGGCGAACAGCGCAAGCTGCACCCCGAGGCCACTCACGTCGCCAGCACGGTGGAAATGCTCAACCCCAACCGCCCGGTCGAAGTGGCCGTGATCGACGAAATCCAGTTGCTGGACGACCCGGACCGTGGCGCGGCGTGGACAGCGGCGGTGTGCGGCGTCCCCGCGACCACCGTCTACCTGCTGGGCGCGCTGGAGGCCCGCGAAGCGGTCGAGGCGCTGGTGAAGCGTGTCGGCGGTACGCTGGAGGTGCGCGAGCTGCAACGCAAGTCGCCACTGGAAATGGAATCCCAGCCGCTCGGCTCGCTGCGCAACCTGCAAGCGGGCGACGTACTGATCGCCTTCTCACGGCGCGAGGTACTCAACTGGCGCGACCAGGCGATCGAACAGGGTTTTCGTGTCTCCGCCATCTACGGCAATCTGTCACCCGAAGTGCGGCAGGCGCAGGCGGAGCGTTTCATCGACGGCGAAACGCAGATCGTGGTCGGCACCGACGCCATCGGCATGGGGCTGAACACGCCGGCGCGCCGGGTGATCTTCACCACCGCCAGCAAATGGGACGGCTATGCCGAGGGCACCATCGCCGCGCCGCTGGCCAAGCAGATCGCCGGCCGCGCCGGGCGCTACGGCGTGCACGAAGCCGGCCATGTCGCCGGGCTGGACGCCACCACCCACAAGACCATCGCCGCGTTGCTGCGACAAAAACCGGAGCCGTTGCCCAGCACTGGTTTTTTCGTTGCGCCCAATCTGGATTACCTGCAACAGATTTCCGCCGCCACCGGCCAGACCCGTTTGCAGCCGTTGCTGGAGCTGTTCGCCAAGCACATCAACGTGCACGATGAATTCTTCCTGCCTGCCAACCTCACCGAGCAGATCGAAAAGGCACGCTGGCTGGATGCGCTGAACCTGTCGCTGGCCGACCGCTTCACCCTCAGCCTGTGCCCGATCTCGACCAAGATACCGATGCTGGAACGCGCCTTGCAGGATTGGGCCGCCGCCCGCGCGGCAAAGAAGCAGGCGCCGCTGCTGCGCATGGATGCCGCTTTCGGGCGCAACGAGCTGCAATTCCTGGAGGACACCTGCAAGCTGTATTCGGCCTATGCCTGGCTGGGCTATCGCATGCCGGATACTTTCCCGCACGAGGAAATCGCGCAGTCGCTGATGAAATCCACGTCGGAGAAAATCGACGCGCTGCTACAGGCGCAGAATACCCAGCGCGCGCGCGGCAAGCGGCCGGGCGCCACGGTGCGGCGCGGTGGACGCAGCGGTGGTGGCTACCGGCGGGGTTGAGCGCGGCTCATCGCGCCGGGGCATGCGGCCTTGGCGTCCCGGATGCCGATCACCCCTGGCCCACCATCCCATCCCACGCCAGCATCGCCGCACGGGCCATGCCTTGCAGCGCGTCGCGGCCGGCGCCGTCCAGCGCCTGCACCGACATGCCCTGGCGCACCGCGCTGTAAAACGCTGTCATCGCCTCGATGTCGGCCTGCGACGGCAGGTCACCCTCGGCCACACCGCGCAGCAGGCGCCGCCGTAATTCATCCTGCCCTTTCGCACGCCGTTGGTGCAGGTGCTCCCAGATTCCGGCATTGCCGGGTGTGCAGTTCAGCGCCGACAGCGACATGCAGCCGGCCGGACGGCCGGGCGTGGTGAAGCACTGCGCACTGGCCTCCAGCATTGCGGCAAACGCGGAGCGGGTATCGCCGTGCTCGGCAAGGATAGCCCCCACGTTGTCGCCCGTTTCGCGGTCGTACTGATCCAGCGCCTCCTTGAACAGCGCCTCCTTGGAGCCGAACGTGGCATACAGGCTGGGCGAGTTGATCTGCATCGCCTCGGTCAGGCTGGCCAGCGAGCTGCCTTCGTAGCCGTACTTCCAGAACACTTCCATGGCCCGACGCAACGCTTCGGCACGGTCGAAGCAGCGCGGGCGGCCTCGTTCGGCCATGGCCCACCTCCGGTTTTCATCGGCCGACAGACGTCTTTCCCTGCAAAAACAAGGCGTCCCGGCATGGCCGTTTTATTTCTGTAACGATCATAACAGAAATTGATTGACAGGCCGATTTGACCGCCCCGATCATATTTGTGTCGATCACTACAAATACCGCGGCGCCCACGCAGCGCACGCAAACCCTTGATCTGGAGATCACGATGACACAAACGGAACCCACTTCGTCGGGCCGGTGGCTGGTGCTGGGCGCGGTCTGCCTCGCCGGCATCATGATGCCCTTGAGCTTTACCGCGCCGGGGATCGCCATCCCCGCCATCAGCCAGGATCTGGGGGGCAGCGCGCTGGCGCTGGCCTGGGTGGTCAATGGCTTCATCCTGGCCTTCGGCAGCGCGGTGATGGCGGCCGGCGCGCTGGCCGACCGCTTCGGCCGCAAGCGCATGTTCCGCAACGGCATCGCCGCGTTCGGCCTGCTGTCGCTGGCGCAGGTGTTCGCACCGGACCTGATCACGCTGATCGTGCTGCGCGCGCTGCAAGGCGTGGCGGCAGCCACCGCGATGGCGGGCGGCTCCGCCTCGCTGGCGCACACCTTCGAGGGCAAGTCGCGTACCCAGGCCTATGGCCTGCTCGGCACCAGCTTCGGCGTGGGACTGGCGTTCGGTCCGCTGTGGGCGGGCTTTCTGATCGAATCGTTCGGCTGGCGCGCCATCTTCGCCACCAGCGTGCTGATGAGCGCCGCGATCCTGGCCTTCGGCGTGCCGCGCATGCACGAATCGCGCGACCCGGATGCCAAGGGCGTCGATGTCTGGGGCACGGTCACCTTCACCGGCATGTTGCTGCTGCTGACGCTGGGCATCATGCAAGGCCCGCAGGGTGGCTGGGCCAGCCCGCTGGTGATCGGCCTGCTGCTGGGCGCTCTGGCGTTGCTGGCGGCGTTCATCCAGGTGGAACGCACTCATCCGCGCTCGATGCTGGACCTTTCGCTGTTCCGGAACCGCCGCTTTCTCGGCGCGCAGGCGCTACCGTTCGGCACGGCATTCAGCTTCGTGGTGCCTCTGATCATCCTGCCGATCCGCTTCATCGGCATCGAAGGTTACGACCCGGTGCGCGCCGGGATGATGATGATCCCGCTGTCGGCGCCGATGCTGGTAGTGCCGTTCCTGGGTGCCCTGCTCACCCGCTGGCTCAGCGCCGCGACGCTGTGCGTCACCGGCTTTGCCATCTCAGCGCTGGCGCTGCTGTGGCTGGCCACGGTGCAGCCGGGCGCACCCGCCGCCGATTTCGTCTGGCCGCTGCTGTTGATCGGCGTTGGCGCCGGCCTGCCGTGGGGCCTGATGGACGATCTGGCGATCAGCGTGGTGCCGCGCGAACGCGCCGGCATGGCCACCGGCTTTTTCGCCACGGTACGCGTGGCCGGCGAATCGCTGTCGCTGGCCATCGTCGGTGCGGTGCTGGTCGGCGCGATGCAGGCCGGGCTGGTGGCGCGCCTGGACGGCCGGCCGCCGGTGGTGCAGTTGGCCAATGCGCTGGCCGCCGCCGACATCCCGCAGGCACAGGCGCTGTGGCCGGGCGTGACGCATGCCCAATGGCTGGCGGTGTATGGTGGCGCATTCCAGACGATGACGCTGGCACTGGCCGCGCTGACCGCCGCCTTCGGCGCCGTCGCTTATCTCACCTTGCGCCGCGCCCATGCGCCGGTGCCGCTGACACCGCCGCAGGTGGCGATGCAGGGCAACGCGGGCGAGTAACGCGGCTCAGGCGCGGCGTGGGCGCAAGACGCCGGTAAAGCCGCGCAGCGCCCGCCACCCGCCCACCAGCCGGGCGCGCCAGCCGGACAGCACGCCGGCGCGTGCCGGCACCTGGCACAGCCCGATACACCGCAGGTGGGCCGACACCGGTGCCGTCAGCGTCGCCCAACCGGCATCCACCAAGCCATGCACCTGGCCGGGGCGCAGTGGCACCGGCTCACCGAACATCGTTTCGGCCAGCCAGTGCGGCCCCGTCGCCAGGTTCAGCTCGCCGTGCAACAGGTGGAAGACCGCGTTGCGCCCCACGTACAGCCGCGCGGTCTGGCCGGCGCGGAGAAACAGATCGATGGGCTGGGTCATGGCAGGCTCCGGGCGGTGATGGATCAGCCCCGATTGTCCGGAACCATCGATTCGCCCGACAGGCACACGGCCGGCAAACCCCACCCGGAACAGCAACGGCAAAGCACCTCTGTTGCGATACAACGTGGTGTCATCTGTATGTGTTGCGCCCGCAATCGCGCGCGCACAATCGGGCGATGCACACCGAACCGCTCTATCGCCAGCTCGCCAGCCACTATCTGCACGCCATCCAGGCAGGCACGCTGCGGCCGGGCGAGCGCATGCCCAGCGTGCGCGTGCTGATGCAGCGCCACGATGTCAGCCTGTCCACCGCGTTGCAGGTGTGCCGCCACCTGGAAAGCCGGGGCGTGCTGGAGGCGCGGCCGCGCTCCGGCTACTTCGTGCGGCCGCAGGCGCGCGCCGGGCTGGCGCCGGCCAGCGAGCCGGTGGCCGCCCTGCCCGATCCGGCGCGCTATGTGGGCATCCACCAGCGGGTATCGGATATCGTGGCACGCGGCCAGGCGGCGACCGTGCATACCAACCTGTCCGGCGCCTCCGGCGCGCCGGGGCTGTATCCGACTGAACCACTGAAGAACGCCGCGATCCGCGCCTTGCGCCAGCATCCCGATCTGTTCGGCCAGGGCGTGCCGACACTGGGCGTGCCCGAATTCCGCGCGGTGATCGCCAAGCGGGCGCTGGCGGCGCGGATGAACCTGAGCGCCGACGAGGTGCTGATCACGCAAGGGTGCATCGAGGCGCTGAATCTGGCGCTGCGCGCCGTGGCCCAGCCCGGCGACGTGATCGCGGTCGAGTCGCCGGGGTTCTACGGCCTGCTGCAAGTGCTGGAAAGCCTGGGCATGCGCGCGCTGGAAATCCCCACCAGTCCGCAGACCGGCATTTCGCTGGAGGCGCTGGAACTGGCGGCACAGACATACGATCGCATTGCCGGCGTGGTGGTGGTGCCCAACCTGCAAAACCCGCTGGGGGCGGTGATGCCTGAAGCGCACAAGGAACGGCTGGTGCGCTGGTGCGCGGCGCAGGGGATCGCGCTGATCGAGGACGATACCTATTCGGGCACCCACAACGATGAAGCGCCACTGTCGGCGTTGAAATCGTGGGACCGCGACGGTGGAGTGATCCACTGTGCATCGCTGCACAAAACACTGGCGCCGGGCATGCGGCTGGGCTGGATCAGCGCCGGACGCTGGCACGCGCGGGTGGAGATGCTCAAGTTCACCCAGAGCCGCCCCAACGAGGCGCTTTCGCAACTGGCGGTGGCCGATTTCATGGCATCGGGCGCGTACGACCGGCATCTGCGGCGGCTGCGCGTCATGCTGCGCGACCAGCGCGAGCAACTGGCCGAGGCCATTGCCACCTGTTTTCCGGCCGGCACGCGGCTGAGCGTGCCCAATGGCGGCCTGGGGCTTTGGATCGAAATGCCGCAAGGTTGCTCATCGGCGACAGTGTTCGACGCCGCGCTACGTGAAGGCATCCGCATCGCACCGGGGCTGATGTTCTCCAACTCCAACCGTTTCGACGGCTTCATCCGCCTGAGCTGCGGCTTTCCCTATACGCGGGCGCTGGATCAGGCGCTGCGGCGGCTGGCGGACGTGGTGCGGCGGGCAGGCTGACCACCCCGTGGCGGATGGCAAGGCGGGCAACCGGAACTCAAGCGGCGCGATGCCTGAAGGATGGCCGCGCCTCGCGCGACACCGCCGGGCGTGGCCCCGCTATTCCGGGTCCGGCTCGTTGAACAACAGCCGGTTGCCGAACGGATCGGTCAGTTTCAGCAGCCGTGCGCCCCATGGCGCCTGCTCGATGCCAGGCCGCAGGAAGGCATACCCGCGTGCGATCAGTTCGGCATGCAACGCCTCGACACCCGTGGTCTGGATGAACACTGCCGCGCCGGGGCAGCAATCACCGTGATGCTCGGTCAGGTGCAGCGTCACGGCGCCACGCGAGACCTGCATGTACAGCGGCAGCGTCGGTTCGAAGCGATGTTCCCAATCGAGCGTGAAACCGAGGTAATCCAGGTAGAAGGCCCGCGCCTTGGCAATGTCGAAGATACGCAGCAGCGGAATGGTGGCGTGGAATTCGATCATGGCGAGTTGGCGCTTTCCCGGTTCTGGGCGGCCAGCCCGCCCGGTTGTCCCGCCAGCCTGCGCCGCGCGTTTTCCATGCGCAGCCGCAACACGGCCTGGCGCAGCCGCTCGCCAACCTGGCGGCCAAGATGCAGCGCGGGCGGTACGGTTTCGTCGCCAGCGGCCAGCGCATGCACATGCTTGTAGTGGCGCAGCGCCGCGGCATGATCGCCACGACGGATCGCCAGGTCGGCCAGTAGCGCGGCGGCTTCACGCGAGACGCTGGTCAGGCGCGCCTGGCCCGCCAGTTCATCGGCGCTGGTCAGGCAAGCCTCGGCGCGCGACAGCTCGCCCAGCCGCGCGTGGGTGCGCCCCAGCGCCAGCAGCACGTGGCTCTTGCCCCAGAGGTTCTGGTTTTCCTGGTGGATGGCGAAGGCGCTGTCCAGCTTTTCGCGCGCCGCCGGGTATTCGCCGCGTGCGAAGTGGATCAGGCCCAGATAGGACTCGACCTCGGCCTCCCACACATGGTTGGACACCGCTCCGGCCAGCAGCTCGCCGGCCTCGGCCAGGGCGCGCAACGCACGGTCGAAGTGCTGCATGCGGTAGGCGTCGCCGGCGATGTTGATCAGCACTTCGCAGCACAGCTTGGGTGTATCCAGGCCACGCACCAGTTGCAGCGCCAGCTCGTGGTAACGCAAGGCGCTGGTGAAATCCTCCAGCGCGTAATACACCTTGCCCACCCCAAGATAGATGCGGGTACCGTGATGCAGGTCGCGCCGTGCACGCACCTGTTCCAGGCTGTCCAGCCACGCCGCCAGCGCGCGCGGGTATTCGCCGGCTGCGTAATGGGAATAACCCAGCTCCACCTGTGCTTCGGTACAGGCGCGGTCGTCGCCAGCCTGGGCGTACAACGGCGCGGCGGCGCGGAAGGCGGCCTGCGCTTCATCCAGCGCGCCGATGTGCTGGTGCGCATGCCCCAGCGTGACCAGCGCGCAGGCGGTGACACCGGGATCGCCGAAGCGGCGCGCGCGCGCCAGCAGATCGGCGGCATCGGCCGGCGGCTCGGGCGAGCCATTGGCGGCGGCAATGGCCAGCGGCCGCAACTCGGCCAGGAAGCTGTCCAGCGGCGTGCTCATTGCGCCGGCTCCACGGCGACGCGATCGCGCCCGCTACGCTTGGCGAGATACAGCGCCAGGTCGGCGCGGGACAACAGGATTTCGGAGTTGTCCGCCGCCTGGTATTCGGCCACGCCGATACTCAGCGTCACCTCCAGCTCCGGTGACACCTGCTCCCAATCGTGATCGGCAATGCGGGTGCGCAACTGCTCGGCAACCCGGATCGCTCCCGACTGGCCGGCGCCCGGCAGTACCAGACAGAACTCCTCGCCGCCATAGCGCAGCAGCAGGTCACACTCGGCGCGGCCCAGGCTGAACAGTTGCGCGGCTTCGCGCAGTACAGCGTCGCCCACCGCGTGCGAGTGAAGATCGTTCACCTGCTTGAAATGATCGAAATCGATCAGCAGTACCGACAGCGGCTGCTGCCGGCTTTCGGCGGCGGCCAGCAGTTGCGGCAAGTGCTCGTCCAGCGCGCGGCGGTTGAGCATGCCGGTCAGGCCGTCGCGGTAGGCGGCCTGCTCCAGTTGCGCCATGCGCGCGCGCCCGGCGTCGGTTTCCTCGCGCAACTGCGACAGCTCGATCTCGGACGTGAGTAGCCGCAGGCGCATCTCGATCGCCTCCAGCCGGCGCCCGGATACCGTGGCGGCGCGCCGGTCGGCCCGGTGCAGGCGCTCGTACAGCGCGTGAAATTCGATGTAATGCCGCGTGGCGCGCACGTCGTCGCCGCGCGCTTCATAGTGTTCGGACAGTGCCTGTTGTACATCGACAACCAGTTGCGCCACCGGCAGGCCGCCGCTCAGCGCGGCGGCACGCAACAGGTGGTGCTCGGCGGCATCCACGTCACCCTGGCGCTCGGCCAGCCGGCCCAGCGCCAGCAAGGTTGCCGCCTGGCCAGCCAGATTGCCGGTATCGCTATGCAACGCCAGCGCGGACTGGAAATGCGCGCCAGCGCGCACGGCATCGTCGGCGGCCAGCGTGCCGAGATGAAACTGGATCTGCGCCTGCCAGGGCCGGTGGCCGGGCAGTACCAGCCGCCGCTGCGCCACGGCCAGCGCGGCACGCGCCATGTCGGGCTGGTCCAGGGCAATCAACGCGGCGCCCAGGCCGACGTGGGCACGCACCTGGAGCGTTTCCTCGCTCGCCAGTTCCACTGCCAGATCGTGATAACGGAAGGCGTAGTCGGCGTTACCGTGGGCCAGATACAGCGCACCGATGCCGATGCACGCTTCGGCGCAGGCATCGATACCGCCTTGCGCCAGCGCGGCGTCCAGCGCCCGCGACCAGTGCGCCAGCGCGGTGTTGGCATCGCCGCGCGCGGCATGGGTACGCCCTAGCGCCAGATGCAACGGCACCTCCTGCTCGGGCGGGAGCTTGCGCGACAGCCGTTGCAACACGGCGAGCGCGGTGTCGGCCTGACCGAGCGCCAGTTGGGCGTGGGCCTGGCACAGCGTGGCGCGCACGTGCAGCGCTTCGGCGCCGACCATGCGCAGGGTGCGGGAAAGAACGCGGCCCGCCAGCGCGGCGCCCCGGGCGGGATCGCCCGCCTCGTTGGCGGCGATGGCTTCGCGCAGCAGGTCCGAGGCGTCGATCTCGGCGGATGGCGAGGGTGGTAGTGATTCTGCGGCGTGGGTCGCCATGGAGTTCCTACACAAATCTGCACTTGATTTGCGTCGGATACTGCCCATCGCGACAGCGCTTTGCAAGCTGGCTCCGCCGTGCGGGCCCGCTCTCCGGGTGACCGGAAGCCGGGCCTAACCCGCGTCAGTATTGACTTCGCGTTTTAAAACGTTTGTTTTCGAGATGTAAAAAGACGAAGGCATCGCGCCGGCCTCACCGGCGCTTTGCCCTCACATTGCGGTATAGACCGGCCCACTGCCGCCTTCGGGGGTGATCCAGACGATGTTTTGCGTCGGATCCTTGATGTCGCAAGTCTTGCAGTGCACGCAGTTTTGCGCGTTGATCTGCAAACGTGGTCCTTTCGCCTCACGCACGATTTCATACACGCCGGCCGGACAATAACGTTGCTCCGGCGCATCCCAGCGCGGCAGGTTGGTCGCCACCGGCACGGTGGGGTCTTTCAGGGTCAGGTGACAGGGCTGGTTGTCGTCGTGCGCCAGGTTGGACAGCGCCACCGAGCTCATGCGATCGAAGCTGACCACATTGTCGGGCTTGGGATAGGCGATCCTGGGCATCTCTTCGGCCGGCCGCAGACAGGCGTGGTCGGGCTTGCGGTGGCGCAGCGTCCACGGCAGGCGCACGCCCAGCGCGCTCAGCCACATCTCGGCGCCGGCGGCCATCATCCCGCCCACGGTGCCCAGGCGCGACAGCATCGGCTTGATATTGCGCACCGAATCCAGCTCCTTGCCGGCCCACGACGCGGTCAGCGTGGCAGGGTAGTCGGTGAGTTCGTCCTGCGCGCGGCCAGCCGCGATGGCGGCCACCGCCGCTTCGGCGGCCAGCATGCCGGACTTCATGGCGTTGTGCGTGCCCTTGATGCGCGGCAGGTTGATCATGCCCGCGCCGCAGCCGATCAGTGCGCCGCCAGGGAACACCAGCTTGGGCCACGCCTGGATGCCACCTTCACTGATGGCGCGCGCGCCGTAGCACATGCGCTCGCCGCCTTCGAGCAGCGGGCGGATCCCGGGATGGGTCTTGAAGCGCTGGAACTCATCGAACGGCGACAGATGCGGGTTGGCGTAGTCCAGGTGCACCACGAAGCCGATGGCCACCAGTTGCTCGCCATAGTGATAGATGAAGGAGCCGCCACCAGTGCGGTTGTCCAGCGGCCAGCCCAGTGTGTGGCGCACCATGCCGGGCACGTGGCGGTCAGCCGGCACGCGCCAGATTTCCTTGATGCCGATGCCGAACTTCTGCGGGCCGCTGTCGGCGCGCAGTTGCAGTGTTTCTTCCAGTTGCCGGGTCAGCGAGCCGCGCGCGCCTTCGGCGAACAAGGTGTACGGCGCGCGGATTTCCATGCCGAGCGCGAACTGCGCGGTTTCCTTGCCGTGGGCATCGCGCCCCATGTCACCGGTGATCACCCCGGCCACGCGGCCCTGTTCGTCGTACAACACCTCGGCGGCGGCGAAGCCGGGATAAATCTCGACGCCCAGCGCCTCGGCCTGCGCCGCCAGCCACTGGCAAAGCTCGCCCAGGCTGGCGATATAGGTACCGTGGTTGCGCAGCATCGGCGGCAGCCCCCAGCCCGGCAGCGTGTAGCCACGGTCTTCGTCCAGCACGACGAATTCGTCCCGCGTCACCGCCGTGGTCATCGGCGCGCCCTGCTCGCGCCAATCGGGAATCAGTTCATCCAGCGCGCGCGGGTCGATCACCGCGCCCGACAGAATCTGCGCGCCCACCTCCGCGCCTTTCTCCAGCACGCAGACGCCGACCTCGCGCCCGGCGGCGGCGGCCTGCTGCTTGGCGCGGATCGCCGCCGCCAGCCCTGCCGGGCCGGCGCCGACGATCAGCAGGTCGTAGTTCATTGTGTCGCGTTGCATGGTGGGTCCTTGGAATGCTGGGAAGAGAAAAGGGGAAGGGAGGAGGGTCACGTCAAGGGCAACAGCCGGGGCCAGCGCACGAAGGCCAGCTTTTCACCCTTCCCTCTTATCCCTTCCCCCTTCTCCGGGTTTAAGGAATATATGGCAGATCGATTTCGTCGCTGCGCTGTACGTTGGCGGTCATGCCCCGGCACAGCGTCAGGAACTCGCGCATGCCGGGGGTCTGGTATTTCTGTTTATGCCAGACGAAATGAAACTGGCGACGCAGATCCAGCCCCGGCACTTCGATGGGCGCCAGGCTGCCACGCCGGAACGCTTCACGCAGCGCCAGCCGCGAAATGCAACCGATGCCCAGGCCGGATTCCACCGCACGCTTGATCGCCTCGGTATGTTCCAGCTCAAGCCTGATGTTCAGGCGCGGGCGATGCGGGCGAAATGCGTGGTCGAAGGTTTCGCGGGTACCGGAGCCATGCTCGCGCAGAATCCACGGCTCGGCCAGCAGCTCCTCCAGGCTGGCGCCACCGCGCCTGGCCAGCGGATGCTCGGGGCCGGCGAATACCACCAGTTCGTCGGCCACCCAGCTTTCCACCTCCAGCTCGGGATGGTGGCTCTCGCCTTCGATCAGGCCCAGGTCCAGCGCGTAGTCGGCCACCTGCTGCACCACGGTGGCGGTGTTGTGCACGTCCAGCTTCACCCGGCTTTCCGGATGCTGCTGCATGAACTGCGAGATCAGGATGGTGGCAAGGTAGTTGCCGATGGTAAGCGTGGCGCCGATGTGCAGCGCGCCAAACCCTTCGCGGCCTTCGAGCAGCGCCTCGATCTCGCTGGCCTGATCGATCAGCGCGGCGGCACGCGGCAGCAGGCGCCGGCCCAGCGTATTCAGTTGCAGCGTCTTGCCGACGCGATCGAACATCTGACAGCCGAACTGACGTTCGAATTCGCCCAGTGCCGTGCTGGTGGCCGATTGCGACAGGTTCAATTCGCGCGCGGCGTTGGAGACGTTCTCCAGCCGGCCGACGGCCACGAAGATTTCGAGCTGTCGCAAGGTATATCTCATATCATTTACTCAGATGGAAACGATCTAATAAATCCACTTCACAGATATTCTAACGGCCCATATAATTCACGGCAAATCGGAGATCACGACAGCGTTCCACCGCCTGGACCGGCCCAGCCGCAGGCGTCAGGAGCGCACAGACAGACAGCTTCGTATCGATAGCGTCGCTTCCCGCGCGCCCTCCGGACAGCCCGGAGAGGCGGGAAGCCTTAGGAGACATCCATGAAAGCACTGGTGGCCGTGAAGCGCGTTGTGGATCACAACGTGCAGGTCCACATCAAGCCCGACGGTTCCGGCCTGGAAACCGCGGGGGTGAAGATGAGCATCAACCCGTTCGACGAGATCGCGGTGGAAGAGGCATTGCGCCTGAAAGAGCGCGGCGTGGTGAGCGAAATCGTCGCCGTCACGCTGGGCGAGCCGGTGGCGCAGGACGTGCTGCGCCACGCGCTGGCAATGGGCGCCGACCGCGCCGTGCTGGTCGAGGCCCATGGCGAGTTGCAACCGCTGGGCGTGGCCAAGCTGCTGAAAGCCGTGGCCGACCGCGAGCAGCCGGGCCTGATCCTGCTGGGCAAGCAGGCCATCGACGACGACGCCGGCCAGGCCGGCCAGATGCTGGCCGCGCTGCTGGGCGCCGCCCAGGGCACCTTCGCCTCGGCCGTGACCGTGAATGGCGATGAGGTAGAAGTGGTGCGCGAAGTGGACGGTGGCACCGAGACCGTCGCGCTGAAGCTGCCGGCGGTACTGACCGCCGACCTGCGCCTGAACGAACCGCGTTTCGTCAAACTGCCCAACCTGATGATGGCCAAGAAAAAGCCCATCGAGCAGTTGGCCGCCGACAGCCTGGGCGTCGATTACGCCCCGCGCCTGAAGCGCCAGAAAGTGGGCACCCCGCCGCACCGCGCGCCGGGCGTGAAGGTGAACAGCGTGGCCGAACTGGTCCAGAAACTGCGTGAAGCGAAGGTGGTGTGATGAGCGTCCTGATCCTTGCCGAACATGACGGCCAGCAACTGAAGCAGGCCACCCGCCAGGCCGTGACCGCCGCCCAGTCCTGGGGCCTGCCCGTGCACCTGCTGCTGCTGGGCGCCGACACGGCCGCCGTGGCCACCCAGGCCGCGCAGGTGGCCGGCGTGGCGCGCGTGCTGCGCGTGGACGCCCCGCAATTCGAACATCCGCTCGCCGAGGACGTGGCCGCCGCCATCGTCAATCTGGCGCGCGACTACAAGGTGGTGCTGGCCGGACACACCGCGTTCGCCAAGAACGCGCTACCCCGCGCCGCCGCGCTGCTGGACGTGGCCATGCTGGCCGACGTGATCGCCATCACCGCGCCCGCCACCTACGTGCGCCCGGTCTATGCCGGCAACGTGCTGGCCACCGTGGAAAGCATCGACCCGATCCAGGTGGTGACGATCCGTGCCACCGCCTTCGCGGCCGCCGAAACGGGTGGTGGCGCCGAAGTGGTGTCGCTGGCCGCACCGGCCGCCAGCGCCGCATCGCGCTGGGTCAGCGAAACCCGCAACGTCTCGGACCGCCCCGAACTGGCCACCGCCCGTGTGGTGATCTCCGGCGGACGCAGCCTGGGCGAACGCTTCGAAGCCGTGCTCGGCCCGCTGGCGCAGCATCTGCACGGCGCCCTGGGCGCCACCCGCGCAGCGGTGGACGCCGGCTTCGCGCCGAACGACATCCAGGTCGGCCAGACCGGTACCGTGGTCGCGCCCGAGTTGTACATCGCCGCTGGCGTGTCCGGCGCGGCGCAGCACCTGGCCGGGATGAAGGACAGCAAGGTGATCGTGGCGATCAACCATGACCCGGACGCCGCGATTTTCCAGGTGGCCGACTTCGGTCTGGTGGCCGATCTGTTCGACGCGATCCCGCAACTGACGGCGGCACTGAAGCAGTGACATCGGGCGGCTCCAGAGGCGCCGCCTTTCCCTTTTCCCAGCATCCCGGCACGGCCGGGTTTTCATCAGGATTCTGCAATGAGTGCCTTCGCCTCCGAGCGCGTTCTCTCGGTTCACCACTGGAACGACACGCTGTTCAGCTTCAAGACCACGCGCGACCCCGGCCTGCGCTTCGAAAATGGCCAGTTCGTGATGATCGGCCTGATGGTGAACGGCAAGCCGCTGATGCGCGCCTATTCCATCGCCAGCCCGAACTACGAGGAATACCTGGAGTTCTTCAGCATCAAGGTGCCGGACGGCCCCCTGACCTCGCGCCTGCAAAAGATCGAGGTCGGCGATGAGCTGCTGGTCAGCCGCAAGCCCACCGGCACGCTGGTGCTATCGGACCTGAAGCCCGGCAAGAATCTGTATTACCTCTCCACCGGCACCGGCCTCGCGCCGTTCATGAGCCTGATCCAGGACCCCGACGCCTACGAGCAGTTCGAAAAGATCATCCTGATCCACGGCGTGCGCAGCGTGAGCGAGCTGGCCTATGCCCAGTTCATCGAAGACCAGTTGCCCAAGAACGAGTACTTCGGCGATGCCGTGCGCGAAAAGCTGATCTACTACCCGACAGTGACCCGCGAGGATTTCCGCAACCAGGGCCGTCTGACCGACCTGATCGAATCGGGCAAGCTGTTCGAGGACATCGGCTTGCCGCCGCTGAACCCGGAAACCGACCGCGCCATGCTGTGCGGCAGCCCCGCGATGCTGGAAGACACCTGCAAGCTGCTGGACGCGCGCGGTTTCCAGGTTTCCAAGCGCATCGGCATGCCGGGCGACTACGTGATCGAACGCGCCTTCGTCGAAAAGTAAGCCGCTCGCGACGGTTTATCGAAACCGAAACCCCACATCTTGAACGACAGAGAACACTGAGGACACCGAGGGATCACAGAGAAAGGCAAAACCGATTGGGCGCGCCGGCAGCTTGCCCTCTCGTTCTGGTTTCCTCTGTGTATCTCCGTGCTCTCCCTGTTCTCTGTCGTTCAAGATGTGGGGTTTCAACTTTCCGCCACCCCGGAAACCCGCCATGCACACCACCCAGATCGCCGCCTTTACCCGCATGCTGGCCGAAGGACGAGACAACGCGCTGCTGCGCTTCGGTCTGGGCCAGGCCCTGCTCGCCGACGGCCAGCCCGCCGCCGCCATCGAACACTTGCGCGCGGCGGTGACGCATGACCCGAATTATTCGGCCGCCTACAAATTGCTGGGCCGCGCGCTGGTGGAAGACGGCAACCGCGACGCCGCGCGCGACGTGTTCGGCACCGGCATCGCCGTGGCTGAACAACGCGGCGACGTGCAGGCGGCGCGCGAGATGAAGGTGTTTCTCAAGCGGCTGGACAAGCTCGACGCATCGGCCCCGCCCCCCACCGGTCCTCCAACGACGGAATGATGCCCCCCATGCGGTCGCGACCGGATCGCATCCCCTACACCCCATCATGTAAAAACTGCCGTCGCCGACAGCGCGAAGGCGGCCTCCGTTCTCCTGCCACGCCCTATCGGCGCTGACGCGCACCCGATCCCACCGTCGGGCACGATCCCTGCTGCCTCCGGCACCATGCCCGGCCCCCGGCCAGCCCTCGCTGACCTCACGCCAGGCACGGCAAAGGAGATACCCCATGACGCAATTGCAAGGCGTGAAGGTCGCGATCCTGGTCAGCGATCTGTTCGAACAAGTGGAAATGACCAGCCCGCGCGCCGCGCTGGAGGCGGCGGGCGCACAGGTGACGCTGGTGTCCGGCCAGGCCGGGCAGGTACGCGGGATGCATCATGCCGAACCGGGCGACACCTTTACCGTGGAGCAGGCACTGCACGATGCCAGCGCCGCCCATTACGACGCGCTGGTGCTGCCGGGGGGGACGTTCAACGCCGATGCGTTGCGCATCGAGCCACAGGCGCAGCAGTTGGTACGCGCATTCCAGGTAGCCGAAAAGCCCATCGGCGTGATCTGCCACGGGCCGTGGCTGCTGATCTCGGCCGGACTGGTCACCGGGCGCACGCTGACAAGCTGGCCGTCGCTCAAGGACGACGTGGTCAACGCGGGCGGGCACTGGCTGGACAAGGAAGTACTGCGTGAAGGCAACTGGGTCAGCAGCCGCAAGCCCGACGATCTGCCGGCGTTCAACCGGGAGCTGATCCAGTTGATCTCGGAACGTCGGCGCCACTGACGCGGGCCACGAAGCGCGCCACGTAGTCGTCCACCGGCGCGGCGCGCACGGCGGCGGGCTCGCCTTCCTGCACCAGGCGGCCATCGCGCAGCAGCGCGATGCGCTGCCCCAGGCGAAACGCCTCTTCCACATCGTGCGTGATGAAGACAATGGTTTTGCCCAGCTCGGCCTGTAGGGTCAGCAACTGGGATTGCAGATCGTCCCGCAACAGCGGGTCGAGCGCGCTGAAGGGTTCGTCCATCAGCAGGATATCGGTATCGCTGGCCAGTGCCCGCGCCAGGCCCACCCGCTGGCGCATGCCGCCGGAGAGGTGATCGGGATAGTCGCGCTCGTGGCCGGACAGGCCCACCCGCGCCAGCCAGCCCTGCGCGGCGGCCTGGGCATTGCGGCGCGATTCGCCGCGTACCCGCCGGCCGAAGGCGACGTTCTCCAGCACGGTGCGGTGCGGCAACAGGCCGAAATGCTGGAACACCATGCTGATGCGACGCCGCCGCAAATCGCGCAGGCGCGCGGCGCTGAATCCCAGCACATCCTCGCCATCGACCAGCACCTGCCCCGCCGAAGGATCGATCAGCCGGTTGATATGCCGCACCAGTGTCGATTTGCCAGAGCCGGACAGCCCCATGATGGCGTAGATGCCACCAGCGGGGATCGACAGCGACACATCGTACAGGCCCACGTGGCTGCCGGTATCCGCCAGCACCTGATGCTTGTCGGCACCTTGCGCCAGCAGGGTGAGTGCCCGGTGCGGGTCGTCGCCGTAGACCTTGCTGACGTGACGCAGCTCGATCCGCGCGCTCATGAGCGGCGTTCCTCGTCGCGGATTGGCCGTCGCACCCGACCAAAGCCCTGCGTGATACGGTCGATGGCCACGGCCAGCAGCACGATGGCCAGGCCGGCCTGCAATCCACGCCCCACATCCAGTGTCTGGATACCCGCCAGCACTTCCTCGCCCAATCCGCGTGCGCCGATCATCGACGCCACCACCACCATCGACAGCGCCATCATCACGGTCTGGTTCACCCCGGCCAGAATGCTGGGCCACGCCAGCGGCAACTGTACGCCCAGCAGCATCTGCCAGCGTGTAGTGCCGAACGAGTGCGCAGCCTCCTGGACATCCGGGTCCACCTGGCGCAGGCCCAGGTCGGTCAGGCGAACCAGCGGGCATATGGCGTAAACCACGGTGGCGAGAATGGCGGGCACCTTGCCCAGGCCAAACAGCATCACCGCAGGGATCAGGTAGACGAAGGTGGGCAGCGTCTGCATCACGTCCAGCACCGGCAGCACCACGGCGCGCAACCGGCGCGAATGGGCGGCGACGATGCCCAGCGGCAGACCTGCCACCACCGCCAGCACCGTGGCGACCAGCACCAGCGCCAGCGTCTGCATCAGCGCGTCCCACAGGCCGAAGCAGCCGATCAGGTAGCACGCCACCGTCAGCGGCAGCGCCACCTGCCAGCGCCGCGTGGCACGCCATGCCAGCAGCGCCACCACCAGCAGGATCACCCACGGCGGCGCGCCACGCAGGGCACGTTCCAGCGGCAGCAGCAGGCCCTGCAATATCAGATCGTTCAGGACATGCAGCCGGTCGCCATAACGCACCACCAGGCTATCCACCGCCTGGTTGATCGGTTCGCGCAAATCGAGGGGAACGAAGAAATCCACTATTTGCCCGTATTCCTCGCTGCGATGCGTTGCGCCACGTCGTCGGGCACCCAGGCGCGCCAGATGTCCGGCCGGGTGGCGAAGAAGCGCCGGGACTGGACAGCGGCCGAGCCGGGGTTGTTCGCCATACCGGCCAGGGCGGCGTTGAGCAGCGGCAGCGGAACGTTGAATTTACCGAGGAAGTCGATCAGCACCGGGTCGGCATCATGGAAAACGCGCGAAACACCGGCCTGGATCACCGCCTCGGGCGCCGCCGAGCCGCAGGGCTTGGCCTGATTGCGATCGGTCAGCGTCTTGAAGCAGGCTTCGTTGTACGCCGGCTCCGTCAGTTGTATGAAGCGGTACTTGCCCATCAATGCGGTCGGCGACCAGTAGTAGAACAACACCGGCTGGCCGCGCTGGTAGGCAGAGGCGACGGCGGCATCCAGCGCGGCGCCGCTGCCGGGGCGGAAGTTGACATAGCTGTCGGTCAGACCATAGGCCTTGAGCTTCTGGCTGTTCACGCCTTCGCAGGTCCAGCCGCTGGGGCAGTTGAGAAAGCGCCCCTTGTCCGGCTCTTCGTTATCGCGGAACAACTGCTTGTACTTCGGCAGGTCGCTCACCGCCTGCAATTGCGGCGCGGCGGGCCTGATCTTGCGTGTCTTCTCGCCCTTCACCACGTATTCCGGCACGTACCAGCCCTCGGTCGCGCCAACGATCACATTGCCGACCGCTTTCACCTTGCCGGCCGCGGCGGCCTTGTTCCAGATTTCGCTGCGCCCCACCCATTCCTCGGCCACCAACTGGATATCGTTCTGTGCCAGTGCGTTCTCGATGGTGATGGTGTTGCTGGGCACCCGCTCCACACGGCAGCCGTAGCCCTGCTCCAGCACTGTCGCGACCAGTTCGGTCAGCAGTTCACCGCTTTCCCAGTTCAACCCGGCCACCTTGACCGGCTTGCCGGATTGGCACCAGGGCGAGGTGGTAGCGGCGGCGGCCCCGGCACTCAGTGCGAGAGCCAGGGCAAACAGGGTGGAGCAGGTGGAGCGTTGCATGGCGGGAGGTCTCGAATGGGTTGATCCAGTCAGCTTAGGACACCCAGCCGGGCGTGCCCTGACGAGCCAGCCGGGACCATCGCATGCCCTCGCGCGCGAGCGGACGTGCAAACTACCGCTGCGGCGCGCTCCGGTTATCCGCGCACAGTGCCAGCCAGCCCCGGAATACGGCCGCGTAGGGCCCGCCACCTGGGGACCTGGTGGCAGTGCCGTTCCATGGCGTCGCGGCCATTGGGTGACTGCGCAAGCGATCCACCCATGCGATCATCCGCCCCATGACGCCCCTGCCCTTCCTGTGTTCCTGGAGCGGCGGCAAGGATAGCTGCCATGCCTTGCACGCCGCGCTGGCGGCCGGACACCGTCCGGTCGCGTTGCTCAACATGCTGAACGAGACCGGAGAACGCTCGCGCTCGCATGGGCTGTCGCCGGCGCTATTGCGGGCGCAAGCGGACGCACTGGGCCTGCCATTACTCACCGGCAGCGCCACCTGGCAGGGCTACGAAGCTGAATTCGTTGCCAGGCTGATCGAGGCGCGCGACGGCCACGGCGCGCGGGCGGCGGTGTTCGGCGACATCGATCTGCAAGCGCATCGCGACTGGGAGGAGCAGGTCTGCGCCCGTGCGGGAATCGAAGCGCTGCTGCCGCTCTGGCAGCGTCCGCGCCGGGCACTGGTGGAGGAAATGATCACCGACGGCATCCGCGCGGTGATCGTCTCCTGCAATGCGCAACTAGGGCCGGGCTTCCTCGGCCGCGCCATCGACGCCGCCACGCTGGATGCGCTGGAAGCGGCGGGGGTCGATGCCTGTGGCGAGAACGGCGAATACCACACCGCCGTACTCGATGCCCCCACCTTCGCCCGGCCACTGGCGGTGCGGCAGGGCGAGGCGCAGTGCCATGGCGGCTACTGGTTCCTGCCGCTTACCCTCTGACGGCGGCCGCTGACCAAATGCAGCGGTGCGAACACGGCAGTCAGCGCGACATTCACAGTCCTGGGCATCCGCCAACGGTGGCCGGATGCCCAAGCAATGCCACCAAGGTGGTCCGTGCCTACTGGGTAGCCAGCCGGCGCGCATAGCCGGCGGCACGTTCCTGAAGCTGCTGCGCGCGCTGCGCGGGGGTGACATAGCGCGTGTCCGTCGGCAGGTAGGCGGCCAGGTCACGCAGCTTGACGACGCGTGTGGCGATGGCCGGCCCCCCCGTGGCCGGCGTGGTCGCCGGCAGGTTCTGCCAGCGTGCCATGATCGTGCCCTCGTGCAGCCCCACCGGGTCGATCCAGTTGGTAACGCCGGGGTCGGCCACCGACAGCACGAAGGTATAGCTGCCGTCGGCATTCGGCACCGCCTGCTTGTTGTTCAGGCTGCTCTGGTGGCGGATCGGATCGACCGACACGCTCCACGGGTCGGTTACCGGGAACACGAAGTAGCGTGCGCCACCGAGGTTGACGGTGGCAATCAGCGCCTCGTCGTCGGCCAGCCGGAAATGCCCGAACGAGCTGGCCTGCGTGACCAGCGTACCCAGCGTGTCCGACGTCGATGGCTGAGCCAGCGTGTTGAGCGGATTGATATAGGTCTTCACCCCCAGCGTGCCCACGCCATAGAACAACGCCGATTCGGACAGATTGGTACGGGTGTCGGCCACGACGTCGGCATCGCTCCTGGGGCCGCGCGTCGGGGTGCCCAGCCGGGTGACGCTCAGTGTGTCGGGGGTTTCGGTATTCCAGTCGCCCAGGTTGTTGCGCACGAACAGCTGTACCGCCTCGCCGGTGGACTGGATATGGTTGATGCGGCCGTTGGCCGGCTGGTTATCGACAGTGACGGTGTAGCTGCCGTCCGGCTTCACGACCAGTTGGTCGCCGGTGAGCACCGCGATGGTCTGCTGCGAGTTGGGATTCTTGATCAGCGAGAAGGTGACATCGGTTGGCCCGGAGCCGAAGCGCCGGCCCTGGATCACGTAGCTGGAACCGCCATCGATGGGAATGGTGCGGTAGATGTTGTCCGGGTTATCGAACGAATAGCGCCCGCCTTCCACCTTCAGGCCGAACCACTCGCGCGGCGGCGCGTTCAGCCAGTAAACCTTGGGATATTGCGGGTCGTTGTTCACCGCCTTCTGGATTGCGCTGACCTCCAGTTCGTCGAGCGCATTGCCCAGCCGCGACGAGGCTTCCGACGTCAGCGCCAGGCCGTAGGCGGTCACATAGGCCAGGCTGGCCTGGGCGCGCAGCAATGGAAACACGTTGCGGCGATCGATATTGATGGTCCTGGCATCCAGTGCCTGCTGGTCAGCGGTAGCGAGCACCGGCTCGGCCTGGGCCACGCCGCATAGCAGCCCCCCGCATACCGCCATCAACACCGCCTGCTTTTTGAAAGTATTGGCGCCAGATAAATCAGAGTACAAAAAGCCGTTTGCCATGTTGTTTCCATTGCGTTGTAAAGGTCTCGCAAGGCTAAGCATCCGGGTGCAGCACAAACAAATAACTTCGTATGTTTTCAATATGCGATTCGAATGCGGAGGCGGCTCGAATCGACGACGGATGCCGCTGCCATGCGGCTTTGCGCCGAACCCGCCGAACGGCGTCCGTCGCTGCGCCGTTCCGGCTTCTGGCTATCTTTGCCTCGCTGACCAGCGCGGCCCGACCCCACCGGCAGCACGATCGCGTGCTGCGGCGCAACGCCCATGGCGGCCGTTTGCCTGCGCCCCGCCCTGCGACGCGGCACGATATGGGTGCAAAACTCACACCCGCCCCACTCTCGCCCCCGGTTAGGCTGGTAGCGGGCGCCTAGCCGCCCACGCGTATGAATCGTCGCCAGCCCGCGCCAATGCTGGGCCTGCGGGCACTGCTTCTCCGGATGCCCCCGCACTCGCGGTCTTTGATAGTTTTTTGCAAACAAAAAGCTTTAAACAATCAATTAGACCAATGAACGCCCTGCCCGGATACTCCGTTCCATCGCTGCAACGCAGCAGACCCGCTCAATCCCAAGGAGATCTACCCATGCTGAAGAACCATGAAGGCCAACGCGTCCCCAATGTGACTTTCCGCGTTCGTGAAAACAACGACTGGAAGAACGTGACCACCGACGAGCTGTTCAAGGGCAAGACAGTCGTGGTGTTCTCCCTGCCGGGCGCCTTCACCCCCACCTGCTCCTCGACCCACCTGCCGCGCTACAACGAGCTGGCGCCGGTGTTCAAGCAGAACGGTGTGGACGCCATCCTGTGTGTCTCCGTGAACGACACCTTCGTGATGAACGAATGGGCCAAGGATCAGGAATCGCAGAACATCGTGATGATCCCGGATGGCAACGGCGAATTCACCGAAGGCATGGGCATGCTGGTGGACAAGGCCGACCTGGGCTTCGGCAAGCGTAGCTGGCGCTACTCGATGCTGGTGAAGGACGGCGTGGTGAGCAAGATGTTCATCGAGCCGGAAAAGGAAGGCGATCCGTTCGAAGTATCCGACGCCGACACCATGCTGGCTCACGTTGCGCCCAACGCCAAGAAGCCGGACCAGGTGGTGGTGTTCTCCAAGGAAGGTTGCCCGTTCTGCGCCAAGGCCAAGGAACTGCTGACCAGCAAGGGTTTCGATTTCATCGACGTGGCTCTGGAACACAAGACGCGCGGCAAGGTGCTGGGCGCGGTGTCCGGCAAGATGACCGCCCCGCAGGTGTTCATCAACGGCCAGTTGATCGGTGGCTCGAACGAGCTGGCCGCCTACCTGGCCGCCTGATACCCACACAGGGTGGCGCTGGAAAAGCGCCGCCCCTGCGCACCCCACGAAGCATCAGCAGCCACGTCCGGCCGGCCTGAACCCAGGGCCGGCCGGCAAGTGGCCCCGCACTGGCCGCAACCCGGCCGATCCCCGATCCAGACCGCCCCAGCCGCCACACCCGGCGCGTTTCCCCCGAGACGCCCCCGGTGCGCCGGTTGCGCCCCCGTATTGCCGGCAAAAAGCCATGAAGCATGACAAGGAGCCCGCCATGAAACAGATGAACATCGATGTCGCCGTGATCGGAGCCGGTACCGCCGGCCTGGCTGCCTACCGCGCCGCGCGCGCGGCCGGCAAGCGTGTTGTGCTCATCGAGGGCGGCCCCTACGGCACCACCTGCGCCCGCGTCGGCTGCATGCCGTCCAAGCTGCTGATCGCCGCCGCCGAGGCTGCGCACGAGCTGCGCCACACCGCACCGTTCGGCGTGCGCGTGGAAGGCGAGATCGTGATCGACGGCCGCGCGGTGATGGAACGGGTGCGCCGCGAGCGCGACCGCTTCGTCGGCTTCGTGGTGAACTCGGTGGAAGGCATTCCGGCCGAGGACAAGCTGCGTGGCTATGCCCGCTTCATCGACAACACCACCTTGCAGGTCGGCGACGATGTGGTGGTCAAGGCATCACGCGTGGTGATCGCCACCGGCTCCAGCCCCGCCGTGCCCCCGCCGTTCCGCGCGCTGGGCGATCGCCTGATCGTCAACGACGACGTGTTCTCGTGGGATACGCTGCCGCGCCGCGTGGCGGTGTTCGGCCCCGGCGTGATTGGCCTGGAACTGGGCCAGGCGCTGGCGCGCCTTGGTGTGATCGTCCGCGTGTTCGGCGTGGGCGGCGGCGTCGGCCCCCTGTCGGACCCGGCCATCCGCGATTACGCCCGTGCCGCGTTCCAGCAACAGTTCTATCTCGATCCCGAAGCCCGGGTGGAGGACATGACGCGCGACGGCGACGAGGTGGCGATTCGCTACGCGCGCCTGGATGGTGAAGTCGTCACCGTGCGCTTCGATTACGTACTCGCCGCCACCGGCCGCAAGCCCAACGTCGGCGGCCTGGGCCTGGAGAACACCGGCCTGAAGCTCGATGCGCGCGGCGTCCCGCTGTTCGACCCGGCCACGTTGCAATGCGGCGCCTCGCCGATCTTCATCGCGGGTGACGCCAACAACATCCTGCCGTTGCTGCACGAGGCCGCCGACGAGGGCAAGACCGCCGGCGCCAACGCCGCCAGCTACCCGGATGTCAGCGCCGGCCTGCGCCGCGCCAGCATCGGCGTGGTGTTCAGCGATCCGCAGATCGCCACTGTGGGCACGCGCTTTGCCGATCTGCCAGCGGGTGGGTTTGTCGTGGGCGAGGTCAGTTTCGAAGACCAGGGCCGCTCGCGAGTGATGCTGAAGAACAAGGGCCTGATGCACGTCTATGCCGAGCGCGACACTGGCCGCTTCCTGGGCGCCGAATGGATCGGCCCGCGCGCCGAGCACATCGCGCATACGCTGGCCTGGGCCCGGCAGATGGACCTGACGGTGGCACAGATGCTGGACATGCCGTTCTACCACCCGGTGATCGAGGAAGGTCTGCGCACCGCCCTGCGCGACGCGGCGGCCAAGCTGGCTGGGTAAGGGAAAAGCAGATCCGGGGACACCGAGCGCGGGGAGAACACAGAGAAAACCACAGCCGAAGAGCCTGTTTTCCTTGGTGTTCCTCAGTGCTCTCTGTGTACTCCGCTTCCCCGGTGTCTACAGGTTTCGCAACCCTTCAACGTCCGGGCGGACCTACAACCCCGCCTGGTCGCGCAACTGGTTCAGCGCGCCGGTCAGCTCGTTCGATGCCTGGCAATAGCTGGAGCCGGGCAGCAGCATGTTTTCCGCCTCGTAGTAGTGCCCGCCGTTGATGGTGGCCGCCACCTTGCTCGCCTCATGGTGGAATTGCTCGTGCAGCCGCACGCAGTCGGCCCAGGCGGGCAGTTTGCCGAACAACTGCCCGGCATCGCCCTTCAGCCAGACCCCCAGCGTGCAGCAATCGTCGGCATCCACATGCGCGACATCGATCTGTTCCTGCCGGCCGATGGCCAGGGTGAACTTCAGGCGCCATTCCGCATGCGCCATGATGGCGTGGTCGAAATCCATCGCAGTCTCCTTTGCCCGGTAAGCAAATGACGGGCCTCGCTTCATGATGGCTCAGCATGCGCGGAAACCGGCGCCTAGCTGTTGCATCTGGTCAATGAATGTACCCGGCTCCGCCGGGCGGCCCGCGCAGTGATGGTCGCGATCCGCCGTTTTGCCTTCCATACTGGAACCGCCCACCCGGTGATATCCCAAGGATTGCAATGCGCCTTTCCGCCCTCGCCCTGTTGTCGCTGTTCGCCGCCACCCTGGCCCACGCGGAAATTTCGTTCCGCGATGCGGAGGACGGCGACTTCGACGCCAGCGAGTACCTGCTGGAGCACAAGGGCTTCCTGCCGGTGCCCGTGATCATCACCGAGCCGGCCGTAGGGTATGGTGGCGGCGCGATGCTGCTGTTCTTCTCCGAATCGCTGGCCGAGGCCGGCGAGCACGCCAAGGAAACCGGCGTGATGCAGCCGCCCAACATCACCGGCGTCGGCGCCTTCGGCACCGAGAATGGCACCTGGGGCGGCGGGATCTTTCACTTCCATACCTGGGGCGGCGATCGCTATCGCTACCTGGGCGGGTTGGCCAAGATCGACCTGCATACCGATTACTACGGCGTCTCCAACCTGCCGCGCGCCTACGAACTGAACGGCTACGGGCTGATCCAGCAACTGCTGGTCAAGGTAGGGGACAGCCACTGGTATGTGGGGCCGCGCTACACCTACTTCGATTTCGACACCCGCTTCACCGGCGCCATCGCCAGCGAGCTGGGCGACGTCTCGCGCGATCTGGCGGTGGGCAAGGCGGGCCTCGTCATCGATTACGACAGCCGCGACAACATGTTCTACCCCACGCGGGGCAGCTACATGGAGCTGGAGGCGCAAATGGCGCGCGACTGGCTGGGCAGTTCCCGCGATTTCGAAACCTACGAGGCCCGCGCCTTTACCTGGCTGCCGGTCGCCAAGGACTGGAACCTGGGCCTGCGTCTGGATGCCCGCGCCACCGAGGGCGACGTGCCGTTCTACGCGCAGCCCTTCGTCTCGCTGCGCGGGCTGCCGAAGGGGCGTTACCAGGATCAGTACACGTTGACCGGCGAAGTGGAAGGCCGCTGGACCTTCCTGCCACGCTGGTCGCTGCTGGCGTTCGGCGGAGTGGGCCGCGCCTGGGGTCACTGGCAGGATTTCGACGAGGCCGACGATACCTGGGGCGCGGGTATGGGCTTTCGCTACCTGATCGCGCGCAAGCTGGGAATCGCGGTGGGGATCGACGTGGCGCGCAGCGAAGACGACAGCGCGTTCTATTTCCAGGTGGGCAGCGCGTGGCATTGAGCACAGCGGATGTCGCCGGCGGTATCGCCGCGACGGCGCCGCCACTCAGTCCCAGCGCAGCGCATTTCGCAGGTGGATGATCGCGGTGCCGATCGCCACGGATGAGTTGGAATACGGCGTGCCCGGCAGCAGCATCAGCTCGGCGTCGTCATAGCGTTGAGCGTTGATCGTCTGGGCCACCTTGGCCGCTTCGCGATGGAAAACGGCATGCTGGTGCAGGCATTCCGTGTACGCCGGCAGGTTGGCATAGTGCCGCTTGCCCTCGCTATGCAGCCACTGGCCCAGCGGGCAGCGGTCATCCGAGCTGATCGAGTGGGTATCCAGCCTGTCTCCCTTGCCGATCGCCATACGAAACTTCCAGCGCCACTCGCCGTGGGCTTTGATTGCCTGATACAGATCCATATCCTACCTCTTCAAATGACCAGGGACGGGCGAACGTACAGCGCGATTTGCATTGCGAACCAACCGCCCGCGCCCTGGCAACACGTGTCCCTGTACCTGCTGCGCAACGCAGCCCGAAGCCGGTACGGCACGGGACACCGGATCGGCCCATCAGGGCCGATGCTCGCGGCCCGGCGGTGCACCGTCGACAACGCGGCGCGACGACGGCACGGCCGCGCCTTTCCGCGCCCCATCGTCCTGCTCTGGCCGGCCTTCCTGGCGCAGGCGCACCAGCGCCTTTTCCAGCGCCTGCGACGCCAGCGCATACGGAGAAGCCCCGCCAAGCGCTTCCTGCACCGGCAGGTCGAAGCGCTCATTGATCTGTTGCACCGCAATGGCGGCCTGCCGATGGAAATTGCTGTGCGCCGCCACGCAATCCGACCAGGCGCGGCTGAAGCCATAGCGCGCCCAACCTTCGCCGTGCAGCCAGTTACTCAGCAAACACCCTTTGTCCACCGCGATCGCACCCGCATCCAGCCAGATCCGCTGACGCAGCGCGGTTTCGAAACGCGCCTTCCATTTCATGTGCATGTTGATCATGCGTTCGATATCCATGAGACCCTCCTGCCAATATGTTTTGGAGCTGCCAATAAACCCTTCCGGCTGTGCCGCACGGGGGGCCATCCGCCTTGCTGGCGATGCGCCTCGTACTGCCTGCGGCCAAAGGAATTCATCATCCTTCCGGGTGTTGCGATTCTTGCCGGAAGCCCCGCGCCGGGTTTTATGAGCGGCTCTCGATTGATTTTTTGGTTTTGTGTGACCCCCTGAACGCCAACGGAATCACCCTGCAACTGACGAAGAGGGTATATCCCGTGGTTTTCACACAACTTGGGCATATGCAAAATTACCCGCCAATTCTGGGGGGCAGTTGGAGGGCCACCTCTGGACCCAAGGAAAAATGCGGGCTGGCGGCGTGCCTTTATGTGTACATGGCGTGCGAACCGTACTTTTTTCACAATGGGTGGGTCACTCTCAATTAATGCTATTGGCATATTTTTTTGGACGTTTCCGTATGCACCCCCTGAAAAAACTGTTCGACCACGCCCGCGCCTATCGTCGCGACGCGTGGCTGGCCACGCTGTATTCCGCTTTGAACAAACTGTTCGACGTGTTGCCCGAAGTGCTGATCGGCGTGGCGGTAGACGTGGTGGTCAGCCGGCAGGATTCCTTCCTGGCCCGGCTGGGCGTGGTGGACGTGTCGGCGCAACTGGCCTGGCTGGGCTTGCTGACGGTACTGATCTGGGCCGGTGAATCGCTGTTCCAGTACCTGTACTCGGTGGCATGGCGCGATCTGGCGCAGAACCTGCAACACCGGTTGCGGCTGGAGGCTTATGCGCACGTGCAGCGGCTGGAACTGTCGTGGTTCGAGAACCGTTCCAGCGGCAATCTGCTGTCGGTGATGAACGACGATATCAACCAGATGGAGCGCTTTCTCAACACCGGCGCCAACGCCATCATCCAGATCGTGATGTCGTCGTTGCTGATCGCGGCGGTGTTCTTCGTCCTGGCGCCCAAGCTGGCGCTGATCTCACTGTTGCCGGTACCGCTGATCCTGTGGGGCACGTTCTGGTTCCAGCGCAAGCTGGCGCCGCGCTATGCCGAAGTGCGCGAAGCCGCCGGGCGCATCAACGGTCGGCTCAACAACAACCTGTACGGCATCGCCACCATCAAGAGCTACGCCGCCGAGGACTTCGAATCGGCCCACGTAGCGGCCGCCAGCACCGAGTACGTGCGCACCAACGCCGCCGCGATCCGGCTGTCCAGCGCCATCACCCCGGTGATCCGCATGGCGATCCTGGCCGGCTTCGTGGTCACGCTGGTGTATGGCGGCTGGATGGCGCTGCATGGCGAGATCGCGGTCGGCAGCTACAGCGTGCTGGTCTATCTCACCCAGCGCCTGCTCTGGCCGTTCACCGGCCTGGCCGAAATCGCCGACCTGTACCAGCGCTCGATGGCATCGATCGAGCGGGTGCTGAACCTGATCCAGACCCCGATCGGCATCCCCTATGCCGGTGCGGCGCTGACCCGCGACGCAGTGGCCGGCGAAGTGGCGTTCCGCCAGGTGGATTTCAGCTACGACGGCGAACGGCCGACGCTGTCCGCCATCGACCTGACGCTGCCGGCCGGACGCACCATTGGCTTCGTTGGCAGCACCGGCTCGGGCAAAAGCACACTGATCAAACTGTTGCTGCGCTTCTACGTACCTGGCGCCGGCCGGGTGGAGATCGATGGCCGCGACATTGGCGAGCTGGATTTGCAGGACCTGCGCCGCGCTATCGGCTACGTGCCGCAGGAACCATTCCTCACCGACGGCAGCGTGGCCGAGAACATCGCCTACGGCATGCCGCATGCCACGCCGGCACAGATCGAAACCGCCGCCCGCGCGGCGGAGGCGCATGACTTCATCGCCACCCTGCCGCGCGGCTACGCCACCCCGGTGGGCGAGCGCGGGCAGAAGCTGTCCGGCGGCCAGCGCCAGCGCATCGCCCTGGCGCGCGCCATCCTCAAGAACCCGCCGATCCTGATCCTGGACGAAGCCACCAGCGCGGTGGACAACGAAACCGAAGCCGCCATCCAGCGCTCGCTGGCGCGGGTGGCGCAAGGCCGCACCACGCTGGTGATCGCGCACCGGCTCTCCACCGTGCGCCATGCCGACGCCATCCACGTACTGGAACACGGCCGGGTGGTGGAAAGCGGCACCCACGACGAACTTCTGGCCCACCGCGGCGCCTACGCCGGCTTGTGGCGCTTGCAGACCGGCGAGCTGGGGTAAGACAGCGGGGCGCCAGGGAAGGCGACGGCATAAATGGAACCTGAAATTCAATTCTTGAAACTTCAGGTTCTTGTTGGCTTTCCCCGGCGCAAAGCGCCTCACCTTCCTCTTCTCCCTTCCCTGCTTTTGTTACCCTTCGCCCTTTCCTCCTTCCCCTTCTCCGCCTTCAATGCCCGATCTGATCCTGCTGTTCGTCGTTTCGCTGATCGCCAACACGCTGTCGTCGCTGGCGGGTGGCGGCGCCGGGTTGCTGCAACTGCCGATCCTGCTGTTCCTCGGGCTGGCGTTCCCGGTGGCGCTGGCGACGCATAAGCTGGCATCGGTGGCACTGGGTGTGGGCGCGACGCTCAAGCACCTGCGCGCCCGCACGCTGGACTGGCGCTTCTCGCTGGTGGTGCTGGGCTTTGGGCTGCCCGGTGTGTGGCTGGGCGCGCGGTTGATCCTCTCCATTCCGGAACATACCGCGCTGCTGGCGCTGGCCATCCTCACCACCGGGCTGGGCGCGCATTCGCTGCTGTCGCCGGCACAGGGCCAGCATGCCGCGCCGCGCGCTCGCGAAGGTTGGCGATTGTGGCTGGGCGGCGGCGTGCTCTTCCTGATCGGCGTGCTGAACGGCTCGCTTACCTCCGGCACCGGCCTGTTCGTCACGCTGTGGCTGATCGGCTGGTTCGGCATGGACTACAAACAGGCCGTCGCCTACACCCTGGTACTGGTGGGGCTGTTCTGGAACGGCGCGGGTGCCATTGCGCTGGCGATGCAGGCCGGCATCCACTGGCCGTGGGTACCGGTCTTGCTGGCTGCATCCGTGCTCGGCGGCTACCTCGGCGCCCATTGGGGCCTGGCGCGCGGCAACCGCACCATCAAGCGCGCCTTCGAGGCAGTCACCATCGCCACCGGGCTGTCTTTGTTTGCCAAGGCTTGGCTTTAGGGCGAATCGACATTCAAACATGGGATGCGTTGGTCCGTGGGCCGGATGGCTGCGCGAAGCGCGGCGCCGCAGAGAGCCTTCCTCTCTGCAAGCCGTGCGACAAAGCAGACACCGGCCCACAGACCAACCCGAAGGGAAGGACGAAGGCCGGGCGCATGGCTGCGTTGTGCCTCGCTCGTGGGGATCACCCCACTTCGCTCGGCACGCCTTGCCCTGCATCCGGCCTTCCTCCTTCGCACCCATGTTTGAATGTCGATTCACCCTAGAGCCTACTCCTTGCCGCGTGGCGTTTTCACCGGTGGAAGCCGGCGTTCCTTCAGCACCGCCAGCGTGCGTTCGGTGCGGCGCGTCTGGTCTTCCAGCCCTTGCTGCAAGGCGCTCTGCGCAGCGGCGGTCAGGGGCTTGACCAGCTTTTCCGGGCCACGCGACAACGCCTTGAATGCCGCTTCCTCGTCGTGCGCCGGTAGTTCGCGCGCCAGTTGCGCCAGCATCGCGCCCAGCACGCCGTGGCGTAGCGATTCAGTATCGATATCGGTGTCGTGCAGCAGGTTGGCGCGCAGCGCGTCGGCCAGGCCGCCGTTCTTTTCCTCCAGCAGCAGCATGTCGTCCACCAGCGCTTCGGCAAAGCCGGGGCCGCGTTCCTGGCCGATCAGTTGCGCGGCTTCGCGCCCCAGGCCCACCACATCGCGCCAGCCGGTGAGGCGGCGGATTTCCAGCAGTTCCTCGATCAGTTTGGGGTTGAAGCGCACGGCCACCAGGTCCCACAGCAGGCGGCACCACACGCGGTTGGCCGGTTGCAGCCATGCCTGGATATTGCGGTAGTAGCCGAAGATCTTTTGCAGGTCGGTCGATGGCGTGAACGTGCCCGAACCCGGTGTGCCGCCCGACCAAGCGCCCAGGCCGGTGCGCCCGGAGCCCGTGCCGTCCAGGTTGGTGTTGACGAAGTGATGCCAGGTGGAATCGCATACGATGCGCCCGGGGCGCTGCGATTGCCCGGCATAGGCCTGCGCCAGCCGGCCGTCGTAGGCGCAGATCACGCCGAACATGCGCGGACGCACCGGCGGCTTCCAGTAACCGACGCGATAGATCGCCCGGCCGCCTGATACCGCGTAGGCGACGATCTCGGCGTTCTGCCGCACCCCGCCATCGGCCACCGACGGCTGGAACTCGGCGAAGTCCGGCGAGGTGCGTGTGTACATGTCGTCCAGTTGCGAAGCCAACGGCGCGCGGCAGATGCTCTCGTGCGGGTGATCCGGCAGCACATCCATATCGTTGGCGAACAGCGCGTCCACGCCGGTGCCCTCGGTGCGGACCAGCGTGCCGCCCGGTAGACGCAGCAAGGGGTGAATCTCCGCTTTCCACAGGCTGCCGCTGGGGCTGACCTTGTAGTTGGGATAGATGCGCTGCGGGATGTTGTCCGACTGATCGTCGAACTCGAAGATGCCGCCCACGCCCGGATTCACCACGGTATCGATGCGCTGTACCGCCACCGAAACGTCATCCTCGATGCCCATCGGGATATCGTTCCACTCGCGCATGCGGCGGATGCGCGGTAGATCACCGCACAGCCCGTTGCCCAGTGCGGCATGATCGCCAGTGGCGAAGACCCCGCCACCCGCATTCATGAAATTGGCAACGACCTGTACCTGGTTATCGGGCAGGGCGTTGCCGGTATCGATGCCGAATAACCAGATCTGGTCATAGTTGGCCACCGTGACCGCCGGGCTGGCGGTGGCGAAGCTGAAGTTGTTGACGATGTTGTAGGTGTCACCCTCGATGGCAATGCTGGCGGGGCTGTGCACGCCCCGATACGCCAGCGTCAGCACCGGCTTGTTGGTCACGCCCGCCGCCAGTGTCAGGCCGTGCAGAAAGCGCCACAGACCGAAGTCGGAATTGGCCCGGTAGTTGAGCGACGACTCGGTGAGTACCAGGATGCGCGGCCGACAGGGGCGCCCCAGGACTTCAATCTTGTCGAGGTCGAAGCGGGTCAGTCCCGCTTCCAGAACGGTGAACTTGCCCATGTGCAGCTCCTTGGAGGGTGCGGGCGATGCAGCCCGGATGGATGCGATGGCCTGGAATTCCCGTTGCCCCGGTTCGGCAAACCGGAACGGCTCCCACAGCCGTCATGCCATGTGCATGACCGCTCCACGGTATGCCATCCCCATTCATGCACATGAAATAAATTTCATCAGCGTACAAAAAGCTGATGAACGTCGTCATTAGAAAATGATGTTACTGTCATTGTCATGTAGGCCGCCGTGCGCGGCCATGGGCACGGCGTGGCGTCCGATGACGCGCAAAAGCGCCGTCCCGTGCAGCGCTGGACAACCCCGAATGCCAATCCTGATCGCGGTGGACAGGTACACGGAAACCAGCACGCCGGTTTGTCGCCACTTATCGGCGGCGAGGTGCGCCGATAAGTGGCTGGCCCTTGCGATCCGCACCGCCGCTGCGGCACCATCGAACACCCGCCCCCCGCCGTACCCGCGCCATGCTTCCCGATTCGTTCCAGCCACAATACCGTCTGCTTTCCCAGCCGCTGCCCGACGCGCTGACGCTCTCGTTCGCCGGCGACGCGCTGTTGCTGGGAGAGGGTCGGCTGGCGTCGCTGGCATTGTTGCCACCGCCGGAAACGCTGCTGTGGATCGGCGATTACCAGGGGCGGCCGGTGCAGGTCGCCGGCTGGCGCGGGCTGGATGCGCTGCCGGCCGGCATTGCCGCCCATGCGCTGCGCGGCAGCTACGGGTTGCTGGATGAAGCGGCATGGCTGATGGCGGGACGCGCCAGCCAGTTGCTCACCTTCCACCGCACCCATGCCTACTGCGGCGTCTGCGGCGGCGCCACCCAGCCAGTGCCCGATGAAGCCAGCCGTCGCTGCCCGGCCTGCGGTCATCAGGTCTGGCCACGCGTATCGCCGGCAATGATGGTGCTGATCCGGCGCGGCCGGGATCTGCTGCTGGCGCGTTCACCGCACTTTCGCAGCGGGGTCTACAGCGCACTGGCAGGGTTCGTCGAACCGGGCGAAAGCCTGGAAGCCTGCGCACATCGCGAAACCATGGAGGAAGTTGGCGTGCGCATCGCCAACCTGCGCTGGTTCGGCAGCCAGAGCTGGGCATTTCCACATTCGCTGATGCTGGCGTTCGAAGCCGATTACGTTTCCGGCGACATCGTGCCCGAGGCGGGGGAAATCGAGGATGCGCGCTGGTTCTCTCCCGAGCGTCTGCCCGAACTGCCCAGCCCGGGCAGCATTGCCTACCGGCTGATCCGCGCAGCGCTGGAACGCTGACCCGCGCCCCACCTGTCACCGGTCTCACCTTCCGTCCAGTGGGCCACCCCGTTGGCGGGTGCCGCATCGACTCCGGCCTCCTAAGCTGCCTAACCTCCGGATCGGGATTTCACATGTCTTTTGAAACCAGGCTGGCCGCCGCCATCACCCTGCTGAACACGCGCGGTGTGGGGGAGAGTGCGCGCTTTCCCTGGTGGCTGCGGCTGGCATGGCGCCTGGGCCTCCGGCTCCGCCCGCCACATTTCCAGCCGTTCGCGGTCAACCTGTTCTGGAATGGGCTGTGGTTCGGCGCCATCTGGGGCGTCTGCATGTGGCTGGCGCTGTGGGGGCCGCAAGTGATGATGCCGTGCTGGCTGGCCTTGCTGCTGTCGGCCCTGGTCGGCACGATCTACGGGCTGTTCCAGGCGCTGTTCTACGCCGCCACGGCGCGGCAATACCGCTTGCCGCGCTGGGAAGACCTGCCGGAATGACGCTCGCCCGTCACACCTTGCGATAGCCCGGCAACGCCGGCACCCGCCACAGATACCACGCCGCCACCGTGCGATAGGGCGCCCAGGCCCGAGAAGCCAGCCGCAATGCACCGGGCGGCGGCAGGCTCGGCAGCGACTTCAACCAGCGGTAGCCTTCGCGTACGCCGAAATCGTCGGCCGGGCAGACATCCTGCCGTTCCAGCGTATAGATCAGCAGCATTTCCACCGTCCAGCGCCCGATGCCGGGCAAGGCGCTCAGGCGTGCGATCAGCGTGGCATCGTCCAGCGCCTCCGCCTCGCTTCGCGTCGGCACGCGGCCGTCGAGCACGCCGGCGGCAATGGCCTGGATCGTCACCCGCTTGCGCGCCGAAAAGCCACAACCGCGCAGCGCATCGTCCGGTAGCGCCAGCAATTGCGGCGGATCAGGAAACGTGGGGCCGGCGAATAATCCCAACAGCCGCGCCAGGATGGCATCTCCGGCACGGGCGTGCAGTTGCTGGTAGGCAACGGCACGGATCAGCGCCTCGTAGGGCTCGCGTGCGGGCTTGGGCTGGTGGCGGCATGGCCCCACCTGATCGATCAGGCGAGCCCAGTCGGCATCGAGCGCCGCAAGGTGGCGGCTGGCGGCGAGATAGCGGTCGTCGGTCATGGCGTGGACGGCAAAGATGGAATGCCATTCAAACAGCAAATCGCCCTGGCGGCACTTCGCATCTTGCGTCCGTCGGCACGGCGATACCTGCGCAAGCAACGGAGTTCCGGCAAACCGCCTTGGGCATATCGTGGAACCGTCCCTCACCGGAGCACCACCATGAACACCGAAACCCGCCTGTACTACGCGCTCGGCCCCTGCGACCTGGGCCTGTTGCTGGTCGCGCAGGGCGAGCATGGCGCCCGCGCCATCCTGCTCGGCGACGACGGCGACAGTCTGCTGCGCGACCTGCGTGCGCGCTTTCCAATGGCCACGCCACTGCGCGACGATGCCGCCTGCGCCACCCTGCTGGGCTGGGTGGCCGGCTTCATCGCCGCGCCCGCACAGCCGCTTGCCATCGCGCTCGACCCGCGCGGCACCCCATTCCAGTTGCGTGTGTGGCAGGCATTGCGCGAGATCCCGCCCGGCCAGACCGCCAGCTATGGTGAGATCGCCCGCCGCATCGGCGCCCCGACGGCGGCGCGCGCCGTGGCCGCCGCCTGCGCCGCCAACCCGCTGGCCGTGGTCATACCCTGCCACCGCGTGGTGCGCGGGGACGGCGGGCTATCCGGCTATCGCTGGGGCGCGGCACGCAAGCGCGCCCTGCTGGCCCGCGAGGCCGCATGAACACCGACGCACGCATCGCCGCGCAGGACTGGCCGCACCTGGAAAATGAACTCGGCACCCGCGGCAACGCGGTGATCGAGGCGCTGCTCGACCCGGAGGCCTGCGCCGCGCTGGCGGCGCTGTACCCGCAGGCCGGCAGCTTCCGCAGCCGCGTGGTAATGGCTCGGCATGGCTTCGGCCAGGGCGAATACCAGTATTTCTCCTACCCCTTGCCCCAGCCGGTCCAGGCGTTGCGCAGTGCCCTCTATGCCCGGCTGGCCCCCATCGCCAACCGCTGGAACGCCACGCTGGGCGTCGCCACGCACTACCCCGCCAACCACGCGGACCTGCTGGCGCGCTGCCACGCGGCGGGCCAGCACCGCCCCACGCCGCTGCTGCTGCAATATGACGAGGGCGACTACAACTGCCTGCACCAGGACCTGTACGGCGAGCAGGTGTTTCCGCTGCAAGTGGCCGTGCTGCTCAGCCGCCCTGGCATTGATTTCGACGGCGGCGAATTCGTACTGACCGAACAGCGCCCACGCCAGCAATCGCGCGTCGAAGTGGTGCCGCTACGGCAGGGCGATGCGGTGATCTTCGCCGTGAACCAGCGCCCGGTGAATGGCACACGCGGCCCTTACCGCGTCACGATGCGGCACGGTGTAAGCCGGTTGCGCAGCGGACGACGGCATACGCTCGGTATCATTTTCCACGACGCGACATGAACCTCGATCTCTTCGACCAACCCGACGAACAGCCCGACTGGGCGGAACCCCTGGCACCCGGCGCCATGGTGCTGCGCGGGCTGGCGCTGGCCACGCAGCACGAGATCCTGGCCGCGCTGGCGCCGCTGATCGCGCGGGCGCCGTTCCGGCATCTGGTCACGCCAGGTGGTCACCGGATGTCGGTGGCGATGAGCAATTGCGGCCACCTGGGCTGGGTAAGCGACGCGCGCGGCTACCGCTACAGCGGTATCGACCCCGACAGCGGCCTACCCTGGCCAGCGATCCCCGCGCCGTGGCTGGCGCTGGCGCTCGACGCCGCCCGGCGCGCCGGCTTCCCCGACTTCGACCCGCAGGCCTGCCTGATCAACCGCTACCAGCCCGGTGCACGGCTGACCTTGCACCAGGATCGCAACGAGCACCAGCTCACCCAGCCCATCGTCTCGGTCTCGCTGGGCCTGCCCGCCGTGTTCCTGTTCGGCGGCGACCGCCGCGAAGACAAGACCCAGCGCATTCCACTGGCGCATGGCGATGTGGTGGTCTGGGGTGGCCCAGCGCGGATGCGGTATCACGGGGTGCTGCCGGTGAAGCCGGGCGTGCATCCTTTGTTGGGGGAGTGTCGGGTCAATCTTACTTTTCGGCAGGTGACATAAGGGGGAGGGCCGTCGAGGGACGGGGGCCTTTTTTGCCAAGGCAACTGCAACTGCAACGTCAAAGGCTTTAAACGCTGAGCGCCTTACGGCGCGGATGATTGATGCCCTTAGCGGCCGGGCGGGCCGGTTCATTTCTTTTGCGTGGCCAAAAGAAACGAACCAAAGAAAAGGCCACCCGCG
>NZ_SUMF01000014.1 GCF_005048205.1 Chitiniphilus eburneus
CAGGTTGCCGTTGGCGTCGTAGGTGAATGTGGTGCTGCGGCCCGGTTCGGTGATGCTGGCGGGCAGGCGCAGGGTGGAATGCCAGGTGGTGGTGATGGTGCGCGCTTGCGGGGTGCCGGCGGCAACGCTGGCACTAAGCGGCAGGTTGCGCGTCAGGTCGTACTGGTAAGTGGTGAGCGTGCCGTTGAAGTCGCTGACATTGACCAGATTGCCCTGGGCATCGAAAAGCTGGGAGCGCGATTTGTTGTCGAACTGGCGCGTTTCGCCAACCGGCCGGCGAACGCCCAGCACATCGGCCAATGTGTAGACCCAGGTGGTTGCCAGCGGGTCGATCACGGTCGCGCTGTTGATCTTGTCGGTGGCATCGCGCCCATAGGTGATGGTGTTGCGATCGACACTCGCGGCGTGCTCGCTCAACGAGGCGGCCGCTTTGGCGTCGTAATCCCATTTGGCGTAGGAAATGGCGCTTTCGTCGATGATCTCGGTCAGCAGCGTGGGCACGGTGGTACCAGCCACCGTCCGGTCCACATAGCGGTACTGGCGGCTGGTGTTGTCCGGGTAGGTCACACTGCTGAGTACACCGGCGGTGTAGCCATAGCCAATGACGTGGTTGCTCGGCGTGGTCACACTCGTCAATTGTCCGGTCGCGTTGTAGCCCAAGGTCAGGGTGCGGCCCACGTAGTCGGTAATCTTGGTCAGCCGGCCGGTGGCGTCGTTGGTGTAATCGAGGAACTGGCCGTTGCGAAAGGTGCGACGCAGCAGTCGGCCGTCGGTGTTGTAGCGTTCGACCGTCCGGTCGGCGGTGGTGTATTCCCAGCCGTCGGCCAGTTTCTTCACGGTATCGACGATATCCGCGTCGCCCTGCCATTGATCGGCCACACCGGGCTTGGGCACGAAGTGGATCACGGCACCGGAACCGCGCCGGACGTACACCTTGCTCTGCGCGGCGACGAACACCAGGCGGAAATCGTGATTGTGCTGCCAGCGATTGCCCAGCACGCCGGCGTCCGCGCCCACACCCGAAGACTGGCTGTCATAGCTGCGGGTGAAGCTCAGGCCGGTGCCGGCGGCTTGCGCGTAATCCACTTCGGTCTGCAGTTTGCGGCCGCTATTGAAGGCAATCGGATTGCCGCATTGGCTACGAATCGGCGTGGCCGGGCCGGCGGCGGTGAACAGCGGCGTCCAGTCGCCCCCATTGGGCACATCGCAGCCGGTGGTTTCCTTCACTTGCGGCGGGAATGGCACATTGGGCATGCAGGGCGGAACGGTCGGCCCATGTTGCAGGTAGAGAGGCTGCTTGAACACGTCGAGGTAGACAGCGGTCCGCACCGGATACGCGGCCACGGTCAGGCTGACGTTGGCGCTGCCAGGGGCACCATCATTGATGGTGCCGGTGTAGTTCTTGTGCACGACAACCAGATGCGTGCTGCATTGATTCTTGAACACGCGGGAGTTGTAGCGCATGCCCTGGAGCGTGCCATTGCTTTCGATCTGGCTCGGAAGCACCCAACCCACCTCGAACGCGTCCGGGAAGCCCAGGCTGGAGTCATACACGACCACCTTGCCTGCGCTGCAACGAATCGGCGAGAGCTTGTAGAGGAACTCGCCCGCAGTATTCGGCCCATCGGTGGCGGTGATCTCGCTGCCGATCAGGGTATTGGCCACCGAGCAGGTTGCCCCCCAGGCCTGCCCCGCCCCACCCAGCAACAAGGCGGCGGCCAATGGGCGCAGCAAGGCGAAATGCCGTGCGCGGAGTTGGGCCTTGTGCTGGATCGAGACGACCGCAGGTTTTTTATCTTGCATTTTGTCAATTTCCACGACAGTGCCAAGTTAGAAACAAGAATGTGCGCCGTTATACATGACGCACCATTCAATTTCGTTGGCATATCGAGGTAACAAGACAAATGGGCGGAAGCAGGAGACAGGCGTCGTGCACCGCAACAAGAGCGGCAAAAGCTTTCAGGGGAAGGGCTAAAAATGCGCCTCAAACAGCGATTTCTTTACTCTACGGCTTATTGAGTAAGCATTTCTAGCGCATCGCCCGCGCGAGCTAATGGATTCCCCCTCCACGCCAGAGGAGGACATGGGCATGTTCTCGCCCAAAAAAAGCCATCAAAAACAAATGGCATTTCAATTGCAAATCGGCATTCGCCAATGCAAAAAGGCACGGCTCCAAGTTGGGCATCCAGCGACCATCCGTAAGAATAATAGGAGTCACCACGTTGTCATAGCCCGTGGCGCTTTTCAACCTTGCAGTCATACGTAAGAATCACCCGCCCCTCGTCATCCACACTTTCCAGCTTTACGGTAAACCCCCACAACCGCGCTACATGCTTCAGGACCTCGTGCACGCTGTTGGCCAGAGGGCGGCGCTGGTGCTGGTAGTGGCGAAGCGTCAGCGCTCGGTCGGTGCGGGTGTTCACCTCGTAGACCTGGATGTTTGGCTCGCGCGCAGCCAGGTTGTATTGCTCCGCCAGCTTGCGCCTGATCTCGGCATAGCCCGCCTCATCGTGAATCGCCGAAACCTTCAGCCGCGCGTTCTGGTCGTCATCCAGCACGGAGAACAGATGGAAATCGCGGATCAGCTTGGGTGATAGGTATTGCGCGATGAAGCTCTCGTCCTTGAAGTTGCGCATGGCGAAATCCAGCGCTTCGCGCCAGTCGGTGCCGGCCAGTTGCGGGAACCACTGCCGGTCTTCCTCGGTGGGTTCGGTGCAGATGCGCTGGATATCGCGATACATGGCAAAGCCCAGCGCATAAGGGTTGATGCCGTTGAAATAGGGGCTATCCACGCCTGGTTGCGCCACGACATTGGTGTGGCTGTGCAGGAACTCGAACATGGCCGCGTCAGTGAGCAGACCTTCATCGTACAGCCGGTTCATCAGGGTGTAGTGCCAGAAAGTGGCCCAGCCTTCGTTCATCACCTGGGTCTGGCGCTGGGGGTAGAAATACTGCGCCACCTTGCGCACGATGCGCACCAGCTCGCGCTGCCAGGGTTCGAGCAGGGGGGCGAATTTTTCGATGAAGTACAGCAGGTTTTCCTGCGGTTCATCGGGAAAGCGCGGCGTCTGCTGCGCTTGTTCGCGCTCTTCCATCAGTCGCGGAATGGTGCGCCAGAGCGTGTTCACCTGCGATTGCTGGTATTCCTCGCGTTCGACCAGCCGTGCCCGCTCCTGCGCCAGCGACAGCTTCTGCGGGCGCTTGTAGCGATCCACCCCATAGTTCATCAAAGCGTGGCAGGAATCGAGCAACTCTTCCACTTTGTCTTCGCCGTGGCGCGCCTCGCATTCGGCAATGTAATGCTTGGCGAAAACCAGGTAGTCGATGATGGCGTCGGCCTCGGTCCAGGTCCGGAACAGATAGTTGCCCTTGAAAAAGCTGTTGTGACCAAACGCGGCGTGGGCAATCACCAGTGCCTGCATCGTCATGGTGTTTTCTTCCATGAGATAGGCGATGCAGGGATTGGAATTGATCACGATTTCGTAGGCCAGCCCCATCGCGCCGCGCTGGTAGTGCTTCTGCGTGGCGAGAAAGTGCTTGCCATAGCTCCAGTGGTGATACATCACCGGCATGCCCACCGAGGCATAGGCGTCCATCATCTGCTCGGCGGAGATGATCTCGAGCTGGTTGGGATAGGTATCCAGGCCGAAGTCAGCGGCAATACGGGCGATTTCGTCGTAGTAGCGCTGGATCAGTTCGAAGGTCCACTCGGAGCCGGTGGAGAGCGGCTCTGCCGTGGCATCGGTATGGGCGAGGCGAGTCATGGGCGACCTCTGCTGCGTGACCGCCGCCGGCCATCGCCGTGGCGGAATATCGAATCAACGGGGCCTGCTGCCGGGTCTGGGCGGGCGATCACGCCGCGCTGCGTTCACCCAGGCCGGCCTTCTTGAACAGGTCGCGGAACACCGGCCAGATTTCGCCGGCTTCACGAATGCGCCGCATCGTGAAATGGCGGTACTGCGCCGCGACACGCTCGTACTCGTACCAGAGATTCTGCGGCTCGCCTTCCGTGATCTCCACGTAGGCGTAGTACTGGAGCAACGGCAGGATGTCGTTCGCCAGCAACTCGCGGCAGGTGGGGGAATCGGAATCCCAGTTGTCGCCGTCCGATGCCTGGGCCACGTAGATGTTCCAGTCGTTGCTGGGGTAGCGTTCGAGAATGATCTTCTTCACCAGCTTCAGTGCCGACGACACCACGGTGCCACCGGTATCGCGAGCGTGGAAGAACTCGTCCTCGTTCACTTCGAATGCCTGCGTGTGATGGCGCACGAACACCACCTCGATCTTCTCGTAGGCCCGCTCCAGAAACAGGTAGAGCAGGATGAAAAAGCGCTTGGCGATATCCTTTTTCATTTCGTCCATCGAGCCCGATACATCCATCACGCAGAACATCACCGCCTGGGTGGTGGGATTGGGCACACGTACACGGTTGCTGTAGCGCAGGTCGAACGGATCAATCCAGGGGATATGCGCCAGCCGCCCCTTGTGCTCGCGGATTTCGGCCATCAGCGCGATCACCTGCGGGTCATGCTCGTCGCAGGTTTCCAGCAACTCATCCAGTTTTTCCTGCGCCGCGTTCAGGTCTTCCATCGGCGTGGCGGACAACGCGATGCGCCGGCCGAGAGCGCCGCGCAGGCTGCGCAGTACGTGGATGTTGGTGGGCGTGCCATCGCTGGTATAGCCCGCGCGCATCGGCTTGAAAGTGGTGGTCTGCTGGAGCTGGGTCTTGATCAGGTTGGGCAGCTCCAGATCGTCGAAGAAGAAGTTGAGGAACTCCTCACGGGTCAGTTCGAACACGAAGTCGTCCTGCCCTTCCCCACCGTCGCCCGCGCCACCGCTGCCTCCCCCACCGCCGCCACTTTGCGGGCGGTCGAACTCATCGCCCTTGATGTATTCCTTGTTTCCGGGAAACACCCGCTCCCACACACCGCCCTGTGCGTGGCCGAACGTGGGTTCGTTGATGTCCTTGACCGGAATCGATACCTTTTCGCCGCGCTCGATATCGGTAATCGAACGATCCTTGACGGCGCGCGCCACCGCCTCCTTGATCTGCCCCTTGAAGCGTTTCAAAAAGCGTTCGCGGTTCACCGCCGATTTGTTCTTGCCATTCAAGCGCCGGTCTATCAGATGGAACATGGTCGGTTTCCTGTGTGGCGTGAAGGGCACCCCGCCAGGGCGGGCCGGGCGGACAGGGGAAGCGATGCGGGGCTTCGCCTCACCTGGCCGATTCAGCGATCCGCCGTCAGGATGATTTCCTCACGCGCAAATACCATTCGCACAGCAATCGCACCTGCTTGGCCGTATAGCCCTTGGTCACCATGCGATTGACGAAGTCTTCGTGCTTTTTTTGTTCCTCGGCGCTGGCCTTGGCGTTGAAGGAGATCACCGGCAGCAGTTCCTCGGTGTTGGAGAACATCTTTTTCTCGATCACGGTGCGCAGTTTTTCGTAGCTGGTCCAGGCCGGGTTCTTGCCGGCATTGCTGGCCCGAGCCCGCAGAACGAAATTGACAATTTCGTTGCGAAAATCCTTGGGATTGGAAATCCCCGCCGGCTTTTCGATCTTTTCCAGTTCATTGTTGAGCGCATTGCGATCGAATGCTTCGCCGGTATCCGGATCGCGATACTCCTGATCCTGGATCCAGTAGTCGGCAAAGGTGACATAGCGGTCGAAGATGTTCTGCCCGTATTCGGAATAGCTTTCCAGATAGGCCGTCTGGATTTCCTTGCCGATGAATTCCACATATTTCGGCGCGAGGTATTCCTTCAGGTAGCTGATGTAGCGCTGCTCGGTTTCCTGCGGAAACTGTTCGCGCTCGATGCTCTGCTCCAGCACATACAACAGATGCACCGGGTTGGCGGCCACTTCCTGATGGTCGAAATTGAATACCTTGGACAAAATCTTGAACGCAAAACGCGTGGACAGGCCGGTCATGCCTTCATCGACCCCGGCAAAGTCGTGGTACTCCTGAATCGACTTGGCCTTGGGATCGACGTCCTTCAGGTTTTCACCGTCGTACACCTGCATCTTGGAAAAGATGCTGCTGTTCTCCGGCTCCTTGAGCCGCGACAGCACCGAGAACTGCGCCATCATCTTCAAAGTGCCGGGGGCGCACGGCGCCTCCGCCAGCGACGAATTGCGGATCAGCTTGTCGTAGATGCGGATTTCCTCGGTCACCCGCAGGCTGTACGGCACCTTGACGATATAAATGCGGTCGAGGAAGGCTTCGTTGTTGCGGTTGTTGCGGAACTGCTTCCATTCGGATTCGTTGGAGTGCGCCAGGATGATGCCTTCGAACGGAATCGCGCCAAAGCCTTCGGTGCCCTTGAAATTGCCTTCCTGCGTAGCGGTCAGCAATGGATGCAGGACCTTGATCGGAGCCTTGAACATTTCGACGAATTCCAGCAATCCCTGGTTGGCCAGGCACAGGCCGCCGGAATAGCTGTAGGCATCGGGGTCGTCCTGGGCGTATTTTTCCAGCTTGCGGATATCCACCTTGCCCACCAGCGACGAAATGTCCTGATTGTTCTCATCGCCCGGTTCGGTCTTGGCGACAGCGATCTGCCGCAGTACCGACGGGTAACGCTTCACCACGCGGAACTGGTCGATGTCACCACCATATTCCTGTAGCCGTTTCACCGCCCACGGGCTGGGAATGGTGCGCAGGTAGCGCCGCGGAATGCCGTACTCCTGTTCCAGGATGTCGCCATCCTCATCGACATTGAACAGACCCAATGGCGACTCGTGGACGGGGCTGCCCTTCAGGCAGTAGAACGGCACACGCTCCATTAGCTCCTTCAGCTTTTCGGCGATCGAGCTTTTGCCGCCGCCCACCGGCCCCAGCAGATAGAGAATCTGCTTCTTTTCCTCCAGCCCCTGCGCAGCGTGGCGGAAGTAAGACACCACCTGTTCGATCACCTCTTCCATGCCGTAGAACTCGCGGAACGCCGGATAAACCCGGATCACCTTGTTCTGGAACATGCGGCTGCGCCGGGCGTCCAGGCGGGTATCGATCATTTCCGGCTCGCCGACCGCCATCAACATCCGCTCGGCGGCAGAGGCATAGGCGGCCGGGTCCCGTTTGCACAGCTCCAGATATTCCTTGAGGGACAACTCCTCTTCGCGGGTTCGTTCGTAACGCGAGGAAAAGTGATTGAAGATATCCATGAGGCACCTCCAGCGGCGTGGGACGAGGGCAAGTCTGGTTTTTAGGCAAGCTCGACACAGAAAGTTCGAGTGCTCGGGATGAACAGTTACGTTATAGACGCGTGCCTGCGACGGCCGGAATGCCGTCGGCATGCCGAGGTGGGCCTGAGAATGAAAACCGGTATTTAGAGCGGGAAATAACTTAAGGGAATCAGCACCCTTTGCGGGTGGCTGCCGGTGGTCGATTCGACCACAGGTCGCAGGCTCAGCCCACCTTGGACTGTTGCGCCACGTACACACTGACGCGATTGCGCCCCGCGTGTTTGGACTGGTACAGCGCTTCGTCCGCCGCCTGGGTCACTTCGGCAGCCGTGGCGAATGGTGGCGCGAACTCGGCAACCCCCAGGCTGGCCGTGACCGCGATGTGCTCATCGCCGCTGACGATCGTCTCGGAGCCGATGGCAAAGCGAATGCGTTCGGCGGCCGCGCGTGCGCCTTCGATATCGGTCTGCGGCAGGATCAGGATGAATTCCTCGCCACCATAACGACCAAAGACATCCGGCTCGCGCAAGCCGGGCTGCACACGCCGCGCCACTTCGCGCAGCACCTCATCACCCGCCAGATGGCCGTAGGTATCGTTGATGCGCTTGAAGTGGTCGAGATCAAGCAGCACCACGCTGAATGGCACCGCCTGATAACGCTGGATGCGCTGGATCTCGTCGAAAATCCGCGCGTCGATGTAGCGCCGATTGAACACCCCGGTGAGGCCATCGCGATTGGAGCTTTCTTCCAGCTTCTGCATCGCGCCCTGCATCATGGTCTGGTAGATCGCCGAATCGGTGGCATCCAGCAATGTCACCACCACGGCTTCGACCTCACCGCTCTCGTCGCGCATGGGCATGAAGGTGAAGTTTTGCCGCATGTAGTCGATGCCGCCGGTAATGGGGCGATTGTGCTGGAAGCGAAACAGGTAGGGGCGCTGCTCCCAGGAGGTGAAGGCAAAATTCTTCAGCACGAAGACACTGTCGATCTTCTTGACCAGCCATTTCTGCGGCAACTCGGGAAACAGCTCGAACAGGTTGCGCCCGATCGCCGCTTCACTTTCAAGCCCACTGTGATGGGCCATGAAACGGTTCCAGAGCAGCACCCGGTATTCCCGATCCAGCATGAAAATACCGGCATTGATTTCGCTGACGATGAAATCAGCGGGCGAGAGCATTTAGAAGTTTTCCATGAAGGCATCGAGCGCCGACTTCAGCGCCACGATGGACTCCTCCGGCATCAACGTCATCAGATGGCAGGTGAAATCGCGCACCTCCAGGGTGAAGTGCACTTCCACCAGCAATGCGTAATTCCAGGTCAACTGCTGCGGATTGATCAGCCTGCCAACCTCGACGTTCTCGGCCATGATGGTGGGCGCGGAAAAGCTGAGCTTGGCTTGCAGCAGCTCGGCAATGCCATTGAGGCAGGCCCCGACCAGCACATTGCCCACGTCCAGCAGCAACTCGCGCTCGCTGTCACGGTCGATGTCGTCTTCGTAACCCATCAGGTCCGCCAGATCGCGGCACCCGTTCTCGTCGTAGACCACCATCGCCTCGCCGCGCAGCGTGCCGGAGAACGCCTGGCGTATCGCCGTCACGGACTGGGGCGTACCCACCAGTTGCAGGATATTGCCGGCGATGTTGGCAGATTCGGTGATGTTGATTCGCGGCACCGACAACTGCACGAATACTTCCAGGATCTGCGCCAACTGCGCGCCGGCCTGCCCCATCGCGATATTCGTGACTTCCTGCAACGCATCGCGTTGATCAGGCGTGAGCAGCAGTTGGTCATTCATCGCGATTCCCGTATTCACAGCGCAATCCCGTATTCGCGAAGAATAGACTCGATCTGGGTCGGCTCCACCGGCTTCTTCACAAAGGCCAGCGCGCCCAGCTGACGCACGCGTTCGCGCGCCAACGGCTGGATATCGGCCGACACCACGATGACAAAACTATTGAGGCCTTCCGCCTGGAGCGTTTCCAGCACGCCATAGCCATCCAGTTCCGGCATGGTGAGATCAAGAAACATCACCTCCGCCTTGCCCTCGCGGTAGGCGGCCAAGGCTTCCAGGCCATTGCCTGCCTGTGTGATTTCAACATCCCACCCCGCAGGCAGGGCCTTAATCAACATCTTGCGCGCCATGACTGAGTCATCGACGACCAGAATCGGCGTAGGCATCGACCGGTTTTCCCCGAAAAACGTGTTTTTATAGTACGTAAGCAAACTGAGGTGGCTAGTGTAGACGATGCCACTCTATTTGTGGATAGCGCATCCGACGGTTGTGCGCAGCTTACCGCCAGGCAGTCATTCTGACGAGGCCGACGGCGATCAGGATCAACCCTAATGCCTGCCTGATCCAGGGCTTAGTCAGCCAGCGACGTAAAGTTTCCGCCGCCATTCCGATCGCCAGCAAATTGGGAAGCGTGCCCAATCCAAACATCATCATCAATAATGCCCCACTTGCTGTCGAAGAGCTTGCCATTGCAGTCAAACTTGCAGAATAGACCAAGCCGCACGGCAGCCATCCCCACAAGGCCCCGACCACCAGCGTATGCCGCCAGCGCCGGATCGGCAAAAAGCGTCGCAGGAACGGTTGTATACGCCGCCACAGTGGCAGACCCAGCATTTCGAGCCGAACGAACCAGCGGGCCCAGCCAGCGATATACAACCCCATGACGATCAGCAGCAGATTCGCCAAAAACCAGAGTGCAATCTTGATGGGGTTAAGGGCAAAGAGCGCCGGCAGGCTGCCCAAGGTGCCGACCAGCGCGCCAATCAAGGTGTAACCCAGTACGCGACCGATGTTGAACCCAACCAGATAGGGCCAGCGCGGCCCGGGAGGCAACTGGAGCGTGAACGCCGTGACCACGCCGCCACACATGCCCAGGCAATGCCCGCCCCCGACCAATCCGGCCAGGAACAAGGCAAGCAAGCTGATATCGGGAAGCGGCATCGAGAAAACCAGTCGGGAGCGGGTTGCGACAATGATCCAGGCCCAAGCCATGAACCACGCTATCCACGCCCTCGCCAATGCAAAGGCGGCCCCCGACTCGGAAACGGTGATCAGATCAGGCGGGAATATCCTTCCGGACGAGGTTGATCCCGCAGATAGCGGTCAAAGACCATGGCGATCGAACGAACCAGCATGCGGCCACGCGGCGTGACCTCCATCCCCTCTTCGTCGATCACCAGCAGCCCGTCATCGATAAAGGCAGAGAGCGCGCACAATTCTTCCGCAAAGTAGCTACCGAAATCAATGGTGTAGCCAATTTCGATGCGGGAGAACTCCAGTCGGAACTGGCACATCAGCATCTGGATGACCGCGCGGCGAACCAGATCGTCACGCGTCATGAGCCGGCCTCGCTCCACGGGCAGTTCGCCGGCATCCAGGGCGGCGTAGTACTCGTCGGTGGTCTTGACGTTCTGGGCATACATGGTGCCGATCATGCCGATCGCCGAGATGCCGAACGCCATCAGGTCGCATTCCGGATAAGTGGAATATCCCTGGAAGTTGCGCTGCAGGCAGCCACGCCGCTGGGCGATGGCAAGGTCATCATCGGGCAGGGCAAAGTGGTCCATGCCGATGTAGACGTAACCTTCCTGCTGCAAGGTCTCGATGCAATCGCCCAGGATGTCCAGCTTCTCCGACGGTGTCGGCAACAGTGTTTCATCGATACGGCGTTGCGGCATGAAGCGCCCCGGCAGGTGCGCGTAGTTGTAGAGCGCGATCCGGTCCGGGCGAATGGCGGCCACGCGTGAAATGGTCTTGGCGATGCTCGCCCGCGACTGCAACGGCAGACCGTAGATCAGGTCGACGCTGACCGAGCGAAAACCAGCGGCTTTCGCAGCCTCGATGACGCCACGCGTCTGGGCTTCGGGTTGCACCCGGTTCACCGCGATTTGCACCGCGGGGTCGAAATCCTGCACGCCGACACTCATGCGATTGAAGCCGTAGCCCGCCAGGGCCGCGATGGTGCCAGACCTCACCTTACGCGGATCAATCTCAATGGAATATTCACCTTCAGGGTGCAGATCGAAGTGACGACGCACCTCGGACATCAGCTTTCCAAGCTGCGCATCGTCGAAAAAAGTGGGGGTTCCACCACCCAGATGCAGCTGCTGAACCGCGCCCTTCCTGGCAAGGCCGGCAGCGGCCAGCGCCATCTCGCGCTCCAGGTAACTCAGATAACTGGCGGCTTGCGCCCGATCTTTGGTTATGACTTTATTACAGGCGCAGTAGTAGCAGATCGTGTCGCAAAAGGGCAGATGGAAATATAATGAGAGCGGTTTGGCGGCTGTCCCGGGCTGTCGCAGCTCAATGGCTTCACGATAATGTGCAGCATCGAGCGCGACAAACCGGTCTGCTGTTGGATACGATGTGTACCTTGGGCCTTTGCCGTCGTAGCGTTCGATCAAGCCTCGATCGAAAACTGCCCGTTGCAAGTCAAAACCAGCGTCCATGTCGTATTCGCTCTCAGTTCGTCTTGAGCCGCAAGCTTGCCTGTGTCTCTTCTGCGAGCTGTTGAGCCAGATCAAGGCAAAACCGGCCGGCCTGGCGCATATGCCCAACGGCCATCAATCTGTCAGGCGACTATGAGCATGCTCTCTCCCATACCCGTTCGCGAAATCGGCCTCAAGCATCTACGTCAGGCGTGTTCCAGTTGTAGCCTGCGTGAGCTGTGCCTGCCTCTTGGGCTATCGCCTGACGAGATGCATGCAGTGGATGCCCTGGTTTCCCAGGGCAAGCCGATCAAGCGCGGGGAAGCGCTCTACCGTGCAGGCGAACCGTTCCGTTCGTTGTTTGCTGTCCGGCTGGGCTTCTTCAAAACAAGCGTGGTTTCGGAAGACGGACGCGAGCAAGTCACCGGCTTCCACATGACGGGCGACCTGATCGGGATGGATGCCGTCAGCACGGATTTCCATACCTGCGACTCGATCGCGCTGGAAGACAGCGAAGTGTGCGAACTGCCCTTCGCCGACATGGAAGAACTGGCGCGGAAGATTCCGTCGCTCCAGCATCACTTCTACAAGGTCATGAGTCGCGAAATCGTGCGCGATCATGGGGTCATGCTGCTGCTTGGCAACATGAAGGCGGAAGAACGCATCGCGGCTTTCCTGCTTAACCTGTCGCAACGGTTTGCGCTGCGTGGCTATTCGTCGTCCAGTTTCCACCTGCGGATGACCCGCGAAGAAATTGGCAGCTATCTTGGACTAAAGCTCGAAACAGTAAGCCGGACCTTGTCCAAGTTCCAGGACCAGGGTTTCATCAAGGTGCAGAACCGACTGATCGAACTCATCGATCAGGACGCACTGCGCCATCTTGTCAGCAACTGCCCGGGGTGATCGACATGGCTGGCTCAGTTGGTTTACTCGCGCCGGCCGATCTACTTCCCAGGCTGGTGGCACGTCTCAAGCAGGATTCCCCACTTGCCTTTGCGGCCAGCGAACTGCCCGCCGCCCTTCCCCAGGGGTTGCTGCTGCTCGACGCTACGCATGCCCTGCCGGATTTACCGGGGCTACAGGCCAAGATCCACGCGGCGGGCGGCGAACTGATCGATTTCAGGGTGCTGTTCGATCACCCCGCCGCCGCCGAGTACGGCTGGATGATTGCAGTCGGTGGCTCTGCCCAGGCACAACAGCTGGCCGCCCCCTGGCTGGATCAATGGGCGCCACTGCCCTCGGGGTGGTTGCGCGGTGGCGGGACAGGCGCAGGCTGCCTGTTCGGCACCCTTTCCCAGTTCTGGGCATTGCAGCAAAGCGATGTCGTGCAATGGCTGGCCGATCGCGGCCCGCACGGCATCGCCGCTTTTGACCCCGTCAGTTGGCAGGAACAGGCGGGCAAATACGTTCCCGACGCCATCCAGCTGGCCAAGGACTATCTGGTGGTCGAGGAGCAGGCCGGCAATGCGCCAGCCCTGAGTCCCGCCTCCATGATGTGCCGCACGCTACTCGCCAGCGTTCAGGCATCCTCTTCCGCATGACTTCCCGATAAAAAAAGAGCGGCTGATCAGCCGCTCTTTTTCATTGATGCGTACAACCTGGATCAGGCGCTCTTGCGACGCACAGCGGCCTTGGCGGTTTGCTCGGCACCGTTGACGGCGGCCTGCGCAAAGTCGGAAGCCAGCTTCTGGGTCGTCTTGGCCACGCTGTCGTAGGTGCTGGCAGCGGATTCCACTGCGTTACGCAGAACGGACACGGCAGCGCCGGTGCCGTTCGGAGCAGAGTCGATAGCCTGGTCGAGCGTGCTGATCAGGTTCTTGTTGAAAGTCAGAACCTGTTCTTCGATCAGCTTGGACAGCTCATGCTGGGTGGCGCTCGCAGCGTCGAACACCGAACGGGCCACATCCAGGGTCTTGTCCACGGACGGCTGGGCCAGTTGGCGTTGCAGCGCGACCAGACCCTGCACATCCTTCACTTCGGCCAAGGCCTTGGTGGTCTGGGCATGTTCGGACAGCAGTTCGCGAGCCACGCCCATTTGCAGGGCAACCAGGCGCTCAACACCGCTCAGGGCGATCTGCGACAGGCGAAGCGACTTTTCCAGGCCAGCCTGGTTGGCTTCGGCAAACTGGGCGGCGTTGAATTGGGGAACGTTGAACATTTGAAAGTTTCTCCGAAAAAATTTGATGGTGCATTGCAACATACGCAATTGTCGGGAGACGCCTTCATGATGTCAAGGTGGTTTTTGTGCATCGCAACATGACAATGACAAACGGTAGCCGCAGACAACAAAAAAGGCAGCTTCGAAAGCTGCCTTTTCATTGACTGGCCTGAAGACCGGTCAGGCCCTGACGTCCACATTCTGCCCCAGATTGGGCGGATTGACGGTAGCCGGCTGCGGCAAGGCCTGCAACAGCGATGCCACGTTCTGTTGTTGGGCGTCGAGCGACTTCCGCAACACGTTGTTGGCCACGGCAACCTGGGCCGGTGCCGCATTGCTTGCAGCGTTTACCAGCGACATTTCCATGATTAGCCCCTTCTAATACATCTTCCGTAACCATACGCCGCATGGGGGGCGATGACAAGGCACGGCAGGTCATCGAGGGTGCGGAACCGGGTTTTCAGCCCCCTGGGCTGGGGTAGAATGCGCGGATGAAATCCCCCGCCTTCATCCATCTCCGCCTGCATTCCGAATTCTCCGTCGTGGACGGCATCGTCCGCATCGACGACGCCGTCGACCGCGCCAAGGCGCTGGGCCAGCCCGCCCTCGGCGTTTCGGACCTGATGAACCTGTTTGGCATGGTCAAACAGTACAAGGCCTGCCGCAGTGCGGGCATCAAACCCATCATTGGTCTCGACGCCTGGGTCGAGAACGAAGAAGACCGCGAAAAGCCGTTCCGAGTGCTGCTCATCGCCAGGAATCGCGATGGTTACGGCCGGTTGTGCGAACTGCTGACCGACGCCTACCGCCTCAACCAGTATCGGGAACGGGCGGAAATCAGGAAAGAATGGCTGGCAGCGAAATCCAACGCGGATCTGATCTGCCTGTCCGGCGCCTACCTGGGTGAGCTGGGCCAGGCTTTGCTCAACGGCAACTACGACGGCGCGCTGCAAGCCGCGCGGTGGTGGGCCGCCCAGTTCCCCGGCAGTTTTTATCTCGAGCTCCAGCGTACCGGGCGTTCGGAGTGCGAAACATCGGTTCAGGGGCATCTCGATATCGCCTCCGACCTCGATCTGCCGGTGGTCGCGACCCATCCGATCCAGTTCATGGAACCCAGCCACTTCAAGGCGCACGAGGCGCGGGTCTGTATCGCCGAAGGTTTTGTCGTGGGCGACAAGCGGCGCCCGCGCAATTTCACGGAAGAACAGTATTTCAAGAGCACCGAGGAGATGGCGGAACTGTTTGCCGACGTCCCCGAAGCGCTGACCAATGCCGTCCAGATCGCCCGTCGCTGCAACGTCAACATCCAGTTGGGCAAGAACTACCTGCCGGACTTCCCCACACCGGACGGCATGACGCTGGACGACTTCCTGATCCATGAAGCCAAGGCCGGCCTGGAAAAGCGGCTGGCGCAACTGTACCCGGACCCCGCGTTACGCGATGCAGAGCGGCCCCGTTACGAAGACCGGCTGAAGTTCGAGACCGACACCATCATCCAGATGGGCTTCCCCGGCTACTTCCTGATCGTGGCGGACTTCATCGTCTGGGCCAAGCACAACGGCTGCCCGGTCGGCCCGGGCCGGGGCTCGGGTGCCGGCTCGCTGGTCGCGTACAGCCTGGGCATCACCGATATCGACCCGACCGCCTACGCACTGCTGTTCGAGCGCTTCCTGAACCCCGAGCGGGTATCGATGCCCGACTTCGACATCGACTTCTGCCAGGACAACCGCTGGCGCGTGATCGAATACGTGCGCGAGAAATATGGTGCCGAGGCGGTCAGCCAGATCGCCACCTTCGGCACCATGGCCGCCAAGGCCGTGGTGCGCGACGTCGGGCGCGTGCTCGATCTGCCCTATATGTTCTGCGACGGGCTGTCCAAGATGATCCCGGCAGCGCCCGGCAAGCAGTATTCGCTGGACGACGCGGTGGAGATGGTGCCGGAACTGGCCGAGCGCGTGCGCAACGAGGATGAGGTCAAGGAGCTGTGGGAGCTGGCCAAGACACTGGAAGGCCTGACCCGCAACATCGGCATGCACGCGGGCGGCGTGCTGATCGCTCCCGGCAAGATCACCGATTTCTGCCCCGTCTATCAGGCCAGCGGCGCCGAGGCGTCCCCGGTTTCGATGCTGGACAAGGACGACGTCGAACAGATCGGCCTGGTGAAGTTCGACTTTTTGGGTTTGCGCAACCTGACCATTATCGAACTGGCGCTGGAATACATCGAAAAGCAGACCGGGCAGAAGCTCGACCTGATGAGTCTGGGCTTCGAAGACCAGGCCGCCTACCAGGTCTTCCGCGACGGCAATACCACCGCCGTGTTCCAGGTTGAATCGGACGGCATGAAGCGGCTACTGGAAAAGCTCCAGCCCGACCGCTTCGAAGACATCATCGCTGTACTGGCGTTGTATCGCCCGGGGCCGCTGGGTTCCGGCATGGTCGATACCTTCATCAACCGCAAGAAGGGGCTGGAAGCCGTCGACTACTTCCACCCCGACCTCACCGCCTGCCTGGACCCCACCTACGGGGTGATCGTGTACCAGGAACAGGTGATGCAGATCTCGCAGATCATCGGCGGCTATACGCTGGGCGGCGCCGACATGCTGCGTCGTGCGATGGGCAAGAAAAAGCCGGAGGAGATGGCCAAGCACCGTGCCACCATCGCCGAAGGCGCAGCCCGAAAAGGCTACGATCCCGCGCTGGCCGAGCATCTGTTCGACCTGATGACCAAATTCGCCGAGTACGGCTTCAACAAGTCGCACACGGCCGCCTACGCAGTGGTCAGCTACCACACCGCCTGGCTCAAGGCGCACCACACCGCGGCGTTCATGGCCGCGACCATGAGCTCGGAACTGGATAACACCGACCAGCTCAAGGTGTTCTACGACGACTGCGTCGAGAAGAACCGCCTCAAGCTCCTGCCGCCGGACGTCAACGCCAGCTTCTACCGCTTCGTCCCGGTGGGCCCGCGCGAGATCCGCTATGCGCTGGGCGCGGTGAAGGGCGTGGGCGAGAGCGCGGTCAACATGATCGTCACTGAACGCGAGGCCAACGGCCCCTTCACCGACCTCTACGATTTCTGCCGCCGTACCGACAAGAAGGAAGTGAACAAGCGCGTCATCGAGGCTCTGATCCGGGGGGGCGCCTTCGATGCCATTGATGGCCACCGCGCGCGCCTGCTGGCCAATGTCGAGCAGGCGATGAGCCTGGCGGAGACCGAAGCCGCCAACGTCAACCAGGGCAGCCTGTTCGACGTGTTCGAGCCTTCCGCCGTCCCCACGGTCGAGATCATCGAAGTACCGCTCTGGGACGACAAGATCAAGCTGGCGGAGGAAAAATCCGCCATCGGCTTCTATCTGTCGGGCCATCCGTTCGATGCGCACGCGCGCGGCATCCGCAGCTTCCTCAAGACACGGCTGGACCGGCTGGAGCCCCGCAAGGAACTACAGTACCTGGCCGGCATCGTTTCAGGCATCCGCATCAAGAATGGCGATCGCGGCCGCATGGCGTTCGTCACGCTGGACGATGGCAATGCCCGCATCGAGGTCTCGTTGTTTTCCGAGGTCTTCGAGGAAAACCGTACCAAGCTGAAGGACGACACCCTGCTGATGGTGCTCGGCAAGGTCAGCGAGGATCGCTTCAATGGTGGCATCCGGGTCGTGGCCGATGCGGTGATGGATGTCGCCGAAGCGCGCAGCCAGTTCGCGCGTGCCTTGTCGATCTCGCTCAATGGCAACGCCGACGCTGCCAGACTGCAAAGCCTGCTGGCCGACTACACCGGCGGGCGCTGCCCGGTGGAGATCGACTACCGCACCGACGGCGCGCAATGCCAGTTGCGCCTGTCCGACGACTGGCGCGTCACCCTGCACGAGGAACTGATCGATACGCTGAAGCAGGGGTTTGGCGCCGAAAGCATCGTCGTGCGCTTCTAGCCCGCCTGCCACACCATCGCGATCCGGCACCGGGTCGCGATGGTCAGGCAGTGACGCATCCCACACTTGCCTCGCGCTGGTCAGCCCCTGCCTGACCCCTATCGCCACGGGCGCGCTTCAAGCGGCCCCATCCGGCAAAACCCTAGCTTGTAATCGCCCATTCCGCCGTCCAGCATTCTTGAGAAACCACATGAACTTCTGAAGCGTGTCGGTCATCTGGCACGTCCCCCAACGGCGATGAGGATGTCTTCCATGGATGAAGAACTGAAGAAAAAAGCGCTCGAGTATCATCGCCTGCCCCGCCCCGGCAAAATCCAGGTCGTGCCCACCAAGGGGCTGTCGAGCCAGCGTGACCTCGCGCTGGCATATTCCCCCGGGGTTGCCGCCGCCTGCATGGCCATCGTCGAAGACCCGGCCGAAGCACGGAACCTCACCGCGCGCGGCAATCTGGTGGCCGTCGTCTCCAACGGCACCGCCGTGCTCGGCCTGGGCGACATCGGCCCGCTGGCGGGCAAGCCGGTGATGGAAGGCAAGGGGGTACTCTTCAAGAAATTTGCCGGGATCGATGTCTTCGATATCGAGATCGAACAGAAAGACCCCGAGAAACTGGTGGAAATCATCGCGGCGCTGGAGCCCACCTTCGGCGGCATCAACCTGGAAGACATCAAGGCCCCGGAATGCTTCTACGTGGAACGCAAGCTGCGCGAGCGGATGAAGATCCCGGTGTTCCACGACGACCAGCACGGCACCGCCATCATCGTCGGCGCGGCCGTCAAGAACGGCCTGCGTCTGGTGGGCAAGGACATCGCCACCGTCAGACTGGTGGCCAGCGGCGCCGGCGCCGCGGCCATCGCCTGCCTGGACCTGCTGGTATCGCTGGGCATCCGCCGGGAAAACGTGCTCGTCTGCGATTCCAAGGGCGTGATCCACAGCGGCCGCACGGGGCTGGATGAAACCAAGCAGCGCTACGCACGCGAAACACCGCATCGCACGCTGGCCGACGCCATCGACGGCACCGACATTTTTCTCGGCCTGTCGGGCGCCGGGCTGGTCAGCGCAGAGATGGTCACCCGCATGGCGGACCATCCGCTGATCCTGGCACTGGCCAACCCCGACCCCGAGATCACCCCGCCCGAAGCACGGGCCGCGCGGCCCGATGCCATCGTCTGCACCGGTCGTTCCGACTACCCCAACCAGGTCAACAATGTCCTGTGCTTCCCGTTCATGTTCCGGGGCGCGCTCGACGTGGGGGCGACCACCATCACCGAAAGCATGAAACAGGCGGCGGTGGATGCGATCGCCGACCTGGCCATGGCCGAACAATCGGACGTGGTGGCCGACGCCTACGTCGGGCAGAACCTGAAGTTCGGCCCCGACTACCTGATTCCCAAGCCATTCGATCCGCGCCTGATCGTGAAGATCGCGCCCGCGGTGGCGCGCGCCGCCATGGAAGCCGGCGTGGCCACGCGCCCCATCGAAGACTTCGCCACCTATGCCGAGGAACTGACCCAGTTCGTCTACAAATCCAACCTGTTCATGCGCCCGGTCTTCATCACGGCGCGCAAGGCACAGAAGCGCGTAGCGTTCTGCGAAGGAGAAGACCCGCGCGTACTGCATGCGGTGCAGGAAGTGGTCGACCTGAAGCTGGCCTACCCCATCCTGATCGGCCGGCCACGCGTGATCGAACTGCGTATCGAACAACTCGGCCTGCGGATCAAGGCCGGTGTCGACTTCGAGATCTGCAATCCGGAGGACGACCCGCGTTACCGCGATTACTGGACGCTCTATCACCAGATCATGGAGCGCCGTGGCGTCTCCGAAGAACTGGCGCGGGCGGAAGTACGCGGCAAGACCACGCTGATCGGCGCGCTGATGGTCCGGCGCGGCGAGGCGGATGCATTGATCTGCGGCACCCATGGCCAGTACCACCGCCATCACTGGTACCTGCACAATGTGCTGGGGCGCGAAGCCGGCGTCAGTACCACCGCCGCGATGAATGCGCTGCTGATGACCAACGGCAACATCTTCATCGTCGATACCTACGTCAACCAGGACCCGACCGCAGAGCAACTGGCCGAGATCACGGTGATGGCGGCCAACACCGTGCGCAAGTTCGGCATTCAGCCCAAGGTGGCGCTACTGAGCCACTCCAGCTTCGGCACCCTGGACAGTGCGTCGGCGCGCAAAATGCAGACGGCGCTGGCCCTGGTGCGCGAACGTGCGCCCGATCTGGAAGTGGATGGCGAAATGCACGGCGATGCCGCGCTATCGGCGGAGATTCGCGCGCAGGTGTTTCCGAATTCCACCCTGAAGGGCGAGGCGAACATCCTGGTCATGCCCAATATCGATGCCGCCAACATTTCGTTCAACCTGCTGAAGATCTCGGCGGGCGACGGCGTGACCATTGGTCCCATTCTGCTGGGCATCGCCGCGCCGGCACATATCCTTACCCCAACGGCTTCGGTGCGGCGTATCGTCAATATGGCCGCGCTGGCGGCCGTCGAGGCGGCAACCCAAAACTGAGGAACGAATCATGAGCGAATTCAACCCCAATGATCCATTCGGCTTCTTCAACCAATTCTGGAAACCGGGAGCCGCCAACCCGTTCATGCCGCCGCTGACCGAAGAGGAAATCGATCGCAAGATCATCGAGATGCGCACCATCGAGCAATGGCTGACCATGCAGGTGGGCATGCTGCAAATGACGGTGAAGACACTGGAATTGCAAAAGGCCGGGCTAGCCGCGTTCAAGCAGGGACTGGAACCAAAAGGCGGCGATCACGACGAACGCGGATGACCAAGCTTTCCTCCTCCCTGGCGCTGTCGGCGCTGCTGCTGGCGCTGGCCGCCTGCACCACCACGCCCCCCGGCACGCAACCTGTCACGCCGACGCCGGGCCCCGCACCGACACCCACTCCGCACCCGACCTATCGCCCGGTGGCGTGGTCCGCGTTGCCCGACGTAAGCGACGGCGATCTCGTCGCCGGCTTCAATGCCTGGCGCAATGGCTGCGCCAAGGCCCGGAGCACGGCGCTCAAGGACGTCTGCGCCGAGGCGAAAACCCTGGCGCCCGATGCCGTCACCATCCGCAACTTCGTCCAGGGACGCCTCGCGCCCTACCAGTTGATCAACCAGGACGGCAGCGAACAAGGCTTGATCACCGGCTATTACGAGCCGGTCTATCCAGGTAGCCTGAGCCGCACGGCCACCGCCAATGTGCCGGTCTACGGGCAGCCGGACGACCTGATCACCGTGGATCTGGCGGAGGTGTATCCCGAACTGAAGGGCAAGCGCCTGCGCGGACGGCTGGAAGGGCGCAAGCTCGTCCCCTACCCGGACGCCGGCACCATCCAGCGTGCGGGACTGGAAGCCCCCGTACTGGCCTGGCTAACCGATCCGGTCGATCTGCAATTCATGCAGATCCAGGGTTCGGGCCGGGTCAGGCTGGCCGACGGCAGCGAGTTGCGCCTGGGCTACGCCGATCAGAACGGCCGGCCTTACAAGCCGGTGGGGCGCTGGCTGGTAACACAGCAACTGCTGCCCGCCAGTGCAGTCTCGATGCAATCGATCCGCACCTGGGCCACGCAGAACCCGCAGCGCATACCGGAACTGCTCGCCAGCAACCCGAGCTTTGTGTTCTTCCGCGCGCTGCCGCCGTCCGACGACGGTCCCATCGGCGCGCAGGGCGTGCCGCTCACCGCCGGCTATAGCCTGGCCATCGATCCACGAACCGTGCCGCTCGGCAGCCTGATGTTCATCGCCACCACCCGGCCGGACGACCGCAGCAAGGTTCATCGCCTGATGGCCGCGCAGGATACCGGCGGGGCCATCGCGGGGAAGGTACGCGCCGATTTCTTCTGGGGCAAGGGCGATGCCGCTGGCGAACTGGCCGGCCGGATGAAGCAGGATGGCCAGCTCTGGCTGCTCTGGCCCAGGGATGCGCCGCCCCCCGACCATCAGGAGCCCTGAACGACGGCCTCCTGCCATCCCGCATGCCACCATCCAGCACCGTGCATGCCACCGCGTGTTGTACCGGACACGGCGGGGCCGGTCGGCAAGTTGACCACCCCGCCCCGCTTGGGCAAGATGCGGACTTATCCCAATTTTCTTTGTCCGCTCCCCATCATGGCGTTTCACTCCACCGAAATCTGGCTCGAATGGCGATGGCGTCGCTGGTAACCCTTCCAGCCGACCGCTTTTTGCATTGATCCAGTTTCGTTAGGAGTCATCATGATTTCCCGTGAGCAATTCGCAGCGCTTGCTGCGCAGGGCTACAACCGCGTACCCCTGGTTCTCGAACTTTTCGCCGATCTCGATACCCCCCTGTCGGTCTACCTGAAGCTGGCCAACCGCCCCTATTCCTACCTGCTGGAGTCGGTGGTGGGTGGCGAACGTTTTGGACGCTATTCCTTCATCGGCCTGCCGGCCCGTACCCGACTAAAAGTCGTGGGTCGTCATGTGGAAGTCATTCGCGACGACCAGTCGGTCGAAAGCCACGACGGCAACCCGCTCGATTTCATCGCCGAATTCCAGGCGCGTTTCAAAGCGCCGCAACTGCCAGGCCTGCCGCGCTTCCTCGGCGGGCTGGTCGGGTATTTCGGCTACGAGACCATCGGCTACATCGAAAAGAAGCTGGCCGCGAGCAACAAGCCCGACCCGATCGGCGCCCCCGACATCCAGTTGCTGCTGTCCGAAGAACTGGTGGTGGTGGATAACCTGTCGGGCAAGCTGTTCCTGGTGGTCTATGCCGACCCGTCGCAGCCGGACGCCTACGACCGTGCGGAATCCCGCCTGCTCGAACTGCGGATCCAGTTGCGCGAGCCGGTGCGCCCGCCGCTATGTGGCCCTGCGGCGAACGTCGGCGTTCCGCAGTCGGAGTTCGGCGAGCAGCCGTTCAAGGATGCGGTACTGAAGGCCAAGGAGTACATCCGCGACGGCGACGTGATGCAGGTGGTGCTGGCACAGCGCATGACCGTACCGTTCGAGCAGGATCCGCTGGCGCTGTACCGCTCGCTACGCTCGATCAATCCCTCGCCCTACATGTTCTTCTACCACTTCGGCGACATGCATATCGTCGGCGCTTCGCCGGAAATCCTGGTGCGGCTGGAAGGCGAGACCGTCACCGTCCGCCCCATCGCCGGCACCCGCCCCCGTGGCAAGACCCGCGATGAGGACGAAGCACTGGCAACCGAACTCCTGGCCGACGCCAAGGAAATCGCCGAGCACGTGATGCTGATCGATCTGGGCCGCAACGATGCCGGGCGCGTGGCGCAGACCGGCTCGGTCAAGCTGGTGGACAAGATGATCATCGAGCGTTACTCGCACGTGATGCATATCGTCTCCAGCGTGGAAGCCCATCTGAAGCAGGGACAAAACGCGGTGGACGTACTGCGCGCCACCTTCCCCGCCGGCACCGTGTCCGGCGCGCCCAAGGTGCGCGCGATGGAGATCATCGACGAACTGGAACCCACCAAGCGTGGCGTTTATTCCGGCGCGGTGGGCTACCTGGGATTCAATGGCGACATGGACGTCGCCATCGCACTGCGTACCGCCGTCGTCAAGAATGCAACCCTCTACATGCAGGCCGGCGCCGGCATCGTCGCCGACTCGGTGCCAGAGAGCGAGTGGCAGGAAACGTTGAACAAGGCACGCGCCGTGTTGCGCGCCGCCGAGCTGGTTCAACGCGGGCTCGATGCCTGACCCACACAGATACAAGGAATCCTGCCATGTCCCTGCTGATGATCGATAACTTCGACAGCTTTACCTACAATCTGGTGCAGTACTTTGGCGAGCTGGGCCAGGACGTGCACGTCTATCGCAACGACGAGATCACGCTGGAACAGATCGAAGCGCTGCAACCGAAGTACCTGGTCGTATCACCCGGCCCCTGCTCCCCCACCGAAGCAGGCATCTCCGTCGCCGCGATCCAGCACTTCGCCGGCAGGTTGCCCATCCTGGGCGTGTGCCTGGGCCATCAATCCATCGGCCAGGCGTTCGGTGGACGGATCGTCCACGCACAGACCTTGATGCATGGAAAGGTTTCCCCCATCGAACACACCGGAGTGGGCGTCTTCAAGGATCTCCCCTCGCCGTTCACCGTCACCCGCTATCACTCGCTGGCCATTGCCCGCGACAGCCTGCCCGACTGCCTCGATGTCACGGCCTGGACGGAAGACGGCGAAATCATGGGCGTGCGGCACAAGACGCTGGCCATCGAAGGGGTACAGTTCCACCCGGAATCGATCCTGACCGAACACGGCCACCAGATGCTGGACAACTTCCTGCGGGAATGGGCCTGACGCCGCCACGGTGGGGCAGCGTGCCACCCATGTGGCGCTTGCGTCCCACTGTGCCCTTCGCCTGAGCGCCCGCTTCGTCCGGAAAACCGGCTGCGGGCCGCCAACTGATACGACAGAACCAAGGAACAGGACTCATGATTACCGTCCAGGCCGCACTCAACCGCTTGATCGACAGCAACGAACTGTTCTACGACGAAATGCTGCACCTGATGCGGCAGATCATGACCGGCGAGCTGACGCCGGTGCAGACCTCCGCATTGCTGATGGGGCTGCGCACCAAGGTGGAAAGCGTTTCCGAAATCGCCGCGTCGGCCACCGTCATGCGCGAATTCGCCACGCCGGTGCAGGTGCAGGACCGCCGCCACCTGGTGGATACCTGTGGTACCGGCGGTGATGGCGCCCACACCTTCAACATCTCCACCTGTGCCGCCTTTGTCGCTGCGGCCGCGGGGGTCAAGGTCTGCAAGCACGGCGGACGATCGGTCTCCTCGTCCAGTGGCTCGGCCGACGTACTGGAAGCGCTGGGCGTCTCCCTCAACCTGACGCCGGAGCAGGTCGGCCACTGTATCGATGCCGTGGGTATCGGCTTCATGTTCGCGCCCAACTATCACCCCGCGATGAAGTACGTCGCGCCGATCCGCCGCGAACTGGGCGTACGCACCATCTTCAACATCCTTGGCCCGCTGACCAACCCGGCCGGCGCCGACAACCAGTTGATGGGCGTTTTCCACCCCGATCTCGTCGGCATCCAGGCCCGCGTGCTCAAGCAGTTGGGTTCCAGGCACGTCATGATCGTGCATGGCCGCGATGGGCTGGACGAGATTTCGCTCTGTGCCAGCACGCAGGTCGCCGAACTGAAGGATGGCGACATCACAGAATATGAAATCGATCCACGCGACCTGGGCTTCGAGCTGTGCGACGTCAAGGCCTTGCACGCAGGCGATGCCGCGCAATCCATGGCGGTCATCGAGCGCGTGCTGGCCAATGAGGCGGGCCCGGCGCGCGACATCGTCCTGCTGAATGCCGGCGCCGCCATCTACACCGCCGACGTCACGGTATCGCTGGAAGACGGCATCAATGCCGCCCATGAAGCCCTGGCCAGTGGCGCCGCGCGTGCGCGGCTGGACGCGCTGGTCAACCTGACCCAATCGCTCGCGAAATAGACGAAGAACACCATGTCCGACATCCTGAAGAAAATCTGGGCGACCAAACACGAAGAGGTCGCCGCCGCCCGCGCTGCCATTCCGCTGCACGCCATTCGCGAAGCGGCGGAAGCCAGCGCACCCGCCCGCGATTTCATCGGCGCCCTGCGTGCCAAACACGCCAGTGGCCTGCCCGGCGTGATCGCCGAGATCAAGAAAGCCAGCCCCTCCAAGGGCGTGATTCGCGAACAGTTCGACCCACCCGCCATTGCCGCCGACTACGCGGCCCACGGCGCGGCCTGCCTGTCGGTCCTGACCGACCGGCAGTACTTCCAGGGCGAGGCCGACTACCTGAAAGCCGCGCGGGCAGCCTGCGATCTGCCAGCGTTGCGCAAAGACTTCATGGTCGATGAGTACCAGGTGTTCGAAGCGCGCAGTTGGGGGGCGGATTGCATCCTGCTGATCGCGGCCGAGTTGTCGCTGCCGCAGATGCGCGATTTCGAAGCCATTGCCCAGGCGCTGGGCATGGCGGTGCTGGTGGAAGTACACAATGGCGCCGAACTCGATCTGGCGCTGCAACTGGCAACACCGCTGGTGGGCATCAACAACCGCAACCTTCGCACATTCGACGTCACGTTGCAGACCACCCTCGATTTGCTGTCGGCCATTCCCTCCGAGCGCATCGTCGTCACCGAAAGCGGCATTCTCCAGCCAGCAGATGTTGCATTGATGCAACAGAATTCGGTGCATACCTTTCTGGTCGGCGAGGCATTCATGCGGCAGCCATCCCCCGGGAAGGCGCTTGAATCCTTGTTTTTCCGCTAAAACCTGTCAGTTTCGCCACCCCTTAGGGGATAGCTCCTATACGCCCGCCTTCGCGGGCGTTGTCATATAAGCGTCATCCGCGCGCCCTATGCTCCCCCTGTTGCCGTTCTTAAATACATATATTTTTGAATAACAACGACAGTCTTTATTCTTATTTGCGATAAAAAAACAACGCGGATAGCATGCCTGCGTGCAGTCATCGACTTACTCGTCGATGACTGCCCCGACTCTGCCCGTACTGTGTCAGCCACAGCGCGGCGCCTCAATACAACAGGAGACAACCTGAAATGAAAAAGCTGATCGCCATTGCCCTCGCGGCTGCGTTTACCACTCCCCTCGCTTTTGCCGAAGTCACCATTGGCGGTAGCGTTCGCAGCGCGATCGACTATGTCGATTACGGCGGCAAGAGCGAACAAGATGCCGGCGCGCGTATCGCCGATCAAAGCTCGCGCATCTATTTCAAGGGCGAAGACAAGCTCGACAGCGGCGCGTCGCTGATCTGGTATCTGGAAAACCGTTTCAATGTCGGCGAAGGCTCCACCAGCATCGCCTGGGGCTCGCGCAACACCTTCATCGGCTACAAGAGCAGCGAACTCGGTACCCTGATGTTCGGTAAGCGCGACAACGCCTACAAGCTGGCCTCTGCCGATTACCTGCCGGCCTTCGAAGCCGTGTTCAACGACGACGCCAGCTACTACGGCAAGGATCAGCTGCTGCGCCGCCTGGGTGATCGTCAGGAACAGATCATTGCTTACGACAGCCCGAACTGGAATGGCTTCAAGGTGAAGGCCAGCTACAACCTCGACTCCGGCAAGACCGACACCGTGAATGCCACGACCGCCGCCGTGGCTGCGTCGTACAGCACCGATGTGTTCAACCTCGGTCTGGCTTATGCGCTGGCCGACGACCAGACCAAGCTGGGCACCAAGGCCGCCGGCGCGCAAAACACCGGCATCCAGGTCGGCGGCAGCGTCAACTTCTCGGGCGTCACCTTGTCCGCAGTGTGGGAACGCGTGAACTTCGACAATGGCACCGTCGATGGCGACCAGGACAGCTACGGCATCGCCGCGCTGTACAAGACCGGCAAGTTCGCCTTCCAGGGCGCCTACATCGTTGCCGACGATCTGGATAACGTCGACAACTCCGGCGCTCAGCAATTCACGCTCGGCGCTCAGTACAGCCTGAGCAAGCAATCGCGCATCTACCTGACCTACACCAACGTCAACAACGATGACAACGCCAAGTTCAAGACCGAAGGTCCGAACCTGGGTGATGCGCAAGCCGACGGCACCCGCAAGATGATCAACGGCACCGATCTGAGCATCGTCGCCCTGGGCCTGCGTACCGACTTCTAAACCAGAATCCGGTCAGCCAGTGCATGAAACGGGGAGCTTCGGCTCCCCGTTTTTTTCGTTTCGTCTCACCCCAGGCCGGTGCTGGCACGCCGGTGGACCACACCCTGGTTTGTCGCCCGCAACGCCCTCATCCCGCCATGTAGCCCGACGTTACACGCCGAGCAGCCAGCCTCGGCCGCTTGGCTTACCCCTCCAGCTCCTGGCCGACCATGACAGCCCTGGGCTTCCTTGATGGGCAGCCTGCGATCCCACCCTGTTCAAGGCACCATCGCATGGAATGGCCCGGCCTTCGGGCCAGCCCCTGATGTCATACACAGACGCTACGACACCAAAACAAAACCCCTGCCATCAAGGCAGGGGTTTTGAGGCGTGATCAACAACATCACGCGGGAGCCGACCAGGTCGGCTCGGGACTTACTTGGCCTTCAGCGTGTACAGCGGAGTCTGGCCCGCCTGGACCTGACCGCTGACCAGGTTGGTCACACCGGCATACTGGTCGACATTGCTGACCACCACCGGGCTCACCAGCGACTGGGCATGCGCAGCCAGGTAATCCAGATCCAGTTCCAGGACCGGATCGCCAGCCTTCACACGCGCACCTTGTTCAGCCAGGCGCTTGAACCCTTGGCCGCCCAGCTTCACGGTTTCGATACCGATGTGGACGATGATTTCCGCACCGTTATCAGCCACCAGGGCAAACGCGTGGTTGCTGTTGAAGATCTTGGCGATCGTGCCGTCCACCGGCGCCACCACCAGCTTGCCGGTCGGGCGGATGGCCAGGCCATCGCCGACTGCCTTGCTGGCAAACGCGGCATCGGGCACCTGATCCAGCGCCACCACTTCACCGGTCACCGGGGCGACCAGTACCAGATCACCGGCTGCAGCGGCAGCGACAGGCGCCGCTGCGGGCTTCACCGCCTCGACCACCGGCTTGGCAGCACCACCCACGCCACTCAACACGTTACGCATTGCAGCGGCGATCAGCTCGGCACGCGGGCCAACGATGATCTGCACGTTCTTGGTGTTCAGCTTGATCACGCCAGAAGCACCCAGACGCTTGGCTTCCGCTTCGCTCACCTTGGCGGTATCCGCCACGGTCAGACGCAGGCGGGTGATGCACGCATCGATGTTTTCCAGGTTGGCGGAGCCACCGATCACGTTCAGGTAACCACGCGCCAGGCTATCCACATCGCTGGAAACCGGCGCAGCACCTGCGGCGGGGGCAGCCAGTTCCTCGTCGTCCTCACGGCCCGGCGTCTTCAGGTTGAAGGCGCGGATGGCGGCGCGGAACACGAAGTAGTAGATACCCGAGAACACGATGCCCTGCACGATCAGCATGTACCACTCGTGCGCCAGCGGGTTACGCGACGACAACACCATGTCGACCAGACCGGCGCTGAAGCCGAAGCCCGCGATCCATTGCATCGACGCAGCAATGAATACCGAGATACCGGTCATGAAAGCGTGCAGCACGTAGAGAATCGGTGCCACGAACATGAACGAGAACTCGAGCGGTTCGGTAATACCGGTGAAGAACGAGGCAAAGGCCGCGGCGATCATGATCGATGCCACGCGAGCCTTGTGTTGCGGCTTGGCCGAATGGTAGATGGCCAGGGCTGCGCCAGGCAGACCGAACATCATGATCGGGAAGAAGCCGGCTTGGTACATACCGGTCACACCGATCACCGCCTTGCCTTCAGCCAGCGACTTGGCGCCGCCCAGGAAGTTCGGGATGTCGTTGATGCCAGCCACGTCGAACCAGAACACGGAGTTCAGGGCGTGGTGCAGACCGATCGGAATCAGCAGGCGGTTGAAGAAGGCATAGATACCCGCCCCCACCGGCCCAAGATCCTTGATGCTTTCGCCGAAGTGAACCAGCGCGTTGTAGATCACCGGCCAGGCAACCATCATCACGAAGGCAACCACGATCATCACGAAGGACGTGACAATCGGCACCAGGCGACGACCGCTGAAGAATGCCAGTGCCTTGGGCAGTTCCACGTGGCTGAAGCGGTTGTACAGCTCCGCGGAGATCACACCAGTCAGAATACCCACGAACTGGTTGTTGATCTTGCCGAAGGCCGCAGGCACCTGCTCAGCGGGAATGCCCTGGATCATCGACACGGCGGCCGGCGAGCACAGGGTGGTCAGCACGTAGTAACCGACCAGACCAGCCAGCGCGGCGGCGCCGTCCTTGTCCTTCGACATCCCGTAGGCCACACCCACCGCGAACAGGATCGACATGTTGTCGATGATCGCGCCACCCGATTTGATCAGGAAGGCGGCCACGGCGCTGTTCGAACCCCAGCCATTCGGGTCGATCCAGTAACCAATACCCATCAGGACGGCAGCGGCCGGCAGCGTGGCCACCGGGACCATCAGCGCTCGGCCGATCTTTTGCAAATATCCGAGAATGTTCACTTACTCACCTCTCATTGTGCGTTGACGCCATAGACCAGGAGTTCTCAGTGCCCAAGGGCCTGGAGCTCGAGTACATCGACAAAGCGCAATTTCGGGCGCCCCCTTTTTGACCAGCATTTCAAGCCGCCCAGCAAGTTCATCGTTGCCTCCTGTCTGACTTTTGGTAATGGATAGGTTTGGTTGCACCCCTGCCTTTGTAAACAGTGATGGGGGACATGTAAACCTCGGCGGATTATTCCACCGGCCCAAACACGGTGCAATGAAAGCTGACGATCACGCGACACCTGTCTGCTTCATGCCCGGACCTCCACATTTGCTTTCCACTTTTCCGGAATCGAAAAGTGTGTGGCCGAAGAATGGCATGACAGCAAATGCTGATTTTTGCGCTGGCGCAAATCCGCCGAGACGTAGAAGCAATCACCTCATAACCAAGCAGAATAGCCAGTCCGGGCAAAGCCGGACGCTACCCATTACGGGTAAGTGCGAGAATCATGGCGCATTGTCGGCGCTTGGGGCGCTATCGCAACTACGCACACGCCGTACGTCCTGCCCTTGGGTAGAATGCCGCGAGCCCTTTCTCCATACTGTCCCCCATCATGCGCGTACGTCCTCTCCTTCTTGTGGTTGTGGTAGTCGTCATCGCGGCCGCGATCGCGTTTGCTTTCGTCAAGCGCGACCGCGAAGCACCGGCAGCGGCGCCGACACAGCCTGCGGCAATCGAGCTCGCCCCGGAAGACGTCGCCACGATCACCGCGGGCGACATCGACAACACCCTGGCCTTGACCGGCACCTTGAACGCCATCCAGCAGACCACGCTGACCGCCCAGGTGGAAGGCAAGATCGCCAGCGTGGAAGTACGCCCCGGCGCCCAGGTCACCAGCGGACAGATACTGGCACGCTTCGATACCGCCAACCTGCAACGACAGGTCGCCGTGGCACAGGCACAACTGGAGAAAAGCCGGGAGTTGCTCGATTACAACCGCAAGCTCGCCAAACGCAATGCCGACCTTCTGGCACAGAACTTCATTTCCAAGAATGCCTTCGACAATACCCAGAGCCAGTTGCAGACCGCCCTGGCGGATGAGCGCGCCAGCATGGCGCAACTGGGGGTAGCGCAGCAGGCAGTGGAAAACGGCACGGTCCGCGCACCGTTTACCGGCACGCTGGCGCAGCGCCTGGTGGAGCCCGGCCAGCATGTGGGAATCAACAGCCAGTTGTTCACGCTGGTGGACCTGACCGAACTGGAGCTGGTGGCGGCCGTGCCATCCACCCGCATTGCCGATGTACGCGTGGGCCAGGCGGTGGACTTCAACGTGGAAGGTTATCGGCGCGCATTCAGCGGCACCATCATCCGCATCAACCCCACGGTGGACGAAACCAGCAAGACCATCTCCATCTATATCCGGGTACCGAATACCGATGGCGAATTGCGCAGCGGCCTGTTCGCCAAGGGCACCGTGCTGGTCGAAGGCCGCAAGGGCGTGCCCAGCCTGCCGCTTGCCGCCGTCCACGGCGACGGTAGCGCCGCTTATGTCCTGGCCATCGAAGCGGGCAAGCTGGTCCGGCGTCCGGTCCAGGTGGGGGCCACCGACCTGCGCCGTGGCCAGGCCGAGATCGTCTCCGGCCCTGCGGTCGGCAGCAAGGTACTGGCCAGCAATATCGCGTTGACCGCGGGAACCGCGGTCAAGCTGCCTACCGCCAGACAGGGGAACTGACCCATGTGGTTCACGCGGATCAGCATTCACAACCCAGTGTTTGCCACGATGATGATGCTGTCGCTGCTGGTGCTCGGCCTGTTTTCGCTGACGCGCTTGCCGGTGGAAGAGTTTCCGGACGTGAAGTTCCCGGTCGTCGTCATCAGTACCAGCTATCCCGGCGCGTCGCCGGAAATCGTCGAGAGCGACGTCACCAAACGCCTGGAAGAAGGCATCAATACGGTCAGTGGCCTGAAGACGCTTTATTCCTATACCTATCAGGGCCTGTCGGTCGTGGTGGCGGAGTTCGAACTGTCGATCGACCCGGAAATCGCGGTGCAGAACGTACGCGAGAAGGTTGCCGCCGTCACGCCAGGGTTTCGCGATGAAGTGAAAGACCCCGTCATCACCCGCTTCAGCCCGGACGACCAGCCCATCCTGTCGCTGGCGATCCGCAGCGAACGGCTCACCCCGCGCGAGATGACCAGTCTGGCGGACCAGGTGATCAAAAAGCGCTTCGAGACCATTCCCGGTGTCGGGCAGGCGGAACTCGTCGGTGGCGTGGCGCGGCAGGTGAACATCAAGATTCGCCCCGAGCGGCTGGCCGCGCTCAAGCTGGGCGTCAACGAAGTCATGAACGCGGTGCGTGCGCAGAATGCCGAAGTACCGATCGGCACCATCGAAACCACGCGGCAGGAGCAGGTGGTGCAGATACGCGGCCGCCTCAAGACACCGGCCGATTTCCAGCGCCTGGTCGTGGCGTGGCGCAATGGCGCACCGATCTACCTCAGCGACGTCGCCACCGTGGAAGACAGCCAGGCCGAGGAAGAGTCGCTGGCCCTGGTAAACGGCCAGCGCGCCATCACGCTGAACCTGATGAAGGTGAACAAGGCGAATACCGTGGCGGTCGCCGATCGCGTCGAAGCCACCATGGCCGAGCTGAACCGCGAACTCGCCAGCACCGGCGTCAGGCTATCGGTGCTGTACGACAACTCCGAAGGCATCCGCAATTCACTGCGGGATGTGCGCACCACCTTGCTGGAAGGCGCGCTGCTCACCGTCGGCATCGTCTTCCTGTTTCTCGGCTCGTGGCGCTCCACCGTGATCACCGGCCTGACGCTGCCCGTGGCACTGATCGGGACGTTCTTCGTGGTCTACCTGGGCGGCTTTACCGTCAACGTCATGACGATGATGGCGCTATCGTTATGCATCGGTCTGCTGATCGACGACGCCATCGTGGTGCGGGAGAACATCGTACGCCACGCCGCGATGGGCAAGAACCACACCCAGGCCGCGCTGGACGGCACCGCCGAGATCGGTCTGGCGGTACTGGCCACTACATCCACCATCGTCGCCGTGTTCCTGCCAGTGGGCTTCATGGGCGGCATCATCGGCCAGTTCTTCCACCAGTTCGGCCTGACCGTCTGCGCGGCAGTGCTGATCTCGATGTTCGTCTCGTTCACGCTGGACCCGATGCTGTCCTCGGTCTGGCCAGACCCGCACGTCCACGGCGGCAAGCGCCCGCTGGGACGCCTGCTCGACAAGTTCGAAGACGGCATGGGCTGGCTGGCAGACACCTATAGCAAACTGATCCGCTGGAGCCTGGGACATCGGCTGGCCGTCATTGCCCTCGCCATCGCCAGTCTGGTGGTCGCGTTTGCGCTGGCACGCTTCATCGGCAGCGAGTTCGTCCCCAAGGCGGACATGTCGCGGCTGTCGCTGACCTTCTCCACGCCGGTCGGCTCCAACCTGGACTACACCGCCGCCAAGGCCCGACAGATCGAAACGGTGTTGCGCCGCTATCCCGAAGTGCGCGAAACCTATGTCACGGTGAATACCGGGCAATCGCAGGGCAAGCAGAGTGGGTCGATGATGATCTTCCTCACGCCGAAGAAGGAGCGCAAGCGCAGCCAGGACGTATTGCTTCCGCTGTTCCGCGAATCGATCTCGCGTATTGCCGGCATCGAAATCCAGTCGCTGGCCCCATTGGGCGGCGGCGGCCCGGACGGCAAGCCGATCCAGATATCCCTGCAAGGCTCCGACCTGGGTGAACTGGCCAAGCTGTCGGCGCAGTTCACCGAACGTCTCGCAAAAATCAATGGCGTGGTCGATGTCGATTCCTCGATGAAGGCACCCAAGCCGGCGCTGGATGTGGAAATCAACCGGGAACGCGCGGCCAGCCTGGGCTTCACCCCGGCCCAGATCGGAGACGCATTGCGGCCGCTGGTGGCCGGCGACGCCACCAGCACCTGGCAGGCACCGGATGGCGAGAACTACGACGTCAATGTCCGCCTGGAACGGCAGGCCCGTGACAGCGGCGCCGCGCTGGACGAACTGTACCTGGCCAGCAGCCAGCTCAATGCCCAGGGCGCGCCGCTGATGATCCCGCTGGCGGAACTGGCGCATGTCGAGGAATCGACCACGCCGGTGCAGATCAGCCGTCGCAACCTGTTCCGCGAGGTGAACATCACCGCCAACGTCGCCGGCAAGACCACCGGCGAGGTGCAACAGCAGATCGACAAATTGCAGGCCGATTTTCGCCTGCCACCCGGTTATCGCTTCGTGACGGCGGGCGATGCCAAGGACATGGCCGAATCGGCTGGCTACGCCGTCGCCGCCCTGCTGCTGGGCGTGGTCTTCATCTACATGATCCTGGCCTCGCAATTCGGCCACTTCCTGCAACCGCTGGCGATCATGACCTCGCTACCGCTCTCGCTGGTCGGCGTATTGCTCGCACTACTACTGACGCGAAGCACGCTGAACATCTTTTCCATCATCGGCGTGATCATGCTGATGGGGCTGGTCACCAAGAACGCCATCCTGTTGGTCGACTTCGTCAACCATCTGCGCCGACAAGGCATGGCGCGCGCCGAAGCCATCGCCGAGGCCGGCCGGGAGCGGCTACGCCCGATCCTGATGACCACCGCCGCGATGGTGATGGGCATGCTGCCGCTGGCACTGGCCATCGGCGAAGGCGCGGAACAGCGAGCACCGATGGCGCATGCGATCATCGGCGGCGTGATCACCTCCACACTGCTCACGCTGGTGGTGGTGCCGGTGGTATTCAGCTGGCTGGACGACCTGGGCAACTGGCTGATCCGCAAGACAGGCTTCCGGCAAGAACAGCCGTGACGATTTCCGGCGGAAACGTGGTTCCACGGGGCAACTCGCTTCGGTTAGAATGCCCCACTTCGTATCACTATTTCCGACAGGTAAGCGGCACATGCTGACAGGTAGCCTGGTGGCAATCGTCACCCCGATGTTCGAAGACGGTAGCCTGGACTTCGACCGTTTGCGAAAACTGGTGGACTGGCATGTCGCCGAAGGCACGCAAGGCATCGTCGCGGTAGGAACCACCGGCGAATCGCCCACGGTCGATGTCGACGAACACGTCGAGATCATCCGGGTCGTCGTGGAACAGGCCGCGGGTCGCGTGCCCGTCATCGCCGGCACTGGCGCCAACTCCACGCGCGAAGCCATCCACCTCAGCCGCCGCGCCGCACAGGTCGGCGCCAGCTATGGGTTATCGGTCGTCCCCTATTACAACAAGCCCACGCAAGAAGGCCTGTTCCAGCACTACAAGGCCATCGCAGAATCGACCGAGCTGCCCACGCTGCTCTACAACGTACCTGGCCGCACCATCACCGACCTGGGTAACGACACGATCCTGCGCCTTGCCGAACTGCCCGGCATCATCGGCATCAAGGATGCGACCGGCAACATGGAGCGCGCAGCCGATCTGGTCAAACGCGCCCCCAAGGATTTCCTGCTCTACAGCGGAGACGACGCATCCACCCTGCCCTTCCTGCTGGTGGGCGGCCATGGTGTGATTTCCGTCACCGCCAATGTCGCGCCCCGCCGCATGCAGGCGATGTGCGCCGCCGCCCTTGATGGGCGCATCGTCGAAGCACGTGAACTGAATGACTCGTTACAGGGTCTGCACAAGCACCTTTTCGTTGAAGCCAACCCGATCCCGGTGAAGTGGGCACTCGAAGAAATGGGCCGTATCGGCAGCGGCATCCGCCTGCCGCTCACCCGCCTATCCGGCGGCGCCCAAACCGTCGTGCGTCAGGCCATGCAAATGGCCGGCGTGTAAGCGTTACCACTAGCGAATCGAATCCTGTCAATGAACTTGAATCCCCGTTTGCTCATCGTGTTGGTGGCCGTTGCGCTCGGCGCATGCAGTTCCGACGACCTCCTGTTGCAGCGTAAGGTCGACTATCGCTCCGGTAGCGACAACGTCTCCAAGAACAACCTCGAAGTCCCGCCCGATCTGACCGCGCCGGCCAATACCGCCGGCTACAGCATGCCGAGCCGCACCGTGGTGGGCGAAGCGCCCGCACCGGTGGTCAAGAGTGCCAGCGCCACCGCCGAACAACCCGTGGTCACCGAAACGGCAGTGAATGCCAAGGCACGGCTGGTCCAGGCCGGCGGCCAGCGTTGGCTGGTGGTCCAGGGCGATCCGGCCAAGATCTGGCCGGAAATCCGCGAATTCTGGCTGGATAACGGCTTCCTGCTCGCCATCGACAATCCGTCGATCGGCGTGATGGAAACGGACTGGCTGGAAAATCGTGCCAACCTGCCGCAGGACTGGGTAACCAAGCTGCTGCGCAAGGTGGCCGACCAGTTCATCAGTACCGGCGAGCTGGACAAGTTCCGCACCCGTATCGAACCGGGCGCCACGCCGGGTACGACCGAAATCTATGTCTCGCACCGCGGCATGACCGAAGTCTTCGCGGATGGCTCGACCGAGGCCAAGGTCAGCACCACCAGCAACGAAACGAAAACCGTGTGGACCCCGCGCCCCACCGATCCGGAGCTGGAAGCCGAAATGCTGGCGTTGATGCTGCAACGCCTGGGCATGACCGAGCAACAGGCACAAGCCGTGGTCAACCCGCCCAAGCAGACCAAGGCACGCGCCACGCTGGTGGACAACAACACCGCGCTGAACATCGACGATGCCTTCGACCGCGCCTGGCGTCGCGTCGGCCTCGCGCTGGATCGCGTCGGCTACGTGGTCTACGACCGCGACCGCAGCAAGGGCGTGTATTTCGTCCGCCGCGCCGAAGCCGATATCGGCGAGGAAAAGAAGAGCAGCTTCTGGTCGTCCATCGGCTTTGGCAATGGCGACAAGCAGGAGAAGGTCAAAGTCCTGCCGGAATACGAAATCCACGTGGCCCAACAAGTGAATGGCACCCGCCTGACCGTAACCGGCAAGGATGGCACAACAGCGGATGCCGAAAGCCAGGCCAAGCTGTTGTCGGCGCTACAGAGCCAGTTGCGCTAATGCACGCTTGAGTTGATGAGTTGAAGCGTAGCGAGCGCCCGGCAAAGCCGGGCGCTTTGCTTTTGAGGTATGCCAGGAAACTGGCTCCCCTGCTTCGTTCCACTCCCCCCGCCCTCGCCGCCGCGAGGGAGCCTCGCTATGCTCGAGAGCCAGTTGCGCTAATGCACGCTTGAGTTGGTGAGTTGAAGCGTAGCGAGCGCCCGGCAAAGCCGGGCGCTTTGCTTTTAAGGTTCTTCACATAACCCTGCATTTGACGAATACCCAATGTGCTACATGTACCATGGAGCACAAAAGCACAGAGGTGCGCTTTGCCGGAAGGTTGGCCATGTATTTGAACAGGTCGTGATGACGCGACACCAGGACCGCGCTTGCCACTACAGGTGAGGGAGCGCTTGCGCTATCGCCAATACAGCCTGCGCACCGAGAAAGCTTACATCCACTGGATGAAGCACTTTATCAGGTTTAGCGGGCTACACCATCTGCTGGAAATGGAGCAGCACGAACTGTTGTATTTTCTGACGGTGGATTGATGAGCAGCGTCTCGAACGAAAAACGGAATGCTCAGGCATCCCGTTTTTTCCACCCACTTCATTGCGGATCTGAACCTTCTAGACCAGCCAGCCCCGCACCAGCCATAACACGGCAATAGCGTAGCCAGCGGCCAGGATGTCGTCCAGCATCACGCCGAAGCCGCCGTGCACCTTGCGGTCGAACCAGCGGATGGGCCAGGGTTTGAGGATATCGAAGACGCGGAATGCGGCGAATGCGGCCAGCCAGCCTTTCCAGGTCAACGGCACCATCACCAGCACTAGCCAGGTGGCGACGATCTCGTCCACCACGATGCCACCGTGATCGTGCACGCCCAGCGCGCGCCCCGTACGGGATGCCGCCCACCAGCCCAGCCCGAAGGCGGGTATGCACAGTGCGGCGATGAACAGCGGCGGCAGGAACGAAACCAGCACCGCATACAGCGGGAACGCCGCCAGCGTGCCCCAGGTGCCGGGCGCGCGTCGGGCCAGGCCGCTGCCGAAGCCCAGCGCGATGAAGTGCGCGGGGTGGGCCAGCATGAAGCGCAGCGTCGGCCGGACCAGCGATGTGGCGGGATGCGTCATGTTGCGAAGTGATCGAAGCCGGCGCGCGACGGAGTGATGCGCTCTCCGGCATTGAATACACGCACCCCCTGCCCGCCGACCAGGCGGCCAATGCGGGATAAGGGCAACGCCAGCGTCTGTGACAACGCCTGCAACCGGGAGCGATGCTGCGCGGGGGCGGTGAAGCACAGCTCGTAATCGTCTCCGCCAGCCAGCACGGCCTGTCGAAGCACGGCTTCCGGCAAGCCGGCCAGCGCGGGGTGCGCGGGAATGTCGGCCCAGTCCAGTTCGGCGCCGCAGGCCGAGCGCTCGCCGATATGGCCCAGGTCAGCCAGCAACCCATCGGAGATATCCAGCGCGGCGCTGGCGATCCCGCGTAGCGCCAGCCCCAGCGCGAGACGCGGCGTCGGCCGGTCGAGCCTGGACAGGCACGCCGCCATCGCTTCACCGGATAACGCGGCATCGCCGTTGCGTACCGCAACCGCCGCCGCTGCGGCCCCCAACGCACCCGAGACCCAGACATCGTCGCCCGGCGTACCGCCGCTGCGTAGCAGCGCCTGGCCCGCCGGAACGGTGCCAGCCACCTGGACCGCGATGGTCAGCGGCCCACGCGTGGTGTCGCCACCGACCAGTTCGATACCGGCCTCGTCGGCCAGCGCGTGGAAACCGCGCGCAAACGCCGCCAGCCACGCCTCATCCACGCAGGGTAGCGCCAGCGACAGCGTGCACCATGAAGGTTCGGCCCCCATGGCGGCCAGATCCGACAGGTTCACCGCCAGCGCCTTGTGGCCCAGCGCCTCCGGATCGACATCCGGGAAGAAATGGCGCCCCTCGACCAGCATGTCCGCCGACACCGCCAGTTGCCTGATCGGCTCGGGCGCCAGCAAGGCGGCGTCGTCACCGACGCCCAGAATGGCGCGCTTGGCCGGACGGTTGAAGTAACGGGCGATCAGTTCGAATTCATTCATCGGCTCAAAGCGTCCGGCTCAACCGCGGCGTTTGGCCCGCACGGCTTCCAGTTCCACCGGGCGCGCTTCGGCTGCCAGCTTGTCGAGCACCCCGTTGACGAAGCGATGGCCATCGGTGCCACCAAAGGTCTTGGCCAGTTCGATGGCTTCGTTGACGATGACCGGATACGGCGTTTCGGGCATCTGGGCAATTTCGAACGCGGCGGTAAACAGCACTGCGGCCTCCACCGGGCTGACCTCGTCGAAGGGGCGATCGATATGCGGCACCAGCGCGGCCTTCAGCGCCTCCGGGTCCTTGAGCACGCCGTAGAAAATGGCGCGGAACAGCGTTTCGTCGGCCCGGCTGAACGCGGGGCTGCTTTCCTTCAGATAACGCTCGATGCCGTGGACGGTATCGCCAGTCAGTTGCCACTGGTACACGCCCTGCACGGCGAACTCGCGGGCACGGCGACGCGCGGAGCGGGGCTTGGCGGCCGGAGCGGGAACGGGGATATGCTTTTCTTCGGTCATGATGTCGCCTTGCCTTACGCGCGCAGGGATTTGAGAAGCTGGGCCATTTCGACGGCAACGCGTGCCGCGTCGATACCCTTGTCGGTCTGGCGGATGACAGCCTGTTCCTCGTTCTCGACGGTGAGGATGGCATTGGCGATGGGAACCCCGCTGTCCAGCCCGACGCGCGTCACACCGGCCCCCGATTCGTTGGCCACCAGTTCGAAATGATAGGTGTCGCCACGAATGATGCACCCCAGCGCCACCAGCGCATCGAAGCGCCCGCTCCCGGCCAGGGCCTGCAATGCCAGCGGCGCTTCCAGCGCGCCCGGCACCTGATACTGGGCGATGGCCTCCGGCGCCACGCCCAGGCGTTGCAGTTCGCCGACACAGGCGCTGTTCAGCGCATTGCAGATGTCCTCATTGAAGCGGCAGGTGACGATACCGATGCACAAGCCGCTGCCATCCAGCGGCGGCAGCTCTTGCGTACGATTGGGGGTGAAACTCATGGGATTCCTTTACTCTCGGAAGGCGCCGAGTGGTGGCGGCGCCATGGATCAAAATCTCGGGATCGGCAATGCGAAGCCCGGCCAGCGCGCGTTATTGCTCCGGCGTGGCGAAACCGGTCACTTCCAGGCCAAAGCCGGCCATGCTGGGCATCTTGCGCTCCGGCGACAGCAGCTTCATCTGGCCGACGCCCAGGTGGCGCAGCATCTGCGCACCGATACCGTAGGTACGCAGGTCCCACTTGCGGGGTTGTTCCAGTTGCAGTTCCGGCAAGGCGCGCGCCAGCAGATCGGTCCCGCCCTCGGGGCGGTGCAGCAGCACCATCACGCCGGTCTCGGCGCGGGCGATGGCTTCCAGCGACTGGCGCACGCTCCACGAGTGGTGACCGGAATCGAGATCCAGCCAATCCATCACCGACAGCGGCTCATGCACGCGCACCAGCGTTTCGCGATCCGGCGTCGGCGTGCCCTTCACCAGGGCGATATGCGTGGCGTCGCTCATCTTGTCGCGGAACACGGCCATCTCGAATTCACCGGCAAAGGTGCGCACCGGGCGACGCCCTTCGCATTCGACCAGGGTTTCGTGCTGGCTGCGATACTGGATCAGGTCGGCGATGGTGCCGACCTTGAGGTCGTGCTCGGCGGCAAACTCCATCAGCTCGGGCAAACGCGCCATGGTGCCGTCATCGTTCATCACTTCGCAGATGACGACGGCGGGCATCACGCCAGCCAGCATGGCCAGATCGCAACCGGCCTCGGTATGGCCGGCACGCACCAGCACACCGCCGGGCTGGGCCAGCAAGGGAAAGATATGACCGGGGGAAACGATGTCTTCGGGGCGGGCGTCGAAGGCGACGGCGCGCTGGACAGTCAGAGCGCGATCGTAGGCGGAGATACCGGTGGACACGCCTTCGGCCGCTTCGATCGATACCGTGAAATTGGTGCCGTGGCTGGAGCCGTTCTGGTCCACCATCAGCGGCAGTTGCAGTTGCTTGCAACGCTCGGCGGTGAGCGTCAGGCAGATCAGGCCGCGCGCGTGCTTGGCCATGAAATTGATCGTCTCGGGGGTGACGAATTCGGCGGCGATCATCACGTCGCCTTCGTTCTCGCGGTCTTCCTCATCCACCAGGATGACCATCTTTCCGGCGCGGATATCCGCGATGATGTCCTTGATCGCTGCAATCGGCATGGCGGCTATGAAAGAGCTGGAAAATAAAGCGCAAGGATACCCGCTAATGGGCATCTTTGCTGTAGGTCATTTCCGTTGCAGATCAACGTGGCGAAAGCGATATCGAACATTCGGGATTGCTTATACTCCCCAGCAGCCACGCGCGCAGACACCAAAAATACAAGAGAGGTGATTCCAGTGAACCCGTCGTCCCCGCAGCCGGATCTCGCCACGATCCTCGCATCCTCCGTCCACGACATGAAGAACTCGCTCGGCCTGATGGGACGCCTGCTGGCCAAGCACGAAGCAGTCTGGACCGGCATTTCGGCCGAAGCGCAATCCGAGTACTCGCACCTGCTGTACGAAGTGAACCGGATGAACGCCAATCTGATCAGCCTGCTGACGCTGTACAAATTCGGCAAGGGCCTCTACCCCTTCGACCCCCAGCCTTGCCAGCCCGCCGAAATCTGCGAGGAAGTAGCCATGCAGCATCGCGTCCTGCTCTCCGCCAGCAAGGTGGTGCTGCACATCGACGTGCCGGACGATCTGGTCTGGCATTTCGACGCCGATCTCATCGCCGGCGTGCTGGGTCAGGCGCTAACCAACGCCATCAACTACACCACCGATACCGTGCGCATCGCCGCTGGCGTAGAGCACGACGAACTGTGGCTGGCCGTGGAAGACAACGGGCGCGGCTACCCGCCGCAGATGCTGGTGGACAGCCGCAAGGCGGTAAGCGGCGTCGATTTCTCCAGCGGCAGCACCGGCCTGGGTCTGTACTTTGCCGAACACGTGGCACAACTGCACCGTAACCGCGAACGCATCGGCAGCCTGCGTCTGGAAAACGGCGGCCCACTGGGCGGTGGCCGATTTGTCATCACCCTGCCGTGAGTCCAAAAGCGGATCGCCGACCTGACGCCGTCGCCGGTCAGGTCGCGCCGCCCGGTTCACCCGCCGTCGCCGCCAGGACGAAGCCTCGCCGGCTCGCGCGGCCCGATTGCACGATCATCAACCCTTGATTCGATAGAAGACGCTCACCATGGCCACCAATTTCGCTTCCCACCATTGTCTGGTCGTCGATGATTTTCAGGGTATGCGCTACCTGATGCGCGACATGCTACGCGAGTGCGGCGCCGTCCATGTGGAAATGGCCTCCAACGGCAAGGAGGCCCTGCAACGCCTGCTGGAACGCCGCTACGACATCGTGCTGTGCGACTACAACCTGGGCCAGGGCAAGAATGGCCAGCAATTGCTGGAAGAAGCCAAGCTGCGCCAGTTGATCGGCCCGGCCACCACCTGGATCATGATCACCGCCGAGAAAAGCTCGGACTGGATCATGGGCGCCGTGGAGTACCAGCCCGATTCCTATCTGCTCAAGCCGATCACCGCCGACCTACTGCTCAGCCGGCTGGAAAAGATCGCGGTGCGCAAGCAGGCCTTCGCCGACATCGCACAGGCCATGAGCAACAAGCAGTACACCCGCGCCATTGCACTGTGCGACGAACGCCTGGCCTACGACACCGTCAACGCCTCCGAGCTGCAACGGCTCAAGGGCTCGCTGCTGCTCGATGCCGGCGAGATCGACGCCGCGCAGAAGCTGTACGAAACAGTACTGGCCAACCGCGAGATCGCCTGGGCACGTACCGGGCTGGGGCGCATCTGTTTCCAGCAGGGCGAGTACGAGGCCGCGCGCGATCATTTCCAGATTTCCCGGGAACAGGCGCCCGGCTACCTGGAAGCCTACGACTGGCTGGCGCGCACCCAGCAACGCCTGGGCGACGCGGAACACGCCGAATCCACGCTGTCGGCCGCGCTCAAGCTCTCGCCGAACTCCCCGCTGCGACAGAAAAGCCTGGGTGAACTGGCGCTGCAACGCGGCGATCTGGACGTCGCCGACGCCGCGTTCCGCAAGAGCATCGCGGTCGGCGAGCATTCCATCCTGAAAACACCGGAGGCCTACCTGGGCCTTGCCAAGGTATGCAGCAAGAGCAGTCGCAGCGACGAAGCGCTGAAAGTGCTGAAGAGCGTGCAGCACCAGTTCAGCGACGACGACGTGGCGCTGCGCGCCAAGTCGGCCGAGGGCATGATCTATACGCAGGAAAACCAGTTGTCCAAGGCGGGCGCCGTCGCCAACGAACTGAAGCAGATGCTCCAGGAACGCGCCACCCGGCCGGATTCCACGGCCAGCCTGGAGGTCGCCGAGCTGATGCTGGCCACCGGGCAGCGCGACCAGGCGGTCTCGTTGTTGCAGGACGTGGTGCGCAACAACCACGAGGACAATCTGCTGATCGACAAGGTGCAGGCGGTGTTCGACAGCGCCAACATGAAGGCCGAAGGCAGCAATCTGGTGGAGGCCTGCCGCCGCGAAGCGGTGGAACTGATGAACAGTGGCGTACTGCTGGCGCGGGACGGCAAGTTGCCCGAGGCCCTGGCCGCCATGCGGGGCGCACGGGACAAACTGCCCGCCAATGCCCGCGTTTTGTTCAATTTCGCCTTTGTCGCGGTGATGTATCTACAGAAACTCGGCACGGACGAGGCATTGATCGAAGAAAGCAGGCAGGCGCTGCGCGAGGCCAACCGCGTCTCGCCGGGCGAAAAGCGCTTCTCGCAATTGATGGACGCGCTGAACAAGCTGGAACAGCGCTGATCCACTGATTGACCGCACACCCTGGCCCCAGGAAAAAGAGGGCGGGCACACCCGTGCCGGCCCGTCCTTTTCCACCATGACAGAACCGCTACGCAGGCCTACTCGCGCATCGCAGTCAGTATCTGTCGTACCGACTCCTGGATGGATCGCTCATTGGTGAGTTTCAGCACAGGGCACGGCAGGGTGGCCAGCCAGGCTTCGTGCTTGCGCAGGTTCCGGCTTACTTGATCCGACGTATCGTACGCGGCGGCCCATTCGAAGAACGCCCGGCTCTGTTCATGCAGCGCCCCGCCTTCGCGGATCGCCTCCCCGAACCGCACGTACTCACGAGCCCGAAGCCGTGCCATCCGCTCCTGCGGCGGCAAGTGGATAAACACCGCCAGGTCGAAGTCGGGAATGAACACGTCGCCCCAGCCGCATAGCGAGCCGCTTACCACCCAGCGCCCAGCCTGCGCCAGCTCATGTGCCAGCGCCTGCCGGCGTTCCGCGACGGGGCGTTCTTGGGTGTAGGGAGGATCGGTGTCGAACCAGAAGAAGTCGTCGGTATCGAAGTGCTTCCAGCCCAGCGCCTGGCAGATCGCCTTGCCCAGCGTGGTGGTGCCGGACCCCGACGCGCCAAACAGGTGAACGCTCGACCGTTTCATTCCTGGGCCTGGCTCCGTCGTCAGTTGGCTTCCAGCGCCAGCATCCGCTCGACATAACGTGCGATCAGGTCGATTTCCAGGTTCACCTGCGCGCCTTCGGCCAGATCGCCCAAGGTCGTGTTGGCCAGCGTATGCGGGATCAGATTGATCGAGAATTCGCAGCCTCCGGGCACGTCGCGCACATCGTTGGTGGTCAGCGAAACACCATTGACCACCACCGAGCCCTTGACCGCCAGATAACGCGCCAGCGTGGCGGGTGCGCGCACCACCAGTTCGCGGTTCTCGCCCACCGGCGCAAAGCGCACCACATCGCCGATGCCATCCACGTGCCCCGATACCAGGTGCCCGCCCAGCCGCGCCGTCACCTGCAGCGCCTTTTCCAGGTTGACCCGGCCACCTTCGCGATCCAGGCCGACGGTACAGCGTAGCGATTCGTCCGAGACGTCGATGGTGAAACGCGCATCGGGCAATAACTCGGTCACCGTCATGCACGCACCGTTATGCGTGATGCTGTCGCCCAGCGCGATGTCGGAGAAGTCCAGGCCTGGGGCTGCCACAGTGAGGCGGACGCCGCCAGCGAAGGGTTCGACGCATTCAATGGTGCCGACGGCTTCGACGATTCCGGTAAACATCAGTGCTGCTCCTGGTTGCCCGGCGCCGCGTTATGCTCGCGCACGCGCTGGGACGATTTGAGTTCGTTGCAGTGATTGCAGAAAAAGCTGGTGGCGCCGCAAGCCTTCATCACTTCCAACGGCTGATCGCAGTCGGGGCAGCGCGGCGGTTGAGAGGTTTGGCTCATTGTCGATCTCCTTGTCGCCGGGCCTAGGGCGTGTCATCCAATGTTTCACGACAGCGTTCGGTGCAGTTCGGGATGCCGTGCAAGGCGCTGGACGCGCGGCGGCATCGATACCGCAAGCGGCCTGCGACGCCGCATGGCGCCCGAAATGCACCGAACCCGAAGGGCTGGGCCGAAAAAACACCATCCACTGCGTTGCACTCCTTGCCAATAACCCGTTATTGCCCGCGTCGTGCGCCTGGTGCCTGGTGCTTTTTCGGCCCAGCGCTGCCGCGAGACATTGGATGACACGCCCTAGCGGCCCCAGGCGGCGGTTTCGGTAAAGCGCAGCGTGATGCGCTGATCCGCGCCCACCATGCGCCGCTCCAGCACGCGCGGTGCCAGGCGTTGCGACAGACTGGCCAGCGAAAAATCGGCCAGCGGCAACCCATCGCCGATCAACACCGGAGCCTGATACAGCACCACCTCGTCCGCCAGTTTCTGCCGCAACAGCGCGCCGACGAGCGTACCGCCCGCCTCCACCGTCACCTCGTTCATGCCACGCTGGCCCAGGTGACTGAGCAATGCGGCCAAGTCGACCCGGCCATCCACCCCCGGCAGCAGCAGCACCTCGGCGCCTTCGGCCTCCAGCAACGCGCGGCGCGGGTTGTCGCGCGCGGTGACCAGCAAGACGCCCGGCGTTTGCAGCAAGCGGGCGGCAGGCGGCGTGCGCAGCGTGCTGTCCACCACCACGCGCAAGGGTTGGCGGCCTTGCCAGAACACGCCTTGCGGCTCGCGCACCGTCAGTTGCGCATCATCCGCCAGGATGGTGCCCACGCCGGTCAGCATGGCGCAGGAACGCGCGCGCAGCCGTTGCACGTCCGCGCGCGCCTCGGCGCCGGTGATCCATTGCGACTGGCCATTGCGCAACGCGATGCGTCCATCCAGGCTGGCCGCGAGCTTGAGCCGTACCCATGGCCGGCCCCGCACCATGCGCGACAGAAAGCCCTTGTGATGCTCCAGCGCCGTATCACGCTGCACCCCGGCGGCAATCTCGATGCCTGCCGCCGCCAGCCGCGCCAGCCCCTGCCCCGCCACCAGCGGGTTGGGATCGGTCAGCGCCACCACCACGCGAGCGACGCCCGCCGCGATCAGCGCGTCGGCGCACGGCGGCGTGCGCCCGTGGTGGCTGCATGGCTCCAGCGTGACATAGGCAGTGGCCCCACGCGCAGCCTCGCCCGCCTCGCGCAACGCCATCACCTCGGCATGCGGGCCACCCGCCTGCTGGCTGTGGCCGGCGCCGACGATGGCACCGTCCCGGACCAGCACGCAGCCGACGCTGGGGTTGGGCGACGTGATACAGGCACCGCGCGCGGCCAACACCAGCGCGCGTTGCATCATTGCCGCATCGTTCACGGCCGTCATTTGTCCTTGCTCACTTCACGAATCACGTCGCGGAAATCGTCGACATCCGAGAAGCTGCGATAGACCGAGGCAAAGCGGATATAGGCCACCTTGTCCAGCTTGGCCAGTTCGTTGATCACCATCTCGCCGATCTGGCGCGACATGATTTCCCGGTCGCCCACGGTCAGTACCTTCTGGATGATGCGGGCGATGGCCTCATCCACCAACTGGGTGGGGACCGGCCGCTTGTGCAGCGCCCGATGAAAGGAGGTGCGGATCTTCTCGCGGTCGAAATCAACGCGCTGCCCGTTCTGCTTGACCACCTGCGGCAACCGCACCTCGGCGGTCTCGTAGGTGGTGAAGCGCTTGTCGCAGACCGCGCAACGGCGACGACGGCGCACGGTGTCGCCTTCTTCCGACACGCGCGAATCGACGACCTGGGTATCGGGGGAACCGCAGAACGGACATTTCATGAGTGCAGCCTGCTGGCGAAACGAGGGGGCTAACTTAGCAATCGCGTCCGCGGAACACAATCGGACGCCGCAAAAACGACAAGGGGCATGGCTATCGCCACACCCCTCGCCGCATCGATCAGCCGTTCACCCGCCGCAATGCGGCGCGCGACGGCGCGATCATCAGGCGCCGTAGACCGGGAAACGCGCGGTCAGCGCCTTCACCTTCTCGGCGACAGTGGCCAGATTGGCATCGTCGGCCGGGTTGTCCAGCACGTCGGCGATCAGGTGCGCCACCTGGATGGCCTCTTCTTCCTTGAAACCACGGGTGGTGATGGCCGGGGCGCCGATACGGATGCCGGATGTAACGAAAGGGCTTTCCGGATCGTTCGGGATGGCGTTCTTGTTGACGGTGATGTGCGCCTTGCCCAGCGCGGCGTCGGCGGCCTTGCCGGTCAGGCCCTTGGGACGCAGGTCCACCAGGAATACGTGGCTTTCGGTACGGCCGGAGATGATGCGCAGGCCACGTTCGGCCAGCGTCTTGGCCATGGCCTGGGCGTTCTTGATCACCTGTTCGGCGTAGACCTTGAACTCGGGGCTGGACGCTTCCTTGAACGCGATGGCCTTGGCGGCGATCACGTGCATCAGCGGGCCGCCTTGCAGCGTGGGGAACACGTTGGAGTTGATGCTCTTCTCGAACTCGGCCTTGGCCAGGATCAGGCCGCCGCGCGGACCGCGCAGCGTCTTGTGGGTGGTCGAGGTGACGAAGTGCGCGTGCGGCACCGGGTTCGGGTAGACGCCAGCGGCGATCAGGCCAGCGTAGTGGGCCATGTCCACCATGAAGTAGGCGCCCACCTTGTCGGCGATCTCGCGCATGCGCGCCCAGTCGAAGCGCAACGCGAAGGCGGAAGCACCGCCGATGATCAGCTTGGGCTTGGTCTCGACCGCGACGCGTTCCATCTCGTCGTAGTCGATTTCTTCGTTCTCGTTCAGGCCGTAGGGCACGATATTGAACAGCTTGCCCGACAGGTTGGCCGGCGAGCCGTGGGTCAGGTGGCCACCGTGGCCCAGGTTCATGCCCATTACGGTATCGCCCGGCTTCAGGATCGAGAAGTACACGGCCTGGTTGGCCTGGCTGCCCGAGTGCGGCTGCACGTTGGCGTACTCGGCGCCGAACAGGGCCTTGACGCGATCGATCGCCAGTTGCTCCACCACGTCCACGTACTCGCAACCGCCGTAGAAGCGCTTGCCGGGATAACCCTCGGCGTACTTGTTGGTGAGCTGCGAACCCTGCGCTTCCATGACGGCGGGGCTGGTGTAGTTTTCCGACGCGATCAGCTCGAGGTGTTCGTGCTGGCGGACGACTTCACCCTGGATGGCATTGGCGAGGTCAGGATCGAATTGCGAGATGGTGATGGACTTGGAGAACATGGGCCCGATTCCGTAGGCGATTGAAAAAACTGGCGCAATTCTACCACGAGGCCCCGTGAGGCGCGGCGGTGGAATCAGGCACGCCCCCATGAAAGCCGCTCATGTCGCCACCCACTGTCATGGCACGTACCAATGCGACAAGGCGCCCGCAGGCGCCTTGTTCGCTCCGAGGCCGGCTTGCCAGCCCGATGGGACTACAACCCTTTCACCGCATAGATCGCCAGCGTATTGCGCCAGTAGCCCTGGTAATCCATGCCGCAGCCAAACAGGAAGCGGTCTTCCACCTTCAAGCCGACGAAATCGGCGCTGACGCCCGGCGCCTTGCGATCGTGATCCTTGTCCACCAGCACCGCCACCAGTACCTCTTTGGCCCCCTGGCGCTTGCAGTACTCGATCACCGCCGCCAGCGTGTGACCTTCGTCCAGGATGTCGTCGATGATGACCACGCTGCGGCCGCGCAGGTCATCGGTGGGCGCCACTTTCCAGTTCAGCGCCCCGCCACTGGTTTCCTGCCGATAGCGCGTGGCATGGAGGTAGGAGCACTCCAGCGGGAAACGCAGCCGGGGCAGCAGGTGGCCGGCGACGATCAGGCCGCCGTTCATGATCGTGTAGACGATGGGGTTGCTGCTGGCCAGCCGTGCGGTCATCGCCGCGGCCATGGCGTCGAGCGCGGCAACCACTTCGGCCTCGCCGTGCAGGCAATCGGCGTTGTCGATAATGGTGTGGGCTTCTGGCAATTCCAGCGTCATGCTTTTGTCCTGTTCTGGTTTACTGCAAAAACATCAGCGCCTGGCCGATATCGACGATCCAGGCATTGAAAAAACCGCCAACCGCCATATCAGTGGCCGGCGAAATCGCAAATGGTATACAGCGGAATCTGTTGCTCCGCGATCAGGCGCGAGCCACCCAGTTCGGGCAGATCGACGATGGCCGCGGCCTCGACCACCGTCGCGCCCAGCCGTTGCAGCAAGCGCGCAGCGGCGATCATGGTGCCACCGGTGGCGACGAGGTCGTCCACCAGCAACACGCGATCGCCGCGCTTGCAGGCGTCGGCATGGATCTCGACCGTGGCCGAGCCATATTCCAGCTCATATTCCTCGGCCTCGGTCAGAAACGGCAGCTTGCCTTTCTTGCGAATCGGCACGAAGCCCAGGTTCAGCTCATAAGCCACCACCGCCCCGAGAATGAACCCCCGCGCATCCACCCCGGCCACCAGATCGATCTGCATGTCCATGTAGCGGTGCACGAAGGTATCCACCAGCAGGCGGAACGTCTTCGGGTCCTGCAACAGCGGCGTGATATCGCGAAACATCACCCCCGGCTGCGGCCAGTCCGGCACCGTGCGGATGCGTTCCTGGATGTAGTCGGCATAAAGCGGCTTGGATGTGGGCATGCTTGTCTCAGCGCCAAAAAGGCAGGGATTGCGGGTTCATTCAGTGCCAGACGCTCAGTGGAAGAATGCGAACTTCACCAGCCACAGCCCGGCAATGATGATCACCGCCGGACGCAGGTCGCTGAAGCGGCCAGCCAGCACCTTGATCACCACGAAGCTGATGAAACCGAAGGCGATGCCGTCCGCGATGGAGAACGTGAACGGCATGGCGATGGCGGTGACCACGGCCGGTGCGGCCTCGGTCAGGTCGTCCCAGGCGATTTCGGCCAGACCACGTGCCATCAGTACCGCCACGTAGCACAGCGCCGGCGCAGTGGCATAGGCAGGAATGCTGTTGGCCAGCGGCGCGAAGAACAGCGCGGCCAGGAACAGGATGGCCACGACAGTGGCGGTCAGGCCGGTGCGGCCGCCCACGGCGGTGCCGGCGGCGGATTCGACATAGGCGGTGGTGGACGAGGTACCCAGCGCGGCACCGGCGACGATGGCCACCGAGTCGGCCATCAAAGCGCGCTTCAGGCGCGGCAGTTTGCCGTCCTTGTCCAAGAGGCCTGCGCGGTGCGAAACGCCCACCAGCGTGCCGGTGGTATCGAACAGATCGACGAAGAAGAACACGAACACCACGCCCAGCAGCCCGACGTTGAGCGCACCGCCCAGGTCCATCTGCATGAAGGTGGGGGCCAGCGACGGCGGCGCGGAGAACACACCCTTGAATTCGGACAGGCCCAGCAGCACCGAAAGTACGGTCACGGTGAGGATGCCGATGATGATCGAGCCATGCACGCGGCGGTATTCCAGCGCCACGATCAGGAAGAAGCCGAAGATCGCCAGCAGCGTGGTCGGCGCGTGGATATCGCCCAGCGTGACCAGCGTGGCCGGGCTGCCGGTGATCACGCCTGCGCTCTTGAGCGAGATGATGCCGAGGAACAGGCCCACGCCCGCCGAGATGGCGAACTTGAGCGATTGCGGAATCGCGTTGACGATGGCCTCACGCACCTTGAACAGGCTGACTGCCAGAAAGATGATCCCCGAGAAGAACACCGCTCCCAGCGCCACCTGCCACGACACCCCCATGCCCTGCACCACGCTGAAGGTGAAGTAGGCGTTCAGCCCCATGCCCGGCGCCAGTGCCATCGGGTAATTGGCCACCAGCCCCATGATGGCGCAACCCAGTGCCGCGGCCAGACAGGTGGCAACGAACACCGCGTTGAAGTCCATGCCGGTCAGCGACAGGATCGACGGATTGACGAAGACGATGTAGGCCATCGTCAAAAAGGTGGTGAAACCCGCGAGCACTTCGGTCCGGACATCCGTCCCGTGCTCCTTCAACTTGAAAAACGATTCCAGCATGATCGGTCCCTGATTGATTGAATGACGATTATGTAATTGAATTTATTCGATTGTCTGGAACGCTAGACGCCCACCTTCAGCAACGCAAGAACGCCCAGCAGGGCGAACACGGCGGCAGCGCCGAAACGGACATAGCGCAACAGGTGCAGACGGTCGGACATCCACTTGCCCAGCCAGATGGCCGGCGCATTGGCGATCAGCATGCCCACGGTGGTCCCCACCACCACCATCCACAGGGGCGAGTATTTCACAGCCAATGCCACTGTGGCGACTTGGGTCTTATCCCCTATCTCGGCCAGGAAAAAGGCGATCGTGGTGGCGATGAAGGCGCCATAGGGCTTCACCTGCGCCTCCTCTTCCCCCATCTCGTCCGGAATACAGGCCCAGGCGGCGATCGCCAGGAAACCGAGCCCCACCACCCAGCGCAGCAGATCGGGGCTGAAGAAACCGGCGAGCCATTGGCCCAGCCAGCCGGCGGCGAAATGATTGAGTAGCGTGGCGACGAAGACGCCGATCAGGATCGGCCAGGGACGGCGAAAGCGCGCAGCGAGGATCAGCGAGAGCAGTTGGGTCTTGTCGCCGATTTCAGCGACAGCGACGACAGCGGCGGAGACGAGGAAGGCGTCCATGCAGGGTGATACTCCAGGGGCGGGCGACACGAGGCCATGCGACATGGCCCACCCCTGGGTGCATGCGGCATGAACCTCAGGTCTTGTCAGGCCCGCGATGCGCGGACCGGATACGCCATGGGCTGCGGCCCAAGTATGTTGACGTACCCCCCGACACGGCCGGAACCGCGCGGGCGACTACTCCCCTGAAGAGCAAAGCGGCAAGTGTAACGAGGCCGCTTCGCAAGAGCAATCGGGCTTTCCAGACGGTGTTTTTAGCGCCCGTTCAGTCGAGCTGCCCGCGAATATGCGCCATCAACCCCCGGCATCCGTCCTCGACCAGATCGAGTACGTGTTCGAAGCCCTGCGGACCGCCGTAGTAGGGATCGGGCACTTCGCGCTCATGAAAGCGGGTGGCGAAATCGAGGAACAGTTTCACCCGCTCGCGATACGGCTCCGGGCAGCGCCGTCGCAACAGCGCCAGATGGCCTTCATCCATCGCCAGAACCAGATCGAAACGCGCGAAGTCCGCCTCTACCACCTCGCGTGCGCGCAGGCTGCACAGGTCGTAGCCACGCTTGGCGGCGTGCGACTGCGCGCGCCGGTCGGGCGCCTCGCCGACGTGGTAATCGTGCGTGCCGGCCGAATCGACTTCCACACAGTTTTCCAATCCGGCCGCCTTCACCATGTGGCGCAGGATGCCATCGGCGGTCGGGCTGCGGCAGATGTTGCCGGTACAGACGAAGAGAACGCTGAATTTATTCATATTATTCAACCAGATGAGCTGGAACTTGAACATAAAATCCAGCCGTATTCTACCCGCATCAGCCGGGGGATCGATTCATGCAAATCAACCCCCCTATCTGCGTGACATGCATCGAAGCCAGGCAAGATCGGCCGCAGCCCCATCTGGCGTGATAGCGGATACAGAAACCTGCCCGGGCAAAACCTGTCTGCCACGCGGAGGTTGTAGGCCGCGATGAAGCAGGCGGCGCGTTCGCCACATCCGACCAGCACCCCATCGGTTGCCATCGCCCCGGCTAAAAAAAACGACCGTGCTTCAGTCCATTTGCGGGGTGCCGTAGTACACGCCAAAGGTGAAACCATCGATCCGCGCCAGGCGACCGCGCCACAGCGTGCCCGAATCGGTGGGCACCCGGCTGCCATCATTGGCGAGAAAGTAGGCATCCTTCAGATGGACGAACCCCGGTGACGGATCGGGTGTCGCGCCACGCCGCACGGTGTCCGCCAGCCAGCCTTCCAGGTTTTCACGCGGCGCACTGCTCACGCGTGGCAGCTGGGTCGCTACCAGCCTCAGGTATTCCTGGCGCGGGATCACCTTGCCGCACACCAGCGAGCCTCCGACATTGAGCGTGACGGGTAGCGAAGTCCCTTCGGTGGCCAGGGCGACCAGTTCGCGCAGCAAGGGGTCGCCGGCGCCGAATTCGTCCCACTCGGTAGACATGTTGCACTCCTTGAACGGTGAACACGGTAGCGGCGCCCACCACGCATTGTGCGCGGAGCGCCGCTATCCGATATAGGCGATCTGCGCCTCGCCGCATGGGCAGTCACCGCCCGTCGTACCGGCGACGCGCCGGGATTGCCCCTTCCCGGCAAGGCCGGCGCTGCGCGCTGCATAAATGCCTTACTGCTGGGTACGCATCGCGCCCGGCCAGCGGCGGTCGCGCATGCCGACACGCCGCCTGGCGCGCGGAATGGCGCCGGCCGCCAACTGACGGCGCTTGTACCAGTAGATACCCTGCCCCAGCAGCGCCGTGCTCAGGCCCATGATGTTGATACAGACGAACACCGCATCGCCGATCAGCCAGCTATAGACGAGGAAACCGGCCGAGGCGCACATCTGCCCCACGAACAGCCAGCCGGACACGCCAGCGACATCGTCACTGGCCCACTGGATGTAGATCTGCCGTAACAACGTGGCCAGCAGGATCAGCGCGCTGGCAATACCGATGACCTGGATGTCCATGGCATCACCCGTTGATGACTTCGCCACCGTTCGGGTGCAGCACCTGCCCCGACATGTAGCTGGAATCGTCGCATGCCAGGAACACGTAGCTGGGCGCTACTTCATCCGGCTGTCCGGGGCGCTTCATCGGCACACTGCTGCCGTGCTGGCTGGTGCGTTCTTCATCGAACGACGCCGGGATCAAGGGTGTCCAGATCGGGCCGGGCGCCACCGCATTGACGCGGATGCCATCCTCGAGCGCGGCCTGCGACAACGAGCGGGTAAACGCGACGATGGCGCCTTTGGTCGAGGCGTAGTCCAGCAATTGCGGGCTGCCGCGATAGGCGGTGATCGAAGTAGTATTGACGATACGCCCACCATTTTTCAGGTAGGGATAAGCGGCCTGTGTCAGATAGAACATCGAGAAGATATTGGTGGCAAAGGTCTTTTCGAGCTGCTGCCGCGTGATATCGAGAATGGAATCCTGCGGATATTGCTGTGCGGCGTTGTTGACCAGGATATCCAGCCGGCCGAATGCCTCCACCGCGTGTTCCACGGCCTTGCGGCAAAACGCCTGGTCGGCAATGTCGCCCGCCAGCGCCAGGCAGCGCCGCCCCTCCGCCTCCACCAGCCGGCGCGTCTCCTGCGCGTCCTGGGTTTCGTCCAGATAGACAATGACGACATCCGCGCCTTCCTTGGCGTAGGCCACCGCCACCGCACGGCCAATGCCGCTATCGCCGCCGGTGATGAGCGCAGTCTGGCCGCGCAGCTTGCCGGCGGCGGGGTAATCGCGCATCGCCGATTGCGGCCTGGGCGTCATCGCCGCTTCGCTGCCGGGTTGATGGTCCTGATGCTGTCGGGGCAAAGTCTGTTCAGGCATGACAACTCCTTGCAGAACCGGCGGCAGCCCAATCGGGCACACCGCTCCATGATCGAGAGGAATGGTTACGGGGCCGGCTTCAGTGCCGGGGCGGTCAGGTTTTGCGGCAACGCGCGGCGCGACTTCACGCTGCGCGTGCCGGGCCTCTTCCCGCCGTCGGCAACTCGATCCGGTGCTCAGAAGTTGTCGTCTTCCCAGTACGGACGGGTGCGGTAGGCCGCGTGAACCTGGTTGGCCCAGGTCGGGTCGGCCATGCTGGGCCAGTGATCCTTGTCGAAGCCATCGGCCTCCTTGAACTGGCTCTTGTCCGCTTCCAGGATGAAGCGCTTGTTGTCGGCATCCAGCGTGAAGGCGCCCCAGGGAATGGCGAACAACTTGTCGCCGATGCCGAGAAAGCCCCCCACCGACAGCACGGCATAGGCGATGCGGCCGCGCTGCACGTCGAGCATGATGCCCTTGATGTCACCCAGCTTTTCGCCCTGGCTGTTGACCACGTCATCGCCTTCCAGCGAATCGGCCAGCATCAGGAATGGCCCCGGGCCATCGCCTTGCAGACTGTCGGTGCGGCCGACCACCCTGGCGCCCTGCTCGGCGCCCACGGCGCGAGGGGCCGGCGTGGTCAGGCCACCTTCATCGTATTCGTCGGACACCCCACCCGGCACGCCCAGCGGGCGGCTGCCGTTACGGGGCTGATTCGAGCCCGGTTGGGCGCTGGCGGCGCCGAGGATACGATCGTTGTTGGAATATTGGGTCATGGCGAAGACTCCTTTCGACTGGATGCAATGGCGCGCGACGGCGCACTCGCCTCGCTTGCAGCAAGCCGCATGCCATGTCCGCTCCTCACTCACCTGCCATACCCTGTGCGATCGCGCACCCCAGGCGGGGTAAAACTTGCGTCCGGGGGTGTAATTCATGCAGCCCTCCTCCGCTTTCCCAGCCCGCGTGGCCGCATAGCCGGTACGCAATTTGCTCAGAAGCCATGACCCTGTTCCCAGCACCTATCATCGCCTGATGGCGGGCGTGCCAAAGGAACGCCCGACCTGCTTTACGGAGAATCGCCATGCAACATCCTCTCTGGCCCGACACCGCGCGCCGCTGGCAAGCCCATTCGCGCAAGGAAACCGACGTGGCCGTGGAAAAGCCGACCAATCCGGCTTCGATCAACGAAGCGATCATCGAGCAATACAACGAGGACGAAATGACCAACCCGGAGGAGGAAGTCACCACCGGCACGGTCCCGCCGCACCTGCCCGGCCATCACGGGCAACGTGGCATCCATCGCTGGTCGCAGCCCACGGTCCACTGACCGGAAGCGTGGCCGTGCCTGTTCCGGGCCAATAAAAAGGGCGGTGGCCTTGCGGCACACCGCCCTCTTTGCGCAGCACGACGATCCGGTTCATCGCGCCCCGCTCAACCCGTCACCGACCGGCTTCCACGCGAACCGGCCGGAACGGGCTACCTCGCGCCTCAAGACTTGCGATCCTGGCGGCTTTGCTGGCTGGAGCCCTGATTCTGATTACTGCCCTTGCCACCACTGCGCGGGCTTTCGGTCTTGGACTTCTGGCTCTGCTTACTGTCCTGGCGTTGATTCGGCATCTTGTACTCCTTGTGAAGTCAAATGGATGCGATCGAACACTTCGACCACATCGGGTCATTCGCAAGATACGTGCCATCTCGGCCGGCCCGGCTGGCGGCCGGCCTCACCCTACGTTGGCGCAGCATTTCCCACAACCGATGTAAAAAATTCAGTCAATTCATTGCCTTAGCAAAACCAGGGCATGAAAAAACCCGCCAGAGGCGGGTTTCGTTTTGCTGATACCGCTTATTCGACGTTACGGCGCTGCTCGACGTTGGCGGTACCGCCGCCATCGGTATCGGCGGCCTTCTTGCTGACGTCGGTGGCGCCTTCCGCGGTATTGCTCGGGTCGGCGTCGGGCAGATAGTTACCGCTGTTGGCCTGGTTGTCCGGGACGGTATTGGTTTCGTCCACCGTGGCGGCCATGGTCGTCACCGAGGCGGCGAGCAACAGGCCAGCGAGCATCTTGGATGCAGTGGTTCGGGTCGTCATGATGTTGTCTCCAGTTGGATGTGCCATCACGGCACGAGCGCCTGGCATGCAGCAACATGCGTGCCACCCACCGGAATGCAGTGCCGCGCGCCTGGCGCGGCGCGGTGTCTGCAAATCTTTCCATCCCCTGCGCAAAAACGACTTGCCGCCAGCCCCCGGCCCGGGAGATGTGGCTCATCGGCCCCCGGCACGAAGCCTGCTACATAGCTCGAACTGTTTCGATCCCGGGAGCCCAGCATGGCAACGCATCACCATCAACATCAGTACGGTTCGGCCCCGCCACGCGATCAGATTCGCCCCGCCTCGCGCGACGATCGCGCGTCAGCACCGGCAGGCGATACCGACGAGATTCCCACGTCGGTCGCGGTGCGCCAGGAAGGCCAGGATTACGTGCGGTACTTCTGTACCGACGCCAGCTACGCCAACTGGATGCGCCGGGCCCGGCGCGAGATTCCCTCGTCCGCGCCCGGGCTGCGCGACGAGCCCGATCCCCGGCATTGAACCGTCCTTCCCCGATCACAGGAGTTTCGTCATGGCCAAATGCGAGCAGTGCGGTAACGAAAGCGACTGGACCTTCACCGTCGGCATTGGCGGCAAGACCCACATCTTCGATAGTTTCGAGTGTGCCCTCTTCACCGTGGCCCGCCCTTGCGGCCACTGCGGGACACGCATCCTGGGGCATGGCGTGCAAAGCCCGATGGGGTTGTTCTGCTGCGCGCATTGCGCCCAGGCGTTCGATGCCGCCATCGACGGCCAGCCCCCCCCCCTCCTGAATGCCTCCGCCCACGCTGGCGGCTGCGCGCCCGCCGCTGGCCGCCTGCTGAAATCCGCAGGTTCTAAAACCCCAATAGGTGCCCCCCCCGCCGAAGCGCTATGGTTAACGCCCGGATGTGGCCGCCATGGAGCCGCTGGAGCACTGCGCAATGGATGAAGAGTTAAAGAAACAGGCGCTGGAATATCACCGACACCCCCGGCCCGGCAAGATTCAGGTCTCCCCTACCAAGGGGCTCTCCAGCCAGCGCGATCTGGCACTGGCGTATTCCCCCGGCGTCGCCGCCGCTTGCGTCGCCATCGTCGAAAATCCCGCTGAAGCCCACAACCTGACTGCGCGCGGCAACCTGGTGGCCGTCGTCTCCAACGGCACCGCCGTGCTCGGCCTGGGCGACATCGGCCCGCTGGCGGGCAAGCCGGTGATGGAAGGCAAAGGCGTGCTGTTCAAGAAGTTCGCCGATATCGATGTCTTCGACCTGGAGATCGAGCAAAAGGACCCGGCCATGCTGGTGGAGATCATCGCCAGCCTGGAGCCCACCTTCGGCGGCATCAATCTGGAGGACATCAAGGCGCCCGAATGCTTCTACGTCGAAGAACAGTTGCGCCAACGGATGAAAATCCCGGTGTTCCACGACGACCAGCACGGCACGGCCATCATCGTGGCAGCGGCCATCAAGAATGGATTGCGGCTGGTGGGCAAGGATCTCGCCAGCGTCAAGCTGGTCGCCAGTGGTGCCGGCGCGGCCGCGCTGGCCTGCCTGAACCTGCTGGTGGATCTGGGGTTGCCGCGCGAGCACGTCTGGGTGAGCGACCTGGGCGGCGTGGTATACCAGGGGCGCACCGAACTGATGGACCCGTTGAAGGCAAGTTTCGCCCAGCCCACCGACGCGCGCTCGCTCGACGACATCATTGCCGACGCGGACGTGTTCCTCGGGCTCTCCGCTGGCAATGTCCTGAAGCCGGCCATGGTGGCGAAGATGGCGCGCCAGCCGTTGATCCTGGCACTGGCCAACCCGGCGCCGGAAATCCTGCCCGAAGATGCGCTGGCGGTGCGACCGGATGCGCTGCTGGCCACCGGACGCTCGGATTACCCGAACCAGGTGAACAATGTGCTGTGCTTCCCGTACATCTTCCGCGGCGCGCTGGACGTGGGGGCGACCACCATCACCGAAAGCATGAAGCGAGCGGCGGTGGACGCGATCGCCGACCTGGCCATGGCCGAGCAATCGGATGTAGTGGCCGATGCCTACGTCGGGCAGAACCTGAAATTCGGCCCGGACTACCTGATTCCCAAACCATTCGATCCGCGCCTGATCGTGAAGATCGCGCCTGCGGTGGCACGCGCCGCCATGGAAGCCGGCGTCGCCACGCGCCCCATCGAAGACTTCGACGGCTATATCGAGCATCTGACCGAGTTCGTCTACAAATCGAACCTCTTCATGCGTCCGGTGTTCATGGCAGCGCGGGCGGCGCAAAAGCGCGTGGTGTTCTGCGAAGGCGAGGAGCAACGGGTACTGCACGCGGTGCAGGAAGTGGTCGATCTGAAGCTGGCGGTGCCGATCCTGATCGGGCGGCCCAAGGTGATCGCGCAACGTATCGAACAACTGGGGCTGCGGCTGCGCCCAGGCGTGGATTTCGAGCTGTGCAACCAGGAGGACGACCCCCGCTATCGGGAGTACTGGACGCAGTACCATCAATTGATGATGCGGCGCGGCGTATCCGAAGAGCTGGCTCAGTCCGAAGTGCGTGCCAAGGCCACGCTGATCGGTGCGCTGATGGTCAGGCGCGGCGAGGCGGATGCCCTGATCTGCGGCACGCATGGCCAGTACCACCGCCATCACTGGTATCTGCACAACGTGCTCGGCCGCGAGGCCGGCGCCAGCGTCACCGCCGCGATGAACGCGCTGCTGCTGCCACAGGGCAACATCTTCATTGCCGATACCTACGTCAACGCCGATCCGACGCCGCAGCAACTGGCGGAGATCACGCTGATGGCGGCGGCAACGGTGCGCAAGTTCGGCATCCAGCCCAAGGTGGCGCTGCTGAGCCATTCCAGCTTCGGCACGCTGGAATGCGAATCGGCACGCAAGATGCAGGCTACCCTCGCGCTGGTACGCGCACAGGCACCCGACCTGGAAGTCGATGGCGAAATGCACGGTGACGCAGCGCTCTCCGCCGACATCCGCCAGCGCGTGTTTCCGCAATCGACATTGAAAGGCGCGGCCAACCTGCTGATCATGCCGAATCTGGACACCGCCAATATCTCGTTCAACCTGCTCAAGACCAGCGCGGCCGGTGGTGTGACCATCGGGCCTATCCTGCTGGGCCTGGCCGCCCCGGCGCACGTGCTGACCCCCACCGCGACGGTGCGCCGGCTGATCAATATGGCGGCGCTGGCAGCGGCGGGCGTGAGTTGAATCACCGTGCAGCGTAAAATCAATAAAAAAGCCCTGACGAATCAGGGCTTTTTTATTGATGCGCTCCGCAAAAACCTCGCCGATGCACTGGCGTTCGATTGGGCTATCGAAGCGCAAAAGCAAATCGGCCGCAATAGCGGCCGATCAGGTATTGGTGGAGCTAAGCGGGATCGAACCGCTGACCTCTTGCATGCCATGCAAGCGCTCTCCCAGCTGAGCTATAGCCCCGAATTCTTTACGGTCTGGGATTCGACACCAGCAATCGGTGCGATACCGCAAGAAGACCGGCATTGTATGCGAAGCATTTTGTTTTTGCCAGCCCGCCACGATACTTTTTTCAAAAAAAAGAACAGGTGCATAGCCGCATCGCCAATAAAAAAAGCCGACTGAATGTCGGCTTCATTTTTATTTCTCTGCGCAAGCTGCTTTTAGCTATTTGAAGCTGGCGTCCCCACGGGGATTCGAACCCCGGTAGTCACCGTGAAAGGGTGGTGTCCTAGGCCTCTAGACGATGGGGACAATGTGCGTTGCCAACGACAACGCAGCAATGAAAGTGGCGCACCCGGAGCGATTCGAACGCCCGACCCTCTGGTTCGTAGCCAGATACTCTATCCAACTGAGCTACGGGTGCGCGGTAAAGCTTTGGTTCCAAATGCGTGGAACAGGCCATGCATTTCGAACTGATTCGGTGGCGTCCCCACGGGGATTCGAACCCCGGTAGTCACCGTGAAAGGGTGGTGTCCTAGGCCTCTAGACGATGGGGACGTACTTAAAAACGCTTTCTTCTGAAACTAATATCGGCCGCCGAAGCGGCCGACTGGGATTTTGGTGGAGCTAAGCGGGATCGAACCGCTGACCTCTTGCATGCCATGCAAGCGCTCTCCCAGCTGAGCTATAGCCCCGAAAGAGAGACGCATTATAGGAAGCGATTCACCCCTTGTAAACCCCCGCTCAAAAATTTTTTCCAGGCCCTGGAATTGCCCGTCATCCCGATGCGGGGCGGCGCCAGCGCCGCCCCGATCACCCGTTTACCAGGGCGCCCACCACGCGCGATCGGTGAGGAAATCCTTGTCCAGCACCGTGGTTTCCGGATAGTTCTTCAACAGCACGCGCTTGGCGTCATCGCGCAGGTCGTTCATTCCCAGCTTGTCGTACGACAGCACCATCATGCCCAGCGCGGCCTCCACCTGTTTGGTGTTGCCATGGGTTTCCACCAGGTACTTGCCGCGATTGGCCGCTGCCAGATAGGCGCCGCGCTTGTAGTAATAGCGCGCGACATGCAGCTCGTAATTGGACAACGCGCCGATCAGGTAGCCCATGCGCACCTGCGCATCGGCGGCATACCGGCTTTCCGGGAACCGGGTGACCAGCTGGCGGAAGCTGTCGAACGAATCCCGCGCGGCCTTCGGGTCACGCTCGGACATGTCCTGCTTGGCCAGGAAGGACATGAAGCCCTGCGTTTCATTGAAATGCACCAGGCCACGCAGATACAGCGCGTAATCCATGCTGGGATGCGCCGGATACTGCTTGATGAAGCGGTCGATGGCGGCCAGCGCCAGGAGCGGCTCCTGATCCTTGTAGTGGTTGTACGCCGTTTCCAGAATGGCCTGCTGCGCATAGCGGCCATAGGGATAACGTGCCTCGAGTTTTTCCAGCAGCTTGTTCGAGCGCTCGAAATTCTTGCTGCCCTGTTCGGCCTTGGCTTCGGAATAGATTTTCTCGGCCGACCAGCCGCGCGTTTCATCCTGTTCCTGCTGAGTGGAGGAGCAGCCCGCGATCAGGGCTGCCGCAATCGTGGCCGCGAGGATTCGCGGTAGAATCTTGTTCATGATGCATCCCGAATTGGAATCCGACGATTATAACGACTTCGCCGAGCGCCGTATCCTGGCGGCGCCTGCCACACTGGCAGGCGAGCGGCTGGATGCCGCCCTGGCGAAGTTGCTCCCTGAATATTCGCGCAGCCGGCTGGCGACCTGGATCAAGGAAAACAAGGTCACCGTCGACGATGCGCCCGCCAGCCCCAAAACCCGCCTGTGGGGCGGCGAACGGATCGCCATCGATATCCAGCCGGACCCGGCCGAGGTGGCCTTCGCACCGGAACCGATCCCGCTCGACGTGGTGTACGAGGACACGGCCATCATCGTGCTGAACAAGCCCGCTGGCCTCGTGGTCCACCCCGGTAGCGGCAACTGGTCCGGCACCTTGCTCAACGGCCTGCTGCACCGTTACCCCGAACTCAAGAGCGTGCCGCGCGCCGGCATCGTACACCGCCTGGACAAGGACACCAGTGGTCTGATGGTGGTGGCGCGCACGTTGATGGCGCAAAACCATCTGGTACAGCAGTTGCAGGCGCGTACCGTCAAGCGACATTACCTCGCCGTGGCGCAGGGTCTGCTGCGCTCGGACGGCAGGGTCGACGCACCCATCGGCCGCCATCCGCGTGAACGCATCCGCATGGCGGTGATCGGTACCGGCAAGCCGGCAATCACCCACTATCGCGTGCTGGAGCGCTTCACCGGGCACACGCTGGTGGAGTGCCGGCTGGAAACCGGTCGCACCCACCAGATCCGCGTCCATATGGCGCACATCGGCTTTCCCCTGGCGGCCGATCCGGTCTATGGCGGCCGACCGCGTCAGTTCTCGCCCGAAATCAATCTTGCGCTCCAGGATTTCGCCCGCCAGGCGCTGCATGCCAAGAAGCTCTCGCTGGTCCATCCAGAAAGCGGCAAGTCGATGACCTGGAAGGCCCCGTTGCCGGAAGACTTCGAACTGCTGCTGGCCGCCCTGCGGGCCGAGCATGGCCTGACCTCCGGGGATTGGGATGAGGACGACTGGGACGAGGACGACGAGGATGGCATCGAGGTCACGTATGTCCGCGACTGACCTGCCCTGGCTGCAACCGGACTGGCCCGCCCCGGCCAACGTTCGCGTCGGTGTCACCACGCGCCTCGGCGGCGTCAGCACGGCGCCCTATGGCACGCTGAACCTCGGCGACCATGTCGGCGACGACGTGGCCTCGGTGGCGGCCAACCGCGCCCGGGTCCGCGCCTGCCTGCCCGCCGAGCCGTTCTGGTTGCAGCAGGTCCATGGCACCACCGTGGCACGCCTTGACGACGCGGAGGCGGCGCGCGTGGCGGATGCCGCCGTGGCATCCACGCCCGGTCGGGTGTGCGTGGTGATGACGGCCGATTGCCTGCCAGTGTTGCTGTGCAATCGTGCAGGAACGGCCGTCGGAGCGGCGCACGCCGGCTGGCGTGGGCTGGCCGACGGCGTGCTGGAAGCCACCGTCGCGGCGATGGGAACCGCGCCGTCCGAATTGCTGGCATGGTTCGGCCCCGCCATCGGCCCCACGGCCTTCGAGGTCGGCGACGAGGTGCGCGCAACCTTCATTGCACACACCGCCGAGGCCGCTCAGGCGTTCCGGCCCGGACGCATCGCCGGCAAGTGGTGGGCCGATCTCTACCTGCTGGCCCGGCAACGTCTGGCAACGCTGGGCGTGCAATCCATCCATGGTGGCGACCTGTGCACCGTCTCCGACGCAGAGCGCTTCTTCTCCTACCGCCGCGATGGCATCACCGGACGCATGGCCTCGCTGATCTGGCTGGATGCCGGGTCGGAGCCCGCCGCGCCCAGCAATGGCTGATCGCAGATCACGCCTGCTTTTTTCCGGCCGATACCGCGTGAAAAGATCGTGAACCAGCGCTTGAGGCTATACTTGCGGGCTTCATTTCAAGCCTTTTTCCCATGAGCACCCTGAGCTGGATCATTGCCGCAAGTCTGCTGGGCAGCCTGTTGAGCGTCGGCGCCGCCTGTCTGGTCGCCTACCTGGCGCGTCCGCACTGGGTCCCCAGGCTGGTGAGCTTCGCGGTCGGCGCCCTGCTCGCGGCGGTCTTTCTGGAGATCCTGCCGCACGCGCTGGGCGAACACGGGGATGAAATGGTGGTGGCCACGGCGAATGGTGCCCACGCGGTCGCCACGCATGTCAACGTGGATGTCGGCACCGTCTCGCTGACCTTGCTGGCCGGCATCCTGCTGTTCTTCGTGCTGGAAAAGCTGGTGATCTGGCGACACTGCCATCACGACGAATGCGAAGCACACGATGGCCAGCCGCACGATCATGCCGCCGCGCATGGCCATCACGGGCATCAGCACGATCACGGCCGCGCGGGCGCGATGATCATGATCGGCGACACCTTCCACAATTTCCTCGACGGGGCCGTGATCGCGGCGGCGTTCATGGCCGATACCAGCGTGGGTATCGCCACGGCGCTGGCGATCATCGCCCACGAAATCCCGCAGGAAGTAGGTGATTTCATCGTGCTGCTGCATTCGGGCTACAGCAAGACGCGTGCGCTGGTGTTCAACCTGGTGTCGTCGCTGGCCGCGCTGGTGGGCGGCCTGATCGCCTATTACTCGCTGCAAACCGTTCAGGCGCTGCAACCCTACATCCTGGCGTTGGGTGCTTCCAGCCTGATCTATGTGGCCATCGCCGACTTGATTCCCGGCCTGCACCGGCGCACTCGCCTGTCCGATACGGTGCAGCAGGTGGCGCTGATCGGCGCCGGTGTGGCACTGATCGCGATCCCCCATTTGCTTTTCCCGCATTGAACTGGTTTTGCGCAAAGCGCGACGGCGGCTTTTGACTATTCTGGCGCGATATCCGGGCCACTGATAATCTGGCCCGCGTCGCAACAGGAACCGCCCATGTACGCCAAGCCACGTCGCCTGCTCCCCGCCACCTTGCGCGCGCTGTTCCTGCGCTTCAATCCACCGCAAAGCTGGCCGGCCTCGGTGCCGGTACTGATCTTCCTGCTGCTGCTGACCATGGGCGTGCAGGTGGCCTTCAGCATATGGTGGGATGGCTATCCCGGCATCTTCGACTACACCGCCCTGCCCGCATGGCTGTGCCCGGTACTGATCCTTCTGCTGCTGGGCCAGGCGCTGGGGCCGCGCCAGCAGAGCTGGGCCGTCCGGCTGGCAATCATGTGGTATGCGCTGGGGCTGGCGCTCACCCCCCTGGTCGTTGCCGGCCTGGCCGCAACACGCCTGCCCTGGTGGCAAGGCCCCATCGGGCGACAATGGGTCAGCGCCTATGGCTGGGCCATCTTCGTTACCCCCTATGTCTGGACCACGCTGGCGACGATCCGGCAGATCTGGCCGGTCGGCCGTCGTCGCGCCGTGGTGATGGGCGTCTTCAGCGCAGCGGCACTGCTGGGCTACCAATGGTACTTCCCGCGTGCCGAGCTGTGGGTGGCCATGCCGGCGAGCGAGCGCACGGACGTGGCACCGATCGCGACACTGCCGTTGCCCGAGACCGCCCTCTTCTTCAAGCAGCCCGAACTGCTGCGGCAATCGCTGGACCGGTTGGCCGCCGAGCGCCCCGGCGTGGCCGATACCTACCTGATTTCCGTGGCCGGCTTTGCCGGGCAAGGCGTGTTCCTGCGCGAAGCGGAAGCGGTGCAGAACCTGTTCGACCGCCACTATGGCACCCGGAACCGCTCGGTACTGCTGGCCAACTCGGCCGAGGCCGCCCAGCGCGTGCCAATCGCCAATCGCGATACCGTGTCGGCGACGATTCGTGAGATGGCGGCGCTGATGAATCGCGATGAGGACCTGCTGGTGGTGTATCTGACATCGCACGGTGGTCGCGACTTCGATCTGAGCCTGAATTTCCCCGACCTGTCGCTACAACCGATCACCCCGCAATGGCTGGCCGCGCAATTCAAGGCGGCCGGGATACGCTGGAAACTGGTGGCGGTGTCCGCATGTTTTTCGGGCGGCTACGTGTCGGCACTGGCCGATGCGGACAGCGCCATCGTCACCGCCGCCGACAACACCCACACCTCGTTCGGCTGCTCCGACGATGAGGAATACACCTATTTCGGCAAGGCCATGTTCGTCGATGCGCTGGCACACGAAAACCGGCTGCCGCAGGCCTTCACCGAAGCACGCGCCGCCATTCTCAAGCGGGAACAGGCGGAGAACTATGAGCACTCCAATCCGCAGTTCTCGATGGGCAAGGCATTTGCCGCGCGCTTTGGCACCCTGCCGCTGACCCAGCCCGAGCTTGCCGCACCACCGAAACCGACGCCAACCGGTGGCCGCTGATCGCCACCATTGAAAAAGCCGCCCGGTTGGGCGGCTTTTTCATTCCGGCGTGGCGGGTGGCTGTGCCACGGCCTCGGCGCGCTTGGCCGCGCGCTTGATCTGCCCCTGGCGCTTCAGCCAGAACCACAGCCAGGTCGGCAAGAAGCCCAGGAACAGGAACAGCAGCCCGCCCTTGACCACATCGCCGGTGCCGGCGGCCAGCATGACGATCACGTAGAGATAGCCGATCAGGATGATGTACATGACTGACCGTGCCCGCTCACACGCGCTTGTCGTGTTCGATCAGCGCGTAGGCGGAATGATTGTGGATGGATTCGAAGTTTTCCGACTCCACGATATACGAGACCACGCGCGGATCGGCATTGAGGCGGGCCGCAACGTCACGCACCATATCCTCGACGAACTTGGGGTTCTCGTAGGCGCGTTCCGTCACATACTTTTCGTCGGGACGCTTGAGCAGACCGTACAGCTCGCAGGACGCCTCGGATTCAGCAACTTCCACCAGCTCCTCGATCCAGACATGCTGATCACCCAGCGTAGCGGTGATGGTCACGTGGCTGCGCTGGTTATGCGCGCCATATTGCGAAATCTTCTTGGAGCACGGGCACAGGCTGGTCACCGGCACCAGCACCTTGAGCTGCTGCACGAAACGACCTTCCTTGATTTCGCCAATCAGGCTGACTTCATAGTCGAGCAGGCTGCGCACGCCCGAAACCGGCGCTTCCTTATTGATGAAATAGGGAAAACGCATCTCCAGATAGCCCGCGTCCGCCTCCAGCCGCGCGCACATCTGGCGCAGGATGGTCTCGAACGACTCGACCGAGATTTCCTTCTGATGGCTGTTCAGAATCTCGACGAAGCGGCTCATGTGCGTACCCTTGAAATGCTGCGGCAGGAATACGTACATATCGAACGTGGCGATGGTGTGCTGCTTGCCGTCGGCGCGGTCCGCCACGATCACGGGATGGCGAATCGATTTGACGCCAACCTTGTTGATCGCGATGTTGCGGTGATCCGGGCTGCTTTGCACATCCTCCATGCTCGTCGGGGCTTGGGGTGCGTTCATGTTCGGGCTCCAGGGTCGCCGCCCGGAACCGGGGGCGATAATAAGACAGGGCCGGATTATAACCGCAGCGAATACCCGAGTAAACTTCTCGGGAATTTCACCGGGTAACGACCGCACCCGGATTGGCAAACGCCGTGATCAGGTTTTCCGCCAGCCGGGTCAGGCCGTTGACCAATTGCGCGATGTGGGGCGCCAGGTACGGCAGGGTGAAATAAAGCGCAACGAACCCCAGCGCCAGCATCAACGGGAAGCCGATGGCGAACACGTTCAATTGCGGTGCGGCACGCGTCATCACCCCGATGGAAAGGTTGGTCACCAGCAAGGTGCCCACCACGGGTAACGCCAGCAGCAAGCCGATACGGAAGATCTGGCCGCCCTGCTCCGCGAGCAGCTTGAACCCGACCGCACCCAACGGCTGCGCCATTGGGGGAAGCTGCGTAAAGCTGTCGATCATCACCCGCAGCATGATCAAGTGCCCGTTCAGCGCCAGGAACACCAGGATATTGACGAAGCTGAAGAACTGCGCGACCACGGGCGTGTTGGCCGCGTTCTGCGGATCGTAGAACATGGCGAAACCCATGCCCATTTGCAGGCCCGCGATGTTGCCGGCCATTTCCACGGCGGTGAAGAACAAGCGCACCATGAAACCGATCGCCACGCCGATCAGCAATTGATTCAACGCGATCAGAAAACCCTGTGCGGACACCACCGGGAACGGCGGCGGAGGCGGCAGCGTCGGCGCGATCAGCACCGCCAGCAGGATGCACAACGAAACCCGCACCTGTACCTTGATCGCGCGATTGGAATAGAACGGGTCGGCCAGCATGAACCCCAGCAGCCGCAGGAACGGCCACCAGAACAGCGCCAGCCCCATGTCGATCTGCGCCTGCGTGATCGTCAGCATCGGCTAGCACGCCTCCCGCGGGCAGGCAGGCACTCTCGCGGTGGTGCGGAAACCAAGCCAGAGTGAAGGCGACGCCGGCCGCGCCACGCCGACCAGCGCCAGGCGTGGCCGAATGCCAGGAACACGACGCGCCACAATGCCGGGTCGCAGTGCCATGGCCCGCACTCAGCCGATCATCTGCGGAATGCTCTGGTAGAGCCGGATCGTGAAATCGACCACGGTCTGCACCATCCACGAGCCGGCGAAGATAAAGATCGCAAAGGCGATCAGCAGCTTGGGGATGAACGAGAGCGTGGCTTCGTTGATCTGGGTGGCGGCCTGGAACACGCTGATCACGAGACCGGTGGCCAGGATACCCAGCAGGATGGGGCCGCCGACCAGCACCATGACTTCCATCCCGCGCTGCACCAGCGATACGACTGTTTCGGGCGTCATCGTTGTCCTTCGCTATCCCACGTAGAAGCTTTGCACCAGCGATCCCATCAGCAGCGTCCAGCCGTCCACCAGTACGAACAGCATCAGCTTGAACGGCAACGAGATCATTACCGGGGACACCATCATCATCCCCATCGCCATCAGGATACTCGCCACCACGAAGTCGATGATGAGAAAGGGGATGAACACCATGAAGCCGATCTGGAAGGCGGTCTTCAGTTCGCTGGTCACGAACGCCGGCACCAGCACCTTGAGGCTGACATCCTCCGGCCCGGCCGGCTGCGCGGTGCCAGACAATTCGATGAAGAACGCCAGTTCCTTTTCGCGGGTCTGCTTGATCATGAAGTCCTTCAGCGGCTTGGAACCCGCATCGACGGCCTGCATGAAGGTCATCCGTTCTTCGCTGTAGGGCTGGTAGGCCTCGTTGTAGATGCGATCCAGCACCGGCGACATCACGAACAGCGTCAGGAACAACGACAGCCCGACAATCACCTGGTTCGGCGGCGTCTGCATCGTGCCCATGGCCTGCCGCAGCAGCGACAGCACGATCACGATCCGCGTGAAGGCGGTCATCATCAGCAACATCGCCGGCAGGAAAGTGAGCGCCGTCAGGAACAGCAGCGTTTCGATGGTGAGGCTGTATGCCGTCCCCCCCGCTCCCGGCGTGGCGGTCATGAACGGCACGCCGGGATCGGCGGCCAGCGCGGGCAATGCCGTCAGCGCCAGACCGGCAAGCAGGACTAACGATTTACGCACCGGGGCGCTCCCGTTGTTTCTTGATGATCTGCGCGAGTTTCTCGGCGAAGGCCGGCACGGCGGGAATCGGGGCTGGCGGGGCATCGTCCGGGCGGGGCAGCGTATGCAGAAGGTTGATCGACTGCGAGGTGACGCCCAGCACCAGCCAGGAACCCTCCACTTCGACAATCACCACCCGTTCCTTGCCCCCGACCAGCACGCCGGACACCACGCGCAACCGTCCGCCACCGGCATTGGGCAACAGCGAGAAGCGACGCAGGAACCAGGCGCCGAGCACGATCAGGCCGAGCACGACCAGCAACGCGAACAAGGTCTGGCCGAAATCGGCCAGTCCCGGTCCGGCCGGCGCGGTGGCGGCATGGGCGACGACAGGCTGGAACGCGATGCATGCGATCAGCCGGCGAAACCACAGCGACATGGAGTTTACTTGTGCAGGCGGCGGATACGTTCCGCCGGGGTGATGATGTCGGTCAGCCGGATACCGAACTTGTCGTTGACCACAACCACTTCGCCCTGGGCGATCAGACAGCCATTGACGAGGACGTCCATGGGCTCGCCGGCCAGACCGTCGAGTTCCACGACCGACCCCTGGGCCAGTTGCAGCAGGCTGCGAATGGCGATCTTGGTGCGCCCGAGCTCCACGGTCAGGGTGACCGGGATATCGAGGATCATGTCGATATTGTTGGGCGCGCCGGTTCCCACGGGGTGGGTATCGAAGCGCTCGAAGATATCGGCGGCCTGAACCTGTTGCGGGGCTGCGGACGAGGTCTGGGCAGTGGCCTCTTCCTGGGCCTGCTCGGCCATCGCCGCCGCCCAGTCGTCCATCACGTCGCCATCCTGCTGCGGCGTGTCATCAGCCATGTCGCTCTCCCTGTCCTTCGTCTTCAGCCACGTTCATGCCTTCAGAAGAACTGAGGACCTTGTTCACACGCAGCGCATATTGGCCGTTGAGAATACCATATTTGCATTCCAGCACCGGCACGCCATCGACCTCCGCCACGATGGCCTGCGGGATCTCCAGCGAAATCACATCCCCTGCCTTCAGGTTGAGGATGTCGCCCAGCGTGACCCGGGTGTTTCCGAGCGTGGCCACAAGGTCTACCTCCGCGTTCTGCACCTGCTTCTGCAACAGCTTGAGCCAGCGATTGTCCGCCTCGATGCGGTCGGCCTGCATGGAGCTGTACAGGACTTCGCGGATCGGTTCGATCATCGAATACGGGAAGCAGACGTGGAAATCGCCGCCACCGGCACCCAGTTCGATCTTGAAGGTGTACGACACCACCACTTCGGTCGGCGTGGCGATGTTGGCGAACTGGGTGTTCATTTCCGAGCGCACGTAACCGAACTCGCACTCGAACACCGGCGCCCACGCCTTCTGGTACTCCTCGAACACCACATCCAGCAGGCGCTGGATGATGCGCTGCTCGGTGGTGGTGAAGTCACGCCCTTCCACGCGAACATGGTAGCGGCCGTCCGAACCGAACAGGTTGTCGACCACCAGGAACACGAAGTCCGGATCGAAGATGAACAAGCCGGTGCCACGCAGCGGCTTCATGTGGATCAGATTGAGGTTGGTGGGCACCACCAGGTTGCGGATGAACTCGCTGTACTTCTGGACCTTGACCGGCCCGACGCTGATTTCGGCGTTACGCCGCATGAAGTTGAACAGCGCGATACGCAGGTAGCGCGCAAAGCGGTCGTTGATGATTTCCAGCGTGGGCATGCGCCCACGCACGATCCGCTCCTGGCGGCCGATATCGTAGGCGCGCACGGACGAGGCGTCGCGTTGCTCTTCGCCTTGGTCCTCTTCGCCGGTCACCCCGCGCAATAGCGCGTCGACCTCTTCCTGGGAAAGGATATCGTCAGCCATGTCCTGCCGCTCGTTGCCGCTTAAACCGTTATCGGCCTACTGCATGATAAATGTAGTGAAATTCACCGACTGGACCCCTTCATCCTTGTCGGTCACATCCAGCAGCCGGTTCACCGTGCCCTGGATTTCCGCTGCCAGCTTGTCCGTACCGGCCACCGTGCGCAGATCCGCGGGTGTCTTGGACCGGATCAGCTTGATCACTTCGGCCTGGACGCGCGGCAGAATGTTCTTCAACGCCGTCTGGGTTTCCGCATCGGGCAGTTCCAGCACCACGTCGGTCTGAACGACCGCCTCTTCCTCGGCACTATTGAGGTTGGCGGTAATGGTCTGCAATTTTTCGAAGACAGGCGGCGCACCGTGATCCGCTTTCTTCTTTTCCTTTTTCTTCGGCGCCTCCTCGGACTGCGAAGCGACGACATCGCTACCGACATCGGCCGGGGTACGCAGCAGCAGGAAGCCCACCACGCCGATCGCGATCAGCACCAGCAACAGCAAGACACCGATTATCGCCACGATCAACAGCGTCTTCTTGCCCTTGGGTGCTGCTACGGGTTCTACGGCTTTCGCCTCGGCCATGGTTTCACCTCGTCTGGAATTGAAAACGCCCCGGCGCATCCGGGGCCGTTCTTCGCTTACCGCGCGTGGTGGTTATAACTCAAAATTGTAAGCAAAACAATCATTAAGCCGCTCGATCTCAGCGATTCCTTGAGCATGCGCCAATCAGGCGTAGGCATTCAGTCCCGAACGCGCAACCGGCAGCGTCACGCCGGTCAGCAGATGCGACTCGACCTGCGCCGAGCCCTCCACGCCATCGAAAGCCCGCCGTTCGGCGCCCGGCTCGCGGCCATTGCCCGACGACTGGCTCTGCGCAAAGGCCTGTTGCTGGTTCTGTTGATTCAGCGAATCCGATGCCACCTTCACGTCCACCAACTGGATGCCCTGATCGGCCAGCAACGCGGTCAGGCGCGGCGTGGCGGCGGCCAGGGCCTCGCGCACGCCGGCATGCTGGCTGGCGAAGACTACGCTGGCACTCTCGGCCGAAAGCGACAGTCGCACCTCCATCGGCCCCAGGTGGGGCGGGTTGAGCTGCATGTCGATCTGTTGCTCCTGGCGGCCGAGCATCATCGATACCCGCTGCGCCACCGCGTCACCCCAGCGATTGCTGCCGACCGGCTCGGGAATGTAGTGCGTGCTCTTGACGGCGTTCAGGGCATGGTTCTCGCTGGCGCGCGGCAGGATCGGCGCAGCCGTTTCGGTGGGACGGGTCAGCGGCGTATCGGGCAACAGATCCGGTGGCGCTTCCTCGGCCTCGAGTGACTGGGCCTGCGGCAAGGCTTTGCCGGTCGCGGCAATATCTGCCTGCGACTTCGCCGTGTCGGCCTTGGCATCGGCCGGGGTTTGCGTATCCGCCGCCTCTGCCTTGCCCGTGGCATTGGCCAGCCATGCCTTCATGGCGGTGACCGGATCGGTCTCGCCATTGGCGGTTGCGACCACCGGCACCTGAATCTGCGTGGCGGGGGTCTGCTCGGGGCCGAAATGCAACAGCGCCAGCCAGGCATCGGCCGCGTTGCGCGCGGTTTCGCCGTTGTCCTGCGGCGTGCGCTCGCTCGGTTCCTCACGGCGTTCCACCACCTTGCTCACGGCCCTGGATACCTTATCCTGCCCCATCTCCTTGGCGAGTGTGTCGCCGAAGTCCCGGGAGTCGGCTTTACCTGAATTGCCGCTGGGGGCCTTGCCGGCATTGGCTTGCGAAAAATTCAGTGGCGTAACACTGGACATGATCTTGATCCTCGTTCGGGCTCACCGCCCGCGGATACCCTTAAGCAAATCCGATGCCAGCGAATGCGCACCCGCAAAACAGAGAAGGACGACAGTCGGGTCCGCTACCACTAGGGTAGAACCGGCCTTCAAAAGTAAGATGCACGGATTCGTTTCGGACATCCCGGCTCCGCCACCGCCTTTCGCGCCCGGGCTCCAGAACCGATCCCCCTAGACGCCCGCCAACACCAGGAATGCAGCCATGGCAGAAGACTCCGGCGAGGACAAGACAGAACCAGCCTCACCGCGAAAACTGGAAGAGGCGCGCAAGAAAGGCCAGATTCCCCGTTCGCACGAACTCTCCACGTTCTCGATCCTGCTGACCGGCCTGATCGCGCTGCTGATGCTGGGGCCGGGTGTGTTCACCGCGATGGAACAGATCTTCCACAGCGAACTGCGGTTCGACCGCGTGACGGTCACCACCCCCACCCTGATGCTGGTGCATTTCACCAATGCCGTGGGCATCGCGCTGCGCGCCTGCGTGCCGATCTTTGCCGCCTGTGCACTGGCGGCGCTGCTCACGCCGATCGCCATCGGTGGCCTGCTGTTCACCTTCGAAACCGTCACGCCCAACTTCACCCGGATGAACCCGCTCAACGGGATAAAGCGCATGTTCTCGATGCGCGCGGTGGTGGAGGCCGTCAAAGCCATCCTCAAGTCGGGGCTGATTGGCGGCGTCGCCGCCTATGCGCTCTGGAGCGAACGAGAACAATTCGTCCAGTTGGTCGTCATGCCAGCCGATGTCGGCTTCGCCTATCTATGGGGCATGATCAAGCACACGCTGCTGCTGGTGGTCGGCGGCATGGCGCTGATTCCGATGCTCGATGTGCCCTACCAGTTGTGGGAGTACTACAAGGGCCTGCGCATGACCAAGGAAGAGGTCAAGAAGGAATACAAGGAATCGGAAGGCGATCCGCATATCAAGGGCCGGATTCGGCAATTGCAGCGCGAAGCCGCACGCAAGCGGATGATGGCCAACATTCCCAAGGCCGACGTGATCGTCACCAACCCCACCCATTACGCGGTTGCATTGCAGTACACCGAAAAGATGCGTGCGCCCACGGTCGTGGCCAAGGGCGCCTTCCTGCTGGCGGAGCGCATCATCGAGCTGGGGCGCGAGCATAAGGTTTCCGTGGTGCGCACCCCACCCTTCGCCCGGGCGCTGTACCACCACGCGGAACTGGGCGAGGAAATCCCCGCCGCGCTGTATACCGCCGCAGCCGAAGTGCTGGCCTACATCTACCAGTTGCGCCACTTCCACCAGCACGGAGGCCTGGAGCCGGCGCTGAGCGACGAACTGCCGGTGCCGCCCGAGCTGGACCCGGAAACCCCCAAACCCTGAAGCGCGCCAGTAGGCGCATCCGGTACAATCGCCCGCGATCGACGCAACCCGGCTCACCCCGCGTGGACCTTGCGGATCGGAAAATCAATGCAGCATGACCGGCGCGGTTGGCCGGGGGTGGAACGAAACGAGATGAACGATGTGGCGTAATTTCAACTACACCAAGCTGGCCGGGCCAGTCCTGGTGCTGATGGTGCTCGGCATGATGATCCTGCCGCTGCCGCCACTCGTGCTCGACCTGTTCTTCACCTTCAACATCGCGCTGTCGGTCGTGGTGCTGATGGTCAGCCTGTATACGCGCGAACCCCTCGAATTCTCGTCGTTCCCCACGGTCCTGCTGTTCACCACGCTGCTGCGGCTATCGCTGAACGTGGCCTCCACCAAGCTGGTATTGACCCACGGCCATTCGGGCGGCGACGCGGCCGGCAAGGTGATCGAGGCCTTCGGCCACGTGCTGATCGGCGCCAACCTCACCGTCGGTGTGGTGGCCTTCGTCATCCTGACCATCATCAACTTCGTCGTGATCACCAAGGGCGCGGGCCGGATCGCCGAAGTGAGCGCGCGTTTTGCCCTGGATGCCATGCCCGGCAAGCAGATGGCGATCGACGCCGACCTGAACGCGGGCCTGATCGGCGAAGAAGATGCACGCAAGCGACGCGCCGTCGTCGCACAGGAAGCCGACTTCTTCGGCTCCATGGACGGTGCCTCCAAGTTCGTGCGCGGCGACGCGGTGGCCGGCATCCTGATCATGGTCATCAACATCGTCGGCGGCCTGATCGTCGGCATGGCCCAGCACGACATGGCGTTCGGCGATGCCGCACGCACCTACACCCTGCTGACCATCGGTGACGGCCTGGTTGCACAGATTCCCGGCCTAGTGATCTCCGTGGCCGCCGGTATCGTGGTGTCGCGCGTCGGCACCGATACCGATGTTTCCGAACAGATTCTCAACCAGATGTTCGCACGGCCCCAGGTGCTGTACATCTCCGCCTCGGTCATGGCCATCCTCGGCCTGATCCCCGGCATGCCGCACTTCGCGTTCCTGCTGATCGCCGTCATCGCGGCCGCGCTGGCCTGGTACGTGGAACGCCGCGAACGTACCAAAAAAGCGGCCCCCGCCCCTGGCGGCGCGCCAGGCATGCCCCCCGGCATGGCGATGCCTCCCGGCGGCCTGCCGCCGGGCATGGTGCCCCCGCCCGGCGAGCAACCCTTGCAGGAAGTCAGTTGGGCGGACGTGCAACCGGTCGATCCGGTGGGCCTGGAAGTGGGCTACCGGTTGATTCCATTGGTGGACCGCAACCAGGACGGCGAACTGCTGCGCCGGATACGCGGCATCCGCAAAAAGCTGGCGCAGGAACTGGGCTTCCTGATGCCGGCCGTGCATATCCGCGACAACCTCGAACTGAAACCCAACCAGTACCGCATCCTGCTCAAGGGCGTGGATGTCGGCGTCGGCGAGGCCTACGCCGGGCAATGGCTGGCGATCAACCCCGGCAACGCGTCCGGCTCGCTGGCCGGCACGCCGACCACCGACCCCACCTTCGGCCTGCCGGCCACCTGGATCGACGGCAGCCTGCGCGACCAGGCCCAGGCCATGGGCTTCACCGTGGTGGATACGTCCACCGTGGTCGGCACCCATATCTCGAACACCCTGCAAAGCCACGCGGCGGAACTGCTGGGGCGCGAGGAAGTGCAGCAGTTGCTGGAACACTTCGCCAAGGAAGCCCCCAAACTGGTCGAGGATCTGGTACCCAAGGTGGTCCCCGTGGGCACGCTACAGAAGGTATTGCAGAACCTGCTCGACGAAGGCATGCATATCCGCGACCTGCGCACCATCCTGGAAACGCTGAGCGAACATCATGGACGCACCCAGGACGTGGACGAACTGACCGCTGCGGTGCGCGTGGCGCTCGGCCGCGCCATCATCCACCAGCTCTTCCCCGGCGAGAACGAACTGCCCGTGGTGGCGCTGGAGCCGCAGCTCGAACACATCCTGCTCAACGCCGCCAGCGGCAAGACCCCGGGCGGGCTGGAGCCGGGCCTGGCGGAGCGCCTGCTCAAGCAGGCATCGCAACTGACCGAAAACCTGGAATCGCAAGGCATGAACACGGTGCTGATCACGCCGGCCCAACTACGCCCGATGCTCAGCCGTTTCCTGCGCCGTTCGATTCCCGGCTTGCGTGTGATCTCGCATACCGAAATCCCGGACAGCAAGACCATTCGCATCGTCGGCGTGCTGGGCGCCGCGTAAGCGGCCTGCGACGCCGCGTGGCGCCCGAAATGCGCCGAACGCTGTCGTGAAACATTGGATGGCACGCCCTAGAACGGCGCCGGGCAGTACCAGACCATCAGCGCATTGCTGGCCGGATGGCGCAATGCCAGCGTATCGGCATGCAGCAGCAGCCGGGGAGCCCCGGCGTGGATCGCGGGTGGCGCATAGAACTCATCGCCCAGGATGGGATGGCCGATGCCCTGCATGTGCAGCCGCAACTGATGCGAGCGCCCCGTCACGGGCATCAGCGCCACACGGGTAATATCGCGCGCGGCATCGTAGTCCAGCGCCCGATAGTGGGTCAGCGACGGTTTGCCGTGCTCGATATCCACCTTTTGCCGTGGGCGGTTCGGCCAGTCGGCGTTCAACGGCAACGCCACCTCGCCCTCGCCTTCCAGCCGGCCTGCCACCACCGCGACATAGCGCTTTTCGACCTGCCTCGCCTCGAATGCCATGCTCAGCGCACGCTGCATCGCCGCGCCGCGACCAAACACCATCAGGCCCGAGGTATCCATGTCGAGCCGATGCACGATCAACGCATCCTCGTGACGCGCCTGCACGCGCGATGCCATCGAATCGGCCCGATCCTCGCCCCGGCCCGGCACGGACAACAGACCGTGTGGTTTATCCACAACGACCAGGCAGGCATCGACGAAAACGGGAACGAGCCCGGTATCGGGCGGCGGCAGATAGCGAAACACGGAAAAAACCCGGAAAACGACGTTCGACAAGGTGGCAGACACCGTAAAGAGGGCCTGCCCCCCACCTGGAGCGACCAGCCCGCGCCTGCGCACCGGCAGCGCATCGCAAGCATGCCCACGATAGTTTGTGCAATGCTGACGACGTGGGGATAATACGCGGGTTTACACGTCAGACTGGGCCAATGGTCGTCAAGAAATTCTACGGAGCCACCACACGGGATGCGCTGCGCCAGGTTCGCGACGAACTCGGCCCGGATGCGCTGATCCTGTCCAACCGCCAGATTGCCGGTGGCGGCGTGGAAATCATGGCCGTCGCCGATGCCGACGTCGCCGCGCTCACCAGCATCCAGAGCACGCCCATCGCCGCCAAGGTCGGCCCGCGTGCCGCGCAGAATGGCGCCCGCCTGATCCATAGCGCGCAGCACGAACGCACCGAGCCCACGCCCACCCCGCTCAACCGCGCCCTGGCCCGTTCCTACGCCATTGCCGACGAAGACCAGGAGCCGACGCTGGACGACGTCCCGGCGGAGGAAGTGCCGCAGGTGGTGCGAAGCAACCGCCCACCGCGCGCGCCAGCCGCCCCCGCGCCGCAGGTAGCGCCGCCAGCCCCGCGCAACGCGCCGGAGCCACCGCGCCGCGCCCTGCCCAATTTCAGCTTCGAAGACGACGACGCCCACGATGCCCTTTCCCCCGCGCCGGTGAATGGCGAGGCCATGGAGGACATCGCCCGCGAAATCCGCCTGTTGCGCGGCCTGCTGGAAAGCCAGATCGCCGGCATGGCCTGGGGCGAGCTTTCCAAGCACGCGCCGGAAAAGCTCGAAGCACTGCGCCAATTGCTGGCCGCTGGCTTCTGCCCCGCGCTGTCGCGGCAACTGATCGACAAGATGCCCGGCGGGCTGACACTGGATGCCGGCATGCGCTGGGTGAAAGCCGCGCTGGCACACAACCTGCCCGCGATGGGCAACCACGACGCCCTGATCGAGCGTGGCGGCATCGTCGCGCTGATCGGCCCCACCGGCGTGGGCAAGACCACCACCGTGGCCAAGCTGGCCGCCCGTTGCGCGCTGACCCACGGCCCGCAATCGGTGGCGCTGCTGACCACCGACAGCTACCGGATCGGAGCGCAGGACCAACTACGCATCTACGGCCGCATCATCGGCATCCCGGTCCACGATGTAAAAGACGATACCGACCTGGAACTGACGCTGGCCGATCTCGCCGACCGGCACCTGGTGCTGATCGATACCGTGGGCATGGGGCAACGCGACCAGCGCATCGTCGAGCAGTTGCGCCTGTTCGACGTGGACGCGGTGCAGACGGTGCTGCTGTTGGCCGCCAACGCCGCGCCGGCCACGCTGGACGACGTGGCCCGCCGCTACAAGAACGCGCACCTCACCGGCTGCATCCTCACCAAGCTGGATGAAGCGATGAGCCTGGGCGGCTGTCTCGATGTCGCCATCCGCCACAAGCTGGCGCTGCACTTTGTCACCAATGGCCAGCGCGTGCCCGAAGACCTGCACGTCGCGCGCGTCGATTACCTGGTGGACCGCGCGTTCCGCAACCAGCACGACAGCGGCGTATTCCAGTTGCAGCGCGACGAGTACCCGCTCTACATGGGCAGCCAGGACGCACCGCTCGACTTCACGCTGAACGTCGGGGGCGTGCGTGGATAGCTCCGGAACGAACTCGCCAGCCCTGGCTACGCATTACCCCACGCATGCCCCCGGCAAAGCCGGGCGCGCACTCGCCGCGGTATGCCAGAACCGGTGCTTGCCTGCTTGGTTCCACTCCCCCCGCCCTCGCCACCGCGAGGGAGCCTCGCGTTGCTCGCGCAGGAGTTCCGGCCAATGTTTGCCGATCCACTGCCTAAGCCCCTGAACGGTTCGGGTACTGCTGCCGCCCGCTCGACGCAGGATTGCAGCAAGTGAGCAGCGGCCCCTGGTCCGATCAAGCCGCGGGGTTGCGCAAGCTGGTGGCGCGCCCGGGCTGCCGCAGCGTCGGCTTCAACGGTGGCCGTGGCGGTTGCGGCTCCACCACGCTGGCGATCAACCTTGCCGCGGCCCTGGCCGAACGCCACCGCAGCGTGATCCTGCTCGACGAATTCGACGGCATGTCCAACGCGGCACACCGACTGCGGCTGGAAATGCGCTACCGGCTGGAGCATGCACTGCGGCGCCAAGTGTCGCTGGCCGACACCCTGATCCCCACGCCGGCCGGCTTCGGCATCCTGCCGGTGACCGCGCGGCCGCAACAACTGGCCGCGCTGAACGAGCGCGAACTCGAATGGCTGAGTGCCGAATTCGAGGCGCTGACCGGCGATGCCGACTTCCTGCTGCTGGATACCCGGCCCGCCACCGGCGCGGGCGTACCCAGCCTGTCGCTGGCCGCCGACGACGTGCTGGTGATCGTCACCAACCGCGCCGAATCGATCACCGATGCCTACGCCACCATCAAACTGCTCTACACCGAATATGCCCGGCGCGAATTCCGCGTGCTCGCTAACCGAGTCGGAACCCTGGGGGAAGCGGAATTGTTGTACGGCCGGATTCGCGAAGTGGCCCAACAATACCTGGGGAAAGCGGTAAAGCTACGCCTGTGCGGCTACGTACCCGAGGACGAAAAACTCAAACGCGCCACGCGGCTGGGCAAGACCGTCATCGATGCCTTTCCCGATACCGAAGCCAGCCACGCCTTCCGCCAGCTCGCGGACAGCATGTTGCGCTGGAAACGCCCCAGCCAGGGCGGAGACAGCGCCACGGGCTTTGTCTACCGCCTGGTGGAATCGAGCCGGATTTTCAGTGATCAGCTAGGACAGCAATGACCCCTGACAACTCAGCCAGCCTGGACATCGATACCGATTCGACGCCCGCACGGCTGAGGCTGTCGGGCCGGCTGGATGCCGAACATTGTGCCGACCTCTGGCCGCGCGCCCGTGCCGCCATGACCCAGGGCGCCGTGGTGGACACCAGCGCGGTGGACTACTGCGACGGCACCGGCGCCGCATTGCTGTTCGACCTGATCCAGCGCGGCGGCACCGTGGAGGGCTTGCCCGAACGCTTCGCCCCCCTGCTGGCGGAACTGGAACCCGATCATCCGCTCATCATCCCGCGCCGCCCGCCCCCGCCCGGTGTGATCGCCACGCTGGGCAGGGTCGTGGCCGAAGTGACACTGGAGGCACGTGCCGCCATCGTTTTCATCGGCGAAGCCAGCGCCGCATTCGCGAGCGTGATGCGCCGCCCCCGCGAGCTGCGGCTTGGCGAAACCTTGCGCGTGGCAACCAGCGCCGGCGCGGACGCCTTGCCCATCGTCGCGCTGATCGCCTTTCTACTGGGCGTGATCCTGTCGTTCCAGTCGGCGGTGCCGATGCGCCAGTTCGGCGCCGAGCTGTTCGTCGCCAACCTGGTGGGCCTGTCGCTGGTGCGTGAACTGGCGCCATTGATGACGGCCGTATTGCTGGCCGGGCGCACCGGCGCGGCGTTCGCCGCCGAGATCGGCACCATGAAGGTCAACCAGGAGATCGACGCACTGGTCACCATGGGGCTGGACCCGATGCGCTTCCTGGTGCTGCCGCGCCTGATCGCGGTAGCCTGCACCATGCCGCTGCTGACACTGTTCGCCGAGCTGATCGGCATGTTCGGCGCCGCGCTGGTACTGATCGGCTTCGGCATCCCCATGGCCACCTCCGCCTCGCAGATCATCGATTTCGTCGATATGAGCGACTACCTCACCGGGCTGTTCAAATCGTTCGTGTTCGGCCTCGGCATCGCCGGCATCGGCTGCATGCGTGGCTTGCAGACCGGCAGCGGCGCACGCGCGGTGGGCGCCGCCGCCACCAGCGCCGACGTACGCGCCATCGTCATGCTGGTGGTCGCCGACGGCCTGTTCGCCGTGGCCTTCTATTACCTGGACTGGTAAATGGACGCGACCGTCCCCTCTCCCATCGTCGCCACGCCCACCGCCGAACCGCTGGTGCGGGTGGAAAACCTGACGTGCGCCTACGGGCGCAACGTGGTGCTGCGCGATGTGAGCTTCGACGTGCCACGCGGCGAAGTGCTGACCATTCTCGGCGGCTCCGGCTGCGGCAAATCCACGCTGCTCAAGCACATGATCGGGCTGGAGCAACCGGCCCAGGGCCGGATCTGGCTGGCGGGCGAGGAACTGACCGCCGCCGAGGGCGCCGCGCGGCGGCGCATCCTGGCCTCGTTCGGCGTGGCATACCAGGCCGGTGCGCTGTTCGGCTCGATGACCGTCCTGGAAAACGTGATGCTGCCCCTGGCCGCGCACAGCCACCTGGACCTGCCAGCGCGCGAACTGGTGGCCCGACTCAAGCTGCGCGAGGTGGGGCTCGAACAGTACGCGGACTACGCCCCGGCCGAATTATCCGGTGGCATGCAGAAACGCGCCGCCATCGCCCGCGCACTGGCGCTGGACCCGGCCATCCTGTTCCTGGACGAACCCTCTGCCGGGCTGGACCCGATCACCTCGGCCGAGCTGGACGCGCTGATCCTGCGGCTTTCCAGGGCGCTGTCGCTGACCTTTATCGTTGTCACCCACGAGCTTGCGAGCATCTTCGCCATTGCCGACCGCGCGCTGATGCTGGATAAACAGGAAAAAGGCATTATCGCCGTCGGCAAGCCCCAGGATCTGCGCGATCATCATCCAGACCCCCGTGTAACCCGCTTCTTCCGCCGCGGCGAGGAGACCCAGGTTTGAACAAAACCAACGCAACCTATTTCCGGCTCGGCCTGTTCGTCGTCGTCGGCATTGCCATCGGCACACTGTTGTTCGTCGCGTTCGGCGCCGGGCGCTGGTTCACCAATACCGTCATCGTGGAAACCTATTTCGACGAATCGGTGCAGGGACTGGATATCGGGTCGCCGGTGAAGTACCGCGGTGTGGCGCTGGGCTCGGTCAGCGAAATCAGCTTCACGTCAAACAAGTACGATACGCCACACGGCGGCCCGCAATACGTGCTGGTGGAAATGCAGCTCAAGCCACACCGTTTCGGCAAGAACGGCGGCAACACCGTTTCGCAGGAGGAGCTGAATGCCCAGATCGCGCGCGGGCTGCGGGTGCGATTGGCACCACAGGGCCTGACCGGCACCAACTACCTGGAAATCGATTACGTCGACCCCCGGCAAAACCCGCCGCTGGCCATTTCCTGGCGCCCGGACGAGCCGTACATCCCGTCAGCGCACAGTGCCGTCGCCAAGATCATGGATGCCGCGCAGAACCTGATCACCAAGGCGCAGAACCTGGATATCGACGGTACGGTGGACCGCCTGAACCACCTGCTCGACACCGCCGACCGCCAATTGAACGACGTCCCATTCAAAGCGTTGTCCGAATCGCTGCTGCGCGTCAGTCAGCGCCTGGAAAAGGTGCCCACCGACCGGATCGGCCAGGATGCACAGGCCTTGCTGAGCGAACTGCGCGCCACCAACCAATCGCTGCGCGAACTGGTGTCCGACCCGGCCTGGCGCACTGCGCCGATGGATATCTCGGCGGCGGCACACAGCGCCCGCGAACTGATGGCCGACCCCGCGCTGCACCAGACGCTCACCCACCTGGAAAGCGTCGCATCGCGGCTGGATACGGTGGTGGGCAGCCGCGATGCCGAGTTGGCCGAAACCCTGGACAACTTGCACGCCATCAGTACCGAACTGCGCGGCCTGGCGGAAGATGCACGCCGTAATCCGCCGGGCCTGTTGTTCGGCACCCGACCCACTCCCTACTCGTTGCCACCACGATGACACGATGCCTGATCGCCCTGCTCGCCACATCCTTGATCGCGCTGTCGCTGGCCGGTTGCGCCGGCAAGCCCGAGCCGCAGGTCCATTACCGCTTCGATGCCACGCGCAGCGGCGCCACCGCTGCCAGGCACTTTGCCGGCCCGTTGCGCGTGGCGCCGCTGCGCGCGGCCCAGGGCTATGGCGACTGGCGCTTCGTCTATCGCGAAACCGACTACCGCTACGCGGCCGATCCGTTCCGTGGCTTCGTGGCTCCCCCCGCCTCCCTGATCGGCGAACGCAGCGAAGCCTGGCTGGCCGCCAGCGGGCTGTTCGAGCACGTCAGCCTGGGCGCGTCGCCCACCGTGGGCGAGTTCGTGCTGCGTGGCCGGCTGGATGCGCTCTACGCCGATCTGCGTCCGAATGCGTCACGGCAAGTGTTGCTGACGCTGCACTACACTTTGCACCGGGATCAGGCCCTGATCGCCGAGTGGGAAAGTACCGGCAAGGCGGCTATCAAGACTATGGATGGCGAAGGCATCGCCGCCGCCGCGGATGCCGCCCTCGCCGAAGCATTGGCGCACCTGGAAACCGTGCTTGCGGCGACAGACGTCACGGTTGTCCGCTAAACTGGATCGCAGCTTTATCCCGGATCCCCATGCTCTCACCTCGCGCGCTCAACCTTTACCGGCAGACCCAGGCTTCGACCGAAGAAGACCGCGTGGCCGCGCACGCGCCGCTGGTCAAACGCATCGCCTATCACATGGTGTCGCGCCTGCCGGCCAGCGTGGAAGTGGAGGACCTGATCCAGGTCGGGTTGATGGGGTTGATGGAAGCCGCGCGTAATTTCGATCCGAACGCCGGCGTGCAGTTCGAGACTTTCGCCACGCAGCGCATCCGGGGGGCCATGCTCGACGAGCTGCGGCATGTCGACTGGATGCCGCGCCAGGTCCGGCGCAACATGCGCGGCATCGAAGCGGCGACCCACCAACTGGAACAAAGCCTTGGACGCGCGCCCACCGAGGGGGAAGTCGCCAAGGCAATGGATCTGCCGCTCGAGGAGTACCAGCACATGCTGGGCGATGCCCGTGGCCACCAGTTGCTCTATTACGAGGATTTCGAAGAAGAAGGCGAAAACAGCCGCCTCGATATCTACGCCGCCGACCATGCGTCCAACCCGCTGGAACAGCTTTCCGACGAAGGCTTCCGCAAGACGTTGATCGAAGGCATTGTCGACCTGCCGGAGCGCGAACAACTGGTGATGTCGCTGTACTACGAAGAAGAGCTCAACCTGAAGGAAATCGGCGCCGTGCTCGGTGTATCCGAATCGCGCGTCTGCCAGTTGCACAGCCAGGCCGTGGTCCGGCTGCGCGCGCGCCTGCAGGATTGGCTGCCCCCCCGATAATCACAATAACGATCCCGCATGGACAAAATCAGCCTTTTCGGCCTGCTGCTCGGGCTTACCGCGATCGTGCTCGGCCAAGTGCTGGAAGGTGGACATATTTCGTCCCTGGTCCAGTTCACCGCCTTTCTGATCGTCATCGGCGGCACCTGCGGCGCGGTCATGCTGCAAAGCCGGAGCGAAGACTTCCTGGCCGGCATCAAGCTGGTCAAATGGGTGTTCGTCCCGCCACAACACGATTTTCGCCGCGTGCTGGGCATGCTGGTCAACTGGAGCCAGCAGGCACGCCGTGGCGGGTTGCTGGCGCTGGAGGCCTATGCCAACAGCGAGAAGGACCCCTTCGTGCGACGCGGCTTGCAGATGCTGGTCGACGGCGCCGAGCCCGAGATGATCCGCCGCGCGCTGGAACTGGAAGTGGACGGCTACGAAGAGCGCGCCCGCGCCGCCGCCCGGATCTGGGAATCGGCCGGCGGCTATGCGCCCACCATCGGCATCATCGGCGCGGTGATGGGCCTGATCCACGTGATGGAAAACCTCACCGATCCCTCCAAGCTGGGCGCCGGCATTGCCGTGGCCTTCGTCGCCACCATCTATGGCGTCGGCTCGGCCAACCTGATCTTCCTGCCCATCGGCAGCAAGCTGAAGCAGCATATCGGCATGGAAGTGCGCCGCCGCGAAATGCTGCTGGAGGGCCTGTACACCATCGCCAACGGCGAGAATCCGCGCATGCTGGAAAACAAGCTGGCGGGCTTCCTGCATTGAGCGCCCGCCTTTTCACCCACCGTCACTGACGACGCGCCGCCATGCTCTGGCTCGCCGCCCGCATCCGCGATCTGTGCGCCTGGCTGGACCTCGCGGTCTTCACCGTGGCGATGGCGCTGCTGGCGCGGCTGCCGCTCGCCTGGCTGACGGGTTGGTATCCCCGCCTGTTCCAGCGCTGGTGCCGCGCCTTTGTCCGGGCGCTGGGCGTCGACCTGCGCCTGCACCAGCATTACACCGGGCGCCTGCCCGAGCGCTACATCCTGATCGCCAACCACCCCTCGGCGTTCGAGGACATCGGTATTCCCGCACTGTTTCCCGTCACCAATCTGGCCAAGGCCGAAGTGCGCCACTGGTGGATCGTCGGTCGCATCGCCACCGCAGCGGGAACCCTGTTCGTGCAACGCGAGGACAAGGATTCGCGCCAGGCCGCGCAGGCCGCGCTGATCGCGGCGGTGCGCGCCGGACACAACGTGGCAATCTACCCCGAGGGCGGCTGCAAGGGCGACTGCTGTGGGACAAGTTTCTCTATGGCGCCTTCAGCGTGTCGCTGGAAACCGGCGTGCCCATTGTCCCGGTGTTCCTGCACTACGAAGCACAGGCCGACTTCGCCTGGGGCGATGACGAAACGCTGCCGCAGAAGATCCGCCACATCATGCGCACCGCCAACCGACGCGCCAACTATCACGTGTTCGAACCCTTTCACCCCAGCGATTTCGCCGATCGTGAAAGCTACTCGGCCCATGCCCGCGCGCGCTTCGGCGAGTGGCAGCGCCGCTTTCTGGAATAGCGCCACCACCGTGGCATCCGGCCATGCAACCGTCACCGGTGCACAGCCGGGGCGCAACTTCATATCACGCCCTGCGGTGTGGCTATAATCGGGCATTCCGACCGCAGCCCAAGTCATTGCCTCCATGCCTTTTTTCCGCAAGAAAAACGTCGCCAACGCCTCCGCCCGCGCCGCGCTGCCGCCCCAGATCGCCAATGCGCTACGCGAATCCTGGTGGTTCCTGCTGGTGGCGGCCGTGCTCTACATGGTGCTGGCGCTCGCCTCCTACCAGCCGAGCGACCCCGGCTGGTCGCATAGCGCCACCCAGGCCAATGTCCTCAACCGTGGCGGCCTGGTCGGTGCGTGGCTGGCCGACATCCTGTTATCGCTGTTCGGTATGTCGGCGTGGTGGTGGGTGACGTTCTTCCTGGCCGCGATCTGGTGGGGCTATCGCCGGATCGACCGCGTGTCCGAGCAGACCCACAAACCCGTGGTGCTGCTGGCCTGCATCGGCTTCCTGCTGGTGGTGCTGTCGTCCGCCAGCCTGGAGGCGCTGCGGCTGCATACGCTGACCATCGAGCTGCCGCTGGCCCCCGGCGGCGTACTCGGCCTGTGGCTGGGCGGCTGGCTGTACCACGCCCTGGGGTTCGCCGGCGCCACGCTATCGCTGGTGGCGCTGTGGGCCATCGGCATCGCGCTATTTACCGGCCTGTCCTGGCTGGGCACGATGGAAAAACTGGGCAGCGCGCTGGAATGGCTGTTCACGCGCACCATCGACACCTGGCAGGCCGCGCAGGATCGCCGCATCGGCCGTCAGGCAGCGGTGAAGCGCGAGGAAAAGGTCACCGAGGAAAAGAAAAAGCAGGAGGACAAGCCTCCGCTGATCATCGAAGCTGCGCAGCTCGAAGTACCGGTCGCCAGACAGGCCGAAAAGCGCCTGGAAAAAGAAAAGAAGGAACAGGAAAAGCAACAGGTCGCCGCGCAGCGCCAGGCCGCACAACCGATGCTGTTCGAAATGGAAGACCTGCCGCCGATGAAGGCGCCCGGCATGGTGGCGCGCAGTGGCGGCAGCGATCAGCTACCCGCGTTGTCGCTGCTCGCCCCGCCGCCGGTGGCGCAGGAAACCATCAGCCACGAGACGCTGGAGTTCACCTCGCGCCTGATCGAACGCAAGCTGGCCGACTTCAACGTGGAGGTGAAGGTCATCGCCGCCTACCCCGGCCCGGTGATCACCCGCTACGAAATCGAACCCGCCGTCGGCGTGAAGGGCGCACAGATCGTCAACCTGATGAAGGACTTGGCCCGCGCACTGGGGCTGGTATCGATCCGCGTGGTCGAGACCATTCCCGGCAAGACCTGCATGGGCCTGGAGCTGCCGAACCCCACGCGGCAGACGATCCGGTTGTCGGAAATCCTGTCTTCCGAGCCCTACCACAACATGACGTCCAGACTGACCATGGCGCTGGGCAAGGACATCACCGGCAAGCCCATCGTCACCGACCTGGCCAAGGCCCCGCACATGCTGGT